>NZ_CP004372.1:2140054-2847581 GCF_000590925.1 Roseibacterium elongatum DSM 19469 | reverse complement strand
GGAATGCTCGGCATCGGCGCCCAGTTTCTGCTGGGGCAACAGCTCTTTCCAGAACATCGAGTCGGTGATCAGCGCATCGGTCAACCCGTCACCGAAATTGCGCAGGTCGGCGGCCTGGATCGACGCGCTGTCGGGGAAGTTGCCCTTGAAATGGGCCGTGTCGATCACGCATTTCTCGATTTCGCCGCGCGCGCCCAAGGCGATGATCATCCAGTCATAACCCGGCTCGCGACGGCGCCGCGTCTCCCAGCCGTCGCCCATGTTGATGCCGCGACCCGGGGCTAGAAGGCGGTTGTAATCGCCGTAATGTGCATCGGAAAAGCCCAGGATACGCCCGCCATTCAGCGCGGCGACCAGATCGATCTCGCCCTTTGCATTGGCGGCATCCAGTTCCGGCACGCCATAAACCCGCAGCCGTGCAATGCCGCCATCGGGGTAGATATGCACGCGCAGATGCGTCCAGCTTTCGAAACTTTCGCATTTGAAGAAGTGATGCGCCGACGGCCCCAAGGGCTTGTGCGGCAGGATGGTGACCCAGCTCTGCTCCTCGGGCGGACGTTCGCCCCGGAACGAGCAGGCCTCGATCTTGCAGGCCGGGGCGTAGTTGCCGGTGAAATGGCTGGTGTCGATGTCGAAACCGATGATCCGGCCCGCCCCGGCCAGCCGGATGATCGCGGTGTCATGCCCGCCATCGCGGCGACGCTGCGTTTCCCAGCCATCCATCCACTTACCGTGGTCGTCGAACTTGCCCTCGATGAAGACCGGGTCGGAATCATGCAGCATGCGTTCCAGCGGGGCGAAGAACTGGTTGCTGGCCCAGACCGCCCGCGCGCCAAGCCCCTGCGAGGCAAGGTTGATCCCCGTGCGGGCAAAGAGCGGGATGTCGGGGTTCAGGCTTTCGATGCTGGGCATGGCATGTCCGGTTGTTCGAGGGCAGGACGGGCCGCGACGGCCGCGTGGCGCGAACGGCCCTTTGACCCCGCGCCAATGCGCCATGTGCCCGTGATTGAAGCAGATGCCGGCGGATTAAGCCCCATTTTCCGCAAAGGGCAAGCCCCGTTGGGCGGGCCCGGCGGCGCGCCCCTTGCGCATCCCCCGTGTTTTCGCCGAAATGCCTGCAAAACGAACGATCCCGTGACAGTCATGCATGGGGCGCGCACGCGCGAGGGGACGCTTATGGACACCACCATCCTGCTGCACTGGGCCGAGTTTGCGGTGCGTTGGCTCCATGTCATCACGGCGATTGCGTGGATCGGGTCGAGTTTCTATTTCATCGCGCTCGATCTCGGGCTGGTGCGTGACCCCAGGCCCGCCAGCGGCGCCGATGGCGAGGAATGGCAGGTGCACGGGGGTGGGTTCTACCATATCCAGAAATACATGGTCGCCCCGTCGCAGATGCCCGAGCATCTGACCTGGTTCAAATGGGAAAGCTACTGGACCTGGCTGTCGGGCTTTGCCCTGCTGGTTCTGGTCTACTGGGTCGGGGCCGAGCTTTACCTGATCGACTGGACGGTGATGGAGCTTGCCCCCTGGCAGGCCATCGGCCTGTCGGCGCTGTCGCTGGTCGTCGGTTGGGTGATCTACGATCTCTTGTGCAAATCCCGGCTGGGCGACAGCCCAACGGTGTTGATGCTGCTGCTTTTCGCGCTGCTCGTGGTCATGGCCTGGGGCTATACCCAGGTCTTTTCGGGGCGGGCCGCGCTGCTGCATCTCGGGGCGTTCACGGCCACGATCATGACAGCGAATGTCGCGATCATCATCATCCCCAACCAAAAGATCGTCGTGGCCGATCTCAAGGCCGGGCGCACCCCCGATCCGAAATACGGCAAGATCGCCAAGCTGCGCAGCACGCATAACAATTACCTGACGCTGCCGGTGATTTTCCTCATGTTGTCAAATCACTACCCGCTGGCCTTCGCGTCCGAGTTCAATTGGCTGATCGCGGCGCTGGTGTTTCTGATGGGGGTGACGATTCGGCATTTTTTCAACACCATGCATGCGCGCGGCGGCTATCGCTGGTGGACCTGGGGCGCGACGGCGGCCATTTTCGGGGCCATCGTCTGGCTGTCGGTGGTGCCCCTTGCCGACGCGCCGCAGCAGGAGGTGCGGGTGAACCCCGCCTTTCAACCCTTTGTCGAACATGACGATTTTCTGCAAGTGGCCGATATCATCATGGCGCGCTGTTCGATGTGTCACGCCGAAGAGGTCTATTGGCCCGGCCTCGCCGTGGCGCCGGGCGGTGTCATGCTGGACAGCGAGGCGCGGATCGCGTCCCATGCCCGCGACATCTACTTGCAGGCGGGGGTGGACCCACGCCATGCCGCCCGGCAACCTGTCCTACATCGAAGAGGACGAGCGCGCCGCGATCCGGGCATGGTATCGGGCGGTCACCGGCGGCGCGACCTAAGGAAAAAAGCACGGAGGGCAGAATGCCGGCACCCCGAAACGACGTGAAAGCCGCCCTGGCGGCGGGCCAGTTGCAACGCGGCCTCTGGCTCAATCTCGACAGCCCGGTGACGGCCGAGATCGCGGGGCGGGCGGGCTTCGACTGGTGCCTGATCGACGGCGAACATGGCCCGTGGGACCCGACCGGCATCCGGGCCCAGTTGATCGCGCTGGAGGGCACCGGAACGACCGCCGTGCTGCGCGTGCCGGTGGCGCAGGACTGGATCCTCAAGCAGGCGCTCGACCTTGGCGTGCAGACCGTGCTCGTGCCCATGGTCGATTCCGTGGCCGAGGCCGAGGCCGTGGTCAGGGCCTGCCGCTATCCGCCCGAAGGCGTGCGTGGCATGGGGGCTGCCGTCGCGCGCGCGGCCGCCTATGGCAACACGGCCGACTATGCCGCCACGGCGAACGAGGAAATCTGCATTCTCGTGCAGGCCGAAAGCCGGGCGGCGATGGCGGATCTGGCGGCGATCGCCGCTGTCGACGGGGTCGATGGCGTGTTCATCGGTCCGGCCGACCTCGGCGCCGATATGGGCTATCGCGACGCGCTCGATGCGCCCGAGTTGTGGGACGAGGTCGAACGGGGGATCGCGATCATCCGCGATGCCGGCAAAGCCGCCGGGATCATCGTGTTCGGCGAAGAGGCCGAGGCGCGCATGATCGATTGCGGGGTGACGTTCCTCGGCGTCGGGTCGGATGCCGCACTGCTGGCGGCCGCCCTGAAAAAGGTGGCCGCGCCCGCATGATCCGGCTGGCCCATGCCGATGCGGTGGCGTTGATCGACCCGGCGGTGGGCAACATCCCCAGTTGGCAGGTGGCGGGCCGCAAGCCGCTCCATGCCGCGGCCTGGCGCGACGACCCGCAGGTGCAGGCGGATGCCGAGCTCCCCTTGGTCGAGCGCCGCCTGGCCGGCGATTTTCTCTGTCTGCCCTTTGGGGCCGCCGCCTCGGGCGACGATCCTTTGCATGGTTGGACGGCCAACAGCGCGTGGACGATCCTCGAGCATGACGTGGCCCATGCCACCCTGCGCCTTGGGGCGCGCCCCTACGGGGCCGAGATCACCAAGCGCGTGCAACTGGTCGAGTCCGGCCTGTTGCAGACGCATGTGATCGAAGGGGGCTTGGGCGAGGTGACGCTGGCCCACCACCCGATGAGCCACATGGCCGAGGGCGGGCGACTGTCCTTTTCGCCCAAGCGGGCGGCCCTGACCGATCCGCTGGCGCTGTGCCCTGGTCGCAATCTCTGGTCCGTCAACCAGTTGCGCGGCGATCTTCATCTCGATTGCGAAGATGGCCGTCAATGGGACCTGCGCCAGTATCCGGCCCGTCACCGGGTCGAGGATTTCGCGATCCTGGTCGAGGCGCGGGGGGCACGGCTGGGCTGGACGGTTGTGATCCGGCAGGCCGAGGATGACATGCTGGTGATCGTCAAGGAGGCGCGGGTACTGCCGATCACCATGTTGTGGATCTCGAATGGCGGGCGCGAGTTTCCGCCGTGGAACGGGCGGCATACCGGGGTGATCGGCATCGAGGACGGTGTTGCGAACGGCCCCTCGGGCCTCGGCGCCGCGACGGGGGAAAACCGGCTGACGGCGCTTGGCGTCCCGACCACCCTGTCTTTGGGGCCACGGCATGTCATCCGGCATGCGATGATCTCTTTGCCGCGCCCGCCTGGCTGGGTCGAGGTTGTGGCGCTGTCGATCACCCGCGGAACGCTCAGCCTGACCGAAGCGTCGGGCGCGCAGATCGCCGTGCCCTTCATGGAAGGCTTCTTTCCCCAATGACGACCCAGATCCTCGTCGATGCCGACGCCTGCCCGGTCAAGGAAGAAATCTACGCCGCCGCTTTTCGGCACAGGCTGCCGGTGCGCCTTTTCGCGGCACAATACCTGCGCCATCCCGATCATCCGCTGATTTCCATGACCATGGCCGGCGCGGCCTTTGACGCCGCTGACGACCTGATCGCCGATGCCGCCGGGCCGGGATCGCTGGTCATCACCGCCGATATCCCCTTGGCCGCGCGTGTCGTCGAGGCGGGCGCGTTGGGTCTGACCCCGCGCGGCGAGACATTGGATGCCCGCAATATCGGCTCGAAACTGGCCACGCGCGACCTGATGGCCGATCTGCGAGGCGGGCTGGAGGGCATGACCATGGGCGGGCCGAAACCGTTCTCGAAATCGGATCGCAGCGCCTTTGCCAATGCGATCGAGACGACACTGCGCCGACTTGGCAACGGGTAGGGACCGCGCGTAGGGGATTTTCAATGCATGCGCTTTGCGCTACACGCGCGGCTTGGCCATTCGAGAGAGCGTCATGAGCTTCACCCTCGCCATTGTCGGCCGCCCCAATGTGGGCAAGTCGACCCTGTTCAACCGTCTTGTCGGCAAGCGTCTGGCGCTGGTCGACGACCAGCCCGGCGTGACGCGTGACCTGCGCGAGGGGGCCGCGCGCCTGGGCGACCTTCGCTTTACCGTGATCGACACCGCCGGGCTCGAGGATGCGACCGATGACAGCCTTCAGGGCCGGATGCGGCGCCTGTCCGAGCGTGCGGTCGAGATGGCCGATGCCTGCCTGTTCCTGATCGACGCGCGGGCCGGCATCACGCCGAACGACACGCTCTTTGCCGATATCCTGCGCCGCTCGGGCAAGCCCGTCATCCTGACCGCCAACAAGGCCGAGGGGCGGGCCGCCGAGGCCGGGTTGATCGAGGCGTGGGAGTTGGGTCTGGGCGAACCCCTTGCCCTGTCGGCCGAGCATGGCGAGGGCATGGCCGAACTGGCCACGCGGCTGGCCCCGCTGGTCGAAGAGGCCGAGGCGCGCAGCGAAGAGGCCGAGACCGACATCGACATCGACGATGCCGAGGCCGAGGGCGACGGACCGCGCCCGATCACCGCGAAGCGCCCGCTGCAGATTGCCGTGGTGGGCCGCCCCAATGCGGGCAAGTCCACGCTGATCAACCGCATCATCGGCGAGGATCGCCTGCTGACCGGCCCCGAGGCCGGGATCACGCGCGATTCCATCGCCGTGCCTTTCCAATGGGAGGGCACGCATATGCGCATTTTCGACACGGCCGGCATGCGCAAGAAGGCCAAGGTGCAGGAAAAGCTGGAAAAGCTGTCGGTCGCCGACGGGTTGCGGGCGGTGAAATTCGCCGAGGTCGTCGTCGTCCTGCTGGATGCCGCGATCCCCTTCGAGACGCAGGATCTACGGATTGCCGACCTCGCCGCACGCGAGGGGCGGGCGGTCGTGGTTGCGGTGAACAAGTGGGATCTTGAAGAGGACAAGCAGGAAAAGCTGCGCGACCTGCGCACGGGGTTCGAACGGCTGCTGCCGCAACTGAAAGGCGCGCCGCTGGTGACCGTGTCGGCCAGGACGGGCCGGGGGCTGGACCGGCTGAATGCCGCGATCCTCAAAGCCTATGATACGTGGAACCGCCGGGTTTCCACCGCGCGCCTGAACCGGTGGCTGACCGCCATGACCGAGGCACATCCGCCCCCGCGCCGGGCGGCAAGCGGATCAAGCTGCGCTATATGACCCAGGCCAAGACGCGTCCGCCGGGCTTTGTGGTGATGTGCTCGCATCCCGACAAACTGCCGGAAAGTTATTCGCGCTACCTGATCAATGGCCTGCGCGAGGATTTCGACATGCCGGGCACGCCCATCCGCCTCTGGATGCGGAGCCAGGCGGATCAGAACCCCTACAAGGACCGCAAGAAATCGACACCCTCGCGGCTATCGAAACATGTCCGCGCCGGGGCGACGCGAAAAAAGGGCTAGCGCCGTGCCCGCACCAGCATCAAGAGCGATCCACCGACGCCGGTGAGAAACAGCGCCGCGCCGAGATACCCCATCAGCGCCGAGACGACACCGGCCGTCGCGGCATCGAGCGTCAGGCGTGGCAACCCCAGGTCGGTCAAGAGGACCGGCGCCCCGTAAAGATAGACGAGGGCACCCGCATAGACGGCCCCGAACATCCAGGCCAGGGCGGGGCCGCCGGGATGCAGCAGGCGGCTTGCGCCCCAGATCAACACGCCCATCGCCGCCATGATGCCCGCCAGGATCATTGGCCGACGGTCGGTCACCACATAATAGATGTCGCGGAAACTTCCGTCTTCGCCGATGGCCCCTTGCGAAAGCTGTCCAGCGAACAGACGGACGCCCAGGGCGAACAGCGCCCAGAACAAGGCCGCCCCCAGATAGAGGGCGGCCGGTCGTGTCACGGTCATGTAGGCCAGCGCCGGTACCAGCAGCGCAAGAAGGGCCCACAGCAGCATCGCGCCCTCAGGCGTTGGCTTCGCGGATCTTGTCGGCGGCATCCTTGGAATAGGTGACGCCCTTTTCGTCGAACAGCTGATCCAACTCGCCCGACAGGGTCATCTCGGTGACGATATCGCAGCCGCCGATGAACTCGCCCTTTACGTAAAGCTGCGGGATCGTCGGCCAGTCGGAATAATCCTTGATGCCCTGGCGAATGTCTTCGTCGGCCAGCACGTTCACGTCCTGGTAGGGCACGCCCATGTAGTTGAGCACGCCCGCCACGCGGCTGGAAAAGCCGCATTGCGGCATGTCCTTGCTGCCTTTCATGAACAGGACCACGTCATTGGCGGTCACGGTGTCCTTGATCCGGGTCTTTGCATCTTCGCTCATGGTCGGTTCCTGTTCCTGGTCGGGTTATGGGCTGTGGTCTGTTCAGGTCTGGCGCGCGGGCCCGCCGTCATCTGGCCGGGTTTCCCGCGCCTCGGTTTCGGGGTCGTTGTAATCGCTGGGGTCGTAGCTGTCCGGATCGAAGCCGCTTTCATCCTCGGCAAGCGCGCCGACATGGGTTGTGCCTGTCTCCTCATTGAAGGTCAGCCCGTATTGCGAGCGGCCCTCGGACGTGTAGCGGCGCAACTCATGAACCACCGCATGGACGAAGACGACCATGAAAGGCACAAGGATCAGTCCCGCCAGCAATCGCGCATCCATGCCGGTGTCACCTTATTCCGGCGCTTTGGTGGTCAGGGCGAGGGCGTGCAATTCGCCATTCGACCCGTCCATCTTGCCCTTGAGCGCGGCATAGACGGCGCGTTGCTGCTGCACGCGGTTCATGCCCCGAAAGCTCTCGTCGATCACCTGCGCCGCGAAATGCTGCCCGTCGTCACCATCCACGGTGATCTTGGCATTTGGAAAGCTTTCGCGGATCATCGTTTCGATTTCATGGGCGGTTATCGCCATGGTTGTCGTTCCCCTGAACCTGTCGTCGTCGAAAAATGTAAGTGCGCAGACGGGCCCGCGCAAGTCGCGCGCCCGACTTGCGCGGTTCAGCCTGCGCGTCAGCCGAAATGGCCGGCGAAGGCCCCCGTCCAGATATCGCGCAACTCGTCCAGCGCTGCCTCGGTGGCCCCGATGCGCACCGTGTCGCCGGTGAACTTGCCCACGGTCTGGATCGTCACGCCGGCCTGGCCGGCAGCAACCATCAACGCCTCGGCCTTGTCGAAGCTGCAGGCAACCAGGTATCGGCCCTGATCCTCGCCGAAGAGCGTGGCGGTATCGGCGGCATCCAGCGTCACGCCGACCCCGCCCGCGATGGCCATTTCCACGGCCGCAAGCGCCAGACCGCCATCGCTGAGGTCGGTGCAGGCATTGATCCACGCGCGGTTTTCGCGGATGAACTCACCGTTGCGCCGCTCGGCCTCGAGATCGACATAGGGCGCGTCGCCATCTTCGCGGTTGAACACCTCGTAGAGCAGGGCGGATTGGCCCAGATGCCCCCTCGGCGCTGCCGATCACAAGGGCCACATGCCCGCTGCGTGCGGTGCCGGCGATCAGATCATCGAGGCTGTCGAGCAGCCCGACCGCGCCGATGGTCGGTGTGGGCAAAATGCCCTGACCGTCTGTTTCGTTGTAAAGGCTGACATTGCCCGACACGATGGGCATGTCCAGCGCCGAACAGGCCGCGCCGATGCCTTTGATCGCGCCGACGAACTGGCCCATGATCTCGGGCTTTTCGGGATTGCCGAAATTCAGGTTGTCCGTGGTCGCCAGGGGTTTGGCCCCCACGGCGCAGAGGTTGCGATAGGCTTCGGCCACCGCCTGCTTGCCGCCTTCCTCGGGGTTGGCCTTGACGTAGCGCGGCGTCACGTCCGAGGTGAAGGCCAGCGCCTTTTCGGTGCCATGCACCCGCACCACGCCTGCGCCGAGGCCCGGCGCCACGACGGTGTCGGCCATGACCATGTGGTCGTATTGCTGGTAGATCCACGCGCGCGAGCAGTAATTGGGGCTGCCCAGCAGGATCTTCAGCGCGTCGATCGCGTCGATCTCGGGCACCGGCTCCATCTCGGGTGCGGGTTCGGTCGGCACCCATGGGCGGTCGTATTCCGGCGCCTCGGAGGAGAGCTTTGACAAAGGCACATCGGCCTTCACTTCGTTGCCGTGAAGGATGATGAACCGGTCCTCGGCAATGGTCTCGCCCACGATCGCGAAATCGAGGTCCCATTCTCGAAAACGGCGCGCGCCGCGGCCTCTTTCTCGGGGTGGAGGACCATCAGCATCCGCTCTTGCGATTCCGACAGCATCATCTCGTAAGCGGTCATGTTCTCTTCGCGCTGCGGCACGTCATCGAGGCGCAACTGCACGCCAAGTCCGCCCTTGTCGCCCATCTCGACCGCCGAGCAGGTCAGGCCGGCCGCCCCCATGTCCTGGATCGAGATCACGGCGCCGGTTGCCATCAACTCCAGCGTCGCCTCCATCAGGCGCTTTTCGGTGAACGGGTCGCCCACCTGCACCGTGGGGCGCTTTTCCTCGATCGTGTCGTCAAACTCGGCGCTGGCCATGGTGGCCCCGCCGACACCGTCGCGGCCCGTCTTGGCGCCAAGATAAACCACAGGCATGCCGACGCCCGACGCCTCGGAGTAATAGATCTTGTCGGCATCGACCAGGCCGGCGGCAAAGGCGTTGACCAGGCAATTGCCGTTATAGGCGGCGTGAAACCGCGCCTCGCCGCCGATGGTGGGCACGCCGAAACAGTTGCCGTAACCGCCGATGCCTTCGATCACGCCATGCACAAGTTGGCGCGTCTTGGGGTGGTCCTTTTCGCCGAAACTCAGCGCGTTCATCGCCGCGATGGGGCGCGCGCCCATGGTGAAGACATCGCGCAGGATGCCGCCGACACCCGTCGCCGCCCCCTGGTAGGGCTCGATATAGGATGGGTGGTTGTGGCTCTCCATCTTGAAGACCACGGCCTGACCATCCCCGATGTCGACGATGCCCGCATTCTCACCGGGGCCGCAGATGACCTGGGGGCCGTCGGTGGGCAGCGTCCGCAGCCATTTCTTCGAGCTCTTGTAGGAACAATGCTCGTTCCACATGGCCGAGAAGATGCCCAGTTCGGTGAATGTCGGCTCACGCCCCATGATCTCGAGAAGGCGGTCGTATTCGTCGGGTTTGAGGCCATGGGCCTCGTTCAAGTCTGGCGTGATGGCAGGTTCGGTCATCTGTCCCCTCCGGTTGACCTGTCTTTAGGGCAGGGCGGGGGCAGGGGAAAGGGCCAGTTGCGAACCATCCGCCAGGCGGGTCGATTCGGCACCGATGATGGCGCATCGCGAGCCTGCCAGCGTCACCTTCCGCGCCAAGGCGTGATCGAAAAACCGCAGTTGGCGTCGGAGTTTACCACAGACCGGCCCGCGATCTGGCCCATTGCCCATCCCGGGCATAACGTCCGCCACAATAAAAGACGCGCCCCCAAGGGGCCGTGACAGGAAGAAGGAAGGACCCGACCATGATGCGTGCAATTCTCGGCGGAACCGCAGTTGCTGCCGTGCTGGCCATCGCACCCGCCAACACGGCCCAGGCCGACCCGCTTGGCCTTTATTTCGGTGCGTCCGGGGTGATCGGCATCGGGGAGTTGAGCAGCACCAGCCACTATGTCGTCCCCGAAGGCATCGCCGCGCCGCTGTTCGAGGGCAACCCGACCGAAACCTTCGATATCGAAGGCGGCGGCGTGAACCTGCGCGTCGGCTACATGACCGAGTTGGGCGGGTTCCTCGTCGGCGGCGAGTTGTCGGGCATGATGGGCAGTATGGTCGTCGACGACACGCGGCGCATCCGGGTCGGCCAGGCGGGCACCGGCTATGACGACCGGTTCGAACTGAGCACGCCCAATGCGTTCGAAATCACCGATCTGGTAGAGTTGCGCGCGCTCGTCGGCATGACGCTCGGCGGTGGCTTCTCGGTGTTCGGGACGGCCGGGTATGCGTTCGGCCAGGGCGAAAGCATGGACGGTCGGATCGACCGTTTCGCCGAGCCCGCCGCCCCCGGCCATGGCAGAACGCAGGATTTCGACGTGGACGGCTATTCGTTCGGTGTCGGGACGATGTACCAGTTAAATGACAACGCAGCGCTGACCCTGCAATACACCTACACGGATTTCGGGTCCTACGATGTGCCGCAGCAGGATTTCGGCATCAATGCCAATGGGTTCGAGGAAGAGCTCGACATCACGCTCGGGCGCGTTGAGATGGGCTTCGTCATCGGCTTCTGACGGCCTGCAACGCCGCGCCCGATCACAGGGCGCGGCGGAACGTCAGGCTTCTTGCACGGCTGTGACCGGCATGTGACGTCCCTGCGACCAGCGAAAACCCGAGCCGCCGAAACAGGCGGTGGTTTTCGCGCAGTTCGACACGGGTCTGCACCTCGAGACAGGTCAACCCGTGGCTGCCAGCCGCCCGTGCCGCGGCATCGAGGATCTCGCGCGCCATGCCCTGGCCGCGCTGCGGTGCAGCAACCGCAAGTTTCCCCACATGGTAACATGCCGGCGTCGCCAGCCCGAAAGCGCAGGCGACCGGGCGGCCCGTGATGCGCATGAGAAAGAGGTCCCCGGTCTCGCTTTTGCGGGCAAGATCGGCAGCCGTCAGGTGGTTGAGCGACGATGGCGGGTCGATCCGCCCCTCCATACCTGCGAAGCAATCGCCCAACAGTTGCAACAACGCGTCCCAATCGTCGAAATCGGATGGGTTTGTTTCGACCCAATGGCCAATTCCAGGCGCGGTCATCGCATCCCCTCTGCGCGTCTTGCGGTCAAAAAAAAGGCCGAGACGAATCTCGGCCAAAGTCCAACAGGGAGGTAATGAAGGGACAGTTGCCTGTTCCGCTCCATTGATGCTGAAATAGTCAGCACATTAGAATCGATCAAGCCGTTTCGCGCCGCACTGCCGCATTCCCGGTATGATTGTGGCGCATAGCACACAGAAATGGTGATATCGGCCGTTCTGTGCCGCTCCGCGCTCAGCCCGCCTGTGCGCCGAGGCTTTCTTTCAGTCGCTTGCGATGGGCGATGACCTCTTCGGTGACGAACTCGCGAAACGCCTCGATTCGCTTCGATTGACGCAATTCCTCGGGATAGGCGAGGAACACAGGCACCTCGTTGGATTCAACATTGGGCAGGACGCGCACCATCTCTGGAAAATCCTGCGTCAGGTAGTCGGGCAGAACCCCGATGCCCAGATCGTGGATGACGCCCTGCAGGACGCCGAAGTAATTGTTCACCGTCAGATGGCTGCCGACATCATAGCTCGTCAGTTCGCGCACCAACACGGCACCGGCCGAGACCTGCGCGCTGTTGGCGTTCTGGCTGATCAGGCGATGTTCGCTGAGCTCCTCGAGGCTTTGCGGCGTGCCGTTCTTTTCCAGATAGCTGGGCGAGGCGTAGAGGCGCATGTTGATCGCCATCAGCTTTCGGCGGATCAGGTCGGCCTGGCTGGGTTCCTTCATGCGGATGGCGACATCGGCCTCGCGCATCGGCAGGTCGAGAACACGTTCCTCCAGCATCAGGTCGATCCGCAGGTCGGGATATTTCGCATAGAGCGCCGGCAGGCGCGGGGCCAGCCACAGCGATCCGAAGCCGATCGTCGTCGTCACGCGCAATTCGCCGAAGACCTCTTCCTCGCTGTCGCGAATGCGGGCCGCGGCGGCATCCAGGCGTTTGGTCATGTGCTTGGTGGCGTCGAACAGCAATTCACCCTGTTCGGTCAGGATCAGACCGCGCGCGTGGCGGTGAAACAGCGTCGTGTTCAACCCTTCCTCGAGGGCGCGAATCTGCCGGCTGACCGCGGATTGGCTGAGGTGCAGCGTATCGCCGGCATGGGTCAGGCTGCCGGCATCGGCCACGGCGTGAAAAATTCGCAATTTGTCCCAATCCACCGGGCGAACCTCCAGCTACGTGTTCGGAATACCTGATATGCATCCGGGGCAGCGCTTTCAAAGCCTAATGCGGCTTTGCCCAAAATTCAGTCGACGCGGGTATGCCGAATTCCGCCGCCTGCGGAAAAACCTGTTTTCAGGTCAGCCTTTTTGACCTATAATGGAATGTGTTACCCTAGCTTGCAGGGAGGTGCACGATGGGTTTGCAACAGGTTTCGCTGTCGGATCGGTTCGATCTGACGAAATCCCCGGTTTTGCTGAATGGCACGCAGGCGCTGGTGCGCCTGATGCTGGCGCAAAAGGCGCGGGATATGGCCGCGGGGTTGAATACCGCCGGTCTGGTTACCGGCTATCGCGGGTCGCCGCTGGGGGCGGTCGATCTGCAGATGGCGCGCGCGGGCAAGCAGTTGTCGGCCTCCGACATCGTTTTCCAGCCCGGTCTGAACGAGGATCTGGCCGCCACAGCCCTTTGGGGTAGCCAGACGGCCGAGTTGCGCGGCGAAGGCAAGTTCGATGGTGTCTTTGGCCTGTGGTACGGCAAGGGGCCGGGCGTCGACCGCTCTGGCGACGTGATGCGGCATGTGAACATGGCCGGCACCTCGCCCCATGGCGGCGTCGTGATGGCGATGGGCGACGATCATACCGGCGAATCCTCGACCACCTGCCACCAGTCCGACTGGGCGCTGGTCGATGCGCATATGCCGGTCCTGTCGCCTGCGGGCGTGCAGGAAATCCTCGATTTCGGGCATTACGGCTTTGCGCTGTCGCGTTTCGCCGGCGTCTGGGTCGGGCTCAAGACCATGAAGGACACGGTCGAGGCCACGGCGGTGGTCGATGGCCGCCCCGATCGCATGTCTTTCGTGCTGCCCCCGTTCGACATGCCCGAGGGCGGGCTGAACATCCGCCTCGGCGACCACTGGGTGCCGCAAGAAGAACGCCTCGTCGCTCATAAACGCTATGCCGCCGAGGCGTTCGCGCGGGCCAACGGTATCGACAAGCGCGTCTGGGGCAAGCCCGGCGCCAAGATCGGTCTGGTCGCGGCGGGCAAGAACTGGCTCGACCTGATGTCGGCCCTGTCGGCGCTGAACATTGACGCGGCCGAGGCCGAGCGGCTGGGGATCACCACCTACAAGGTCGGGCAGACCTGGCCGATGGACATGACCTCGCTGCGCGACTGGGCCGAGGGGCTGGACCTGATCGTGGTGGTCGAGGAAAAGCGCAAGCTGATCGAGGTGCAGGTCAAGGAAGCGATCTTTGACGATCGTCGCGGTCGCCGCGTCTATGGCTATCGCAAGGGCGGCGGCGGCGAGATCCTGTTCCCCACCCACTTTGCGCTCGACCCCGCCGATATCGCGCTGAAACTCGGCCGGATCCTGATCGAGGAAGGGCGGGAAACCGACCGCATCCGCGCCGGCATGGCCAAGGTCGACGAGGCCAAGCGTGCCTCGAACACCCCCGATCTGGCGGCCCGCGTGCCGTGGTTCTGCTCGGGCTGTCCCCACAACACCTCGACCCGGGTGCCCGATGGCGCGCGGGCCGGGGCCGGGATCGGCTGTCATTTCATGGCGAAATGGATGGACCGCGAGACCGAGGCCTATACCCATATGGGCGGCGAGGGCGTGAACTGGGTGGGCGAGGCGCCGTTCTCGACCCGGCCCCACATGTTCCAGAACCTGGGCGAGGGCACCTATAACCACTCGGGCATTCTCGCCATTCGCGCCGCCTTGGCGGCGGGCACCAACATCACCTACAAGATCCTCTTCAACGATGCCGTGGCCATGACCGGCGGCCAGCATAACGAGGGCGATCTGGACCCCGCGCGCATCGCGGCCGAGGTGCAGGCGATGGGGGTGCAGCATATCGCGCTGGTCTACGACCCCAAGGAAGAGATCGACTGGTCGCGTTATCCCAAAGGGCTGGAGCGCTTTGAGCGTGACAACCTGATGGCGGTACAGGAAAAGTATCAGAAGATCCCCGGCGTCTCGGTCATCATCTACGTGCAGACCTGCGCCGCCGAAAAACGCCGCCGCCGCAAGCGCGGCACTTTTCCCGATATCGACCGGCGTGTCTTCATCAACACCGATGTCTGCGAGGGCTGCGGCGATTGCGGTGTACAGTCGAACTGTGTGTCCATCGTGCCGGTGGAGACCGAGCTGGGCCGCAAGCGGGCCATCGACCAATCCAGCTGCAACAAGGATTTTTCCTGCCTCAAGGGGTTCTGCCCCAGCTTCGTGACCGTCGAGGGCGGCAAGATCCGCAAACAGGCGACGGCTCAGGTGGACCTGTCGGGCTTGCCCGAGCCCACGCTGCCCACGATCGACGGCACCCATAACGTGCTGGTCACGGGCGTGGGTGGCACCGGTGTCGTGACCATCGGCGCGGTGATGGCGCAGGCCGCGCAGATCGACGGCAAGGGGGCCGGCATGATCGAGATGGCGGGCCTTGCCCAAAAAGGGGGGGCGGTCTGGATTCACCTGCGCCTGGCCAACGACCCGGCCGATATCAGCGCCATTCGCGTCGGTGTGGGCGAGGCCCATGCCGTCATCGGCGGCGATCTGGTCGTCACAGGCGGGGCCAAGACGCTGTCGGCCATGCGCACGGGCCAGACGGGCGCCGCGGTGAACAGCCACGAGATCATCACCGGCGACTTTACCCGCGATACCGAGTTCCGCATTCCCGGGTCCGATCTGCAGACGGCGCTGCAAGCGCGTCTGAAGGATCGACTGGCGCTTTTCGATGCCACGGACCTGGCCAAGGCACTGTTGGGCGACTCGATCTATTCGAACATGATGACCTTTGGTGCTGCCTGGCAGATGGGGCTGATCCCGCTCAGCCACGCGGCGATCCGGGCCGCCATCGAGCTGAACGGCGCGTCGATCGAGACCAACCTGCAGGCTTTCGAAATGGGGCGTTGGGCGGTCGAAAACCCCGACGCCGCCGAGCGACTGACGCGGGCCGAGGTGGTCGCGCTTCCCAAGACGCTGGACGAGAAGATCGAATTCCGCGTCGCGCATCTGACCGCATACCAGGGGCCGCGACTGGCGAGGCGGTACCGCAAGATGGTGGACGGCATCACCGAGCCCCGCCTGAAGGAGGCCGTGGCCAAGGGCTATCACAAGCTGCTAACCTACAAGGATGAATACGAGGTCGCGCGCTTGCACCTCGATACCGTCGCCAAGGCGCGCGCAGAGTTCGAGGGGGATTTCACCCTGAAATACCACCTCGCCCCGCCGCTTCTGCCCGGCAAGGATGCGAACGGGCGGCCGAAGAAACGCGCCTTTGGCCCGTGGATCGCAAAGGCCTACCCGCTGCTTGCGCGCCTGAAACCCCTCCGGGGCACGCCGCTGGATGTGTTCGGCTACAGTGCCGAGCGGCGGATGGAGCGCGGCTTGATCAAGCAATATGAACGGGACATGACGACGCTATTGCCCGAGGCGCGGGCGGAAACGATGGATCTGCTGGTCGCGCTGGCGGAACTGCCGCTGCAGATCAAGGGGTTCGGTCCCGTGAAAGAGGCCAATGCCGAGAAGGCCGCGCGCCAGAGAGAGGACCTTTTGGCCATGATACGCTCGGGCGGGGCACCGGTGGCGGAGGCCGCCGAGTAGGGGCGGCAGGGCTTGCGCCGCCTGCGTCGTCGCCCGGCGCAGGCGCGGCCTCATGCCTCCTGCGGAGGCAATCGCCCACGCCTTGCCGCTTCGCGGCTTGCATATTTGAAGGATAAAGATGGGGTTAGTCCGGTCCACTCCATCTTTATCCGAGAAATATGCTCGGGGGAGCGCGAGGGGGCAGACAGCCCCCTCGCACGGGTCGGCGCGCATTCGCGCGTCGAGGGCCGGGGGCTCAGCTATCAGGGGCGATCAGACCCAGGCCACGCAAATAGATCCCGATACCGGCCTCGAGCAGATCCTCGGGGGGAAAGGGCGTGTTCGCGCCCGGGCGGCCACGGGCGAAAAGCTCGACCACCCCATGGCTCATGGCCCAGATATGGGCCGAGAACATCGTGGGCGGCGGGCGTTTGCCTTCGGGCAATTGCGCGCTGAGGGCGGCCGCCGCCCGTTCCAGCACGGCGCGCGAGCGGTTGGCCGCGGCGGCCAGGTCCGGCGTGGCATTGGCCGAGGTGCCGCTTTCGAACATCGCCATGTAATGCCCCGGATAGCGCCGCGCAAAGGCGAGATAGGCGCGCCCCGTGGCCTCGAAGGCCGCCAGCGCCGTGGGCTGGCCATCATTGAACGCATGCTCCATCAGGTCGGAAAAGATCGCATGGCCCTGCCGCGCACATTCGGCGATCAGGTCTTCGCGCCCTTCGAAATGGCGATAGACGGCGGCCGGTGTCACGCCGGCGTTCTTGGCCGCCTCGGACAGGGTAAAGCCGGTGGGGCCCTTGGTTTCGATCAGCGTCAGCGCCGCATCGACAAGGGCCTGCTTGAGATTTCCGTGGTGATAGCCGCGTTTGGGCATGGCCTTAGCTGCCATTCGGCGCCGAGTGATCGGCCCACATTTCCGGGCCGCCGCAGATCATCGGGTCGGGCTTGCCCACCAGGTCTTCGTCTTTGCCGGGATAGTGCATGTTTGCGAGGATGGCGCGGATCACGGCCAGCCGGGCCCGGCGCTTGTCATCGGCGCGGATGACCGTCCACGGGGCATGGGCGGTGTGCCCCAGGGCCAGTGTTTCCCCGATCGCGTCCGAGTAGGCATCCCATTTCTTCAGCCCCTCGACATCGATCTTGCTGAGTTTCCATTGCTTCAGCGGGTCTTTCTCGCGGTCGAGGAAGCGGCGCAACTGCTCGGCGCGGCCGACATTCAGCCAGAGCTTCGTCAGGCGGACCCCGTCGCGCACCAGCATCTGTTCGAAATCGGGAAGCTGCCGAAAAAAGGCCTGCCGCTGGTCGGGCGTGCAAAAGCCGAAGACATGTTCGACCACGCCGCGATTGTACCAGCTGCGGTCGAACAGGCGTATTTCGCCCGCAGCGGGCAGGTGATGCACGTAGCGCTGGAAGTACCATTGGCTGGCCTCGCGCTCGGTCGGTTTTTGCAGGGCCACCACACCGGCCACGCGCGGGTTCAGGTTTTCGCGGACCCGCTTGATGGACCCGCCCTTGCCGGCGGCGTCGCGCCCCTCGAAGACCACAGCGATGCGCTCGCCAGTGTCGCGCACCCAGGCGTGGAACTTGACCAGCTCGATCTGGAGGGCGGCGAGCTGACGCTCGTAGTCTTTCTTATCCATGCGCGCGGCATAAGGGTACTGAGGGTCGAGGATCGTGTCCTTGCTGGCCGATTTCAGCGCCTTGCGTACGCTTTCGGGCGCATCTTCCTTGTAGAACCTGCTGATCGCGCCGTCGAAGGGTTTGCTCATCCCGCCTGCCTCTGCCGTCATGTTATGACGCGTCACATTAAGGGCCGCGTCGCCTTAGCGCAATCCGGCGCGCGCGGCGGTGCGGTCGATGGCGGCGTCTGTCGCCTCGGGCGCGGCGTGGTGGGGCATGTGGCCGATCCCCTCCAGCACGGTGAGGGTCGCGCCATCGATCTGCCGCGACAGCGGGATGGAATGCACCGCCAGCGGCACGGTGTCGTCGGCATCGCCATGGATGATCTCGACCGGCACGGCGATCTCGCCATAGCGCGGGGCCTGGGCCGTGATCTCGGCCAGCAGGTTGGCGCGCTGCATCGCGTTCGCCCGCATGGAGACGCGGCGCAGGGTCAGGCCGGCCCCGATATGCGGGTGATAGCCCTCGGGCGCGGCGTTGGGCAGGAAGACCCTGTCGATCGTGTCGTCCACCACGCGATCGGGTACCCAGGCGGTGAGCGCCGGAATGACCAGCGACTGCCCGACGGGATGGGAGAGAACCGTGTAATAGGTCCCCAGCCCCGTCGACCAGGGGTTCGAGGCGGCGGCCGACAGGGTCAGGCCCGACAGGCGGTCGGGAAAATGAACGGCCCAGGCCAGGGCGACCGATCCGCCATAGGAATGCCCGAAGACCAGGGGGCGGTCCGCCCCAAGCTGCGCGGCCGCCTGCACCAGCAGGTCGGCCTGTTGCCGCAGCGAGGCCCCGCTGCGGTTGATCCGGTCGGTGTAGCCAAGGCCGGGCCGGTCGAAGACGATCACCCGGTAGCGATCGGCCAGCCTGTCCACCATCGAAAAGGTGAAATCGCGTGTATTGCCGCTGGCCCCGTGGATCAGCACCAGATCGGGGCCCGCACCCCGGATGACGTAATGCACGCGATGGCCATTCACGGTCAGGACCTGCCCCTCGGGCGGCCAATGCGCCTCGGCCAGACGTTCATGGCGGGCGGCCTTCCACAGGGTGACGGCCACGGTGACCGCCAGCAGGCCGAGAAGGATCAGGACGAGTTTCATGCGCCCGTGCGCCAGTCGGTGCTGGCCTCGCCGATGCGCGCGATCTCGAAGGGGGTCGTCAGGTAGACCTCGGAAATCCAGTTCCCATAAAGCAGATGCGCCTGGCTGCGCCAGCGGTTCGGCGGACGGCGCGTGGGGTCATCGTCGGGAAAGTAGTTCACCGGCAGCTGGATGTCGGCCCCGTCCACCTGCGCGCCGGCCAGGTCTCGCTGGTACTCCTCGTTCAGGGTGCCGCTGTCATATTCGAGATGGTTGAAGACATAGAGCGCGCGATGATCGGGGTCTTCGACAAGGCCGGTGCCCACATCTTCGGAATGCAGCAGGACGGGCAGGCCGGCGGCCTCGATCTCGTCGCGGCGCATCTCGGTCCAGCGGCTGACGGGCATGACGAAATCATCCGAGAAGCCGCGCAGATAGGGGCTGTCGGGGGCAAGGTTCTGGTGCCGGTAGCAGCCAAACAGTTTCTGCGGCAGCAGGTGCTTTTTCACCCCGTGAAAGTAGTGGATCATCGCCATCCCGCCCCAGCAGACGCCGAAGGTGGAATGCACGTGGCTTTGGGTCCAGTCGAAGACGCGGGTCAGTTCCGGCCAATAGGTGACCTCGTCGAAGGGCAGATGCTCGATCGGCGCGCCGGTGATGATCAGACCGTCGAATTTCTCGCCCGTGGCTGCGACCTCGCGGAAGGGGCGGTAGAACTCCTCCATATGCTCTGGCGCGGTGTTGCGCGTTTCGTGATCGGACATGCGGATCAGCGAGAACTCGACCTGCAGGGGCGTGGCCCCGATCAGGCGGGCGAATTGCGTCTCGGTCTGGATCTTTTTCGGCATCAGGTTCAACAGCCCGATGCGCAGGGGGCGGATATCCTGCTTGTCGGCGGCGCGCCGGCCCATGACCATGACGCCCTCGTCCTTCAGGATCGAAAAGGCGGGCAGGCTGGTGGGCAGGCGGATGGGCACGGGATCTGACCTCTGGTGGGTGTCGAGTGCTGTGATCTAGGCGTTGGCGGTGCGCCGTCCAAGGGCGGCGGCGACCATCGCCTCGGCGTCCGTGGCATCGCGGACGCTTTCGACCTCGGCCGCGGTGACGCTGACACCCCAGTGGCGCGCCATCGCCGCATAGAGGGGGGCGCGATGGGCCAGCGCACGGGCATAGGCGAACCGCACGAAGGCATCGGGGTCGACCGTCTGGGGCGACTGGCCGCTCTGGTCGAGATAGCTTGCCCATTCCGCCCGCAGAAAGCCAGGCTGGTAATACATCGGCTTGGGCGCGCGATCGAAGCGGCGGATCAGGGCCTCGGTATGGGCCTCGGTGCCCTCGATCCAGACCAGCAGCGTGTGTTTCGACAAACTCGTCAACACCTCGTCGGTCGGGTTCTCGGGGTCGACCACCTCGCAGATCGAGCCGCCGGTATCGTTCACGAAATGCGGATAGCCATAAAGGTCATGGGCCCGCGCGATGAAGGCGGGCGTATCGAGCAGCGCGTTGATCTCGGCCCGGCGGTGCAGGTCCTGGCGGCGCATGTACTCGTCAAAGGGCAGGCCACCGCGCCCCGGATCGCCCGGCTTGCCCAGATAGGTGGACAGAGGGGCGAGATTGTCGAAGCGGATATTCGAGCCGATATAGATCGAGTCCGAGCGCAGCAGTTCGGCCAGGAACGGCACCCGCATCGCCTGACGCTTGAGATTGTCGGTGATGTGCTCGCCCATATAGGCGGTGCCGATCCGGTAATCGACCGAGTAATGGAACCACGCCCCCTGATCGCGCAGCAGGCTGGCCAGCCGCGTCTTTCCCAGACCCGACATGCCAAACACCGAAAGCCGCTTTTGCGGCGCCGAAAGCCACGCGTCCGGGCTGTCATAGAGGAGGGGCATCGGCATCACCTTGGCATGATCTTTCGCGCCCCGTTTCCTAGCGCAGGCCATGGGGCGCGGAAAGGGGGCATCGTTGGGGGCAGGGCCGGGCGCGCGCCCGGCACTCGTCACTCCGCCGGTGTCAGGGTGGTGATCCCGAGGTTGCCGGCACGGGCGAGATCAGGGTCCAGGGTCATCGGGACATATTCGCCGCGGCGCCACAACTCGCCCAGATCGTCATAGTGCCGGCTGAGCGGGTGGCCGGACTGACCCGTGGAAATGACGAAGACCGAACTGTCAGGGTCCGCGAAGTCGTAGACGCCACGATAGCCCGCGGCGTGGACATTGGCGAAGGGCGTCGGCCCATGGCCGAGGGTCGCGCCGCGTTGCAGGGTGAAATCGCCACCCGATGTCGGCTGGTGGATATTCACGATCCACGAGAGCAGCCGCGTGTCCCCCAGGACGGGATGTCTGTGGCGGGCCTCGTGCGCGGCGCCCCAGCGCCAGGTCTCCAGATCGGCGCCATAGGTCTCGCTCAGGTCCTGCAAGGCATCGTCGAGGGCGGCCTCGGCGATGTCGGTGCAGGTCTCGGTCGCGGTCGAGGGGCGCACGTCGCACCAGATCGCGGCCCCGTTCACGTCGCGAAACACGCGCTCGATGAACACCGGCTCCAACTGCCAGAAGGCCTCGGCCAGCGGACCGATCTCATCGCGGATCAGGCGCTGTTGCAGATGGCGCATCCAGCTTGCGTAGATCAGCGGCTCGGGCAGATGTTCGTTCATCTCGCCGTCCCAGTCGGCCAGCAGTTCGAGGGCGCGCTGGCGCCGCCGCTCGGGCGTTCCGGCGGGGGCGGCCTCGCGGATGAACCACAGATCGCGCGCCACAAGGGGCAGGATGTTGCGTGCGGCGGCCGAGACGGCATCGAGCTGCGCCTCGATGAAGCTGTCGCGGGTATGAACCTGCCGATCGCGCAGCAGCCGCGTCAGGCGGGTGATGCGCTGCGTGTCGCCCCAGTCGAAGCTGACATGCAGCGGAAAATCCCGATCGACGGTCTTGTTGTTGGTGTTGCCCAGCAGGCCGCCCTCGGGGTCGATGAAGGTGGGGTTGGCGAAATACTGGGTGATGCCCTGCCAGCGGTTTTCCGGCTCCCAGCCCGGCGCGGGCATGCGCGCCTGTGTCTGGTGGCCCGTCATGCGCCATGGGATATGCCCGATCACCTGCATGCCGATGCGGCCGTCCGCGCCGGCCACCACCAGGTTTTGCGCGGGCGCGACGAAATCCTCGCCCGCTTCGAACGCCTCTTCGATCGTGGTGGCGCGCATCAGGCGCATGCCGGTCTGGATCGACGTGTTCTCGTCGGTCAGGGCCGTCCAACGCAGGCTCATCACGTGACCGGGCGGCGTCACGGTCGCGATGTCGAAATGCGTGCCCGGAATGACCGGGCCGTTCTCGGTGTTGCGCATGGTGATCGTGATCGGGGCTTCGTCCGCGATCTCGATGATGGCGCGCCGGGTCTCGAACGCGGCCCAGCCCTCGGGCGTGCGATACTGCTCGGTGTCGTCGGGGTTCACCTCTTCGACATAAAGGTCGATATCGTCGAGATAGGCATGGGTGATGCCCCAGGCCAATGCCTCGGACCGGCCCGCCAGGATCACGGGCATGCCGGGAATGGTGCCCCCGATCACCCCGCCCGTCGACAGCTCCAGCCGCGCCAGATACCAGGGCGAGGGGGCCGTCAGTTCCAGATGCGGGTCATTGGCCAGCAGCGCCCCGCCCGCGGCCGAGCGTTCGGGCGTCGCGGCAAAGACATTCGACGCCCCGCCGCGGCCCCGGCCCAGCGCATTGGGATGCAGCGGATGGCGGGGGCCCGAGACGCCCTGCGCGAACCGCGGCAGGGGCGCGTCGAACAAGGCCGCGTAATCGGCCAGTTCCGCCGCACCCTGGCCCGGGGCATCCGGCAGCAGATCGGCCAGCCGCGCGGGATCGCCAAGGGCCAGAGACGTGCGCGCGCGCAGGACTTCCTCTTCGTGATGGGTCGCCAGGTCCAGCGCCATCGCAAGGCTGACCGCGACGCTGTCGGCTGGACGCCAGGGCGCGATCTGCGGTTCGAACAGCAACAGTTCCGGCGCGCCGCGGCCCAGCGCCTCGGTCCCGACCAGCCGGATCCAGGCGTTAACCCCGTCGGCATAGGCCTGCAACTCGGCCACGGTCTGGGCGTCGAGGGCCTCGACCGACCGGCGGGCATGGCCATAAAGGTCGATCCGGCGCATGAAATCGTCGATCTGCACGGTGGACCGGCCGAAAAGCTCCGATAACCGGCCCTGCGCGGTGCGCCGCGTCATAAGCATCTGCCACAACCGATCCTGCGCATGGGCGAAGCCCAGGCCATAGAATACGTCGTGGTCGGTTTCGCCGAAGATATGCGGGATCGCCGAGGTATTGCGCACGATCTCGACGGGGCGTTCGAGGCCGGCCACCGTCCAGTCGGCGCCATAGTCGGGGATCGAGCGCCCGGCCAGCCACCACATGACCGCCACCGCGGCCACGCTGAGCGCAACCGCGATCGAAACCAGTCGCACGAGCCAGCGCAGAATGATCGGCATGAATCCTCGGGGCGGAGAAACGTCTCGCGCCATCTAGCCCCTTGGAAGGGGGAATGCAAAGCCGTGGTCGATCAAGGCACCGTCAGGGCAGGATGCGGGTATAGCGCGTCCCCTCGAGCGTGGCCCCGACGATCAGTCCGGCCTGCCCGTAGATGACCGCGATGACCGGGTCGAGCAGGGTCGTCGTGTCGATGCCCAATGTGCCGCCCTGGCTGTTGACGGCATAGCGCACATCTGCCCCTGCCGACCATCCGGCCGAGTTGCGGAAGGCCCGCAGCGCGTCCTCGGTCATGAAGAACAGCGTATGGGCGTATTGTTGCGCGCCGATCTGCAGACCGAAGGTGCCCGACGCGGCCGAGTAGTAATCGACCGTCGCGCCGTTGATGCGCAAGGCGCCGCGCCCATAGCCGCCGCCGATGCCGAACCCGGCCTCGGTGACCAGCGGCATGACCAGCATGCCGGCTGCGTCCATGGCCAACTCTCGGGTGCCCGGCACCTCCTGATACATGAAATCGATGGCCGTATCGACGCGCGCATCGATGCGTTGGCTGGCCCGGCTGTTCAATCCGTTGCCGCAGGCGGCCAGAAGGGGCACCGCGGCCCCGCCGATGACGAAATTCCTGCGCGTGGTGCTGCTCATGGGTCGGTCTGCCTTTTTCCTAGACCCCGACCATCGGCGATGGCGGGTGACATGCCTCGTTTGCCCGCGTCGAGACGCGCGGGTTTCCTGGCAACAGGATACGCCGCTTTGGCGCGGGTGTCATCCGCCAATGCCACAAGGTTTGCGGGTTTCCGCCGATGAAACCGCTAGGGTTTGGGCACGGCCCCAGCCCTAGCCGTTCAGCAACTGCGCCACGCGGGGCGCGAAATAGGTCAACACCCCGTCGCAGCCCGCGCGCCGGAAGCACATCAGGCTTTCCAGCATCACCTTTTCGCCGTCGATCCAGCCATTGGCCGCCGCCGCCTCGATCATCGCGTATTCGCCCGACACCTGGTAGGCATAGGTCGGCGCGCCGAAACGGTCCTTCACCTCGCGCACCATGTCCAGATAGGGCTGGCCGGGTTTGACCATCACCATATCGGCCCCCTCGGTCAGGTCGCGCTCGACGCAGCGCAGCGCCTCGGCGCGGTTGGCCGGATCGATCTGGTAGGTCTTCTTGTCGCCCTTGAGCGCCCCCGAGGCGCCCACGGCATCCCGAAACGGGCCGTAATAGGCGCTGGCGAACTTGGCGGCATAGGACATGATCGTCACGTTCACATGGCCCGCGGCCTCGAGCGCGGCGCGCATGGCGCCGATCCGACCGTCCATCATGTCAGACGGCCCCAGGATATCGGCCCCCGCCTCGGCCTGCGCCAGGGCCATCTTGACCAGCGCCTCGACCGTTTCGTCGTTCACGATCACCCCGTCGCGAACGATGCCGTCATGGCCATTCGCGTTATAGGGATCGAGGGCGATATCGGTCATCACGGCAAGGTCGGGAACCGCATCCTTGACCGCGCGGATGGCCCGGTTCGACAGGTTGTCGGGGTTCCATGCCTCTTCGCAAAGTTCGGTCTTCAGCGACGGGTCGGTATAGGGAAACAGGCAGATCGCCGGGATGCCGAGGCTGTGCGCCTGACGCGCGGCCTCGACGATCTTGTCGACCGAGCGCCGGACAACCCCCGGCATCGAGGCCACGGGTTCCTCGACGCCCTCGCCATCGCGCACGAAGATCGGCCAGATCAGGTCATTCACGCTGATTTCGGTCTCGCGCACGAGGTTGCGCAGGGACGCGCCGGCGCGGGTGCGGCGGAAACGGGTGGCGGGGAAGGGGGCCTGGTTGGCGCTCATGGTGTGCGTCCTCGTGCTCTCGTCTTTGCGTTGCCACAGCGGTGCCATGGCGCGGGGTGTGGCTTCAAGGCGGCAAAGCGCGCGGGGCGGCATTTTCGTCGCTGGCGTCCCGCAAACCGCGCGCCTAGGTGCGCGCCAGATCGGCAGACAGAACCAAGACGGACGCAGACGCGTGGATTTTCTCGACCTCGTGACCGAAGTGATCGACCTCAGGTCGTTTTCCAATCTGTGGTACTGGATCGTTCTTGCCATCATGTGGTCGACCTTGTCCCACTGGACGCTGGGGGTGCCCTATCACATGGTCAATCGCGCCCGGCGGGGCGATGCGCGGGCCGCTGCGGACATGCAGGCCCTGGCCGAGATCAACGGCGAACGCGTCCTGACGGTGGCGCGCGTCTCGGGGCCGTTCATGCTGGGCGTGGCCTCGTTCCTGTCCTCGGGGCTGGCCATAACCGGCTGGTATTACCGGGTCGAGTTCAGCCAGGCCGTGTTCCTTTTGCTGTTTCCGGCGTTCCTGGTGGGGGCGCTGACCTTTGCGACGGCCCGCAAACTGCGCGCAAGCAGCTACCAGGATGTGGCGCAGGTCTTGCGGTTTCACCGCATCAAGGTGCAGATGTTGGGCGTTTTGTTCATCTTCCTGACCGCCTTCTGGGGCATGTACACCAATGTCACCGTCGGCCCCCTGGGCTGAGCCGGAACCGCATGCTTGACTTCCCCGGCCCGCGGCGTAGGTCTCGCGCTCCATGAGCCAGCCAGATCACATCTTCGCCGGTGGCGCGCCCGAAGGGTTCGACGCCACGCTTCTGCTCCGCGAACTGGGCCGCCGCGATGGCCCGGTCCTGCATATCGCGCGCGACGACAAGCGGGCCGAGGCGATGGCGACCGCGCTGGCGTTCTTCGATCCGACCGTGCCGGTGCTGCGCTTTCCCGGTTGGGATTGCCTGCCCTACGATCGCGTCTCGCCCAATCCCGACATTTCGGCGCAGCGCATGGCGACGCTTGCGGGGCTGGCCTCGGGCGCGATCACGGGCGATGTCATCGTTCTGACGACCTTGAACGCGGCGATGCAATACATTCCCCCGCGCGCGCTTTTGCAAAGCTCGGCCTTTGTCGCGACGGTGGGCGGGCGCATCGACGAGGGTGCGCTCAAGGGGTTTCTGGTGCGCATGGGGTTCGTACAGGCCCCGACGGTCACGGAACCGGGCGACTATGCCGTGCGCGGCGGCATCATCGACGTCTGGCCCCCCGGAGAGCCCGCGCCGGTGCGCCTGGATCTGTTCGGCGACGTGCTGGATGGGGCGCGCCGCTTTGATCCGGTCAGCCAGCGCACGACTGAAAAACTCGACCGGATCGAGTTGGCCCCCGTCTCGGAGGTGATCCTCGACGAGGCCGCGATCACGCGGTTTCGACAGAATTACCGGATCGAGTTCGGCGCGGCGGGCAGTGACGATCCGCTCTATGAGGCGGTCAGCGCGGGCCGCAAGCATCAGGGCGTCGAGCATTGGCTGCCCTTTTTTCACGAGCGGCTGGAAACCCTGTTCGACTACCTGCCCGACGCCGCCGTCACGCTGGACGATCAATCCACGCCACAACGTCTGTCCCGGTGGGAGTCGATCGCCGATCAATACGACACGCGCAAGACCGCGCTGACGCAGAAGGGGCGGCTCGATACCGTCTACAAACCCGTGCCGCCCGAACAGCTCTATCTGTCCGACGCAGCCTGGCAAGATGCGATTGCCGGCCACCGCGTCGTGCAGCTTTCGCCCCTGCCGCAAGCGCCGGGGCCGGGTGTGATTGACGCCGGCGGACGCGCGGGGCGTGATTTCGCGCCCGAACGACAGAATGAAAACATCAGTCTTTTCGGCGCCTTGGCCGACCATATTCGCGCCAAACGTGAAGATGGCGCCGTCGTGGTGGCCAGCTGGTCCGAGGGCGCGCGCGAGCGTCTCAAGGGCCTGCTGGAAGACCAGGACATCATCGACACCGTCGAGATCGCGGACGCGCGCGATCTCGCGGGCGGAAAACTCGAGTTTTCCGGCCAGAAAAACCCGGGTTTTTCCGGCCCCGGCACCGGCCCCGTGCACCTGGCGATCTGGCCGCTGGAACAGGGGTTCACCGGCGCGGGCCTGACCGTCATCTCGGAGCAGGACGTTCTGGGCGATCGCCTGATCCGTCCGCGCCGCAAGACGCGCAAGGCCGAGAACTACCTGACCGAGGCGCAGACGCTGTCGCCCGGTGATCTGGTCGTGCATGTCGATCACGGGGTGGGGCGCTACAACGGGCTGGAAACCATCACCGCGATGGGCGCGCCTCATGAATGCCTCGCGCTGGAATATGCCGGCGGCGACCGCCTGTTCCTGCCGGTCGAGAATATCGAGTTGCTGTCGCGCTACGGCCATGAAGAGGGGCTGCTGGACAAGCTGGGCGGCGGGGCGTGGCAGGCGAAGAAAGCCAAGCTCAAAGAACGCATCCGCCAGATCGCGGACAAGCTGATCCGCATCGCCGCCGAACGCGAGTTGCGCAGCGCCCCCGTGCTCGCCGCCCCCGGCGACATGTGGGAGGCGTTCTGCGCCCGTTTCCCCTACGAGGAAACCGACGACCAGCTCAGCGCCATCGCCGACGTCATCGAGGATCTCGAACGTGGCCGCCCGATGGACCGGCTGGTGGTGGGCGATGTGGGGTTCGGCAAGACCGAGGTGGCGATGCGCGCGGCGTTTCTGGCCGCGGCGCAGGGGTTGCAGGTGGCGGTGATCGCGCCCACCACGCTGTTGGCGCGGCAACATGCCAAGACCTTTCGCGACCGGTTCCGCGGTTTTCCGATCAATGTGCGGCAGCTGTCGCGGTTCGTCAGCCAGAAAGAGGCGAGCGAGACGAAAAAGGGAATGGCCGACGGCTCGGTCGATATTGTCATCGGCACCCATGCGCTGCTGGCCAAGAACGTGCGATTCAAGAACCTTGGCCTGCTGGTGATCGACGAGGAACAGCGCTTTGGCGTGACCCACAAGGAACGCCTCAAGGAGATGCGCTCGGACGTGCATGTCCTGACGCTCTCGGCCACGCCGATCCCGCGGACGCTGCAAATGTCGCTGTCGGGCGTGCGTGACCTCAGCCTCATCGGCACACCGCCGGTCGACCGTCTGGCCATCCGCACCTATGTCAGCGAGTTCGACGCGGTGACCATCCGCGAGGCATTGCTGCGGGAACATTATCGTGGCGGGCAATCCTTTTACGTGGTGCCGCGCATCGAGGATCTGCGCGAGATCGAGGCGTTCCTGCGCGACCAGGTGCCCGAAGTCAGCTTCGTCACCGCCCATGGTCAGATGGCGGCGGGCGAGCTGGATGATCGCATGAACGCGTTCTATGACGGCAAGTATGACGTGCTCTTGGCCACGACGATCGTCGAATCGGGCATCGACATTCCGACGGCGAACACCATGGTCATTCACCGCGCCGACATGTTCGGGCTGGCGCAGCTGTACCAGATTCGGGGCCGCGTGGGCCGGGCCAAGACCCGCGCCTATGCCTACCTGACGACCAAGCCGCGCGCGAAGCTGACCCAATCGGCCGAGAAACGCCTGCGCGTGCTGGGCAGCCTCGACAGCCTGGGCGCGGGGTTCACCATCGCCAGCCAGGATCTCGATATCCGCGGTGCGGGCAATATCGTGGGCGAGGAACAATCCGGCCATGTCCGCGAGGTCGGGTTCGAGCTGTATCAATCCATGCTGGAAGAGGCGATTTCCAAGATCCGCGCGGGCGAGGCCGAGGGGCTGCCGGGCGACGATGGCCAGTGGTCGCCGCAGATCAACCTTGGTGTGCCGGTCCTGATCCCCGAGGATTACGTGCCGGATCTCGACGTGCGCCTTGGCCTTTATCGCCGGCTCAGCCAGTTGGAAACCAAGGTCGATCTCGAAGGCTTTGCCGCCGAGTTGATCGACCGCTTCGGCAAGCTCCCGCGCGAGGTCAACACGCTGCTTCTGGTGGTGCGGATCAAGGCCATGTGCAAGCGCGCCCATATCGCCCGGCTCGATGCCGGCCCCAAGGGCGCGACGATCCAGTTCCACGAAAACCGCTTTCCGAATCCGCAGGGGCTGGTGGAGTTCATCCAGGCCCAGCAGGGCCTGGCCAAGGTCAAGGACAACAAGATCATCGTGCGCCGCGACTGGAAAAAGGAGGCCGAGAAGATCAAGGGCGCCTTCGCCATCGCGCGTGATCTTGCCCAATATGCAACGACGCCCAGGAAAAGCTGAGGGCAGGATTGTCAACGCCAACCATTCGGCGCTAAGCACCCGCAAACCTATCGGGCAAGAGGTGTGAGCGATGCAACGAAACGGCGCCTGGACAAGGGCAGGCTGGTTTGTCTTTTGGTTCTTTTCGCTTCTCTCGGCGCTGTCGGCATTCAAATTCGTGCCACCGGGCCTGTATTTCGGCTTTTTCCCCTCGCTCGACCAGGGGCTGTCCGTCGCGGCCTGGCAGTTCGTCGAACAGGGCATCCGCGAAGGCGCCCGTCACGTCGCCTATCATATCGAGAATGTCGGCACGACACTGGCCGTGCATATGGTATTCGGAGGTCTGGCTGTCATCCTGATCCCGCTGCAGGTGTCGCGGTGGTGGCGTCGGCGCGGCACCAGTCACAAGACCCTGGGCTGGGTCCTTGTGCCGGTGGTGACCATTTCGGCGCTGACGACGATTCCGATCAGCTTCAACATGGACTGGCCGCTGTGGTCCGAAACGGGATTTGCGCTGGGGGCGTTCAACTGGTTCGCGGCGCTGGCCATCGGCATCCAGGCGATCTTGGCGGGCGATGTCGAACGCCACCGCCGCTGGATGATCATGATGGCGGCGCTCAGCTTTGGCGCGGTCAGCTTTCGCCTGCAATTGCCGATCCTGCGGATCTGGTTCGAGGAAGAAACCGTCTTTCCCTATATCGGCTGGTCCTGCTGGGTGCCCAATGTGCTGATCGTGATGTGGTGGTGGCGCCGCGAAAAGCTGCGCGGCGGCCAAACGCTTAGCGCGCCCGCCGCCACCCCGGCCGAGTGACCCGCGACCGCCCGTCCGCGGTCACGCCGCGCCCGTGGTGTGCCGCTTGATCCGCTTGAACATCGTGATCGCGTAGATCAACAGAAACCCGTAAAGGTAGGTTTCCATCACCTCGGCTTCCCGTGTCGAGATCTCGGGGAAATCGAGGTTCTTGGCCAACTGGTCCCAGATGGCGTAGAACACCATGAACCGGCCGATGGCATATGTGCTGATCCCCGGCAGGACAAAGGCGAACCTTTCGCGCAGACCGGAAAACCGTCCGTACCGCGTACCCAGCGGCAGGATCACGACCGCGAACAGGACGCTGACCTGCAGCACCAGTTGCGGCTTCTGGTTGAACCACGAGGATGAGTTGTGAAGGTTGGTTTCCTGCTGCCGGTTCAACTCGGCCCAGTATTCCGGTGTCGACCAGTTGAAGAAATGCTGGCCCCAGCTGTGTTCCTCGCCTGCGATGAAGAACCCGCCCAGCATCAGCAGGATGAACCAGATGCGCAGCGCCTTTTGCGACCCTTCCGGCAAGCTCATCAGGCAGGCGATCGCGACCACGCCGGTCAGGAACGGCATGACGAAATGCGAAAGCTCGACCGGCCCCCAGCCTTCGGTCAGGATGACAAAGCGCGAGAACTCGGGGTAGGTGTAGCGCAGCACGAAGGTGAACAGCGCCAGGGCCAGCGGCAATTGCCAGCGCCACAGCGCCGAGACCTCGTGGCGATCCGCGACGGGGGTGGACATCGATAAGGGGGACATTTCGCTCCTGCGCAGGGTGGTCTGTGGCGGCCGGGAAGCCCCCGGTCGCGGTTATGGAAGCCTGTCATATTAACGTCATGACCGGCGCCCGCAATCGCCGTTTCGCGCCGCGGTCACCCGGCATCCGCCCCTTCGCGCGGCATGGTGCGCATCACCAGCGCCCCCGCCGTCAGCAGGATCCCCGCCCCAATGGCCAGCGGCACCGGCGTGCCATTGTAGAGCTGTCCCAGACCCGCGCCCAGGATCGCCCCGCCCACCGTCGCCAGCGCCCCCATCAGCGACGAGGCGGTGCCCGCGATATGGCCCAGAGGTTCGAGGGCCAGCGCATTGAGATTGCCGATGGTAAAGGCCGCGGTTGCGAAAATGCTGACCGTCCAGACGAAATAGACCCAGAACTCCGCCCCGCCGAGTTGTAACACCCCGACGGCCAGGGCGGTTGCAAAGGACAGGCTGGCCGATACCCAAAGTGCGCTGCGGATCATCGGCCGCATGCCAAGCCGCATCACCAGCCGGGCATTGGTCGGGGCCGCCGGGGCCGACATCAGTGCGATCAGGGCGAACCACACGGGGAAGCTCTCGCCGCGTCCATAGGTCAGGTCGAACAGCTGCTGCACCGAGCTGAGCGCGCCGAAAAGCACGCCGAACACGACCGTCTGCACTAGGATCGACAGCTGCATCTGCCGATGCGCCATGGCCTCGCGCATATCGGTGAGGGTTTGGCGCAGGCTGAGTTTGCGCCGCGCGGCGCGGGGCAATGTCTCGGGCTGGCGCAGCGTGATCCACCCGACCGACAGGAGCGAAAAGATCACGAAGGCCAGAAATATCGAACGCCAGCCAAAGCCCGCGATGATCGCCGCGCCGATCAGGGGGGCGACCGCCGGGAACAGGGTGAAGATCATCATCGCGTAGGAGACGATCTGCGCCATGCCGCGCCCGGAATAGAGGTCGCGGATCATGGCCAGCGACACCACGCGCGGCCCGGCGGCCCCCAGCCCCTGTATGACGCGGGCCAGCAAGAGCAACTCGAGGCTCGGCGCGACATAGGCCAGCATCGCGCCCGCCAGATACAGCGCGGCCCCCATCAGGATCAGTGTCTTGCGCCCCAGCGCGTCCGACAGCGGACCGACGACCAGCGTGCCCAGCCCCATGCCCAGCACGAAACTGGTCAGGATCAATTGCGCCCGGTTCGCGGCCTCCGGGCTCAGCTCGGTGGCGATCTGGGGCAGGGCGGGCAGCATCGCGTCGATGGAAAAGGCCACCGTCGCGAAGATCGTGCCCATCATGGCGATGAATTCGACCCGGCCGAGGCGGCGGCGCGCCTCGGGCACTGCGGGGTCGGCAGGTGCCGTCATAGCGCGGCCTCGGGGGGCGCGGCCAGCTCGTCGATCACCTGGGTCCACAGATCGGGCGGCTGCGCACCCGGCACCACATGGGTGTTTGCCACGACAAAGGTCGGCACCGCCTGCACGCCGCGTTGGCGCGCATGGGCGTCGCGGGCGCGGATCTCGTCGGCGTCGGCGTCGCCCTCCAGCAGCCTGGCCACCATGTCGCCGTCCATCTCGGCCTTTTCCGCGATGCTTTGCAGGACCTGCGCATCCCCGATATCGCGCCCGTCCTGGAAATACGCCCGGAAGAGCGCCACCGCCACCGCCGTCTGCCGCCCCTCGATCCCCGCCCAATGGATCAGCCGGTGCGCGTCAAGCGTGTTGGGCGTGCGCGCGATCTGATCGAGCTTCAGGTCAAGGCCCGCCCTGGCGGCGTGCTCGGCCACCGGCAGATACGCCTCGACGGCCCCGTCCTTGCCGCCGAACTTGGCCTCGAGATAGGCGCGCCGGTCCATGCCACCCGCCGGCATTTCGGGGTTCAACTGGAATGGGTGCCATTCGATGGCAAAGGGGTGATCGGCCCGCGCCTCGAGGGCGCGGGCAAGGTTCGTCCAGCCGATATAGCACCAGGGGCAGATCGGGTCGGACAGGATATCGAGCTTGATCATGACGCCTCCTCCACCCGCGCCCGCAGCGCGCGGCGATCGAGTTTTCCGTTCGGGTTACGGGGCAGCGCGGGCAGACGGATAAAGGTGCGCGGCTGCTTGTATCGGGCAAGGCTGGCCGCGGCCAGATCGCGCAGCCTGTCCTCGGTCGCGTCGCCCACAAAGGCCAGAGCGACGATGGTTGTATCGGCCTTGGGGCTGAGCGCAAGGGCCGCACACTCCTGCACGCCCGGTGCATGCTGAAACGCGGCCTCGATCTCCAGCGGCGAGACGCGAAACCCTCCGGCCGTGATCAGGTCGTCGCGCCGCCCGTGATAGGTGAAGGCGCCATCGCCGCGCTGCTCGACCATATCGCCGGTCAGGAACCAGTCCCCGGTCAGGGGCAGATCAAGCGATCCGTCAGGCTGCTGATAGCCCAGCATCAGGCCCGGATCGTCGCGGTGTATGGCCAGGATGCCGGTATCCCCCTCGGCCACGGCTTGCCCGGTTTCGTTTAGAACCGCCACGCGCCGCCCCGCCTGCGCATGGCCCAAGGTGCCCTGTGGCGCGGGTCGTGCGGGGGACCCGGAAATGAAGGTCGAGCATTCCGACATGCCCAATGCCTCGTGAACGGCCGTGCCCGTGGCCGCCATCCAGCGCTGGCGCAGCGCCTCAGGCAGTTTTTCGCCCGCGCTCAGCCCATGGCGCAGCTTGGGCAGGCGCACGGGCACATCCGTGGCCAGAAGCTTTCGGAAAATGCCGGGCGCGGCGGCAAGGATCGTCGCGTCATGCCGTTTCAGCAATAGGGGCAGGGCGGCTGGCTCCAGCCCCGGCGCGGGGATCAGCGCCGTGGCCCCGACCGACCAGGGATCGAGCAGCCCGGTGCCCAGCGTGAAGGTCCAGTTGAAGGCGCCGGCATGCAGCAGCCGGTCGTCCTCGCGCAGGCCGTACCAGCCCTGATGCATCATCCGCCGCGCCCAGATGGCGCGGTGGGCATGGGCCACGGCCTTGGGCGTGCCCCCCGAGCCTGAGGTGAACACGAGATAGGCCAGCCTTTCCGGGTCGCCCATGACATGGTCGGCCGGCGCATGCGTCATGAGCGGCGCAAGATCGCGCAGGACCGGGCCGGAAAACCCCTCGGGAAGCGCGACCCCGTCCCCGGCCAGGATGCCGGCGGGGGCGATGACCTCGGCCAGTTTCGTGATCTCGCCAGATGTCAGCACCGCCGCCGTCGGCACCGGCACAAGACCCGCCGCGATGGCCCCGAGGAAGGCCACGGGAAATTCCGGCGTGTTCCCAAGGCGCAGCAACAGCCTGTCGCCGGGCCGGAACCCGTGGGCCAGCAATCCGCCGGCCATGCCACGAACCGCGCGGTCCAGCCTGGCATAGCTCCACCGTTCGGCGCGGGCGGGGCCAAGCACCGCGAGGGCGACCTTGTCGGGCAGACGGTCGGCCTGTCCGAGGACGTAATGCGCAAGGTTGAACGGGGCAGGGCAGGGATCGGTCATGCGCCCCGCCTACGCCGCCAACTGCCCCGAGGCAAGCTGCACCAACGCACAGGTGACCCGTGATGACGCCCCGCGGTCAGCCCCGGCGGCCCATCGGGCGGTCCGCTACACCCTCGTCGCCAAAGCGGTCGTCATCGGCATAGACATCCTCGCCCTCTGGCAGATAGCGCCCCGCGTCGCGCGCGGCGGCGTTGTCACGGGTCGGGTCGGCATAGGCATCCGCCGGCATGGGCCCCTGCCGCCATTCGTCCATCTGTCGCGCGATGTCGGTCGGCGTTTCGCCGGTCGCTCCGGCCAGGGTCGCGATCACCTCGTCCCGGTGCCCGGACAGGGCGATCAGGTCCTCTTCCGAGACATCGGGCCAGCGCGCACGGATCGCCGGGATCATGGCGGTCCAGTTTTTCTCGATATCGCTCCACTGCATGGGATGGTCCTTTCCTGTTCGCATTCAGCGTCGAAAGGGCAACGGCGCGCGCGCCGGCAGGGTTCCACCGGCTCAGCCGAACATCGCGCGCAAATCGACGCTGCTTTCCACGCCGATGGCGCCCAGATGCTGATCCAGGAAGCTGTCCGCCGCCGCGCGCCCCGCCGCGCGCAACTGGTGCAGGATCTGCGGCGTCGCCACGATCTTGGTGGCCACCGACAGCTGCTCCATCAGCGCGTCATCGGCGATCATGTGAAGGCGCAGACGCTTCATCGCGCCCTCCGGCAAGGTGCCGTCATCCAATAGGCGCTGAACGAAATCGATGGCGCGCAACTCGCGCAGCAGCGACGAGTTGAAGCTGATCTCGTTCACGCGGTTCTGGATCTCGCGCGCGCTGGTGGGCAACTCGGCGCGTTCCAGCGGGTTGATGTTCACCACCAGGATATCGCCCGGTGCATCCCCCTCGAACAGCGGGAACAGGGCCGGGTTGCCGGTATAGCCGCCGTCCCAATAGGCCTCGACCTCGCCGGTGTCGGGATGCGGGATCTCGACGGCGCGAAACAGGGTCGGCAGACAGGCCGAGGCCAGGATCGCATCGGCGCTGATCTCCTCGCCCGAAAAGACCCTGATCTTGCCGCTGCGCACATTGGTGGCGCAGATGTGGAACACCGGCCCGACATCGGCACAGACCTCGTCGAAGCGGAACCGCTCGACGATCCGCCTGAGCGGGTTCACGTAGAACGGCCCGGTGTCATAGGGGCTGACCAGTCGCGAGACCCCGTCGCCGAAGGCAAAGGGCAGCGAGGCCTCGATCGCCCGACTGACGGCCACCGGCGCGATCGCATCCAGCCACGGCGCGAGGGCAGGGGTGGTGATCGCGCCCACCTGTTCCCACAGCCACTCCAGGTTGTCGCGGGCCGCCGTGCGCCCGCCCCGCACCAGCCCCGACTTGACCGCCGCGCCGTTCAGCGCGCCCGCCGAGGTGCCGGTGATCCCCGCGATCTCGATCTCCTCGGCCTCCAGCAGCCGGTCCAGCACGCCCCAGGTAAAGGCCCCATGCGCGCCGCCGCCCTGCAGGGCCAGGTTGATCGGTTTCGCCTGCGCCATGACCGGCTCCTTCATCTTGGCAAGAAAACTCCGGGGGAGTCGCGCCAGCGACGGGGGCAGAGCCCCCAAACCGCCTGTCGCAATTGCTCAGACCGCGGTCCAGCCGCCATCCACGCTGATCGTGGTGCCGGTGATCTGGGCGGCCGCATCCGAACACAGGAAGGCACAGGTCGCCCCCCATCTGTTCGACGGTGGCGAAGTCCTTGGACGGCTGGCGCGCCAGCATGACCTCGCGCACGACCGTGTCGCGATCCATGTCATGGGCCTTCATCTGGTCGGGGATCTGCGCCTCGACCAGGGGGGTCAGCACATAGCCCGGGCAGATCGCGTTGGCGGTGATCGGCTCTTCCGCCGTTTCCAGCGCCGTGGTCTTGGTCAGGCCGACGATCCCGTGCTTGGCCGCGATATAGGCCGACTTGTAGGGGCTGGCCGTCAGGCCGTGCGCCGAGGCGATATTGACCACGCGCCCCCAGCCGGCCTTGCGCATCATCGGCAGGGCCGCCGCCGTGGTGTGAAAGGCCGAGCTGAGGTTGATCGCGATGATCGCATCCCATTTCTCTTCGGGAAATTCGTCGATGGGCGCGACATGCTGGATGCCGGCATTATTCACTAGGATATCACAGGCGCCGGCCTCCTCGATCAGCTTGCGACATTCCTTGCCCTTGGACATGTCGGCCTTGATGTAGCGCGCCTCGACACCGGCCACGCGCGCGATTTCTTCTGCCAGCGCATGATCCTCGTCGCGGTCGGTGAAGGAGTTCAACACCACATTCGCCCCCGCCATGGCCAATTCCCGCGCGATCCCCAACCCGATGCCGGAATTGGACCCGGTGATGACCGCGGTTTTGCCGGACAGGTCGGTGATGATGGCCATGGTGAACGCTCCCGTGATGCAATGTCGCGGCAAAGCTAATGCTGCATCCGCACAAGGAACAGGGGGCGCGGCGGGCCCGGGACCAAAAAAAACGCCGGCACGAAGCCGGCGTTAAGTTATTGAGGCAGGTTTCATACAGGCAAGAAACCTATCGAGCAGTGATTTCTTTATAAGCAAACCGAGGCCGAGAGTCCAACTGAAAAGTTGTACTGGACCTGTTCGGGGCCGCGCCGCAAACTCCCGCAAACACAGGCAAGCAGAGGATTGTTTACAGATGCCCAGGAATTGTTTCACCGGAATTCTCGCGGCGGGCCTGCTCGCTCTGGGCCTGTCTCACACGGCGCAAGCCCAACCAATGCACGGGATCGCGATGTATGGCGCGCCGGCCTTGCCGCCCGATTTCGTAGCATCTGCCCTACTGCCAATCCCGACGCCCCCACCAGGCGGGCGGGATCGTCACCGGCGAGGTGGGCAGTTTCGACAGTCTCAACCCCCATATCCGCCGTGGCTCGACCCCGTGGCAACTGCGCTTTCTGGCTTACGAATCGCTTATGGGACGCAGCTATGACGAACCTTTCTCGCTCTACGGCCTGCTGGCCGAATCGGTCGAAGTCGATCCCGACCATCTGTGGGTGGAATTCACCCTGCGCCCCGAGGCGCGGTTTTCCGATGGCAGCCCGGTCACCGTCGCCGACGTGATCTGGTCCTACGAGACGCTGGGAACCGAGGGGCATCCCCGCTACCTCAACGCCTGGGGACGTATCGCAGCAATCGAGCAGACGGGCGAGCGCTCGGTGCGGCTGAGCTTCACCGAACCCGACCGCGAGTTGGCCATGATCATGGGTTTGCGCCCGATCCTGAAGGCCGCCCAATGGGAAGAGACGGCCTTCACCGAGTCGGGGCTGGATGTCATTCCCATCGCCAGCGCGCCCTACGTGATCGACGATTTCGAGGCCGGCCGCTTCGTGTCGCTGCGGCGCAACCCCGACTATTGGGGCGCGGATCTGCCGTTCCGCCGCGGCACGCACGGGATCGACGAGGTGCGATTGGAGTTCTTCGCCGATGCCACCGCCATGTTCGAGGCCTTCACCTCGGGCGTCATCACCACGATCCGCGAAACCAACGCTGCCGATTGGGCCACGGAATACGATTTCCCGCGCGTGCAATCGGGCGAGGTGGTGCTGTCCGAGGTGCCGCATGAACGCCCCTCGGGCATCATCGGTTTCGTCATGAACACGCGGCAGGGCCCGTTCGCCGATTGGCGTGTGCGCGAGGCGATGATCCAGGCCTTCAACTTCGAGTTCGTGAACCAGACGCTGAACGGTGGGATCGCGCCGCGCATCACCTCGTATTTCTCGAATTCGCCGCTGGCGATGTCGCATGGCCCGGCCGAAGGGCGCGTGGCCGAGTTTCTCGAACCCTTTGCCGATGATCTGCTGCCCGGCGCGCTCGAAGGCTACAGCCTGCCGGTCTCGGACGGGTCCGAACGCAACCGCGCCGGCATCCGCGCGGCGTTGCGCCTGCTGGAAGAGGCCGGGTACACCGTGCAGGAGGGTGTGATGACCGGCCCGGACGGGGCGCCCTTCACCTTCGAGATCCTGCTGCAGAACGGCTCCTCCGAGAACGAGGCCATCGCCAATATCTACGCCGAGGCGCTGGAACGGCTGGGGATCTCGGTCGAGATCTCCTCCATCGACCCGGCGCAGTACCGCGAACGCACCGATGCCTTCGATTTCGACATGACCTATTATGCGCGCGGCCTGTCGCTCAGCCCCGGCAACGAACAGCGCCTTTACTGGGGCTGCGAGATGGCCGAAACCGAAGGGTCGCGCAACCTGATGGGGGCCTGCAACCCGGCCATCGACGCGATGATCGACCGCCTCCTGACCTCGGAAAGCCAGGAGGATTTCCTGGCCGCAACCCGAGCGCTGGACCGTGTCCTGACCTCGCAGCGCTATGTGGTGCCGTTCTGGTACAACCCGATCGCGCGCATCGCCCATGATGCCAACCTGCGCTACCCCGAGGCCCTTCCGATCTATGGCGACTGGATCAACTGGCAGCCCGATGTCTGGTGGTACGAGGCGGATTGACCGCCATCCGCGCGGCGCCCGTCCGCGGGCCGGTCACTCGGCGGCGTCGGGCAGGCCCTCTTGCGGGGCGTCAGAGCCGTCGCCGCTGGGATAGACCAGCCCCGCCGAAATCACCAGTTTCGCCGCATCCTCGACCGACATGTCGAGGATGATCACATCCTTGCGCGGCACAAACAGCAAAAAGCCCGAGGTGGGGTTGGGCGTGGTCGGCAGGAACACCGACACCATTTCCTCGGGGCCGTGACGGCGCGAGATCTCGCCCTTTGCAGTGGTCGATATGAAGGCGATGGCCCAGATCCCCTTGCGCGGGTACTCCACGAGGCACGCCTTGTCGAAATTCTGCTGCCCCTGGGCCAGCACGGTTTCGACGATCTGCTTCAACCCCGAATAGAGCGAGCGGATCAGGGGGATCGACAAGACAAGGCTTTCGGCCCACAGGATCAGCGAGCGCCCGATCAGACCCTTGGCGATCCAGCCGACAAGGATGGTGAACAGCAGAAAGGTCACCACCCCGATGCCGCGGATATTCACCTCGATCCCGGTATAATCGCGGATCAGGGTCGAGGGGTTGTAGGCGGTCGGGATCAGCGGCAACACCCAACTGTCGATCCACCCGGTCAGCGTCCAGATCAGCCAGATGGTCACGCCGATGGGTGTGATGACCACGAGGCCGGTCAGGAAACTCGACCGCAGCGAAGCGAAGAAGCCGCGTTTTGGCGGTGGGGGGGGCGTGGGGATTTGCATCTGTGTTGGGGTCTACGAAACGTTGCGCTTTATCTATGCTCAGCGGCGGCACGGCACAAGCGCGGCGCAGCGCATGGCCCACCGCTCATGCCATCAGCGCCCGCGCAATGCGCGCCGCAAGGCGGGCGTTGTTCAGAACGAGGGCGATATTCGCCTCGAGTGTCCGGCCCTCTGTCAGCTCGAACAGCCGCTGAAGCAGAAAGGGCGTCACGGCCTTGCCGGTGATGCCGCGCGCATCGGCCTGCGCCTGCGCCTGCTCGATCAGCGGGGCCAAGGTGCTGGCCGGGATTTCGGCGTCTGCAGGGATCGGATTGGCCACCAGTTGCCCGCCCGGCAGGCCCAGGGCCGCGCGCATGCGGTGGGCATCGGCAATCGCCTCGGGCGTATCCATGCGCAGCGGGGCGGGCAGGCCGCTCTCGCGGCTCCAGAAGGCGGGAAAGCCATCCTGCCCAAAGGCGATGACCGGCACGCCCTGCGTTTCCAGAACCTCAAGCGTCTTGGGCAGGTCCAGAATGGCCTTGGCCCCTGCAGCAACCACCGTCACCGGCGTCTCGGCCAGTTCGCGCAGGTCGGCGGAGATGTCGAAACTGTCCTCGGCCCCTTTGTGGACTCCGCCGATTCCGCCCGTGGCGAAGACCGCGATGCCGGCCCGCGCCGCGCAGATCATGGTGGCCGCCACGGTCGTCGCGCCGACCCCGCCCTGCGCCAGACAGACCGCCAGATCGGCCCGCGACAGCTTGGCCACATCCTCGGCCTGCGCCAGATGCGACAGCTCTGCCTCGGACAGACCCACATGGATGCGTCCCCCCATCACCGCAATCGTGGCCGGGACCGCGCCGGCCGCGCGCACCGCGGCCTCGACGGCGCGCGCGGTCGCGAGGTTGCGGGGATAGGGCATGCCATGGGTTATGATGGTCGACTCCAGGGCGACCACGGGCTGCGCACCGGCGCGGGCCGCGGCCACTTCGTCCGACAGGGTGATCAGGTCAGTCATCGTCATCTCCCGCAACATAGGCGGCTGCCGCCAGAACGGCCTGCTGCAAGGCATCCGCGCGCCCGATGCCGCGCAACTCGGCCGCGATATGGGCCGCCATGAAGGTGTCGCCCGCCCCTGTGATGCGTCGCGCGTCGATGGCGGGCGGGGTGCAGACCCGGCAGCCGTCCGCATCGGCACAGGCGGCCGCCGCGCCCCCTTCGGTGACCAGCGCCCGATGCGCGCCCGCGTCGATCAAGGCTTGGGCGGCGGTGCGGGCGTCGCGCGGGCTCTGCCCGGTCAGCAGCGCGGCCTCTTCGAGATTGACATACAAGGTCGCCCTCAGATGCCCGATCAGCGGGCGCAGGCGCTCGGCCTTGCCGGGCGAGGCCGGGGCGAGGCGCAGATCGGCCGCGGCGAAGACCGGGTTGACCGCGATCTCGGCCAGCACCGCCTCGGTCAGGTTGCCGTCAATTGCCACCGGGCCCGTCCAGGGCGCCTCGGGCGTGCCAAGGCGCCCATCGCCGAGCGGGGCCAGAATGCGGGCGCCCGCGGCCTCCAGCGAATGGGCATCGGCCAGGGCCGCGATCAGTGCACCCTGCGCCTCGATCGCCATGTAGCGATCCGTCGGCAGATCGGCATCGACCAGCATATGCTGGGTCATCAGCCCCATGCGCCCGCAGGCCGACATCAGGTCGCGCCCCTCGGGATCATCCCCCACGACCGAAATCAGCGCCGGCGTCAGGTCGAACCGTCGGAGCGTCATGGCGATATTCAATGCAACGCCCCCGGGCAAGCGCGTGATCCGCCCCGGCTTGTCATTGCCCGCCACCATGGGCAGATCGCTGCGGCCGATCACGTCCCACAGGACGGAGCCGATGCACAGGATATCGGGACGGGCGCTCATGCGCGCCGTGGTAACCGCACACCCCGCGCAGGTCCATCGCGAAACGTGTCCCTCTTCATCTTGGCCAGGAAACCTCCGGGGAACGCGCCGCAGGCGCGGGGGGCAGAGCCCCCGAACGCCCTCGGCCAAGCCGCGCAACGGGGCAGGGGGGTTGCCATTGCCCGCCAAACCCCCTAAAGGCGCGCTCATCACTCAGGCGAAGGCGGGCCTGCGGGGGAGACATCCCCGTTTCGGTCCACCGGTTGGGGCATCCGCCCCTGATCCTTCGCCCCAGGCGCAAACCGGAAAGGACCAAGGACATGGCGCTTCCTGATTTCTCTTTGCGTCAGCTTCTCGAAGCTGGCGTTCACTTCGGCCACCAGACCCAACGCTGGAACCCGCGTATGGCCCCCTATATCTACGGGGACCGCAACGGCATCCACATTCTCGACCTGACGCAGACGGTCGAGTTGCTGGACCAGGCACTGAACGTGGTGCGCGAAACCGTCGCCAAGGGCGGCCGTGTTCTGTTCGTCGGCACCAAGCGCCAGGCGCAAAAGCCGATCGCCGAAGCCGCCGAGCGCTGCGCGCAATACTACATGAACCACCGCTGGCTGGGCGGCACGCTCACCAACTGGAAGACGGTGTCGAACTCGATCAGCCGCCTCAAGGCCATCGACGAGCAGATGGCGCAGGGCCTCGAAGGTCTGACCAAGAAGGAACGCCTCGGGATGGAGCGTGACCAGGTCAAGCTGCAGGCATCCCTCGGCGGCATCCGCGAAATGGGCGGCCTGCCCGATTTGATCTTCGTGATCGACGTCAACAAGGAAGACCTGGCCATCGCCGAAGCGAAGAAGCTGGGCATCCCGGTCGTCGCCGTGGTCGATACCAACTGCTCGCCCGATGGTGTCGATTACATCATCCCCGGCAATGACGACGCTGCCCGCGCCATCGCGCTCTATTGCGATCTGGTTAGCCGCGCAGCCCTTGACGGCATGAGCGCGCAGCTGGAAACCGCCGGTGTCGACCTGGGCTCCCTCGAAGAAGGCAATGTCGAAGAGGCCCTGGCCGGCGACGCCGCCGCCGCCGCCGAGGCGCCCGCCGAGGAAAACGCCGGCTCCTGAGCCGCTGTCACGTGACTGACATGCGGGCCGGGATACAACCCGGCCCGACAACCGTTTCAATCCAGGAGATCAGACCATGGCGATTACCGCTGCAATGGTGAAGGAACTGCGCGAAGCGACCGGCGCAGGCATGATGGACGCCAAGAAGGCGCTGACCGAAAACAACGGCGACATGGAGGCCGCAACCGACTGGCTGCGCACCAAGGGTCTGGCCAAGGCGGCCAAGAAATCGGGCCGCACCGCCGCCGAGGGCCTCGTGGCCGTCGCCACCGATGCCGGCACGGCCGTCGCGGTCGAGGTGAACTCGGAAACCGACTTCGTCGCCAAGAATGCCGAGTTCCAAGACATGGTCGCCGGCATCGCCAAGGCCGCCCTGGGCGCCGCGGATGTCGACGCCCTGAAAACCGCCGATCTGGGCGGCAAGACCGTCGAGGACACGATCACCGACAAGATCGCGACGATCGGCGAAAACATGAGCGTGCGCCGCATGGCCAAGATCTCGGGTGATAACGTGGTGTCCTACATCCACAACGCCGCGGCCGAGGGCATGGGCAAGATCGGCGTTCTGGTCGCCTTCTCGGGGGATGACGAGGGTTTCGCACGTCAGGTTGCGATGCATGTCGCCGCCGTGAACCCCGCCGCCCTGAACGAGGACGAACTGGACCAGACCATCGTCGACAAGGAGCGTCAGGTCCAGATCGACATCGCGCGCGAATCGGGCAAGCCCGAGCAGGTCATCGAAAAGATGATCGAAGGCCGCATGAAGAAGTTCCTGGCCGAGGTCACGCTGGTCAACCAGGCCTTCGTGGTGAACCCCGATCTGACCGTCGGCGCCGCCGCACAGGAGGCCGGGGTCGAGCTGAAAGGCTTCATCCGCCTCGAAGTCGGTGAAGGCATCGAGAAGAAGGAAGAGAACTTCGCGGAAGAGGTGGCCAAGGCCGCCCAGGGCTGAGCCAAAGCCGCCCTTGTGCGGCGTTCGAGACAGTCCAACCGGGCCGCAGATTCTCTGCCGGCCCGGTTTGCGTTTCCCGGGTAAGTCGTGCTGCCGGTGAGGGATTGGTGGGCCCGGCACAGGTAATGGGGACAGCGCGCCGGGCCCTAAATGACGAGCGCACCGCCGACCCCAATAGACCGGCACCGCGTTCGCGACCCGATGCGGGACAGCATCGGGATGGGACCGGGGGACGGGACTAAACCGCTCCTTTGGTCCGATGCTCCAGGATAATGTCCTTCACTCACGGAACCAGTCTAAGGTGCGCGACAAGGCGGTGCGGCGTAAGTCAGGTATTCCTTACCTTGGGTCACTTCGGTGCCGACGGGGGTAGAGCGGTTATCAGTGAACCTTGCCAACCTGCGACACCGATCCGCGCATTTTCGGCGGGTCGGTCTTGGCGCCGTCGAGGCGGAAGATCTGGTTCAGGATCGATGCCTTGCGCACCGCCTGGGCCGTCGTTTCCACCCCCAGGGCATCCCGCGCGCCGCGCAAATGCTTTTCGATGGTGGCGACGTTCCGGCTCAGCAACAGCGCGATATCCTGCATCGTCTTGCCATCCGCAACCAGTTCCAGAACCTCGGCCTGGCGCGGCGTCAGCAGGCGATGCTGGCCCGTCGCGGGCAGTTGCAACACGCACAGATGCGCGACGTGGTTGATGATCTCGATATCGCTGCCATGCTCGGCCCAGATGGCATCGGCATCGTCCTGGGTCATGCCCTGGCGCACGGCCAGACCGATCCCCGCATTGGCGTTCTTGATCGCCATCGGAAAGCTGATCGTGTAGCCTGCGATGATCCCATGGCGTTCGTTGAGGGCACGCATGGCCTTTTCGCCGGGGCTGGGCGGCTGGTCGGGCAGGGCCTCGTAGACCTCGCGCCAACTGGCCACGCCGGTGTTCTTGATCGCCCAACGCACCATGACGCCGTCGCGGAACATCCCGCCATCGACATAGGCGTCGATATAGTCGGTCGGCATGTTCGTCAGCAACAGCGCGTCGTCGGGGTTGTCATAAAGACCCGCACCGCGAAAGGCATTGAAGGCGTAGAACAGCCGGTCGAACCCGTAGGCGGCCATGACCCGCGTGTGGTGGCTCCACAATTCCTCGACCGAGGTCATTTGCAGGTAGGGCCGCAGCGGTGTCATTGCGACCCTCCGCCAAGATGCCTGTGCAGCGCCTCGAGCGCGATGGGATAGCCGGCGGCGCCAAATCCCTGGATGACCCCGATACAGACCGGCGCGATCATCGAGACATGGCGGAATGCTTCGCGCGCATGGGTGTTGGACAGGTGCAGCTCGATCACGGGCAGCGCGCTGGCCGTGATCGCATCACGCAAGGCGACGGAGGTGTGGGTGTAGGCCCCGGCGTTCAGGACAACGCCCTGGGTCGTGCTGCGCGCCGCATGCAGCGCGTCGATCAGGGCGCCTTCGTGGTTGGATTGCACAAACTCCAGCGATGCGTCCAGACGCTCGGCCGTGGCACGGCAGGCGGCTTCGATATCGTCCAGCGTGTCATGGCCGTAGATCGCCGGCTCGCGCGTGCCTAGCAGATTCAGGTTCGGCCCGTTGAGTACGAGGTAGTGCATGCTGTCCCGCTATCCCTTTGACCCGGCAGTATAAGCTGGCATTTCGTTCAGGCAACTCCGTGGTGATGCCGGGGGCGTCGAAATGGTGATTGACTGTCTGCGCGCGGGATGGTGCGGAAATACAATGGCTTGTGCGCCAGAATTCATGTGACACCTGAGCACGTCGCATGGGTTTTATTTACATAATCATGATTATCGGCAGAATGGCTGGGCGCGTCTTGCGCAACACCCGTCCGCCACCCCGGTCAGCCGAGCGCGTAGCCCGCCCCCCGGATCGTGCGGATCGGATCGCCGGATGCTTCGGCCCGCAGCGCCTTGCGCAAGCGCCCGACATGCACATCCACGGTCCGGCTGTCGACATAGATGTCCCGGCCCCAGACCCGGTCGAGCAATTGCTCGCGGCTCCAGACACGGCCCGGCCGTTCCATGAAGGCGGTCAGCAGACGGAACTCCGTCGGCCCGAGGTTCAGCGCGGCACCGGCGCGATAGACGCGATGTTCGGCCAGATCGAGTACGATATCCTCGTATTCCAGGCGCTCGCCCACGGCCGCGGGCCGGATCCGGCGCAACTGCGTGCGCAGACGGGCCAGCAATTCGGCCACCGAATACGGTTTGGTCACGTAATCGTCGGCCCCGATCTCGAGGCCGCGCACCCGGTCGCTTTCCTCGGATCGCGCCGACAGCATGATGATGGGGATACCGGCGGTGTCGCTGCCCATCTTGAGTTGGCGGCAGACCTCGATCCCCGAGACATTCGGCAGCATCCAATCGAGAATGATGACATCGGGCGGCGTTTCCCGCACGACGACCAGGGCCTCGTCCCCGGCTTCGGCGGTCAGCACGTCGAACCCCTCGGCCCGGATGTTATACGCCAGAACCTCGCGTTGTGCGGGTTCATCCTCGACGATCAGGACGGTGGGTTCGCCAGCCATTGTCGTCTCCCCTACCCCGGTTCGGTTCAGGCGCTCGGCGGCAGCGGCACGTCGGTCGCCTTGGGCCGGTCGTCGGTGGGCATTTCGCCGGACACAAGGTAGATTACCTGCTCGGCGATCGAGGTGGCATGGTCGCCCATGCGTTCGATGTTCTTGGCCATGAAATGCAGATGCATGCAGGTCGTGATGTTGCGCGGATCCTCCATCATGAAGGTCAGGTATTCGCGGAACAGCGCCGAATACATTTGGTCGACCTCCAGGTCGCGCTCGCGCACGTCCTGGGCCTTGTCCTCGTCCTGTTGGATATAGGCGTCCAGCACGTCCTTGAGCATCAGTTCCACCTGCCGGGCCATGCGGCGCAGGGAGGCACCGGTGCCCTCCACCGGCGGATGTTCGAGGATCGCCTCGGAGCGTTTCGCGATGTTCTTGGCATAATCGCCGATCCGCTCGAGGTTGTTCGAGATGCGGAACACCGTCAGCACGGTGCGCAGATCCGATGCGATCGGCTGACGCCGTGCGATGATGCTGGCGGCGGCATCGTTGATCTGATCGTCCAGCGCATCGATGGCCGCGTCGTTGCGGCGGACTTGGCCGGCCAGTTCGACATCGCGGGTGTCCATCGCCCTGGCAGCATCGGCAATTGCCTGCTCGACCAGCCCGCCCATGCGCATGATCATGCCCTGGATGCTCTCCAGCTCGTCGTCGAAACTCGCGACGATGTGTTCGGAATTCGCCATCTGTCTGCGCCCTGCCCTATGAATTATCCGATGCGCCCGGTGATGTAGCTTTCGGTGCGCTGATCCTCGGGATTAGTGAAAATCTTGGTGGTTTCGTCGAATTCGACCAGTTCGCCGAGGTGAAAGAACGCGGTCTTCTGGCTGACGCGGGCGGCCTGTTGCATCGAGTGCGTGACGATCACGACCGAGAAGCGCGCGCGCAATTCATCGATCAGTTCCTCGACCTGCGCCGTGGCGATCGGGTCGAGGGCCGAGCACGGCTCGTCCATCAACAGCACCTCGGGGCTGGTGGCCACGGCGCGCGCGATGCACAGGCGCTGCTGCTGGCCGCCCGACAGGCCGGTGCCCGGCTGGTCGAGCCGGTCCTTGGCCTCGTCCCAGAGCGCGGCGCGGCGCAGCGATTTCTCGACGATCTCGTCCAGCTCGGCCTTGGTCTGGGCAAGCCCGTGAATGCGCGGCCCGTAAGCCACGTTGTCATAGATCGACTTGGGAAAGGGATTGGGTTTCTGGAACACCATGCCCACCTTGGCGCGCAGTTGCACCGGGTCCACGCGCTTGTCGTAGATGTCTTCGCCATCCAGCGTGATCTGACCGTCGACGCGCGCGACATCGATCGTGTCGTTCATGCGGTTCAGGCAGCGCAGGAAGGTCGACTTGCCACAGCCTGACGGGCCGATAAAGGCCGTCACGGTGTTGTCCTCGATATCGACATCGACCGATTTGATGGCATGCGTGTCGCCATAGAAGACGTCGACCCCCCGCGCGCGCATCTTGATTTCGTTGTTGTCCACAGCCCGCTCCGTCAATCGCATCGTGTTCATCTTGGTATCCTCCATAGCGTTTACCAGCGGCGTTCGAAACGGCGCCGCAGGAAGATCGCCAACGCATTCATGAAGAGGAGGAAGATCAACAGTACGATGATCGCCCCCGAGGCGCGCTCCACAAAGGCCGGGTCCGAGCGCTGCGTCCAGTTGTAGACCTGCACCGGCAGGGCCGAGGCCGCGTCGAACAGGCCCTCGGGCGGGGCGGCGGGGTATTCCCGCACGAAGGCCACCATGCCGATCAGCAACAGCGGCGCGGTCTCGCCAAGGGCCTGCGCAAGGCCGATGATCGTGCCGGTCAGAATGCCGGGGGCCGCCAGCGGCAGAACGTGGTGAAAGACCGACTGCATCTTTGACGCCCCCAGCCCCAGCGCCGCCGCCCGGATCGACGGCGGCACCGCGCGCAGAGAGGCGCGCGTGGCGATGATGATCGTCGGCAGGGTCATCAGCGTCAGCACCAGCCCCCCCACGATCGGCGCCGATTGCGGCAGGCCGGCGAAATTGATGAAGATGGCCAGACCGAGGATGCCGAACACGATGGACGGCACGGCCGCGAGGTTCGAGATATTCACCTCGATCAGGTCGGTCAGTCGGTTCTTCGGCGCAAATTCCTCGAGATAGATCGAGGCCGCGACGCCGATGGGCAGCGCCAGCGCCAGAACCACCAGCATCATGTAGAACGAGCCCAGGATCGCCACACCGAGGCCCGCCGCTTCGGGCCGCTGACCCGAGGCATCCGGCGCGGTGATGAAATCCCAGTTGAAGCGGGTTTCCAGCATGCCGGCCTCGGCCAGCGCCTGCGCCAGTTGCAACTGCTCGGGCGTCACGTTCGCGTCGCGCTCGGCGGATTCCATGGTGACGCGGCCCTTGAAGAAGCCATCGATGCGGCCGCCGGCCAAGACCTCGACGGTCAGGGTCTGCCCCACCAGATCGGGATTGGCCAGGACGCTGTTGCGCAGCTGCGCCGGCGCCTCGTCCGAGATCATGTCCGCCAGGCTGCGCAGACCGACCTCATGCGCGAGTCCTTCCGCCTCGATCGCGTCGGCAAAGGCCTGCGCGATCACCGGCAGATAGCCGAAGGTCGTGACCCGCGCCATCTCGGCCGGGTCGCGATTGCCCGCAGGGTCAAGACGGTCTTCCGACAGGGTCACCGGAAAGCTGATATAGGTCTGGCGAAAGGCGCTGGCACCGTTCGACAGGATCGAGACCAGCAGCAGGATCAGCGCGACGACCCCCACGATGACCGCGGCCAGACCATAGGCGCGAAAGCGGGCCTCGGCGGCGTTGCGGCGCTTGGTGCGGGCGTCCTGCGCAAAGATCGAGCGCTTGGGCGCGGCCCCCTTGTCCGGGCCGGAATTTGCGGCGGCGTCGGTCATTCGTACTGCTCCCGGTATTTGCGCACGATGAAGAGGGCAAAGACGTTCAGCCCCAGCGTGATGACGAACAGTGTCAGCCCGAGGGCAAAGGCGACCAGCGCCTCGGGGCTGGAGAAATCGGTGTCGCCGGTCAACTGGCCCACGATCTTGACGGTGACGGTGGTCATCGCCTCGAACGGGTTCAGCGACAGGCGGGCCGCCGCCCCTGCCCCCAGCACCACGATCATCGTCTCCCCGATCGCGCGCGAGGCCGCCAGCAGCACGGCGCCGACGATGCCCGGCAGCGCGGCGGGCAGGATGACTTGCTTGACCGTCTCGGACTGCGTCGCGCCCAGCCCGTAGGACCCGTCGCGCAGGGACTGTGGCACGGCGTTGATGATGTCATCGGACAGCGAGCTGACGAACGGGATCAGCATGATGCCCATCACAATGCCCGCCGTCATCACGCTGGAGGAGGATGTGCCCAGGCCCAAGGGTTCGGCGAAATAGTCGCGCAACAGCGGGCCAACGGTGATCAGGGCGAACAGGCCGTAGACGATGGTGGGAATGCCGGCCAGGATCTCGATCATCGGCTTGGCGACCGAGCGCACCCGTTTCGACGCGTATTCGGCCATGTAGACCGCCGCGAACAGCCCGATCGGCACCGACACCAGCAGGGCGATCAGCGAGATGTAGAGTGTCCCCCACAGCAGCGGGATCAGGCCAAGCTCGGACCCGCCCTCGAAACTGGGGCGCCATTCGAGCCCGAAGAAGAACTGCTGCCACGGGTACAGATCGAAGAAACGAAAGGTTTCCGACAGCATCGACAGCACGATGCCGAGCGTTGTCAGAATGGCGATGGTCGATGCCAGAAGCAGGATCGCGAGGATGCCGTGTTCGACCGAATTGCGCGCACGGAATTCCTGATGGGTTTTGACATAGGCATAAGCCAGCCCCAGCGCCGCCAGCAGCAGCACCACGAAAGCGCGGGCGACATTGGCCGACGCGGTCAATTCGCGATAGCGCTGCGCGGCCTGCAGAACCTCGGGGCGCACATCGCTGCCAAGGGCGACGCCCACCTCGGCCAGCCGGTCGCGGACATTGGTGACCTCGGTACTCAGGCTGCGGGCCTCGTCACGGCCGAGCGCGCCTTGGGCGACGGCCTGATCCAGCCCGTCGGCCACGCGCCGGACCTCGCCCAGAACCAGATCGCGCGAGCCGACCTCTTCGACGACACGCTCGGGGATCAGATGCGAGATCGCATTGCCGACCAGCATCGGCTGCACGACCAGCCAGACCGCCAGCACCAGCAGCGCGGGCACAAGAGTCAGCATGGCGACATTGGCGCCGTAATAGCCGGGCAACGAGTGCAACACGCGCGAGTCGCCCCCCGCGCTGGACATGGCCTTGCGCCGGCCGATGACATAGCCGACCGCACCCAGCACGATCAGCAGCACGATTATCCAGAACAGCGGCATGGCGGGCCTTTTCGGGGATCAGCGAACAGGAACGAAGCGGGACTTCGGCGGGACAAGGGCGGGGCCGCGCGTGTCGGCCCCGCCCCGATCATGTGGTCAGGCGCAGATTACATGTCGCCCATGGTGACGCGCTCGGCGACCACGCGCTGGGTCTCGGCCAGCTCGGGGTCGGACACCAGGCCATAGGCGGCCAGCGGGCCGAACGGGCCGGCGATGTCGTCGGAGACGAAGAACTCGGCATATTCCTGCAGGCCCGGGATCACGTCGAGATGGGCTGCCTTGATGTAGAAGAACAGCGGGCGCGACACCGGGTATTCACCCGAGGCGATGGTGTCGACCGAGGGGGTCACGCCGCCCATGGTGGCAACCTGCAGGGTATCGGTGTTGTTCTGGTAGAAGGCCAGGCCGAACACGCCGATGCCCTCGGGGTTTGCGGCGATGCGGGCGAGCGTTTCGGTGTAGTCGCCGTCGATGTCGACCGACACGCCATCGGCGCGGATTTCCATGCACGCCTCTTCGGCGGCATCTTCGTCCATGCCCATTTCCATCATGGCGCCCATGGCGCCGGTGTCTTCACAGCCCTGCAGGATCACGTTCTCGTCGAACACTTCGCGGGTGCCGTGACGGGTGCCGGGGATGTAGGTGGCGATTTCCTGGTCGGGCAGATCGGCGTTCACCTCGGACCAGTTGGTGTTGGGGTTGGCGACCATTTCACCATCGACGGGCAGTTCGGCGGCAAGCGCCAGGTACCAGTCCGAGGGGGTGAACTCGAACGAGTTGCCGTTGATGTCCGAGGCAAAGACAATGCCGTCATAGCCGATGCGGACCTCGATGATGTCGGTCACGCCATTGGCGGCGCAGGTCTCGATTTCCGACTCGCGGATCGAACGCGATGCATTGGCGATGTCGGTGGTGTTTTCGCCGACACCTTCGCAGAAGCGGCGCAGACCGGTCGACGACCCGCCCGATTCGACGACGGGGGTCGGGAAGTCGAAGTTTTCGCCGAACGCCTCGGCCACGATGGTGGCGTAGGGCAGAACGGTCGAGGACCCGGCGACCTGCACGGTGTCACGGCCCTGGGCCGAGGCGGCGGTGGCGGAAACGGCGGCCACGGCCAGGGCCGAGACGGTGAGTTTTGCGAGCGACATGAATGACTCTCCTTGGGTTTTCAGACATCGCGAACGCGCAGTGGTTTTGCGCGCGCTCAGCGGCGACCTATCCGTGGCGCGCTACGCTTCTGTGACAGTTGCGTAACAGTTTTATGACAGGCGGCGATTTCGGAGCATTCCGTGGCGCAAGCCCGCCGCCGACCGACCGCGCGCGGGGCGCAGCGCGGCCCCGAGCCCCTTCAGACGGCGGGAAAAACCGCGCTGAAGGTGCTGCCCTGGCCGGTCACGCTGCTGACGCGCAGACGGCCGCGATGGCGGTTCACGATATGCTTCACGATCGCCAGTCCCAGGCCGGTGCCGCCCATTTCGCGCGATCTATGGGTGTCGATTCGATAGAACCGCTCGGTCAGGCGCGGGATGTGACGCGCCTCGATCCCCTCGCCGCGGTCGATGACATCCACCCGCAGGACGGGGCCCTTCATGCTGCCGCTGCCCTCCTCGGCCACCAGTCGCAGCGTGACAGGGCGACCGGGGCCGCCGTATTTGAGCGCGTTTTCCGCAAGGTTCAGGAACACCTGCATCAGCTGGTCGCGATCGCCCTGGATCACGGCGCGCCGCCCGTCGGGCAGGTGCCGGTCGATCTCGATGGCGTTGCCGTTATCCTCGGCGGTGGGTCTCAGGGCGGCGGCCACCGCCTCCAGCACGGCCGACAGATCCACCTCGTCGGCGGGCCGGATGCGTTCCTGGCTTTCGACCCGGCTGGCGACAGCAGGTCCGAGACCAGACGGTTCATTCGCCGCGCCTCGGCCTCCATGATCCCCAGAAAGCGGTCCTGCGCCTCGGGGTCGGTCCGGGCCGGCCCGCGCAGCGTTTCGATAAAGCCCAGAACCGCCGTCAGCGGTGTGCGCAACTCGTGGCTGACATTGGCGACGAAATCGCGGCGCATCTCCTCGGCTTCGCGCAGATGGGTGATGTCCGAGAAATGCAGCAGCAGCGGCACATGACCGCCCCCCCGGTGCTGCGCTCAGCGGGGTCAGTTTGACGCGGAACTGCGTGACACCGGCCGTGTCGGGCATTTCGAAACGCGCTTCGCTGGCCGCGCCGCCGGCCTGCAGCGCCTCGATCCGGCCCAAAAGCCCCGGTTGACGCAACACGGTGGTATAGGCGCGCCCGACGATCCAGTCCCCGAACATACGGCGCGCGGGGGCGTTGGCCACTGAAATCGTGCCGGTCGAATCCAGCTGGATCATCGGGTCGGGCACGGCGCCCAGAAACTGTTCCAGGGGTCCGAAAGGGGTGTCACGGGGCATCGCGGTCACTTGCGGCAAGGGAATCGGCCGGGGTCGCTTGTGACTAGGGCCAAACCGCGCGCGCTGGCAATGGGGTCGCCGCCGCCGCCCGCCCATTGGACGTCCGCGGCTCGCCGCGGGGTGGCACGGGCCCGCCCGCCAGTCGCGGCAGGGGCGAGTGGCCTGGGAACTGCGGCCTGAAAATCCCTTTCATATGCTAAGAAACCTTTGTCTCGGGGGCAAAGATTGATAGGTTCCAACTGTGTCGCGGATGTCCGCCGAATGGAGGGGCCGACAAGCCGGACCGATGTTGCAGTGGCCGAGGCGCGTATGAGAGACACCGGCAACAAACGCAGCGGGGATCTACAAGGGTTCCAGTCGGACGGCCCCGCGCTGCACGGCAGCCGCGTGCTGGCCGTTGCGCTGCCTGCCTCGGTGCTGGATCTGTTGCCGCGCAACGTGCTCGAGCCGCATTCCTACATCGCCCGCGCCGATTACGACGAGCTCGATTCGATGAACTTCGCCGGGCGTGACGCCCCGGCCCTGGTGCTGTCGCCCCTGCTGACGCCGGTCTTCGATGCCATCGACCTGGCGCGCTATCTCAGCCAGCGCGCCTATCGGGGGCGCTATCTGGCCCTGGTCGAGAAACTGCCCTCGGCCAATCTGATCCGGCGCGAGGTCGAGGCGCAATCGCCGGACCTGAATTTCGACGTGATCGTGCTGGATGGCTCGACCCCGTTGCATTCGCTGTGATCCGCGCTGCGCTGATCCTCTTGCTCGGCACCCTGCCCGTCACCGCCCAACAGGATTTCACCGATCGGATCGCAGGGCGCTATGCGGGCGGCATCGGCCTGCCCGCCGGGAACCCTTGCCCGCCCGCCGCCCCCGAGGGCGGGCGGCCCGTCGGATTCGAGGGCGAGACCTATTACGGCGCGAATTTCACCTGCCGCTTCCACACCGCAACCCCGGTGCGCGGCATGGACGCGATCCTTTACGATGTCAGCTGCACGGGCGAGACGGGCACGCCCTATGATGCCGGGCGCGTGATGCTGATGCCCACCGAGGACGGGCTGTGGTTCATACAGGATGGAAGGATGCAATTTTGGCCGCGATGTTCCGATTGACCCTGGCGGTGCTTCTGGTCGCCACGCCGCTGGCCGCGCAGGAGGATTTCCTGCCGCGCCTCGAAGGGGCTTATCTGCCCCCGGCCCCGGACTGCCGCGCGGTTCAGCTGCGAGGGCCAATGGGGCCTGATCGGCGGGCGCCTCGGCATTCGGGACGGCCAGTTGATCGGATTGGAGAACGCTTGCACCCTCACCGACCCGGTCGAGGTGCGCGGCATGGACGCGATGCTTTTCGACACGCAATGCAACGGCGAGGGCGTGGCCTATGACGGCGGCCGCGTCATGCTGATGGCGACCCGCGCAGGGATCGCCATCATAAGCGATGGATCGGTCGTCGAATGGACCCGCTGCCCGAACTGAACCGCGCTTAGACGGCGGCCAGCCCTTGCTCGAAATCCGAGATCAGCAGATCGATCTCTTCGATCCCGACCGAGACGCGGAAAGAACCCGTCGACTCATGCCCCAAGTCCGCCCGCGCATCGGGGGTCAGGGCGCGGTGACTGGAGCTTGCCGGGTGGCTGAGCGTCGTGCCCACATCCCCCAGCGTCGGCGCAAAGGGCAGTTGCGGCGCGGCCGCGACCATGCGGTTGGCCGCGGCCTCGTTGCCGTCGATCTCGAAACTGACCATGTTGCCGGTCCGCGCGCCCAAGAGCGCCTTGGCCCGTGCGCGATCGGGGTGATCGTCGCGCCCCGGATAAAGCACGCGCTTGACCTTGGGATGCCCGGCCAGCACATCGGCCAGCGCGGCGGCATTGGCCTCGGCCCGGTCATAGCGCAGCGGAAAGGTGTAAAGCCCCCGCTCGGCCAGCCAGCATTCGTAAGGCGACGGCGTCAGCCCCGTGGTCACCGCGAAATCGTAGATCGCCCTTTGCAGGCCCGCGTCCTTGGCCACGACATAGCCCAGCGTCACGTCGGAATGGCCGGCCAGCAGCTTGGTCACCGAGTGGATGACGATATCGGCGCCATGCTCGAAGGGCCGCCAGGCGCGCGGCGTGGTGAAGGTGTTGTCCACGGCCAGCAGCACGCCCGCCTCGCGCGCGACGGCGGCGATGCCCTCCATATCGGCCACGCGCAAGGTCGGGTTCGACACGACCTCGAGAAGGATCATCCTGGTCTCGGGGCGGATCGCGGCGCGCACGGCCTCCGCATCTGTGGGGTCGGCCACCGAGGTGGCGATGCCGAACCGCGCCAGATCCTGATGCATCAGCCGCAAGGACCGTCCATAAAGCTGGTTGCCGCCGATCACGTGATCGCCCGCGCCCATGATCCCCATCAGCGCCGCCGTCACCGCGGCCATGCCCGACCCGGTGACGAGGCCGCCCTCGGCCCCCTCCATCGCGTCGATCTTGCGCGCCAGCACAGTCGCGTTCGGGTGCCCCTCGCGCGCGTAGGTATAGCCCGTCTCGCGCCCCTCGTATTGTGCGTGCAGCGTGTCGATCGAGGGCGAGGCATAGACGACCGAGGGCTGGATCGGCGTGACCACGGGGCGGCTGACCCCCTCGGCCAGCGGCATCCGGCGCACAAGGGTTTCGGGTCGGACGTTGCGGCGATCGTCGCTCATTCTGGGCCTCACAGGATTTCTCGGACGGCGCATCTAACACCCCGCCTCGGCAAGAGAAAAGGGCCGACGTCGCGGCCCCTTGCCCCGTGCATCCTTATCCTTCGAACATGCCGGGGGGCAGAGCCCCCCTTGCCCGCCGCGCCCGACGCGATCAGGGCCGGACGGTGCCGTCGCCCGTCACCTGATACTTGAACGAGGTCAACTGCTCGGCGCCCACCGGCCCGCGCGCATGCATCTTGCCGGTGGCAATCCCGATCTCGGCCCCCATGCCGAACTCACCGCCATCGGCGAATTGCGTCGAGGCGTTGCGCATCAGGATCGCCGAATCGAGCCGCTGGAAGAAGCGCTGCGCGGCCGCGTCATCCTCGGTGAGGATGCTGTCGGTGTGGTTCGAGCCATACTGCCGGATATGGGCAATGGCCGCGTCGATATCGTCCACGACCCTGGAAGCGATGATCATGTCGAGGAACTCGCGCCCGTAATCCGCTTCCGTCGCCGCAACCACGCCCTCGATCGCCTGAAGCTCGGCATCGCCGCGCACCTCGACCCCGGCGTCGATCAGGGCGCGCACCACGCCTTGCCCGATCGTGTCCAGCACGTCGCGATGGATCAGCAGGCATTCCGCCGAGCCGCAGATGCCCGTGCGCCGCGTCTTGGCATTCAGCACCACCTTCAACGCCTTTTCGGCATCGGCGCCCGCATCGACATAGACGTGGCAGATGCCCTCGAGATGGGCAAAGACCGGCACCCGCGCCTCGCGCTGCACCAGGCCCACCAGCCCCTTGCCCCCACGCGGCACGATCACGTCCACATACGCGGTCATGGTCAGCAGATGGCGCACCGCCGCGCGGTCGCGGGTCGGGATCAGCTGCACCGCGTCCTCGGGCAATTCGGCGGCGCGCAGACCGGCCTTCAGACACTCGGCCAGCACAGCCGAGGAATGAAAGCTTTCCGATCCGCCGCGCAGGATCACCGCGTTGCCCGATTTCAGGCACAGCGCGCCGGCATCCGCCGTCACGTTCGGGCGGGACTCGTAGATCACGCCGATCACGCCAAGCGGCGTGCGCACCCGCTGGATATGCAGCCCCGAGGGCATGTCCCATTCGGTCATCACCGCGCCCACCGGGTCATCCTGCGCGGCCACGGCCTCCAGCCCCCTGGCGATGCCCTCGATCCGGCCCGCATCCAGCATCAGGCGGTCCATCATCGCGGCGCTCAGGCCCTTGTCGCGGCCAAAGGCCATGTCCTTTTCATTCGCCGCGATGATCTCGCCCTCGCGCACCCGCACCTCGGCGGCGGCCACCTCCAGCGCGCGGCGCTTCGCCTCTGGCGCGGCAAAGGCGAGTTCGGCGCTGGCGGCGCGCGCGCGGCGGCCGATCTCGTCCATCAGGGTGGCGATGTCCTGGCTGTCGGGCAGGTCTTTCATGGCGAACCTCATGTCGGGGGTGGCAGTGAGGGTACTGGGTTTTCGCGGGATCAGGAAGGCTTCAGAGCACCATGTCGTCGCGATGGACCAGCGCGGCGCGGGCCGGATAGCCCAGGATCGCCTCGATCTCGTCCGAGCGGTGCCCCGCGATGGCGCGCGCTTCCTTGGCGGTGTAACGGCTGAGCCCGAGGCCAAGCGACGTGCCGTCGGGCCCCTCCATCCGCACCGGGTCGCCGCGCTGGAAATCGCCCGACACGTCGGTGACCCCCGCCGGCAACAGCGACTTGCCCCGCCCCAGCGCCGCCACCGCCCCGGCATCCAGGCGCAAAATCCCGCGCGGCTTCATCGCCGAGATCCAGCGCTTGCGCGCCGCCTGCGGATCGAGCGTCGCGGTGAACCATGTCGCGCGCGCGCCCTCTTCCAGCGCCGTAAGCGGGCGCAACCCCCGGCCTTCGGTGATCGCCATGGCGCAACCCGCGCCGGTGGCGGTGCGTGCCGCCATCAGCTTGGTCTTCATCCCGCCTTTCGACAGGCCCGAGCCCGCATCGCCGGCCATCGCCTCGATCTCGGGCGTGATCGCCGGGACCTCGGACAGATGCCGCGCGGTCGCATCCTCGTTGGGATTGGCGGTGTAAAGCCCATCCACATCGGACAGCAGCACGCAGGTATCGGCCCCCGCCATCACCGCGACATTCGCCGCCAGACGGTCATTGTCGCCATAGCGGATCTCGTCGGTGGCGATGGTGTCGTTCTCGTTGACGATCGGCACCACGCCCCGCGCCAGAAGCGCCGCAAGGGTGGCGCGCGTATTCAGGTAACGCCGCCGGTCGCCGCTATCGTCCAGCGTCAGCAGGATCTGCGCGGTGGTGATGCCATGGGGGGCGAACGCTTCTTCATAGGCGCGGGCCAGGCGGATCTGGCCCACGGCGGCGGCGGCCTGCGCCTCGTCCAGCGACAACGCCCCCTGCCCCAGCGCCAGAACCCCGCGCCCCAGCGCGATCGACCCCGACGAGACAAGGATCACGTCCACCCCGCGCGCCTTGAGCATCGCCACGTCCAGCGCCAGCGCACGCAGCCAATCGGCCTTGAGCGCGCCGGTCTCGCGATCCACCAACAGGGCCGAGCCGATCTTGACGACCAGCCGTTTGGCCTCGGCCAGGCCCACGCTGCGCGCCTCCGCGCTCAGGGCCGCCACGGCTCGGGCTCCTCGCGGTCGGCGCGCATCCGCAGCCGGTCCGCGTCGATCTTCGATCGCAGCACGCGCAACACCTCGACCAGGCCGGTGCGGGCGACGCCCGACATGGCCATGACCGCGCCACCGGTTTCGGCCTCCAGCGCGGCGCGTTTCCCGGCGATCTCCTCGTCCGTCAGCGCGTCGATCTTGTTGAGCACTGTCACGCGCGGCTTCTCGGCCAGCCCCCCGCCATAGGCCGAAAGCTCTTCGATGATGGTGTGGTAATCGGCCACCACATCCTCGGATGTGCCGTCGATCAGGTGCAGCAGCACCGCGCAGCGCTCCACATGCCCAAGGAACAGGTCGCCCAGCCCCCGCCCCTCATGCGCGCCTTCGATCAGGCCGGGAATGTCGGCCACGACGAATTCCGCACCATCGACCCCCACGACGCCCAAGTTGGGATGCAGCGTGGTAAAGGGATAATCCGCGATCTTGGGCCGCGCGTTCGAGGTCGCGGCCAGAAAGGTCGATTTGCCCGCATTGGGCAGACCCAACAGGCCCACATCCGCGATCAGTTTCAGCCGCAGCCAGATCGTGCGCTCCACCCCCGGCTGGCCGGGATTGGCCCGGCGCGGGGCCTGGTTGGTCGCCGTCTTGAAATGCAGGTTGCCGAAGCCGCCATTGCCGCCCTTGGCCAGCAGCACCCGGTCGCCCACATGGGCGAGGTCGGCGATCACCGTCTCCTCGTCTTCTTCCAGAATCTCGGTGCCCGCCGGAACGCGCAGCACGATATCGTCGCCGCCCGCGCCGGTGCGCTGCTTGCCCATGCCGGGCGTGCCGTTCTTGGCGAAGAAATGCTGCTGGTAGCGGAAATCGATCAGCGTGTTCAGCCCGTCCACCGCCTCGGCCCAGACATCGCCGCCGCGCCCGCCATCGCCGCCATCGGGTCCGCCATATTCGACGAACTTCTCGCGGTGAAAGCTGACCGCCCCGCCGCCGCCGCTGCCCGAGCGGATATGGACTTTGGCAAGATCTAGAAACTTCATGGGATCACCGGGACGAGGCGCAGGGCCTCCCCTTCATCTTGGCAAAAAACTCCGGGGAGCGCGAGGGATTGTCTCTTGTCCGGCAGTGGTCCGCGGACAATGGACGATGCCCCCTCGCATCCCGCCCGTCGACCCTTACCCCAAACGCTTGAGGTAGGTCCATGTCGGCACCTTGGCCTGACGTGCGACCGAATAGGCCTCGGCATCGCCCAGATAGTCGAAGCCCGCATTGGTCAGCACCCGCGCCGAGCCCGGATTGTCCTGAAACACCGAACCGAAAATGGTCTTGTTCTCGAGCGGGTTCGCCGCCACCAGCGCATTCACGGCCTCCGAGGCGAAGCCCGTGTTCCACATCGCGGGCGCCACCCAGTAGCTGATTTCGGACTGGCCGCGATCCATCTGCTTGAGGGCAATCACCCCCAGCACCTCGGCCCCGCCGTAGCGCGTGGCGTCCATCGCCCAGACGAACTCGGTCCGGTCGGGATGGCTGACGCGCTGTATGAACGCCTCGGTGGTGCCGGGCGGCAGGGGATGGGGAATCGATGTGGTCATCTCGGCCACGCGCTTGTCGGATGTGTACATGGACAAAAGCCCCGCATCCGACGGACGCAGCGGGCGCAAGACCATGCGCGGGGCCTCGACAAGGGCCTGTGCAACGATGGCTTCCTGTTTCATGGGCTGTGGCCCTCCTCCGAACCACTCCCCCCAGGGGAAAAATGGGCATGACGGCCCGGTAACACAAGGTGATGGCAAAAATGCGAAAGGGCCGGCTGATCCGCCGGCCCCTCAACCTGTCCACAGTCGGGATTCGGCGTTACTCCGCGGCCTCGGCGGTTGGCAGGACCGAAATGAAGGTGCGGCCCTTGAAACCCTTGGCAAAGGTCACCTGGCCTTCGGTGGTCGCAAAGATGGTATGATCCTTGCCCATGCCGACGCCTTCGCCCGGATGCCACTTGGTGCCGCGCTGGCGCGCGATGATGTTGCCCGGAATGACGGCTTCGCCCCCGAACTTCTTGATGCCAAGACGACGACCGGCGGAATCGCGGCCGTTACGGCTGGAGCCACCTGCTTTTTTATGTGCCATGTGTCTCTCTCCTTATGCGCCGGCCAGTTTCTTGGCCTGTTCGATCCAGCCCTCACGCTCGATGCGGCCCTTGAAGGACAGCTTCTCGTCCATGTCGGCCACATCTTCGGGCGTCCATGCGGCGATCTGGGCAAAGCTGGTCACACCTGCCTCGTGCAGCTTTTTCTCAAGCGCGGGGCCGACGCCCGACAGTTGCTTGAGATCATCGCCACCCGCGGCGGGGGCGGCTGCGGTCGGTGCGGCCTCTTTCTTGGCGGCCTTTTTCGGGGCCGGGGCGGCCTCGGCGGTCGTGGCGACCGAGCCTGCGCCGACGGCGGCCTTGACGCCGGACTTGTCCGCACCCGAGGTCAGGATCTCGGTGATCTCGACCAGCGTCAGCTGCTGGCGATGGCCCTTGGTGCGCTTGGACGAATGCTTGCGACGGCGCTTGACGAAGTGGATCAGCTTTTCGCCCTTGATCTGGTCGACGACGGTGGCCTGCACCGCCGCGCCCTCGACCGTGGGGCTGCCCACCGTGGCGCTGTCGCCGCCAAGCATCAGAATATCGTTGAACTGGACGGTTTCGCCCGCATCGGCTGCCAGCTTTTCAACGCGCAGACGGTCGCCCGCCTTCACCTTGTATTGCTTGCCGCCGGTTTTCATCACCGCGAACATGCGCGTGGTCCTTTTGTCTGCCGCGCCCTTTGGCCCCGGTGTCCCGGTGTTTCTGGGGTCGGGCCGTGGCCCCTGCCCCGCCTCGGACAGCGCGCCCCGGTCGGGGCGTCATGTCAAAAACGATTCCCGCCGCCCGAGAACCCGGACGGCGGCAGAAGCCGTGATATGCCTCAAGCGCCCTGCCGGGTCAAGCTTTGCCGCTCAGGTATCTTCGCCCGCGATGAAGACCGCGGCGGCCGTTCCCAAGGCATAGCTGGTATCGTCGAACATCGCATCGAAGGCCGTGAACAGGGCGGCGTTCAGCGCCTGGCCCGCGGGCGTTTCGGACATGGCGATATAGGCCTCGAAATCGGACTCGGTGACGCCCGAATAGGCGGCCAGCTGGTAGGAATATAGCCATTCGATCGTGTCGGCCCGGATCTGGGGCTCCTGCCCCCAGACCTCGGCCAGCATCAGCTCTTCGGGCAGATCGACCTCGAAGGCGCCGCCATCGGCCAGGCCGCGATAGAAGGCATAGTTGGAATTGAGCGCGCCCATCACGTTGCGCTCGACCAGGTCGTTGGCGGCGATGAAGCGGCCCAGAAGATCCAGACGCGGGTCCTCGGCCTCGGCCCGCTCGCGAAATCGGATCTGCGCCGCGTCCTCGACCGCCGGATCGAGAAAGGCGCGTCGCGCGGCGATCTCGCCCTCGATCACGCTGCGCCCCGGCTCGGCCGTGGCAAAGGCCGTGATCCGGGCGATCTGGTCGGGGGTCATCCGATCGACGGGAAAGGCCGCTTCGAAGGCCTCGGTCATGGTCTCGACCGAATGCAGCCGCGCGATCATCGCCTGCCACGCCGCCCCGCCCTGGCCGGGAAACATCTCCGCCTCCGGGTCCGTCGAGCCGGCCAGCGCTTCGGCGGACATGATCTCGATCACCTCGTACATCCCAAGGGCGTCCAGCATCGCGTGCACCTCGGGCGCACGTTCGGACAGGGGCGGTTCGGCCGGCATCGTCTGCGCCGGTGTCTGGGCCGGTGTCTGGGCCGACGCGACGGCCGCGGCCAGAAGACCGAAGACCATGGAAAAGGTGAAAAAGGCGGCGCGCAGCATCAAGGGGCCTCCTGCGGGATGCGTGTCATCGGTGCGGGCGCACCGATCCGGTCGGGCAATGCCATAGCAGATGGGAACGCGCGACGGCAGGGCCAATCCCAAAGACGTGAACAAAAATCGGGCCTTGCGCTGCGGATCGCCGCCGTCGCCGCACCGCAGGTTTCGCGCAGGAAATGCCCAAACCCCTCTTGCACGCCCGCCGCACAGCCGCTACACGCCTGCTCCACACGGACCACGTGCCTTGCGGAGAGGTGCCGGAGTGGTCGAACGGGGCGGTCTCGAAAACCGTTGTGGGTGCAAGCCCACCCAGGGTTCGAATCCCTGTCTCTCCGCCACATTCCTTCCCCGGGTTCGGCCGCGATGGCCTTGCGTCCCGCGCGTTGGCGCGACATGCCTGTGCGCGACGAAAGCCTGCAGGAAAGCCCATGACCGATCAGCCCGACACACCCGCCCCGCGCGCGCTTGCAACCGCGCTGGCCCGCGACATGGCCGAAAGCGACGCCTTTCGCACCGCCCTGGCCGACTTGATCGCCTTTCGCACCGATGCCACGCGCCCCGATTCGGCGCTGACGCTGGCGGCCTATCTGGATCATGTCGAGGCCGGCTTGCGCGCCACGGGCTTCGAGACCGAGCGCGTGGCGGCCGACGGGCATCCGTTTCTGATCGCCCGCCGTATCGAGGATGCCGCCCGCCCGACCGTTCTGGGGTATTCCCATGGCGATACCGTACCCGGCATGGAAGGCCGCTGGCAGCAGGGCCGCGACCCCTGGACCCTGACCGAAGAGCCCGAGACCGGCCGCCTTTACGGGCGCGGCATTGCCGACAACAAGGGGCAGTTTCTGGTCAACCTGACGGCGCTGCAGGCCGTCATGGCGGCGCGCGGCGGCACGCTGGGGTTCAACGCGCTGTGGATCATCGAGATGGGCGAGGAGATCGGCTCGCCCGGCTTGCGCAGCCTTTGTGCCGAGCACAAGGATGACTTTGCCGCCGATCTGCTGCTGGCCTCGGACGGGCCGCGCATCGAGGCCGCCCAGCCGACGATCTTCCTTGGCGCCCGGGGCGGCCACACGTTCAAGCTGCATCTGAAGCGCCGTGACGGCGGACGGCATTCGGGCAATTTCGGCGGCGTGCTGCGCAACCCCGGTCTGGAAATGGCCCATGCGCTGGCCACGATCGCGGATGCGCGCGGGGCGATCCAGGTGCCCGGCTGGACGCCGGAAGGCGGCGTGCCCGACCCGGTGCGCCGCGCGCTGGCCGGTCTGATCCCGGCGGGCGGCGAGGTCGATGACGGCTGGGGCGAGCCCGAGCTGAGCCCGGCCGAACGGGTGCATGGCTGGAACTCGGCCGAGATCCTCGCCTTCACCTGCGGCACGCCGGATCAGCCCGTCAATGCCATCCCCCCCGAGGCCACGGCCTGGGTCCAGCTGCGCCATGTCACCGGGCTGGACGAAGACCGGCTTGCCGCACATCTGCGCGCCCATCTCGACGCGCAGGGCTTCGGCGATATCGAGGTCACCGAGGATGGCCCCGCCTTTGCGGCCTCGGCCACGCCGCCCGACCACCCCGCCGCCGCCTTCGCCGCCGGGTCGCTGGCGCGCACACAGGGCGTCGCGCCGGTCGTGCTGCCCTCGCTTGGGGGATCGCTGCCCAACGACATCTTCACCGATCTTCTGGGCCTGCCCACCGTCTGGGTTCCGCATTCCTACCCCGGCTGTTCGCAGCACGCCCCCGACGAGCACCTGCCAAAGGCGCTGCTGCCCGAAGCCGCATCGCTGATGGCGGGCCTTTATTGGGATTTGGGCGAGGTGGACCGCGCCGAGTTGCGCCGCCAAGACTAGCCGTCCTCGGCGCGCCACGCGGACAAGGCGGCGTTGTCCGATGCGCCGTCCTGCGGACCCGAGGCGCCCCGGCCGGCCCGCACCGATCCCGGGCCCAGGGGACCGCGGAAATAGTGCAACTCGCGCGCGCCGAAGTAAAAGCTGACGATGGCCCCCAACAGCCACCACAGCGGATCGGGCACCTCGGACAAACCGCGCATGCGGGCGGAAAACCCCAGCGGATCGGCCATGGCATAGACGAACAGCCCCATCGTCCCCAGCGCCAGCAAGGGCCGCGGCAGCCGGTTCAGCCCGTTGATCGCCCGGTCGAACCGGCCGACCCCGGCATGTTCGAACTCGGCCGAGGCCGCGCGCAGCGCCGCGGCGCGCGCCTCGGCGGTCAGTTCCATGCGCCGTGTCGCGTTCTCGACGAACACCTCGGAGACCCCCTCGACCGCATCGCCCACGGCGCCGACGGTGCGACCGGCTTGCAGCGCCTGACGGATCATCCCCATGCGGCCACCCGGGCGCGATGCTCGGCCTCCGTCAGGTGATAGCGGGGCGAGATGAATTCCTCGGCACGCCGGATCCAGCCCCCCTTGCCGCCATCGCGGCGGCGGGCGTATTTGCGGCTGGCCGGGCGTCGATCGGCAAGGCGGTAATAGTAGCTGCGCCGCGCGATGCCGTAGGCGTCGACCAGGTGATCCGGCGCCACGCGCAAGGCGGCATGGGCGGCGCGCGCCGTCTGCGGCCCGATCACCCCATCGACGACGACGTCCAGCCCCATGTCGCGCAACAGCCGTTGCAGGATGCGCACCGCATTGGACCCGGCATTGACATACATGTCGAAGACCGAGGGCTGCAGCGGCTCGGGCAGCAGCGCGATCCGCGGGGCGTCGAAGTAATGCCGCAAGAAAATGTCGGCCGCGATGTCGGGGGTCACCGCGCGCACATCGGCGACATCCACATCGCCATCGGCATCAAGGTCCAGCCCGAGGCAGCGCATGGTGTGGATCGTCACACCATGTTTGGTGGCCCCGCCCGGATCGTCCGGGTCATCCACGAAGCCGCCCTCGCGGGACACGATCTGATTGGCAATAGCACGAACCGAAAGCATGGCTCGCCCCTCCATGCTCAAGGTTTCAATCCCGAGCAGGACACCACGAAAACCCTAAGATCCGGTTAAGATCTCGTGACGGACATGCCGCTTCATCTTGGCAGGAAAACTCCGGGGGTGCGGGGGCAGAGCCCCCGCGGGTCGGCGCGCGACAGCGCGGCGAAATCCGGTCAGCTTTCCGGCCCCGCCTCGTCCTCCGCGTGGCGGTAGACGCCCTGCTCTTCCAAGGCGTCGATCACCTCGGCCGGCATGTAGGTCTCGTCATGGCGCGCCAGGATCTCGGTCGCCTCGAAGACACCGTCGACCAGGCGGCCCGTCCCGACCATGCCCTGCCCCTCGTCGAACAGGTCCGGCAAAACGCCCGTGTAGGTCACCGGCACCGAGGCGCCGCCATCGGTGACCAGGAAGGTGATCGTCTCGCCCTGGCCGCGCACCAGGCTGCCATCCTCGACCAGGCCGCCGATGCGGAAGGTTTCGGTGGCCGGCGGGGGGCTTGCGACCACATCCACCGGCGCGCGGAAGAAATTGATGCCGTCGCGCATGGCATAGCCGATCAGCCCGGCCGAAACGGCCAGCGCCACGGTGGCTACCATGACCACCTGGATCCGTCGTTGTTTCTTGAGACCACGCATGGCCTGTTTCTCCTCACTCGCTCAGGGGAACAGCGCCGCCCCCATCAGCCCGGTCGTTTCCTCGATCCCGAGCATCAGATTCGCGTTCTGCAGCGCCTGCCCCGAAGAGCCCTTGCACAGGTTGTCGAGCGCGACGAACACGATGGCCCGCCCCGCCCGCCGGTCTGCCGTCACACCGACATGCACATAATTGGACCCACGGACGTCATGTGTCGAGGGGGCCGTGCCAAAAGGAAGCATGCGGATGAACGGCTCGGCCGCATAAGCGCTTTCCAGCGCCTCATAGATCGCCTGCCCATGGCCATGGACATAGACAGTGGCCAGAATGCCCCGGTTCATCGGCGCCAGATGCGGCGTGAACTGCACCGCGACGGGGCGGCCAGCGATGGCGCTGAACTCCTGGTCGAACTCGCCGAGATGCCGATGCACCCCGCCGATTGCGTAGGGGTTCGTGCCTTCGGACAATTCCGCGTGCAGCAGGTTTTCCTTGAGGCTGCGCCCCGCGCCGGACACCCCGGTGATCAGGTTGATGATGATCTCGTCGGGGTCGATCACGCCGGCGCTCAGCAAGGGGCGGATCGCGTATTGCCCGGTTGCCGCGTTGCAGCCCGTCCCGCCACCAGCCGCGCCGTGCGTATCCGGTCGCGGTAGAACTCGGTCAGGCCATAGACGGCCTCGGCCTGCAACTCGGGCGCGTCATGCGGTTTGCCATACCATTTTTCATAGGCCGCCGCGTCGCGCAGGCGGAAATCGGCGGACAGATCCACGACTTTCAGGTCGCGGGGCAAATCCTTGATCACGCTTTGCGATGTGGCATGCGGAAGGGCACAGAACGCCAAGTCGATCTGGCTGAAATCGACCTCGTCGATACGGCAGAGATCGGGCAGGTCGTAGCCGCGCAGGAACGGGTAGACGGCGGCCATCGGCTGACCGGCCTTGCGGTCGCCCGTCAGCGCGGTGATGCTCATGTCGGGATGCCCGAGGATCAGCCGGACGAGTTCGGCCCCGGTATAGCCCGAGGCGCCGAGGATGGCGATTTTCTTAGTCATTTCAATATGGTCCCGGTCGAGGGAAAACTCTAGAGATCGGCGGACTCGAAGGCGATCTGTCGTCGCAGGAATTGCGTGGCCTTGGACGACACGCGCTTGGGGTCGCCCGTGGTCAGGAATTTCGTCTCGCCGCCCGGGCCCACCATTTCGGGGCGGCGGTCGAGGTAATCGGCCAGGCTTTCGGCCACGAGATTGGGCTGGGAATAGACCGCCACCTCGGGGCCGAGGGCGTCGCGGAACACTTCTTCGACCAGCGGGTAATGGGTGCAGCCCAGGATCGCGGCCTCGGGTTTGGGCATCCGCCGTTGCAGCGATTCCACGTGGCTGCGCACCAGCGCATCGGCCAGGATCATGTCGCCCATCTCGATCGCGTCGACGACACCGGCGCAGGGCTGCGCCTCGACATCGACACCGATGGCGCGAAAGGCCAGTTCGCGCTGGAAGGCGCGGCTGGAGACGGTGGTGGGCGTCGCGAACAGCGCCACATGCTTTACGGCGACTTCGCGCGGGGGGGAGTTGTCGCCCCATTTGCGTTCGGTCAGCGCCTCGATCAGCGGCACGAAGACGCCCAGCACGCGCTTGTCATGGGGCACCCAGCCCTCCTGCATCCGGCGCAGCGCGGCGGCGGACGCCGTGTTGCAGGCCAGGATCACAAGGTCGCAGCCCTGATCGAACAGGCATTGCACGCCGGCGGTGGTCAGGTCGTAGATGTCGTCGGCATCGCGCACGCCATAGGGCGTGTGCGCGTTGTCGCCGAAATAGACCACGGGCAGGTCCGGCAGGCGTTTCGTCACCGCCTCCAGTACGGTCAGCCCGCCCAGACCGCTATCGAAAATTCCGACTGCCATAGCCCTAATACCTGTCTTTCCGTTTGCCGCGCGGCCGCACGCCCTCGGCGTCCTTGTCGCGGTGTTGTGCCTCGAACTCGAATCCCCGCAGCTGCGGGTCCAGCGGCCGGGGGCTCAACCCATAGGTCCTTTCGCGCAGAAACGCCATCATCGCCTTGGTGTCCCTTGCAAAAGGCTCAAGCTCGGCGCGCGGGATGGGCGCGCCGATGACGACGCGCACGGGGCTGTTCACGCGCGAGCGGAACTCCTTGATCAGCAGGCCCATGCGCAGCGTGGTGTGCAGGTGGCTCATCAACTGGAACAGGCGCGAGTTCTGGCCGTCGAAGAAGATCGGCACCACCGTCGCCTCGGATTTGGCGATCATCTTGGCGGTGAAGCCGCGCCAGCCGGGATCCATCGGGCGGCCGAAAGGCTTGGCCGCGGTGCTGACCGTTCCGCCCGGAAACACCCCGATCGCGCCCCCGTCGGAGAGGTAGCGCAGCGCTTCGCGCCGGGTCCGGATGTTGAGCGCCAGCGCCTCTTTCGTGTCGTCGAAGCTGATGGGCAGGATGATGCGGTCGATATCCTCGGCCTTGCGAAAGACGCGATGGGCTAGGATGCGGAAATCGCCGCGTGCCTTGGACAGGATATGGCCCATCATCAGCCCGTCGAGAATGCCATAAGGGTGGTTGGCGATCACCACCACGGGCCCCTCGGCGGGGATGTTCGACAGGCTGCCGCCGATGACCTCGAGGCTGAGCCCGTAGCGATCGGCCATCACCTGCCAGAAATCGCGGCCCTGCCGCACTTCGTCGTCATAGCCCTCGGCCCGGCGGATCAGGCCCATGCGGCCGGTGGCGTTCTCCATCACGCGGATCATCGCGCGCCCGCCCTTCGAGGCGGCGGAAGAGGCATAGGAAATCTCGCGCGCGACCTGGCGCTGGAGCGCGCGTTGCGTGGGTTCGGAGCGCCTGAGCGGCATGGTTCGCGTCCGGGTTGAAAGCGTTGCCTTGGCTTACCGCGAAGGCGGCGGCTGCGTCCAGTCTCTAGCGCCGGGTCCAGCCCCAAAGACAGAGCAATTCCATCGCCACATGGGCGCCGGCCACCGCCGTCATCTCGGCATGGTCATAGGGGGGCGAGACCTCGACCACGTCGCCGCCGACCAGGGTGATGCCCGCCAGCCCGCGCAACAACTGCGCGGCCTGCGCGCTGGACAGGCCGCCCCAGACCGGTGTGCCCGTTCCGGGGGCGAAAGCCGGGTCCAGCCCGTCGATATCGAAGCTGAGGTAGACGGGGCGGTTCCCGACCCGTGCGCGCAGATCGGCGGCCACGGCCCCTGCCCCGCGCGCATGCAGCTCGGCCGCGTCGTGGATGTGAATGCCCAGATTGTCCTCGACCACGGTGCGGATGCCGACATGGGCGGAATGGGCCACATCGATCAGCCCTTCCTTGACGGCGGTGTAGCAGAAGGTGCCGTGGTCGATGCGGGACGGGTCGTCATCGGGCCATGTATCTGTATGGGCATCGACCTGGATCAGGGCGATGGGCCCGTGTTTCGCGGCATGGGCGCGCAGGATCGGCAGGGTGACGGAGTGATCGCCCCCCAGCGTGATCGCGGCCGCGCCTGCGTCGAGGATGCCCTTGATATGCGCCTCGATCCGGGCGGGCACATCGGCGGGATAGGCATAGTCCAGCGCCATGTCGCCGTAATCGGCAATCGCGAGTGCTTCGAGCGGGGAATACCCATCCCAGCCATAGGGCGGATCGAAGGGTTGCAGGCTGCAGGCCGCGCGGATCGCGCGCGGGCCGAACCGCGTGCCGGGCCGGTTCGTCACCGCCTGATCGAAGGGGATGCCGGTCACCGCCACGTCCACGCCGGTCAGGTCCTTGGTGTATCTGCGCCGCAGGAAACTGGTCGCGCCGGAAAATGCGTTCTCGAAGGCCAACCCCTTGAGATCGTCGCGCGTGATCGCGGTGTCGATCTGGTGTTTCGCGTCTTCCAAAGCCATGTGTCGCCTCCGTTGCGTCGCGCCAGCCTTTGCCGTTTCGCGCGCGATTGGCAAGCGGCCCCTGACTTTGCCGCCCTTGCCCCTACTTGCCCCATCGGGCAAGGAAGCGACAGGCAAGCGACGGGAGAGTTCCGATGGCCGAGACCAGCGATACGACCGCAGCAGAGGCGCTGCGCGCGGCCTTCCTCGAAGGGATGAGCCGGTCCGCCGCCTCGGTCTCGGTGGTGACCACCGATGGCCCGGCGGGGCGCGGCGGCGTGACGGTTTCCGCCATGACCTCGATCTCGGCGGATGGGGCGGCGCCCACGATGCTGACCTGCCTGAATGCGTCCTCCTCGGCCCTGCCGCTGGTGCTGGACAACAAGTGTTTCTGCATCAACGTGCTGCGCACGGGCCAGACCGACATCTCGGATGTGTTTTCCTCGCGCCGCCCACCCCCGGGCGGTGACAAGTTCAACGCGGTCCTGCATGTGCCGATGACCACGGGCGCCCCGCGCCTGACCGAGGCGCTGGTCAGTTTCGACTGCCGCCTGATCTCGGCCGAACGGATCGGCACGCATCACATCTGCATCGGCGAGGTGGCCGAGGTGATCACCGCGCATGAGGGCGAGCCGTTGCTTTACGGATTGCGCAAATACCTGCGCCCCGAGGACCACTGATGCCGGACGCCCCGCAAGATCAGATGACCCGGCTGCGCGCGATCATGGCGCGGCTGCGCGACCCCGAGCATGGCTGCCCCTGGGACGTGGAGCAGACCTTTGCCACCATCGCGCCCTACACGATCGAAGAGGCCTACGAGGTCGCCGACGCGATCGAGCGCGAAGCCTGGGACGAGTTGAAGGGCGAATTGGGCGATCTGCTGTTCCAGTCGGTCTTTCACGCGCAAATGGCGCAAGAGGCCGGCTTGTTCGATTTCGACGATGTGGCGCGGTCCATCGCCGACAAGATGGTGGCCCGCCACCCGCATGTGTTCGGCGATGAAAGCAACGAAAAAACCGCCGAGCAGCAGACCCGCGACTGGGAAACGGTCAAGGCGGCCGAACGCGCGGCCAAGGCGCGCGGCGGCGTGCTGGATGACGTGGCCCTGCATCTGCCCGCCTTGATGCGGGCCGAAAAGCTGCAAAAACGCGCGGTGCGGGTCGGCTTCGACTGGCCCGAGATCGGCATGGTCGTGGACAAGATCGCCGAAGAGGCGCGCGAACTGGCCGAGGCGCGCGAAACCCTGCCCCAGGACAAGATCGAGGAAGAACTGGGCGATCTGCTGTTCGTGGTGGCCAATCTCGCGCGGCATCTCAAGGTCGATCCCGAGGTCGCCCTGCGCGCGGCCAATGCGAAATTCCTGCGTCGGTTCCATCATATCGAGGCGACCCTGGCCGAGCGCGGCAAACGCCCCGAAGACAGCAACCTGGCCGAGATGGACGCCCTGTGGGAGGCGGCCAAGGCCAAGGGCCTGTAGACGCGCCAAGAAGGGACGCGACCGCAGCGGAGACTGCGCTAGGTTTGCCTTATGCGTCCAATCTTGCCTGCCCTGCTTCTCGCCCTGCTTTTGCCCGTCGCGCCCGCGCGGTCCACCGAATTGCATTGCCTGGGGACCGAGCGGTTCTTCATCCTGTTGCTCGACGGGGACGTGGCGCGCTTTGACTACCTTGGCGACGGGGTGTTTCCCCTCACCCCCGCCCTGCCCGACACCCTGCCCGATTTTCTGCGCCTTTCGCTCGGGGCCTATGCCGGGCCGATCCCGGTCTTTCTGGAACGGGGGGCGTGCCCGATCACCGCGCGGGGCCTGCCGCTCAGCTTGCCATGGCGGGTGGAACTGGGCATTGAGACCTTGGGGGTGCAGCAGCCGATGACGGGCTGCTGCCGGGAGGCCGGGGAAAACCGATGACTGCACAACCAGCGCCGCCGTTCGCGCCACCGCCGGCCCATGTCGGGCGCGCTGCGGTGTGGATGCTCGGGGCCATCGCGTCCTTCACGTCGATGGCCGTGGCCGGACGGGCCGCCAGCCTCGAGCTGGACACGTTCGAGCTGATGACCTGGCGCTCGGCGGTGGGGTTTGTCATCGTGCTGGTCGTCGGGCTGGCCAGCGGCAAGCTGCGGCAGGTGACCACGCGCCATATGGGGCGGCACGTGGCCCGCAACATCGCCCATTTCACCGGGCAGAACCTGTGGTTCTACGCCATCACCGTCAGCCCGCTGGCCCTTGTCTTCGCGCTCGAGTTCACCTCGCCGCTCTGGACCATCGCGCTGGCCGCGCTGTTTCTGGGCGAACGCCTGACGCGGGTGAAGCTTTTGGCCGGCGCCATGGGGTTTGCCGGCATTCTCGCCATCGTGCAGCCCGGCAATGCCAGCCTGTCGCCCGGCATGGTCGCGGCGTCTGCGGCGGCGGTGATGTTCGCCACCACCGCGATTTTCACCAAGCGTCTGACCGCCACGGAAACGACCACCTGCATCCTGTTCTGGCTGACCCTGATCCAGCTGGGCCTGGGGCTGGCGACCTCGCTTTACGACGGCGACATGGCTGTGCCATCGGCTGCGATGGTGCCTTGGGTCGTGCTGATCGGCATTGCGGGTCTGGCGGCGCATTTCTGCCTTACGACGGCGCTGTCGCTGGCCCCGGCCTCGGTCGTGATGCCGATGGACTTTGCCCGCCTGCCGGTGATCGCCGTGATCGGCGTGCTGTTCTATGACGAGGCGCTTGGCCTCGGCGTCATTCTCGGCGCGCTTCTGATCCTTGGCGGGAATTACCTGAACATCCGGGCGGGGCGCCGCAAGACGGCCTGAGGCCCGGCCATCTGTGGCCCAACGGCCACAGCCGGCCCGCGGCGCGGCTGTCGCTGAGGGCCGGAGGGCGTCTTTGTTTGACACACGCAACCGTCGCCTTTGCAATAAGCCCCAGTATCCGCGGCCATCCCGGGAGGCGCACGACCATGATATCGATCCGGTCCGCAACGCTATGGGCCGCATGCCTTCTGCCCGCGCCCTTGTGGGCCGGTGGGATCGAGCGCGGCATCCCCAGCATGGCCTTTCTGTTCGAAGAAGGCACCTATCTGGAACTGACCTTCACCTATGCCGAGCCCGAGATTTCCGGTGTCGATCGCCTGGGATTTGCCGGCGGGGCTGCGACGGGCAACACCGTGCCGCCGCTGTTCGATGCCGCGTTCCGCTACCGGCAGGACCTTACCGAGCGTCTCTCATTCGGGCTTGTCTACGACCACCCGCTCGGGGCCGATTTCGACTATCCGCTGGGCACGGGCTATTACCTGCAGGGCTCGAGCGCCGGCATGACCTCGCAGGCGCTGTCCGCGCTGTTTCGCTACGAATTCGCAGACGGCGTTTCAGTCTATGGCGGCCTGCGGGTCGTCGAGGCCGATGGCGAGGCCGACATCTTCTTTCCGGTCCCCTATTCCGTGCGCGCCGATGGCTCGACCGAACTGGGCTATCTGCTGGGTGTTGCCTATGAGCGCCCGGACTACGGGCTGCGCGTCGCGCTGACCTATCAATCGGCGACCGAGCACAGTTTCGACACGGTCGAGAACGGGGTCCCGACCGGCCGCTTTTCGGCTACCGTGCCGCAGGCCATCACCCTCGAAGCGCAGACCGGCATCGCCCCGGACACGCTGCTGATCGGGGGCGTGCGCTGGGTCGAATGGTCCGAGTTCGCGGTCGCCACCACCGTGCCACTGGTCGCCTATGAGGAAGACATCTTCACCTATGCATTGGGCGGCGTGCGCCGGCTGTCCGAGGCATGGGCCGCCACCGCGCTGTGGACGCATGAGCCGGCCGACGGCAACACGGGCGGGGCGCTCGACCCGACCGACGGGCGCGATGACCTGACGCTGGCGCTGACATGGACCGGCGAGGATGTGCGTCTGACCGGCGCCCTGACCCATAGCTGGATCGGCGATGCCGAGGTCGATCTGGGCCGGTTCAGCGACAACACCAGCCTGTCGGGCAGCCTGCAACTGGGGATCTGGTTCTGAATGCGGCGCAAAAACGCGGCCAAAGCTGTTACTTTTGCGTCACATTGTCCGCCCAAGCGTTACCCATGCCCATAATTTACGCTGCGGAAGAATTGACCGCCTGCGCCTGTCCCGGACATTAACTCCCGAGGGAATACGGGGACAAAGGGGAGGAACCCATGTACCGATTTACGGCCGCATCTGCGGCTTTGCTTGCGACCACCGCCGTCGCGCAGGCCGGTGGCGTCGAGCGTCAGGCGCAGACGCCGGCCATCCTGTTCGAGGACGGCACCTATGTCGAACTGAGCTACAGCTTTGCCGATCCCGACGTGTCGGGCGTCCAGGTTTACGACTTTCCGGTGGGCGGCGCCCCGGCGGGCAGCAGCAGCGGCGATGTCGCACCGTCCTACAGCTTTGCCAGCTTTTCGTTCCGCACCGATCTGAGCGAGCGTCTGTCCTTTGCCGTGATCTACGATCAGCCCATCGGCGCGGATGTGGATTACTCGGGCGTAGCGACGCCGCCGTGGTATCTCTACCGGGCCGGCGAGGGCAGCCAGGCCGAGATCCGCTCGGAGCAGGTGACCGCGGCGCTGCGCTACGAGATCGATGAAAACTTTTCGGTCTATGGCGGTCTGCGCTTCGTCACGGCCGAGGGCAATGTCGCGTTGTTCAACAATTCGGCCCCGCCGGCGGGGGCGGGCAACCGCTACATCATGGAGGCCGATGGCTCGACCGAGTTGGGCTACATGCTGGGCGCGGCCTATGAACGCGCGGACATCGCCCTGCGCGTCGCGCTGACCTATTACAGCGCCACGACCCACGAGTTCACCGGCACCGAGGGCTCGACCCTGGGCGGTGTCGGGCCGACCCGGTTCGAGACGACCATTCCGCAGCAGGTGCTGCTCGAGGCGCAGACCGGCGTTGCCGAGGGCACCCTTGTCTTCGGGTCGATCCGCTGGACCGACTGGAGCGAGTTCGACATCACGCCGCCCACCTTCGACGCGCTGACCGGATCCTCGCTGGTCAACTATGACGACGATACCTTTACCTACACGATCGGCGGGGCGCGTCGGCTCAGCGACAACTGGGCGGTCCTGGGCTCGATCACCTACGAGGCCGAGCAGGACGGATTTTCGGGCAATCTCGGGCCGACCGACGGACGCACCTCGCTGGGTCTGGGCGTGCGCTATGACCGTGGCCCCTGGCGGGTTCTGGTGGGCGGCAGCTACACCTGGATCGGCGATGCCGAAACCGAGGCACCGGGCGTGACCGGCGCCGCCCCCGGCACGACCTTTGCCGAGTTCCGCGACAACACTGCGATCGGCTACGGCCTGCGCGTCGGCTACAGCTTCTGAGCGGTGGCTGACACGGCATGATCGGGCCCCCGCAGGCGACTGCGGGGGCTTTTTCGTTGCTTGCGCATGTTTTGGGTCGCGACGGGGTGAAACTCTTGCGATGACGGGGCCATGACCCAAGCCCGATCCCCTGCCCTGTCGTCGCGCGCCCTGGCCGAAATGCTGCTTTTGGCGGGCATCTGGGGCGCGTCTTTCCTGGCGATCAAGCTGGCGCTGGACGAATTGCCGGTGCTGACGCTGGTGGCCCATCGCGTGGCCTGGGCGGCGCTGATCCTGTGGGGCTATGTGCTGCTGCGCGGCTTGCCCGTTCCCCGCGCGCCGCGGGTCTGGGGCGCCTTGATCGTCATGGGTTTGCTGAACAATGCCATCCCCTTCGGCCTGATGGCCTGGGGCCAGCAGTATATCGAGACGGGGCTGACCTCGATCTTCAACGCGGGCACCGCCGTCTTCGGGGTGCTGGTGGCGGCCGCCGTCTTTGCCGATGAACGGCTGACGGCGCGGCGGCTGGCCGGGGTGCTGATCGCCTTTGCGGGCGTCGCGATGGCGATCGGTCTGGATGCTCTGGCGCGTTTCGACATCCGCTCGGCCGCGCAACTGGCGGTGCTGGGCGGCGCGCTGTCCTATGCGGTGGCGGCGGCCTAGGGCGCGCAAGCATCTGGCCGGCCTGCCGCCGCAGATCGCCGCGATGGGAATGTTGACCGGGTCGAGCCTGATCCTGTTGCCTCTGGCCCATCTGGTCGATGGGGGCATTGCCCTGCCACAGGCTGCGCAGGGCATCGGCGCGGTCGCCTATTTCGCGGTCTTCGGCACGGCGCTGGCCTATCTGCTCTATTATCGCGTGCTGGCCGTGGCCGGGTCGGGCAATGCGATGCTGGTCACGTTGATGATCCCGCCGGTGGCGATCACGCTGGGATGGCTGGTGCTGGACGAGCGGCTGGCGCCCTCGGTCTTCGCGGGGTTCGGCCTGCTGGCGCTGGGGCTGGTGATGCTGAACCCGCCCGCAGCCCTTCTCAGAGCGCTTGGAAGGCCGCGCGCTGCCGGTCGGTCCAGTTGACGGTCAGGCGGGTCTCTTCTTCGCCCGCGTCTTCGCCTTCGACGATGCCCTGCTCGAACAGCCAGGCGCGGCGGCGGCCATCGGCATGTGTCAGCGTCACGACCGTGCGGGTGCGCGGCGGCGAGACGGCCTCGGCCACCGCCTTGAGCAGCGGCCCCATCCCTTCGCCCGTCAGTGCCGAGGCCGCATAGACATGCGCGCGCCGGGCGGCCTCGGTCAGCCGGGTGGCGCGTTCGGGGCCGGGAAGCTGGTCGATCTTGTTCCAGACCTCGATCAGCGGGGTTTCGCCTGTCACGCCCAGATCGGTCAGGATCTGGGTCACATCCGCCGCCTGCTCGCCCGTTTCCGGGTGGCTGATGTCGCGCACATGCACGATCAGATCGGCGTCCAGAACCTCCTCCAGCGTCGCGCGGAAGGCGGCGACCAGTTGCGTCGGCAGGTCCGAGATGAAGCCCACCGTGTCCGACAGGATCACCTCGGTGCCATCGGGCAGTTCGATCGCGCGCATGGTCGGGTCGAGCGTGGCGAACAGCATGTCCTTGGTCATGACTTCGGCCCCGGTGAGGCGGTTGAACAGCGTGGATTTGCCCGCGTTGGTGTAGCCCACAAGCGCGACGATCGGATACGGCACCTTCTTGCGGGCAGCGCGGTGGAGCGTGCGCGTCTTGACCACCTTGGCCAGTTGCCGCCGGATACGCGTGACCGCCTCGTCGATGGCGCGGCGGTCGGCCTCGATCTGCGTCTCGCCGGGGCCGCCGACGAAGCCAAGGCCGCCGCGTTGCCGTTCAAGGTGGGTCCAGGCCCGGACAAGGCGCGTGCGCTGGTAGCTGAGCGCGGCCAGATCGACCTGCAACACCCCCTCGCGGGTGGCGGCGCGGTCGGCGAAGATCTCCAGGATCAGGCCCGTCCGGTCGAGCAGTTTGACGCCCCATTCCTTTTCGAGGTTGCGTTGCTGCACGGGCGTCACCGGCCCGTCGATCAGGACCAGTTCGATCTCCTGCGCCTTGACCTTGGCCTTCAGCTCCTCGATCTTGCCGCTCCCAAAAAGCAGGCCGGGATGCGCTTTGGGGAGGCGCACGACCTCGGCGGCCACGACCTCCAGATCTGGCAGGGCGGCGGCCAGGGCCACGGCCTCGTCCAGGGCTGGGCCGGGATCGCGGCGCTCTCGCTCGGTCTGGATGTCGGGATGCAACACCATGGCGCGCGTGGGGCCACGCGCGTTCATGTCATCCTCGGGCAGGTGACGGTCGGAAGCGGTCACTCTTCCCCGTCATAGAGATTGATGGGCTGGGCCGGCATCACGGTGGAAATCGCGTGTTTGTAAACCAGCTGGCTTTGCCCGTCGCGGCGCAAGAGCACGCAGAAATTGTCAAACCAGGTGATCACGCCCTGCAGCTTGACGCCGTTGATCAGAAAAATCGTCACCGGCACCTTTGTTTTGCGGACGTGGTTGAGAAAAGCGTCCTGAAGGTTCTGTTTGTTTTCGGCCATAATTCTTGTCGCGCCTTCTTAAACTCTGGTCGCCGGACATGCCGCCGGCGCACACACCGGTTTCCACTATGGCGGCGATCAGAGCGGATTTCCACCCCGGATCCGGGGACTTGCTGCATTTGCATCACGCCCGCCAGAAGGCCGGATTGAGCAGGGCGATCAGCACCAGCATCTCGATCCGCCCCACGATCATCGCCGCCGACAGGATCAGCTTGGCCGCATCGCTGAGCGCGCCATAGGCGATCGGCGTCTCTCCGGCGACCTGGGCCAGCGACCCGGTCGTGGACAGCGCCGCGATGGACAGGATCATCGCCTCTTCGAAATCGAGGCCGGTGGCGGCCAGCCCGACCATCACCACAGCGAGGGCGAGAATGAACAGCATGAAGAAGATCCAGGCGATATAGGCGCCTTCGCGCCGGATGCGCCGCCCCATCCGGCCGGCCCCGGCGACCGAGTTGGGATAGATCAGCTTGTTCAACTCGCGCACGCCATGTTTGTAGAGCGCATAGACCCGCAGCAGTTTCAGCCCGCCGGCCGTGGTGGCCACCCCGCCCCCCATCAGAACCAGACCGATCAGCAGGATGCCCGGCGTGCCCAGCCCCGACCAGGCCGCCGCCGCGCCCCAGCTTTCCGACACGAACCCGGTGGTGGTCAGAAAGGACAGCACGGTAAAGGCGCTGCCCCAAAGCGCCCGCAGGGCCGCGCCCAGATCGGACAGTTCGTCGACCTCGTAGGCGCCCGCCCAATGGCGCAGGAACAGCAGGCTCGGCAGCAGAACCACAGCGAACAGGGCAAGGCGGATTTCCCGGTCGCGGCCGACCTTTTCGACAAAGCTTCGACCGAAGCCCGAGGTGAAGGTGTGGCGCGACAACGCAAAGAGAAAGAAGACGAAGATCAGCATTTCCGCCGCAATGCCGCCGGGCCGCCCCTCGAGACCGCTGACCGGCGGATGCCCGATGTGGACAGCGTCGACATGGCATGCATGACGGCGACGATCGGCTCTTCCCCGGCGATCGTCAGCGCAAGTGCCAGAATGACCGTCAGGCCGGCATAGACCGGTGTCAGCCGGCGCGCCGCACGGCGCAGGCGCTGCGACGGTCGGGCGGCGCGCATCTGCTGGCTGCTGGAGGCGACCCGCCCGGCAAGATGCGCCTCGGAGGTCACCTCGTAGCCGCCGAGGTTCAGCGGCGCGAGGATCGCCATGGCCGACACCCAGATCAGCAAGCCCCCCAGCCAGCCGACGGTCGCCCGCCACAGGTGGATCGCCATGCCGAACCTCTCAGGATCGAACACCACCGCGCCCGTCGTGGTCAGGGCCGAGACCATGTCGAAATAGACATTCAGAAAGCGGGTGTTGCCGACGGCCTGGCTCATCGGGATCGCCAGGATGACCGGCAGCACCAGATAGGCGGCCAGCATGGCAAAGAGATGAGTGCGCTCGGTCGCCGGGCGCGGCTGGGCCTGAACCGCGATGCCGACCAGCGACGCCCCCAGGCAGACCAGCAGGGCGGTGTAGAAGAACAAGCGCCCCTCGCGGTATTCCCCCAACGCCATCCCGGCCGCCGCGGGCACCAGCATCGCCGCCCCCGCCATAAAGACCAGCACAACGAACAGCGGCAGGTTTCGGAACCACGCGACCATCGGTCAGAAGAAATCGATCGAGACCTGCAGCAGGCTTTCCACGGCGGGCACATCCGGGGCCAGCGCGAAGATCACCACCACATCGCCCTCGTCGATCCGGGTGGACCCGGTGGGCCGCATCACCTTGCCCCCCTTTTGCACCGCGCCCACAAGGGCGCCCTCGGGGAAATCGACATCGCGGATCGGCCGCCCCGCGATGGGCGAGGTCTTGAGGACCTGGGCCTCGATCACCTCGGCCTCGGCGTCGCCGATGGAGTAGACCCCGCGCACCCGCCCGTGGCGGATATGGCGCAGGATCGACGAGACCGTGGTGGCGCGCGGATTGACATAGGCGTCGATATCCAGCGGGTCCATCAACGGCACCAGCGTCGGGTCATTGACCAGCGCGATGGCCATCTTTGCTCCGGCCGATTTGGCCCGGACCGAGGCCAGGAGGTTCGTCTTGTCGTCATCGGTGACGCAGACGACGGCATCGGCGCGCTGCACCCCCGCCTCGCGCAGCAGATCGATATCCAGCCCGTCACCATGCAGAACGATGGTGCGCTCCAACGCGTCGGCGGCCACCTCGGCGCGGGTGCGGTTGGCCTCGATCACGCGGGTGCGCAGGCGCGTCTGGGACGCCTCCAGCGCGGTGGCCACGGTCAGCCCGACATTGCCGCCGCCGACGATCACGATGCGCTCGGGCGCCTTGCGGGTCTTGCCGAAGATCTCGAGCGTCCGCGCGCTGTCCTCGGAATGGGTGAAAACATAGATCTGGTCGCCCTCGAACAGCTGATCGCCCGGTTCGGGCGCGAACAGCGTTCCCTCGCGCCGGATGCCCACGACGATCGCGCGCAGGGTCGAGAACAGTTCGGACAATTGCCGCAGTGGCGTGTTGAGCACCGGGCAGTCGCTTTCCAGCACGATCCCGAGCATCTGCGCGTCATCGCCCAGAAACGTCTCGGCGTCGAAGGTCGCGGGGCTGGCGATACGGCGCAGCGCGGCCTCGGCCACTTCGCGTTCGGGCGAGATCACCACGTCGATGGGCAGATGATCGCGGCGGTAGAGGTCGGAATAGATCGCGTCGAGATAGGACTGGCTGCGCAGCCGCGCGATCTTGCGAGGCACGGAAAACACCGAATGCGCGACCTGGCAGGTGACCATGTTCACCTCGTCCGAAAAGGTCGCGGCGATGATCATGTCGGCGTCGCGCGCCCCGGCCCGGTCCAGCACGTCAGGGTGGCTGGCAAACCCTTCGAGGCCCTGCACATCCAGCGTGTCGGTGGCGCGCCGCACGAGGTCGGGGTTGTTGTCCACCACCGTCACATCGTTGTTTTCACCGGAAAGATGGCGCGCGATCTGCCAACCCACCTGGCCCGCGCCGCAAATGATGACCTTCATGTGCCTTTTCGCCTGAAGTGTCGCAACCGGGGTTCTGCATGGCAGGAACGCGCGCAGGCGTCAATCGCGCGATGCCCCGGCCCCGTGGGCGCCCGTGGGCGCGTCGCGGGCCGGGCGACGCGGTCCGTGCTGCGCACCGGGGCATGTTTCCGGGACAAAGAGGTCAGGGGCAGCGCGAGACGGGGCAGCCGCCGGCGCCCCGTTTCGGGACGGCTGCGTCGCGCGGCGCAACGCCGGCGACCCGCGACAGAGCGCGGCCGCGGCGCCAAGGCCCGGAACCGCGTCGTCCGCGCTAGTCGGCGCCGCCGTCGCTTTGCGCCATGCGCGCGCCGGACTTGTTCGACGTCACCACGCCAAGCGACTTGAGCTTGCGATGCAGCGCCGAGCGCTCCATCCCCACGAAACTGGCAGTACGGCTGATATTGCCGCCAAAGCGATTGATCTGCGCCATCAGGTATTGCCGTTCAAAGAGTTCGCGCGCCTCGCGCAGCGGCAAGGTCGTGAGCGAGGCCGATAGCGTGATGTCCTCGCCGCTGGTGTCGCCCTCGCTCGACGGTCCGGGCAGGTCGCGCGCCTCGATCGGGCCGGTGCCCTCACCCAGGATCAGCACCCGCTCGATCACGTTCTTGAGCTGCCGGACATTGCCCGGCCAGTTCATCGTTTGCAGCATCGCCACCGCATCCTCGCCCAACTCGCGCAGGGGCAGGCCCTGGTCGCGGTTGAAGCCTTCGATGAAATGGCGGGCGAGATCGGGGATATCCTCGCGCCGATCCTCGAGATTGGGCACCTCGATCGGCACCACGTTCAGGCGGTGATACAGCTCTTCGCGGAAGGTGCCCGTAGCGATCGCCTCGACAAGGTTGCGCGTGGTCGAGGAGATCACGCGCAGATCGACGCGAACCTTGGTCGTGCCGCCGACGCGGGTAAAGCTTTGATCCACCAGAACGCGCAGGATCTTGGACTGCGTCCCCAGCGGCATGTCGGCGACCTCGTCGAAAAAGATCACCCCGCCATGGGCCTGTTCGAGCAGCCCCTGCTCGACGCCGCGTTCCGGGCTTTCGCGGCCGAACAGAACCTCTTCCATGTGGTCGGGCTGGATCGAGGCCAGGAGACCGTGACAAAGGGCGCATCGGCGCGGTTGGAATTGCCGTGAATCCAGCGCGCCGCAACCTCCTTGCCCGAGCCAGGCTCGCCCGAGAGCATCACCCGGCCATTGGATTTCGTGACCTTTTCAAGCTGGCCGCGCATCATCTTGAACGCCGTGGAGGTGCCGATCATTTCGGCGGCCTTGACGTCTTGGCGCCTGAGCGCGCTGTTTTCCCGCCGCAGGCGCGAGGTTTCCATCGCGCGCCGGATCACCACCATCAACTGGTCGATATTGAAGGGCTTTTCGATGAAGTCATAGGCGCCCTGCTTGATCGCCGCGACCGCGATCTCGACATTGCCATGGCCCGAGATGATCACCACCGGCACGTCCGGGTTGTCCTGCTTGACATGTTTGAGAATGTCGATCCCGTCCATGTTGCTGTCCTTGAGCCAGATGTCGAGGATCATCAGCCCCGGCGCGGCCTTGTTCAACTCGGCCATCGCCTCGTCCGAGGTGCCCGCGCGGCGCGTCACGAACCCCTCGTCCTCGAGGATATCGCAAATCAATTCCCGGATATCGCGTTCGTCATCGACCACGAGAATGTCGCTCATGACTCAATCTCCCTCGTTCTCGGGCAATCTGGGCAGCGTCATACGCGCCATTGCCCCGATATGTGCGCCCTCGGCAAAGGGCGGTGCATCGACCAGGTCCAGGGTGCCACCGTGTTCCTCGACGATCTTCTTGACGATCGGCAGGCCCAGCCCCGTGCCCTTGTCGCGGGTGGTGACATAGGGCTCGAACAGCTTGGCGCGGTCGGGCGGCAGGCCGATCCCGTTGTCGGCGATCTCGATCACGGCCGTCTCATCGGTGAGAGACAGGCCAATGCGCAACTGTGGCCGATGCCCGTCAGGCGCGCCTTTTTCCTGCAGAGTTTCAATTGCCTCGCCGCCGTTCTTCATCAAGTTCGTGAAGGCCTGCCCGATCATCGTGGCATCCAGCTCGGCCATGACGGGGCCCTCGGGGATGTCGACCGTGAAGGTGACGCCCGGCTGGCCGGCGCGTTGCAGGGTGACCGCCTCGCGCAGCAGATCGGCGACATCCTCGACCCGCGTCTCGGGTTCCGGCATGCGGGCGAACTTGGAAAACTCGTCCACGATCCGGCGCAGATCGTTCGTCTGGCGGACGATCACCTCGGTCATGTCTTCGAGTTTCTGTTTATCTTCGCCCTCCAGGGTTCTGGAAAACTTGCGATTTATGCGCTCGGCCGACAATTGGATCGGGGTCAGGGGGTTCTTGATCTCATGGGCGATGCGGCGGGCGACATCGCCCCAGGCCGCCATCCGCTGCGCCGAGACCAACTGCGTGACATCATCGAAGGCCACCACATACCCCTCGAGCGCGCCTTCGGTATTGCGCCGCGTGGCCATGCGCACCAACAGGCTTTCCTGTTTGCCGCGTCGGGTCAGCTTGATCTCTTCCTGCACGGTTTCGGCCAGCCGCGATTGCAGCCGTTCGAACAGGGCCGTGAATTCCGGCACGGCGGCCTGCAGCGACAGGCCGTTGTCGCGCTGCTCGACCAGGGCCAATAGCCGGATCGCCGAGCGGTTCATGAAATCGATCCGGCCCTCTTCGTTCAGGCCGATCACCCCCGCCGTGACCGAGCCCAGCACGCTGTCGAACAGGCGACGGCGTTCCTCGGTCGCGGCGTTCTGTTCAATCAGCGTGTCGCGCTGCCCCTTCAACTGCCGGGTCATCTGGTTGAACAGCCGGCCCAGCATCGCGATTTCGTCGTCGGTCGTCTCTTCGATCACGCGCACATCCAGATCGCCCTGCCCGACGCGCTGCGCCGCACTGGCCAGCCGACCCACGGGCCGCGACAGGCGTTCGGCGAACCACAAGCCCAGCCAGACCGCGGCCAGGATCATGATGATCGCAAAGCCCAGGTAGAGCAGCCCGAACTCGAACAGGACGCGGCCACGGTCGGCCTCGAGCTGCCGATACAGCTGCACGGTCTGCTGCGTTTCGTCGAGCAGCGAGATGATCTCGCCATCGACCTCGCGGCTGACATAGAGATACCGGTCGGGAAAGGCCTGCAAACGATAGAGGGCGCGAAACTCGTTCTGACCGCGATCCTCGATCAGCACCAGTTCCCCGGCCTCGGCGCGGTCGAGATCCTCGGCGTCGGGTCGTTCGAAATCGAAGAAATAGCTGCGCTCGCCACGGGCGCGGATCTCGCCGCCGCCATCGATGACGAAGGCCTCGCGCAGACCGCGCTGGATGCGCCCCTGCCCCTGGCTGAGCAACTGGCGCAACTCGCCGTCGCTGAGAAACGGCGTGGCCCTTCGGTTGAGGTTCAGAAATGCCCCGAGGGCGCGGGTATCCTCGGCCAGATCGTCGAAATGTTCCTGCTGGTAGGCCTCGGCGGCATCGACCGAGTTGCCCAGAGCGGTGGACACGCGGTCCGAGAACCACCCCTCGAGACCCATGTTCACGGTGATCGTCGCGAACACGGCGACAAGGATGGTGGGCACCAGCGCCACGATGCCGAACACGCCCGTCAGGCGCAGATGCAGGCGCGAGCCCGCCGATTGCGCCCGCCGCGAGGCGACGATCCGGGCCACTTCGCGCAGGACCATGGCCGCGAGCACGAGAATGTAGATCAGATCGGCCAGCAGCACGAGGCGCAGGATGGGCGAGTCGGCAAAGGCGGCGAGCGGCCCCAGCACCAGAAAGGTGGCGACGGCCAGAACCGGCCCCAGGATCACCAGGCCCAGTGTGCCCGCGCTGCGCAAGCCGCGATGGCTGCGCAGGTTGAAGACCCGCTCGATCATGGACGATTCCGTCCTGTGCGCCGGACGCTCCAAATCCTGTCTCCGACTGCTCCCCCAAGCATGGCCGCGGCGTCGGCCCCGACGCTCTGGCGGCGACGGCTGTTTCCCAACGGCCACGCGACTGTTGCTGTTTTACATCAACTTGCGCCGGCGAGTCACGCGAATATCAAGGTCGGTGATCTTCTTGCGCAGCGTATTGCGGTTGATGCCCAGCAATTCGGCACATTTGGCCTGATTGCCGCCCGTCGCCTCGAGCGCGATTTCGATCAACGGGGTCTCCACTTCGCGCAGGATGCGGGCATAAAGGCCCGGCGGCGGCAACACCCCGCCATGCAGGTCGAAATAGCGCCGCAGATGCTTGGCGGTCGAGGCCGACAGCTTGTCGCCCTCGCCGCCGCCCATCAGCGGCTCGATCGCGGGTTGGCTGCCCAGAACGGTTTCGACCTCGCTGCGCGAGATTTCCTCGGCGGGGTTGGTCACGGTCAGCCGGCGAATGGTGTTTTCCAGTTGCCGGACATTGCCGGGCCAGGAATAGGCGCGGATCATGTCCATCGCCTCGGGGGTAAAGCGGCGCGCCGGCGCCCCGTCGCGTTCCGCCCGCGCCAGGAAATGCTCGGCCAGAAGCGGGATGTCATCGACCCGTTCGCGCAAGGACGGCACCGCGATGCTGACCCCGCCCAGGCGATAGAACAGGTCCTGCCGGAACTGCCCCTGTTCCATGCGGTCCATCAGGTCCTTCTGGCTGGTGGCCATGATGCGCGGCGCCGCATCGGACAGGGCATCGAGCATGCGCACGATGCGTGCCTGGGCGTCCTCGCTCAGATCGCCCACCTCGTCGAACAGGATCGAGCCGCCCTTGGCCCGCGCGATCACGGCGGAAGGGCCGTCCAACCCCTCCAGATCGCCGGCCGAGGCGACGGCAAAGGGCAAGGTACGCCGGTCGGAAAAATCGTGGATCGCGCGCGCGATCAGGCTTTTGCCAGTGCCGCTTTCGCCGGTGATCAGGACCGGCAGATCGGTGTTCATCACCCGCGCCACCAGACGGTAGAGCGCCTGCATCGACGCGGTGCGCCCCACAAGCGGCAGATCCTCCTGCGCCGAGAGCGGCGCCTCGACGGCCGGCTTGGGCGCGGGCGCGCGGCGCTTCTGGTCCAGCGCGCGGGCGGCACGTTTCATCAGGTCGGGCAGATCGAAGGGCTTGGGCAGGTAGTCGTAGGCGTCGGCCTCGGTGGCCTGGATCGCCGTCATGATGGTGTTCTGCGCCGAGATGATGATCACCGGCAGGCCGGGGCGCGCCTCGCTGATCCTGGGCAGGGTCTCCAGCCCGTTGCCATCGGGCATCATCACGTCCGAGATCACGAGGTCGCCCTTGCCCTCCTCGACCCAGCGCATCAGCGTCATCAGGCTGGAGGTGGCATGCACCTTGCAGCCCGCGCGCGTCAGCGCCTGGGTCAGAACGGTGCGGATGGTGCGGTCGTCATCGGCAACGAGAACAGTGCCGTCCATGGGGTCAAGCTCCGAGGGTCTGTCTGGGAAATGGGGTCATGCGGGCGTCTCCTCGCGCGGGGCGATGGGCAGCGAGATGCGAAACACGGTGCGGCCCGGCACGCTGTCGACGGCGATCCAGCCGTCATGGTCCGAAATGATCTTGGAAATCAGCGCCAGTCCAAGGCCGGTGCCGTTCTCGCGCCCCGAGACGAAGGGTTCGAAGATATCGGCCGAAATCTCGGGCGGGATGCCGGGCCCGTCGTCGATGATCTCGACCTGCAGGGGCACCGCCGCCCCCGTCCCGTCGCGCCGCCGCACCTTGAGCGACAATTCGTAGAAGGTGCGGATGCGGATCGTGCCGCCCTGTCTGGCGGCCTCGGAGGCGTTCTTGAGCAGGTTCAGAAATACCTGCTGCAACTGGTCGGGATCGGCCCAGGCCGGCGGCAGCGAGGGGTCGTAGTCGTCCTCGAGCTCCATATGCGCGGCAAAGCCCACGGCGGCGGATTTGCGGGCGCGGTCCAACACGTCGTGGATGTTGACGGCGCGGCGATCTGGCGGGCGGACATTGCCGAAATCCTCGACCTGTTCCAGCAGCTTCAGGATGCGCCGCGTCTCGGCCACGATCAGGTCGGTCAACTCGCGGTCTTCGCCATTGGCGTTCATGCTGATCAGTTGCGCCGCGCCCGTGATCCCGGCCAGCGGGTTCTTGATCTCGTGCGCCAGCATCTCGGCCATGCCGATGGCCGATTTCGCGGCCGATTTCGACGACAGCGCCCGATCCATGCGCCCGGCCAGCTCGCGGCTTTCCAGCAGCACCAGAACATGGCCGGGCCTGTCGCTCAGCGGCGCGATCTGCACGTCGCAGGAGACCGGCTTGCGGCTGCCGGTGCCCACATCGACCGAGTTCACGAACAGCGCCGAGTGGTTGCTGCGCACGCGCGCAAAGGCCTCTTCCAGCGGGGCGTCGACAAACACCTTGTCCCAGACCGGAAACCCTTCGAGCGTCTTGCGCGAGGCGTTCAGAAAGGTCTCGGCGGCCGGGTTCACGTCGCGGATGCGGTCGGCGCCGTCGATCATCAGCGCCGGGATCGGCAGCGACGCCCAGAGCATGTCCGAGGGCACACTCATGCGGCCCGCGCCTCGCATCGCACGGACAGGGCCAGCGGCAGCCGTGACAGAACGTCGGCCGGGGCCCGGGCCGTCAGAACCTCGCGCCGCAATGCGGCCGGGGTGCCGGCGCGCGCCATGTACCAGCCCAGATGCTTGCGCGCGACGCGCAAGCCCAGGTCGCGCCCGTAAAACGACAGCATGTCCTCATAATGGCCGGCCACCATCTCGCTCAGCGCCGGGCCATCCGGGATTTGCGGGGTCTTCGCACCGAACAGCGCCGCCGCGATCTCGGCTAGCACCCAGGGCGCGCCTTGCGCCCCGCGCCCGACCATCACGCCATCCGCGCCCGAGGCGTCGAGCGCCCGCCGCGCGCTGCCCGCATCCACGATGTCGCCATTGGCGATCACCGGGACCGTCACAGCCTGCTTCACCGCGCGGATCGCCGCCCAGTCGGCGCGCCCCTTGTAGAATTGGCAGCGCGTGCGCCCGTGGATCGTGATCATGCGAATGCCCGCCGCCTCGGCCCGCCGCGCAAGCTCGGGCGCGTTGCGCCTGTCATCGTCCCAGCCCAGCCGTGTTTTCAGCGTGACCGGCACATCGACCGCCGCCACCACCGCCTCGATCAGCGTCAGCGCATGATCGAGATCCCGCATCAGCGCCGAGCCCGAATAGCCGCTGGTCACCTTCTTGGCGGGGCAGCCCATGTTGATGTCGATGATCCGCGCGCCCTGCCCTTCGGCGATGCGCGCGGCCTCGGCCATCCAATGCGCCTCGCGTCCGGCGATCTGAACGGCGGTATTATCCTGGCCAGAGCCCAGCTCGGCCCGCGCCCGGACCGAGGGTTTGGCCGCCACCATGTCCTGGCTGGCGACCATTTCCGACACGACCAGCCCCGCCCCGAAGCGCGCGACCAGCCTGCGAAACGGCAGGTCGGTGATCCCGGCCATCGGGGCCAGCAGAACGGGCGGTGTCAGCCTGTGGGATGCCAGCGAAACAGACAAATGCTCAAACCTTGTGCAGTTGATCACGGGAATAGAGTGCTCTTGCGGCGAGTTCAAAGGAAACTCTTGGCCCCCGGCGGGTTGCGCGGCAAGGCGCCTAAAAAATGGGCAGACCGCCCCGCGATTGACCAAGTGGCGCAAATGATTGTGCCCGGACGGCTTTGGTCCTACACCGCGCCCCATGAGTTCGCAAACACCGCATGGCCCCCCGTTTTCTGCCGCCGCCCTGATCGTTGCCGCCGGGCGGGGGACCCGTGCGGGCGGCGGATTACCCAAGCAATACAGGGACCTTGGCGGCAAGCCGGTGCTGGCGCGCACGATTTCCGCACTCGATGCGCATCCGGCCGTGCGGCAGATCGTCGTTGTCCGCCATGCCGATGATTCCGCGCTGTTTCGGGGGGCCTGCCCCGCGACGCGCGCGGCATTGAGCGATGTGGCCGGCGGGGCCAGCCGCGACGCCTCGGTGCGTGCTGGCCTGTCGGCGGTGGCCGACGATATCGATGTGGTGCTGATCCACGATGCCGCCCGCCCGCTGGTCAGCCGGGCCGTGATCGACGGCGTGATGGACGCCTTGCACAGTTACGACGGCGCCGCGCCCGCGCTGGCGGTCACCGATGCGCTGTGGCGGGGTGACGGAACGGTCACCGGCACCGAAGACCGCAACGGCCTGTGGCGCGCCCAGACCCCGCAGGGTTTTCACCTCGACAGGATCCGCGCCGCCCATGCACATCATCCCGGCGGTGCCGCCGACGATGTCGGGGTTGCCCGCGCCTACGGCCTGTCCGTCGCCATCACTCAGGGCGACGAGGCCAACCTGAAAATCACCACGGCAGGGGATTTCGCCCGCGCCGCCCGCTTTCTGGAGGACCAGATGGATATTCGCACCGGCAACGGTTTCGATGTGCACCGCTTCGGCGAGGGCGATCATGTCATGCTCTGCGGCGTGGCTATCCCGCATGAGCGCGGGCTGCAGGGCCATTCCGACGCCGATGTGGGCCTGCACACGGTGACCGACGCGATCTATGGCGCGCTGGCCATGGGCGATATCGGCACGCATTTCCCGCCCTCCGACCCGCAGTGGAAAGGCGCGGAAAGCCATATCTTCCTGACCCATGCCGTCGATCTGGCCGCCGAGATGGGGTTCACCCTTACCCATGCCGACCTGACGCTGATCTGCGAACGCCCCAAGATCGGCCCCCATGCCGCACCGATGCGCGCCCGCCTGTCCGACTTGCTGCGCATCGAGGCCGCGCGCGTGTCGGTCAAGGCGACAACGACCGAACGCCTCGGCTTTCCCGGCCGCGAGGAAGGCATTGCCGCGCTGGCCACCGTGACCCTGGTGAAGGCATGACCCGGATCATCACGACACTGGCCTATGTGGGCTACCTGAGGCCGGCCCCCGGAACTTGGGGCAGCCTGGCCGCGATCCCGCTGGCCTGGGGGCTGCATGCGCTTGGCGGGTTCGTCGCGCTGCTCATCGCGACACTGGTCGTCACGGCCCTGGGATGGTGGGCCATCGGGCGCGAGACGGCGGGATCGGCGGACAAGGACCCCTCCGAGATCGTCATCGACGAGGTCGTGGGCCAATGGATCGCGCTCTGGCCGGTCTCTTACGGCGCGGTCTTTGCGGGCGTCGGCTTCTGGGATCTGTATCCGGGCGTCATCACGGCCTTCCTGGCCTTCCGCGCCTTCGACATCTGGAAACCCGGCCCCGTCGGCTGGGCCGATCGCAAGCCGGGGGCGTTCGGCGTCATGGCCGATGACGTGATCGCGGGCTGGCTGGCGGCCCTGGTCGTTGCGGTCGCGGCGGCCATCGCCCATATCCCGATGATGTTGGGATGAGCGCGCGTGACGTCCTTGAGGCGCTCAAGGCGCGCGGCTGGATGATGGCCACCGCCGAAAGCTGCACTGGCGGGCTGATCGCGGGCGCGATCACCGAGGTGGCGGGATCGTCTGCCGTGTTCGACCGCGGCTTCATCACCTATTCCAACGCCGCCAAGATGGACATGCTGCAGGTGCGGGCCGAGACGCTCGATGCCCACGGCGCGGTCAGCGAAGCGGTCGCCGCCGAGATGGCGCGCGGTGCGCTGCGGGCCTCGGCCGCGCAGATCGCCGTCGCCGTCACCGGCATCGCGGGCCCCGGCGGTTCTGACCACAAGCCCGAGGGGCGCGTCTGTTTCGGGCTGGCCCATGCGGGCGGCACAAGGACTGAAACGGTCGAATTCGGGGCCCTCGGCCGGTCCGAGGTGCGCCGTGCGACGGTCGCGCATGCGCTGTCGCTTGTCTTGCGCGCCGCAACGCAAGGCGATGCAGGATTTTCCTGAAAAAACCTGCCCGCCGCCTCTGGGCACCCCATCGGCCACCGGGCCGCAGAATTTTTCAGAAAATTCTGCCCGGCCGCGCGCGACCGGGCTCAGGCCGCGCCCTTGCCGTACAGCGCCTCGGCCCGCGTCTCGAAGGCGCGCACGATGCGCTGCATCGCCTCCATGAAAAACAACCCGGCCGCCCCTTGCAGAATGCGGTTCTTGAACTCGAAATCGACCTGAAAGGCCACCTCGCAGCCGCCTTCGGGCAGGTCGCGGAACTGCCAGGTGGACAGCAGGTGGTGAAACGGCCCCTCGATATATTCGGTGTCGATCTTCTGCTCATCCTCCCACAGCGTCACACGGCTGAGGAAGCGTTCGCGGAACATCTTGAAGCCCACCACGAGGTCGGCCAGCATCACCGCATAGTCCCCCTCGGGCGTGACCGAGCGTACACGACTTGCCGCGATCCAGGGAATGAACTCGGGGTAGCGCGCCACGTCACCCACCAGATCGTACATCTGTTGCGCGGAATAGGGCAGCTTTCGAGTTTCGGAATGCGCGGGCATCGCGGGCCTTTCGTCTTTCACCGGTGACAGGGATGTCTTAAAACCGGGCCGGAAATTCAAGGTTTCAGGCCTTTTTCTGCGGGGGACCAAATGGCGCAGTCCGATTACGCGGTCGATCAACTGATCTCGGCCAAGACCATCGCCGCCCGGATCGAGGATCTGGCCCGGGAGATCGAAACCGCCTTTGCGGGCACCGAGAAACTGGTCGTGGTGGGCCTGCTGAGGGGCAGCTTCGTCTTCATCGCCGACCTCGTGCGCGAGATCGACCTGCCGGTCGAGGTCGATTTCCTCGAGGCGTCGTCTTACGGCAATGCCATGGAAAGCTCGCGCGAGGTGCGCATCCTCAAGGATCTGCGCGGCGAGATCGCAGGGCGCGACGTGCTGGTGGTCGAGGATATCGTCGATACCGGCCACACGCTGTATCACGTGGTCAACCTGCTGCGCTCCAAGGGGCCGGCCCGGCTCAAGACCATTGCCCTGCTCGACAAGCCCACGCGGCGCGAGGTCGATATCCGCGCCGACTGGATCGGCTTCGAAATCCCCGATGAATTCGTCGTGGGCTATGGCATCGACTATGCGCAGCGCAACCGCAACCTGCCCTATATCGGCAAGGTGCGCATGCTGGCCGCGGCCGGGGCCGGGGCATGAGCGTGTCAGGCTGCCCCGCGATGGGGGAGGCGCAATGCCCTTCGACTGGCTGTTGAGAGCGGTCGGGTGGGTGCGCAACCCGCCCTCGGCGAAGATGGTCAAGCTGGTGCTGGCCGTGATCGCCGTGGCCCTGGCCCTGGGCGCGGTCGAGCGGTTTCTCGGCTGGCCCGACTGGCTGACCGTGGACAATATCCGGCGCGGCGCCTTTCGCTGAACCGCGCCGGGGCGGCTGGCGAAAACTTTCATTGACCTGCGGGCTGCGACATCTAGCCTCATGGGGGTGAGCGACCCAGCCAACCCATGAGGTTTTCCAGATGACCCGTTTCAGCAAGATCGCCGCCGCCAGCCTGGCCAGCACCCTGTCCCTGTCGGCCATCGCAGTGGCCCAGGACCTGCCCGCGCCCGTAGACGCCCGTCAGGGGCAGTTCAGCATCATGGTGCTGAACCTCGGCGTGCTCGGCCAGATGGCCCGCGGCAACACAGACTACGATGCCGAGGCCGCCAGCACCGCCGCCGCCAACCTCGCCACGATTTCGATGCTGGATCAATCGCTGCATTGGCCCGAGGGCACCGACAATTTCGGCCTGGACGGCACGCGCGCCTTGCCCGCCATCTGGGAAAACCCTGAGGATTTCGCGGCGAAATGGGCCGATTACGGCACCGCCGCCGAAGCGCTGGCCGCGGTGGCGGGCGACGGGCTGGAACCGATGCAGGCCGCCCTTGGGCCCCTGGGCAACACCTGCGGGGCATGCCACGACGACTATCGCGAACCCCAGTAAGGCGGGCGCGGTCGGGGCCCCGCGGTGGGCCCCGCCTTTCTGAACTTTGACGCTGGCAAGAGGTGACGCATGGTCCGGTTTCTTGGGGGGCTTGTCGCGCTCGGGCTTGGCGCTCTGGCCGCCTTCTGGTTGGTGACGCGCCCGCAGCTTGTCCCCGAGGCCGAGCTTGCGGGCCTGAGCGGCGACGCGCAGGCGGGCGCGGCGATCTTTTGGGCGGGGGGCTGCGCCTCGTGCCATGCCCCCGAAGAGGCCGAGGGCGACGCCCGTCTGGTCCTGTCGGGCGGCGCGGGGCTGGTCAGCGATTTCGGAACCTTCTACCCGCCCAATATCTCGCCCGATCCCACGCAGGGGATCGGCGCCTGGACCCTGGCCCAGTTCGTCACGGCCATGCAGAACGGCATCAGCCCTGAGGGGCGGCATTATTACCCGGCCTTTCCCTATCCCGCCTACAGGCTGGCCACGCGTCGGGACATGGCCGACCTTTTCGCCTTCCTGCAAACCCTGCCCGCCTCGGACGCGCCCTCGCCCGCGCACGAGGTCGGATTCCCGTTCTCCATCCGCCGCGCCGTCGGGGCGTGGAACCTGCTCTACCTGTCCGACGAATTCGCCGTCGCCGACGCGGGGCTGAGCGAGGCGCAACACCGCGGGCGCTATCTGGCCGAGGCGCTGGCCCATTGCGGCGAATGCCACACCCCGCGCGATGCGCTTGGCGGCCCCGACCGCGCGCGGTGGCTGGCCGGCGCGCCGAACCCGACCGGGTCGGGCCGCATTCCGTCACTGACGCCGGATGACCTGACATGGTCGCAAGACGAGATCGCGGCCTATCTCAACGACGGCTTCACGCCCGAGTTCGACAGCGCCGGCGGGCATATGCGCAGCGTGATCCTGAACCTCGCCAACCTGACCGGGGCCGACCGCGCGGCCATTGCCGCCTATCTCGACGCGGTGCCGCCCGCCGCCGACTAGGGCCGGGTCAAAAGCCCCTCGGCCCCTGCGGGTCGGGCAACTCGGCAAATCGGGCCTCGGCGGCGCGGATCACGGCCTCGGTCAGGAACTGGGCATGGCCGTCGCAACTGGCGCGGTGGCGGGCCTGCAGCGTCGGGTCGGGTTCGGCGGCCACGGCCCACAGGCACCAGGCATAGCCTTCGACCGGGTCCGCCGGCAGGGTCGTGGCGCTGAGCAGCAGATCGGCCAGGTTCCACGCGCCCAAACCATAGCCCCCATCGGCGCTGCGCCGATACGCATCCCGCGCCGCGACCAGATCGACCGGACCGCCGACGCCGGTTTCCAGCATCACGCCCAGATCGTTCAGCGCCGCCGCATGCCCCCATTGAGCGGCCTGCTGCATCGCCGCCCGCGCGGCGACCGGATCGGGGTCGGTGCCCAACCCGTCCCACAGATGAATGGCCAGCGCGTAGCTGCCCTCGGGCCGACCGAAATGTTGCGCCTGGCGAAACAGGTCCAGCGCCTGTTCGAGGTCGTCCCGGGGCTCGGCCAGGCCATCCGACAAAAGCTGCCCCAGACGCAGCGCGGCCCAGCCATCGCCCATCTCGGCGGCACGGGCGAACCAGCGCAAGGCGGCGTCGGGGTCGGTGTCCTGCATCATCATCGCCAGATCGGTCGCGGCGGCCCCCTCGCCCGCGTCGATGGCGTCTTGCAGCAGGGCGCGCGCGGCCTCGGCGTCGACCGGACCGCCCACGCCCTGCGCCATCATATGAGCCAGCAGGCGCGCGGCGCCGGGCACCGATCGCGCCACCAGGTCCTCGGTCAGGGTGCGGGCGCGAAACGGCTCGGGCGGGCCGCCAAGACCCTGCGCCATCATCGCCGCCATCTGCAATTCGGCGGTCCGGCTGCCGCCGTCGATCGCGGCCTGAACCAGCCTGCGCAACGCCGCCCAGTCGGGCGGACCGAAGACGCCCGTGGCGATCAGCGCCGCAAGATTGGCCTGGGCGGTGACGCTGCCCGCCTCGATCGCGGCCTCATAGCGCCGTTGCGCGGCCAGCGGATCGGCCGGCACGCCAGGCGCGCCGTGGTGGTAGATCTGGCCCAAGGCCACCAGCGCCGTGACCGACCCGGCCTCGGACGAGGTTTCGAACAAGGCCATGGCGCCCGCCAGGTCGGCTTCGCCCCCCAGCCCGTCGCGCAGCATGATCCCGGCCAGTGCCAGCGCCTCGGGTGCCCCCGTCGCCATCAGGTCCGACAGCAGCGCCTGCGCCGCCTCGGCATCGCCGCGGATGATCGCGGCGCGCGCGTCCTCGAGGCTCTGCCCGTCGGCAGGCAGCGCCAGTGTCGCCGATATCACGATTGCGGAAAGAACGGGCCGGATCATGCCACCACCCTAGCGGCACGATCCCGACCGGGAAAGAAGCTTGCCCGGCTTGACCGTCTTGCCCGGCGCGCGCCCCGCTCAGACTAGGCCGAGGCGCGTCATGCGGTTCTCGCGCAGGCGGGCGAAATCGTCGCCGGCATGGTAGCTCGACCGCGTCAGCGGCGTGGCCGAGACCATCAGGAACCCCTTGCCATAGGCGGCCTTTTCGTAGGCGGCGAACTCGTCGGGATGCACGAAACGGTCCACCGCGTGATGCTTGGGCGTGGGTTGCAGGTACTGCCCGATGGTCAGGAAATCGACATCCGCGCTGCGCATGTCGTCCATCACCTGCAGGACCGATTGGCGATCTTCGCCCAAGCCCACCATGATGCCCGACTTGGTGAACATCGACGGATCCAGCTCCTTGACCCGCTGCAGCAGGCGCAGGGAATGGAAATAGCGCGCGCCCGGCCGCACCGAGGGATAGAGCCCCGGCACGGTTTCCAGGTTGTGGTTGAACACATCCGGCTTCGCCGCCACCACCGTTTCCAGCGCGTCGGGCCCGCATTTCAGAAAGTCCGGTGTCAGGATCTCGATGGTCGTGCCCGGCGCCTGCTTGCGGATGGCGCGGATCGTCATCGCGAAATGCTCGGCGCCGCCATCCTCCAGATCGTCACGGTCGACCGAGGTCACCACGACATGGTTCAGGCCCAGCTTCTTGACCGCATCGGCCACGCGGCCCGGTTCGAACACATCCAGCGCGTCGGGCCGGCCCGTCGCGATGTTGCAGAAGGAACAGCCGCGCGTGCAGATATCGCCCATGATCATCATGGTGGCGTGGCCCTGGCTCCAGCATTCGCCGGCATTGGGGCAGCCCGCCTCTTCGCAGACGGTGACCAGCTTGTGCTCGCGCATGATGCGGTGTGTCTCGCGGTAGCCCTCGCCCGTGGGGGCCTTGACCCGGATCCAGGACGGTTTCTTGGGCTGGGCGTTGTCGGGGCGATGCGCCTTTTCGGGGTGGCGCTGGTCGGGGATCTTGAGATCGCGCATAACTCTCCTCCGCGCGGGCCGGCGGGCCCGCCTTTGCAGCGCTATCTAACGCGTTTCGCGGCAATTGTAACGGGGCATGGGCGCACAGCCGGGTTGCGCGGATCGCGAAACCCGACCCTGCGCCCCCGCCAGGCCCTCAGTTGCGCAGAGCGGGCACAAAGCCGTGGCGGGCCTCGTAATGCCGCAGCAGGCGTTGCAGGCCGATCTTGAGCACGATCTTGCCCGAGCGCGCCGACCAGCCCAGGCGTTTCTCGGCCTGTTCCATCCCTTCGCAGAAACAGCACACGCGCATCACCACATCGGCCAGGCCCGGCCCGAGGTCATCGAGCGCATCCGACACGCGTTGACGCGCGGCGCGCGGCCCCTCGCCAATGCCGCTGTCGCCCAGAAAGCCGCCGCGATCGGCCCCGGCGGTCAGGAACCTGTCCCAGTTCTGGCCGACGCGCGGGCCCATCTGGGCGCGCTCGAAATCCTCGCGCAGGCGCTCGCCGGCCTGCACCAGATCGGGTCCGAGAAAGGGCTGACCGTCCGGCCCCTTGCGCCGCGCCAGCCCCGCCAGGGGCGACTCGGCGATATTCACCCGCATGGGGCGGCGTTGCCCCGCCTCGTCGGTGACCGGCACCGAGGCGAACTGGCTGTGTTGCGCGGCAAAGCGCGATGGCGCCTCGGCAAAGCCCTGGGCGGCGTGGCGGCGACGGCGGTCGTCGTCGATCATCCGCTTCAGTGCCGATTTGCCGGCGCGCGTGATCTCGTAGCGGGCGATTCGGCCGGTCTTGAGGCAGGCGATCCAGTCCTTTACGGCAAAGGCCTGCGCGACGCGCCGGTCGACCACGGCGGTGCGGGTCTGTTCGCCCCCCTCGCCCGTACGCGCACGACGGCCTTGTCCATGTCCTGGGCCACGGCCAGCACAGCCCCGGTTTCGCAAAGCCGCCGCAGAATGCGCCGCGCTTCTCGGATGATGGTCGCCTCGTCGGTGACGACGGGGCTTTTGAAATGGGCTGCCATGCGCAAATGCTCCTGTTCTTCCTTGTCTGACTGCCCGCGGGCAGATGCCTCTGTGGCGAGGGCGTCCAGCGCCTCGTCCAGCAATGGATCATCGCGCCGTGCCTCGATCCGGCGCACCCGCCGACACACGGTCGAGGGCGCATGGCCGAAGCTTTCGGCGATCCGGCGGAGCGATTGCCCCCCGGCGACATGAACGAGGTACTGGTAGGCCGCGACAGGCACCCAGTCCGGCACATCAATGCCGGAAAGCGCTTTGTCCTGTGCAGACGCAAAATCCATCTGTCCCACCTCGTCCTTTGTCCGAATGACAAGCGTCAGGATTTCTTTGGATTGATTACTGTTTGGTTAAAATCTGTGGATACCCCGAAATTTGTTTCGATTTCGTAAACAAATGGCGGATTGCGCACGGTCCGCACCGGCATCGCGCAACACCCCGGCCCGAGGCCGCATGCTCGGCCCATCCTTGATGCGACTCAGCCCGGAGGGTTCCATGACCGATCTTGCCAATCACCTCGCCTCGATGCGCCGTCCCGGCCTGCTGGTTCAGGCCGCCAGCCTGGCCGCGCAATCGGGGTGCGCCCATCGGCGCGCGGCGCGCCGGCCCGTGCCGGCGCTGCTCGATGAAGAGGCGACGCTGAATGCCGCGCGGCTGGGGGGTGGGCCTGGGCTATTCGCCCCGCCGCCATGTGCAGGTGATGAGCGCGCTGTTGTCCGCCGCCCGCTCGGCATGAGCCATGCCGGCGCGCCCGATGCCTCAGATGAAGGCGTCGGGCATCTCGGCCTTGCGCCGGGCGATGTAATCCTTCAGCGCCTCGTCCACCGCGGGGTCCAGCGCGGGCTGCTGGTAATCGCCCAGCATCTTGGCCACACGCTGCGTGGCCAGCTCGTAGGTGCTGCGCTCGCCCTCTTCGGCCCAGGTCTCGAAGGGTTTGTAATCGAGCAGTTTCGTGCGCCAGAACGCCGTCTGGTAATTGGCCTGGGTATGCGCGCAGCCAAGGTAATGGCCGCCCGGCCCGACTTCGCGGATCGCATCCATCGCCTGCGCGTTCTCGTCTGTCGGGATGCCCGCGGCCAGTTTGTGCAGCGCGCCCAGTTGGTCGGCATCCATGACGAATTTCTCGGGGCTCGACACCAGGCCGCCCTCCAGCCAGCCGCAGGCGTGCAGCATGAAGTTCACGCCCGACACCAGCGCGTTGTTCAGCGTGTTCGCGCTTTCATAAGCCGCCTGCGCATCGGGCAGTTTCGAGCCGGTGAAGCCCCCGCCCGACCGATACGGCAGGCCAAGACGCCGGGCCAGTTGGCCTGCGCCATTGGTGATCTGCGCGGCCTCGGGCGTGCCAAAGGTGGGCGCCCCCGAATTCATGTCGATCGAGGTGACGAAGGCCCCCATGATCACCGGCGCGCCGGGGCGGATCAGCTGGGAATAGGCGACGCCGGCCAGAACCTCGGCCAGAACCTGCGTCAGCGTCCCCATGACCGAGACCGGCGCCATCGCCCCGCCGACGATGAAGGGCGAGATGATGCAGGCCTGCCCGGCGGCGGCGTAGTGTTCCAGCGCGCCCATCATCGTCGCGTCGAAGGTCAGCGGCGAGTTGATGTTGATGAGCGAGGTCATCACGCAATGCGCGTCCACCACCGCGTCGCCGAACAGGATCTTCGCCATCTCGATCGAGTCGCGTGCGCGCGACGGGTCGGTGACGGATCCCATGAAAGGTTTGTCCGACAGGCTCATATGGGCATAGAGCATGTCGAAATGGCGCTTGTTGACCGGCACGTCGGTCGGCTCGCACACGGTGCCGCCCGAGTGGTGGAGCCATTCGGACATGTAGCCCAGCTTCACCAGCTTTTCGAAATCGGCCATCGTCGCGTAACGCCGCCCGTCCTGGTAGTCGCGCACGAAGGGCGGGCCATAGACCGGGGCCAGAACAAGGCTGCCGCCGCCGATCTCGACATCGCGGGCGCGGTTGCGGGCGATCTGGGTAAAGCGCGCGGGGGCCGTGGCGCAAAGCTGCCGGGCCAGCCCGCGCGGGATCCGTACACGCTCGCCTGTGACATCGGCCCCGGCCTGTTTCCAGCGCTCCAGCGCGGCGGGGTTCTCGACGAAGGCGACGCCGATCTCTTCGAGGATCGTTTCGGCGTTCTCCTCGATGATCTCCAGGGCCTCTTGCGACAGCATCTCGAGATTGGGGATGTTGCGCTCGATGAAGCGCGCGGTCTCGAAGCTGACAGCCGAGCGCGCGGCGCGTCTGGCCGCGCCGCCACCCGCGCCGCGCGCGCGTCGGCGCGCCCCTTTTGCCTCGGCTTCGGTCATACCGAATCCCTCCCGCCTGCAAAGCCCCGTTTCGCCGCGTTTTAGCCCGTTCGGCCCAACATGCACGGGCGGATTGCGGCAATTCCGGCGGGAAAGCGACATGCCCAATGGCGTGAAGGCCCCGCGGGGCACCGATTTTCGGGCCGATTCCGGGCGCTTACAAGACATGTTGCCGCAAGGGCACGCATGCCCCGAAAATCTTTGCAACCTGTCAACAATTGCAGCACAACCGCCAGTGGTTTGTTAATATCAGGTCAAACGAAACACCTAGTGCATTGGGGGAAATAATGCAGCGTGTAACCAAACTCCTTTCCGCTTCCGCTGTTGCCCTTGTCGCGGCAACCTCGGCCTCCTTCGCCGGTGGCGTCGTCGAAACCCCGCCGCCGCCGGTCACCATCATCCCCGAGCCCGTCTATGACTGGACGGGGGTATACGTCGGTGGCAGCCTCAGCTTTGCTCATGGCATCTACGAAGGGGAATTCGTGCCGCCGAGTGCAGTGCCTGGTCTTGGATTTCCGGCCGATGGTGAGGGTGACCTCGAAGGGCACATGATCAGCGGAATCATTGGCTACAGCATGCAAAGCGGCAACCTCGTTTATGGTGGCGAGCTTGCCCTCTCGGCGGTTGACATCGACGGTTCGGAGGAGTGCCCGAACACGACTTTTGATTGCGACATTGCGATCGACGCAATGGCCGCTCTCAGCGGTAGGCTTGGCTACCTCGCCAGCGATCGAATGATGGTCTACGGCACACTTGGCCTTGCGGCGGCAAATGTCGATGTTTCGACACCTGGCCCCATCACGGGCGGGAGCGAAGAGACGGTGACGGGCTTCACCATCGGGCTTGGCATGGAATATGCCGTGAGCGAATCCATGCGTGTGCGCGGCGGGATCAATCACTATTCCTTCGGCGAAGAAGAATACGCTGTTGCGGGTGGTGATGTTGCCGAAGTCGATTTCAACTTCACTGCGGTCGAAATCGGCGTCCTGTTCCAGTTCTGAACGATCCGACAACCCCAAGACCGAGCGGGCCCCTTTCGGGGCCCGTTCCGTTTGCGCCATCTTGTCCAACCCCGCCACGTCGCATAGAGGCAGGCCATGAGTGACATCGTTGACCCCGCCCGCCATCACGAACGCCTGCTGATCATCGATTTCGGCAGCCAGGTCACGCAACTGATCGCCCGCCGCCTGCGCGAGTTGAACGTCTATTGCGAGATCCACCCGTTCCAATCCGTCACCGACGCCTTTCTCGACGATTTCGCGCCCAAGGCCGTGATCCTGTCCGGTGGTCCCGCCAGCGTGATCGACGAAGGCGCGCCCCGCCCGCCCGCAAAGGTGTTCGATCTGGGCGTGCCGATCCTGGGCATCTGCTACGGCCAGCAGGTGATGATGCAGATGCTGGGCGGCGAGGTGCTGCGCGGCGAGGGCACGGCGGAATTCGGGCGCGCCTATGTGGAACCCGCGGACAAGCGCATCGACCTGCTGACCGGATGGTTCCTCGAAGGGCGCGAACAGGTCTGGATGAGCCATGGCGACCATGTCAGCCGCCTTGCCCCCGGCTTCGAGGTGATCGCCACCTCGCCGGGTGCGCCCTTTGCCATCACCGCCGATCTGGCGCGCAATTTCTTCGCCGTGCAGTTCCACCCCGAGGTGCACCACACCCCGAACGGCCGCACGCTCTATGAGAACTTCATCCGGCTGGCCGGGTTCAAGGGCGACTGGACCATGGCCGCCTATCGCGACGAGGCGATCCGCCTGATCCGCGAACAGGTGGGCGATGCCCAGGTCATCTGCGGCCTGTCGGGGGGCGTGGATTCCTCCGTGGCGGCGGTGCTGATCCACGAGGCGATCGGCGACCAGCTGACCTGTGTTTTCGTCGATCACGGCCTGTTGCGGCAGAACGAGGCCGAGGAAGTGGTCAGCATGTTCCGCGATCACTACAACATTCCGCTGATCCACGCCGATGAAGCCGAGTTGTTCCTCGGCGCGCTCGAGGGCGTTTCCGACCCGGAAACAAAGCGCAAGACCATCGGCAAGCTGTTCATCGACGTGTTCCAGAAATACGCCGACCAGATCGAAGGCGCCGAGTTCCTCGCGCAGGGGACGCTCTACCCCGATGTCATTGAATCGGTGTCGTTCAGCGGTGGCCCGTCCGTCACGATCAAGTCGCATCACAATGTCGGCGGCCTGCCCGAGAAGATGGGGTTGCGCCTGGTCGAGCCGCTGCGGGAGCTGTTCAAGGACGAGGTGCGCGCGCTGGGGCACGAACTGGGCCTGCCTGCGTCGTTCATCGGGCGTCACCCCTTTCCAGGCCCCGGCCTTGCCATTCGCTGCCCCGGAGAGATCACCCGCGACAAGCTGGAGATCCTGCGCAAGGCGGATGCCATCTATATCGACCAGATTCGCAAGCACGGCCTCTATGACGAGATCTGGCAGGCCTTCGTGGCCATCCTGCCCGTGCGCACGGTGGGCGTGATGGGCGACGGGCGCACCTATGACTATGCCTGCGCCCTGCGGGCGGTCACCTCGGTCGACGGCATGACCGCCGACTACTACCCGTTCAGCCACGACTTCCTGGGCGAAACCGCGACGCGGATCATCAACGAGGTCAAGGGCATAAACCGGGTGACCTATGACATCACCTCGAAACCGCCGGGCACCATCGAGTGGGAGTGAACGGCTGATGCGCGGCACGGGTGTCCGGCGCGTGGGGCGGGGATTGCGCGCAGTTGGTCTGATCTGGCTGGCGACGCTGGCGGCTGTCTGCCTGTGGACGTTTCTGTGGCCGATGGACCGGTCGATGCCGCGTGGCGATGCCATTCTCTGCCTTGGCAGCGGTCTGAACGACGACGCCACCGCCGACGACGGCTCGCGTTCTCGGGCCGAGACCTGCGGCGCGCTGTACCGCGCCGGCGCGGCCCCGGTGGTCATCTTCAGCGGTGGTGGCCGGCCGGTGACCGTTGCCGCGGCGATGGCCGAGGTGGCAGACCTGCCGGAAGGGGCCGCACAGATCGAGCCGCGCGCGGCCTCGACCCTCCAGAACATCCTTTTCGCGTCGCGGATGCTGCCCCGGGGCGCGCGCGTGATCCTTGTTACCGAGGCCTATCACCTGCCGCGATCCTGGGCGAGCGCGCAGCTGATGGGCCAGCGGGATGTCGCGCTGGTTCCCGCCGCGCGGCTGCACAACACGCCCCGCGCCTGGTCACTCGTACGCGAGAGCATGGCAATCTGGTTCAATCTGGCCCGCTATGGCGCGTGGCGGATCGGCGGATGGCTCGGCGTCTCCGATACCGCGCGCGACCGCTGGTTGGTCTGATCCCGCCTCAGCGATAGGCGCTCAGGCGCCCGTCTTCGGTGACGACCAGCAGCGTGTCGTTGACGACGATGGGCGCCGCCGCCGCCCCGTCGCGCAAGCGCACCGTCCCCAGCAGCTGACCGGATTCGGGTGAGAACAGGCGCAGTTGCCGACTCCCCCGAGGCCACCAAGAGCCGCCCCCCGGCCAGGATCGGTCCGTAATGGGTAAAGACCGCCCGGCGGCGACGCTCGCGCTCGCGCACATAAAGCGGCAATTCGGTGCCCCAGACACGCGCGCCATTCGCGGCGTCGAGGCGGATCAGCTCGTTACGGTCCGAGACGAAGAACAGGCTGCCGCCCGCCACCAGAACCGGCGAATAGCTGCCTTCGATCGCGGTCCAGCGCCGCGCCCCGGTATCGGCGTCCAGCGCGATCACCCGGCCCGACTGGTTGCCGGTATAGACGGTGCCGCCCAGGACGACCGGATCGCCGGTGATGTCGTTGATGTTGGAATAGGCCACACCCAGCCGCCCGCCGGCCACCGCCGTGGACCACAGGCGCACGCCGCTGTTGCGCAGGCTGGCCACCAACTCGCCCGAGCCGAAGGGGAAGATCACCACGCGATCGGTCACCGCCGGGGCAGCCCCGCCGGCCAGAACGGCCTGGGCCGGGGCCGAGGGCACCTCCCAATCGAGACGCCCGGTGGCGGCGTCGATGGCCCAAGCCCGGTTGTCGCGGCTGACGACATAGACAGTGCCGCCCGACACGGTGGGCGCGCCGATCCCGGCCTCAAGCCGCTGGCGCCAGATCACGTTGCCCGTGGCCGGGTCGAGCGCGACCAGCTCGCCAAAGCCCGTGGTCGCAAAGAGCCGGCCACCGGCCACGGCCAGCCCTCCGCCGGAAATGCTGCCACCGCGGTCGAAACCGGGTTCGAGGCTGACGCGCCACAGCGCCTCGCCCGAGCTGAGAGAGGTCGCCTGCAGCCCGGCCTGGGCATCGAGGGTAAAGACACGGCCCGCATCGGCCACCGGATCCGCCGTCAGGCGCAGGCGGCGCGAGTTGCCGCGCCCGATCCCGGTCGTCCAGACCTCGGTCAGACTGCCGCCAAGGGCGGCGTGGGGCGTGCGGTTCTGCGCATCATAGCCCCGCATCCCCCAGCTCGACAGCGCACGCGCGGCCGGCAGGCTGATCGGGCGGGCCGCATCCGTGGGCCCGGTATCGACCGCGCCGCGTTCGGTCTCGGCAAGCGGCACCCGCGTGTCGAAGCGTTCGCCGGGCAGGATGGTTTCATCGCCGCAGGCCGACAGGATCAGGCCCGCGCCCAGCACGAGGCCCCAGGTGGCGGGGCGGAACAGACGGCGCGGTGCGCGTGGGCGGGCGGCATCGACTTGGGTCATCATTCTGTCGGGTCTTCCTGTCTTCCGTCCGTTTTGGCCGCGCGTGCCGTAACAGCAGACGCGGTTCAGTTCTCGGGCGCAGTGGCCTCCTCGTCGGCTGCCTCGTCAGCCCCCTGGGTGGGCGCTCCTTCGGCCGGGTCGGCCTGGCCGGGCGCCGCTTCGGCCTCGGGTGCCGTCTCCTGTGGCAACTCCGGGGCCGCCTCGGGTGCCGTATCGACAAGGCGCGCCCCGGTTTCGAGCGCCACAATCAACTGTGCGGCCCGTTGTTGCAAGCCCGGTGTCGCAGCGGCGGCGTTTTCCAGCGCACGCAAACGGTCGATCCCGGCCTCGATGTCGCCCTCGGCGATATCCAGAAGGGCCAGTTGCTCTTCGGCGAGCGCGGCGAAGGGACGGCCCGGCTCGGCAAGACCGCCCAGTTCCAGCCGCGCCTCGGCAGGCGATTGCGGGCTGAGCAGATGCGCCTTGTAGATCGCCAGGTCGCGGTAGATCGGCGGCACATCGGGCGCTGCGGCCGCGCGGCGCAGGGTGTCGGCGGTCTCGCGCGCGGCCTCGGGGTCGGCGGCCACAGCCTCGCCCGCCGCCAGCAGACCCACCAGCAAAGCCCCCTCGGGGCCCGGCGCCTCGACCGCCCCCAGGGCAGCGATCCGGGCCTCGGGCGTGGTGCCGTCGAGCGCCGCCAGAAGCGCATTGCCGAACGCCTCGGCGCGGGCCTGGTCCTGCGCGCGCTGCCATTCCAGCCATGCCGCCCCGCCCACCAGCACGGCGACGATCAGGACGGCCAGCCACGCCCACCGGCGAAACAAGGCATAGAGCCGGTCGCGGCGCAGCTCTTCTGACACCTCGTCGATGAAACTGTCGGTATTGGCCATGTGCCGATCACCCCTCAACCCTTTGCGCCGATGCCATAGCGCGGTCGGCGGGGGCGCCGCAAGGGCCACGGCCCGGCCCGGCGCATCGGCCGGCATGCTGACCCACGGTCGCCCCCGCAACGCGTGGTGTCACAGCGGTGTCACGGCCGCGTGTCAGCAACGGCGGGCTTTCTTGCGCCGCGCCGCAGAAAAAACTAATCTGAACGGGTTGGTTCAGCGTATTGCTAGCAACTCATACCCCAAAACGGCCCCGCCTGCGCCGCGCGCGACGGCAATCGCCGGGAAAGACGTGTAAACCCGTATGAAACCTTTTCCGCTGATGATCGCGGCGCTGGTCTGCGTTGCCCTGTATTTCGTCATCCTCGATCGCACCACGCTGATCGAGTTCGCGCAGCGCTATGCCCCTGCCCCCACGACCGCCGTGCCGGTTGACGAGGCCGAGCTTGCCGCCGCCGAGGGCGCAGAGGCCGCAGAGGCCGCAGAGGACGACACGCGCGTACATGTCACGGCGCGCCGGTCGCAGGCCCGCACCACCGAGAACGCCGTCATCCTGCGCGGACGGACCGAGGCGATCCGACAGGTCGACGTGGCGGCCGAAACCTCGGGCCGGGTGATTTCCGACCCGATCCGGGCCGGGGCCTTCGTCGAGGCGGGGCAATTGCTGTGCGAGATCGATCCCGGCACGCGCCTGACGGCGTTGGCCGAGGCGCAGGCGGCGCTGGACACTGCGCGCGCGCGCCTGCCCGAGGCCGAGGCGCAACTGGCCGGCGCGCGGGCGCAGCTGGCCGCCGCCGAGATCGACGCCAATGCCGCCACACGCCTCAGCGCATCGGGCTTTGCCAGCGAAACGCGCGCCGCCAGCGCCGAGGCCGCCCGCGAAAGCGCCGAGGCCGCCATCGCCGCCGCCGAGGCCGGGGTCTCGCAGGCGCGGTCGACCATCCGTTCGGGCGAGGCCGCCGTGGCCGGGGCCGAGGAAGAGATCGCCAACCTGCGCATCAGCGCGCCGTTCGAGGGCTACCTGGAGTCGGACACCGCCGAACTCGGGAGCCTGATGCAGCCCGGCAGCCTCTGCGCCACGGTGATCCAGCTCGACCCGATGAAGCTCGTGGGCTTCGTGCCCGAGGCCGATGTTGACCGGATCACACCGGGGGCGATGGCCGGGGCGCGGTTGGCCTCGGGGCGCGAGGTGCGCGGCGAGGTCACCTTCCTCAGCCGGTCGGCCGATGAGCGGACGCGCACCTTCCGTGTCGAGGTGACCGTGCCCAACCCCGACATCGCCATTCGCGACGGGCAGACCGCCGATATCCTGATCCAGACCGCCGGAACCCCCGCGCATCTGCTGCCCGTTTCGGCCATGACGTTGAACGATGCGGGCGAACTGGGCGTGCGCATCGTGGTCGACGGCGTGGTCGATTTCGTACCCGTGCGCATGATCCGTGACACCGCCAACGGCGTCTGGCTGTCCGGCCTGCCGGAGCAGGCCGATGTGATCACCGTCGGGCAGGAATTCGTGACCGAAGGCGTTGCGGTGCGCGTCAGCTACGAGGAGTTGACGCAATGACGGGCATCATTGACTGGGCAGCCAGCCGTGCGCGCATGGTCGTGGCCTTTGTGGTTCTGTCGCTGGTCGTGGGCACCGCCGCCTATGTCGGCCTGCCCAAGGAAGGCGAGCCCGACATCGACATTCCTGGGCTCTTCGTCTCGGTCCCCTTTCGCGGCATCTCGGCCGAGGACAGCGAGCGTCTGCTGGTGCGCCCGATGGAGTCGGAGTTCCAGGATCTCGACGGGCTGACCACGATCACCGCGACCGCCGCCGAAGGGTTTGCCGGTTTGTTCCTCGAGTTCGAGTTCGGCTGGGACAAGGGCGCGACCATCGCCGATGTGCGCGACGCCATGGGCCGCGCCGAGGCGCAGTTTCCCGAAGGCGCCGAAAGCTATTCGATCAACGAAATCAACTTCTCCGAGTTTCCGATCATCGTCGTGGCGCTGTCGGGCGACGCGCCCGAACGCACGCTGATCCGCCTGGCCCAGGACATGCAGGATGCGCTCGAGACGCTGACCCCCGTGCTCGAGGCCGGTCTGGCCGGGAGCCGGGACGAGATGCTCGAGGTCATCATCGACCCCATCGCGCTGGAGGCCTATGACGTCACCGCTGGCGACCTGATCAATGCGGTGGTCAACAACAACCAGTTGATCGCCGCGGGCGAGGTCGAGACCGAGGGCGGCGCGATCTCGGTCAAGATCCCCTCCAGTTTCGACAGCGCCGAGGATGTCTACAACCTGGTCATCAGCGTGGATGGCGACAGGGTCGTGACCCTGGGCGATCTGGCCGAAATCCGCCTGACCTATCAGGATCGCAGCGGCACCGCGCGCTTCAATGGCGAGCCGACGATCGCATTGCAGGTCGTCAAGCGGCTGGGCTTCAACATCATGGATACCGCCGATCTGGTGCGCCAGACGGTCGAAGAGGTGCGCGCCACCTGGCCGCAGGAATTGCGCGACTCGGTGCGTGTGGACACGACGCTCGATCAATCCGTGCAGGTCGACGGCATGGTGCGCCAGCTCGAAGGGTCGGTCCTGACCGCCATCGCGCTGGTGATGATCGTGGTGCTGGCCTCGCTCGGGACGCGCTCGGCGCTGCTGGTGGGCTTTGCCATCCCGACCTCGTTCCTGCTCTGCTTCATCCTGCTTGGGATCATGGGCATCCCCGTGTCGAACATCGTGATGTTCGGCCTGATCCTGGCCGTGGGCATGCTGGTCGATGGCGCCATCGTGGTGGTGGAATACGCCGACAAGCGGCTGCAGGCCGGCGCCCGCCCGATGCAGGCCTATACCGACGCGGCCAAGCGCATGTTCTGGCCGGTCGTGTCCTCGACCGCGACGACGCTCTGCGCGTTCCTTCCGATGCTGTTCTGGCCCGGCGTGCCGGGCGAGTTCATGGGCATGCTGCCGGTCACGCTGATCTTCGTTCTGTCGGCCTCGCTGATCGTGGCGCTGATCTATCTGCCGGTTCTGGGCGGGGTCGCGGCACGCTTCTCGCGCGTGGTCGAGAGCGGCTCGGCCGCGCTCAAGCGCCTGGTTCCGGTCTACCTGTTGCGGGTGGGTCTGGCCATCGTGCTGGCCTACGGGCTGTTTCAGGCGGCCCTGCTGACGATCAACGGCCAGGCCTGGTTCCCCCCGGGCACGGCCGCAGTGATGACCATGGCGCCCGGCATGATCGCCTTCGTCCTGCTGTCCGCGACGATGTCCGTCGTGCTGGGCTCGATCCAGCGGCCCGCCCGCCAGCGCAAGGTGCAGGCGGGCTACCGACGCTCGCCCTTTGGCTGGCTGATCCACGCCATCGTCGGCAACCCGGTGATGCCGCTGGTCATGATCGCGGCGGTCGGGGCCTTTGTCATCACGGTCTTCAGCTATTTCGGCGAGAACAACAACGGCGTCGAGTTCTTCGTCGAGACCGAGCCGGAGAACGCCATCGTCTATGTGCGCGCCCGCGGCAACCTGTCGGTCGATGAACAGGATCACCTCGTCGGCCTGGTCGAACGCGAGGTTCTGGGCACGCCGGGCATCCGCGACGTCTTTGCTTTTGCCGGCGATGGCGGGCTGAACAACAACACCGGCGGCGCCTCGGCCCCGGCCGACACGATCGGCCAGGTGCAGGTCGATCTCGAACCCTGGGGCGAACGGGCCGATGGCGACCTGATCCTCGACAGGCTGCAAACCCGGCTGGACCGCATTCCCGGCATCGAGGTCGAGATCTTCAGCCAGGCCAACGGCCCGGCCAGCGGCAAGCCCGTCGACCTGCGCCTGTCCGGCGACAACTGGGACGAGTTGCAGGCCGCCACCCGGATCGTCCGCGCCCATTTCGAAACCCGCCCCGGCCTGACCCTGATCGAGGACACGCTGCCCCTGCCCGGCATCGACTGGCAGATCGATGTCGATGTCGAGGCCGCAGGCCGGTTCGGCGCCGATGTGGCGACCGTGGGCGCGATGGTGCAGCTTGTGACACGCGGCATCCTGCTCGACACGATGCGCGTTCCCTCCTCGGACGAGGAGATCGACATTCGCGTCCGCTTCCCCGACGAGGCGCGGGTTCTCTCGACGCTCGACACGATGCGCGTGCGCACCATGGACGGGCTGGTGCCCCTGTCGAATTTCGTCAGCTACACCCCGGCCCCGCAACTGGCCGAAATCAACCGCGTCGACCAGTCTCGCGTCTTCGAGGTCAAGGCCGATGTCCTGGCCGCAATGGTGCGCGCCACCGACGCCGAGGGGCAGACCGTCGCCTATCTGCGTGACAGCGCCGATCCCACGGTGGCGGGCGGCGCCGATTTCACCTTCAACGACACGGGCTGGCAGATCCACCTGCTGATGGAGACGGGTGTGACCGCCGACACGGTGGCCGCCGGTCTCGAGGATGGCACACTCAGCCTCGTTCCCGTGACCGCCAATGAACGGATCGAGCGCATCACCGAATGGCTCGAGGCCGAGTCGCCGCTGCCGGCTTCGGTCGAATGGGAATGGGCCGGCGATCAGGAGGATCAGGCCGAAAGCCAGGCCTTCCTCGGGCAGGCCTTCGGCGCGGCCCTGGGGCTGATGTTCATCATCCTGCTGGCACAGTTCAACTCGGTCTACAACTCGGTGCTGGTGCTTTTGGCCGTGGTGCTGTCCACCACGGGCGTCCTGATCGGCATGCTGGTCATGGATCAGACCTTCTCGATCATCATGACCGGCACCGGGATCGTGGCACTGGCCGGGATCGTGGTGAACAACAATATCGTGCTGATCGACACCTACCAGGAATACGCCCGCTACATGCCAAGGCTCGAGGCGATCACCCGCACGGCCGAGGCCCGCATCCGCCCCGTCCTTCTGACCACGATCACCACGATGGCGGGCCTGGCCCCGATGATGTTCGGTGTCTCGCTCGATTTCGCGGGCGGTGGCTACACCATCGACAGCCCCACCGCGCTGTGGTGGAAGCAACTGGCCACGGCCGTGGTGTTCGGCCTTGGCATCGCCACGGTCCTGACGCTCGTCTTCACCCCCTCGCTTCTGGCGCTGCGGGTCTGGTCGGGCACGATCATGGGCTGGATCGGCCGGGCCCTTGCGCGCCTGGGGGCCCGCCGCATGAGCCAACGCGCCCAGGATTGGGCGCTGGCCCGCGCGGCACGGCGCACCCACGATCCGATGATCTACTGGGACGAACAGCCCGACCTGCCCCGCCTCGACGATCCCGCCCCCGAGGTCCCGACCGACCCCGCCGACCCAGGGTTTACCCCTCCCGAGCCGCCGGCGCACGACCCCGCGCCCCGGCCCGATAGCGATGATGCCGATGACCCGAACACACCGCCGCATCCCCCCTTGCGCGCGGCGGAATGAGGCCGGGGACCACATTGCCCCTTCATCTTGGTTGAAAAACTCCCGCCGGAGGCACCAGCGCCGAGGGGGGCTCAAGGCCCCCCGAGGCGCTCGCCCCGGCGGCGGCAAAGCCGGCGCAATCCCTCAGTCGAAATCGTCGCCCGCCATCTGCCGCGCCCACAGGCTGGCATAGCGCCCGCCCGCACCCAGCAGATCGCCATGGGTGCCCTGCTCGACAATCTCGCCCGCCTCCAGCACCAGGATCCTGTCGGCATCGACGATGGTCGACAGCCGGTGCGCGATGGTGATGACGGATCGCCCCTGCCCCATCATGCGCAGCTCCGACTGGATGTCGCGCTCGGTTTCGGTATCCAGCGCGCTGGTCGCCTCGTCGAGCAGCAGGATCGGCGGATCCTTCAGCAACGTGCGCGCGATGCCCACGCGCTGCTTCTCGCCGCCGGACAGTTTCAGACCGCGTTCGCCCACGACCGTGTCATACCCATCCGGCAGGCCGAGGATGAATTCGTGGATCTTGGCGGCCTTCGCGGCGGCGACGATCTGCGCATCCTCCGCCTCGGGGCGGCCATAGGCGATGTTGTAGCGAATGGTGTCGTTGAACAGCACCGTGTCCTGCGGCACCACGCCGATGGCGTCGTGCAGGCTGGCCTGGGTGATGTCGCGCAGGTCCTGACCGTCGATGCGGATGGCCCCTCCGCGCACGTCGTAAAAGCGGAACAAAAGACCGCCCGATCGTCGATTTGCCCGAGCCCGACGGCCCGACAAGGGCCACTGTCTCGCCCGGCGCGACGCGAAACGAGATCCCCTTGAGGATCGCGCGTTCGGTGTCATAGGCAAATCGCACGTCATCGAAGGTGACCTCGCCGCCCGTGACGGCCAGATCGGGCGCCCCGGGCGCATCCGCGACCTCGGTGGGCTGCTCCAGCAGGTCGAACATCTCGCCCATATCGACCAGGCTCTGGCGAATCTCGCGATAGACCGTGCCGAGAAAGTTCAACGGCATGGTGATCTGGATCATGTAGGCATTGACCATGACGAAATCGCCCACGGTCAGATCGCCCGACTGCACCCCCAGGGCCGCCATCACCATCACGATCACCAGCCCCGCCGTGATGATCAGAGACTGGCCGAAATTCAACAGCGCCAGCGACAGCGAGGTGCGGATGGCGGCATCCTCGTAGCCCGCCATGGCGCGATCATAGCGCTCGGCCTCGCGGCGCTCGGCCCCGAAATACTTGACCGTCTCGAAATTCAGCAGGCTGTCGATGGCCTTCTGGTTGGCGTCGGTATCCTGCCGGTTCATCTCGCGCCGGATCTTCACCCGCCACTCGGTCACCTTGAAGGTGAAGGCGATGTAAAGGGCGATCGTCACGGCCAGCACCAGCAGGTAGCTGATGTCGAACACAACGGCCAGGATGATGCCGGTCAACAGCAGTTCCAGGATCAGCGGCCCGACCGAGAACAGCAGGAAGCGCAGCAGGAACTCGACCCCTTTCACGCCGCGCTCGATGATCCGGCTCAGGCCGCCCGTCTTGCGCGTGATGTGGTAGCGCAGGCTGAGCGCGTGGATATGTTGAAACGTCTCCAGTGCCAGTTGCCGCAGCGCGCGTTGCGCGACGCGGGCAAAGACCGCGTCACGCAGCTGCTGAAACCCGACATTGGCGAGGCGCGCGAACCCATAGGCCACGGTCAGACCAACCGCGCCGATCGCCAGCATCATCCCCGCATCCGTGCCCGCCTCGCCGGCCAGCACATCGACCGCCGCCTTGTAGAGGAACGGTGTGGCCACGGTCACGATCTTGGCCAGCGCCAGCATGACCAGCGCGATCACGACGCGGCGTTTGACCCACGCCTTGTCCTGCGGCCAGAGATACGGCGCGACCTTGCGGATCGTGCGCAGACCCGAGCGGCGCTCGTCCTCCTCGACGCTGGGGGGCGGCGTGTTTGCGGCGGGCGTGTCTGCGGCGGGCGTGTCTGCGATGGCGGCGGCTGGATAGGCCCCGGACGGGGCGGGTTTGTCGGCTGGCATGATCTATGGTCCTGAGCGCTGGCGCTGCACCCTAGGACCCCGCCACGGAAAAGGCCAGCAAGCCCGCGCGCTCACTGCGCCTGAGCCGGGTCCTCGGCCCCGGGCAGATCGGGCAGGCGAAAGATCTGGCCGGGAAAGATCCAGTGCGGGTCGCGGATCTGGTCGCGGTTTTCCTCGAAGATCTGCACATAGGCCAGCCCTTCGCCGAAATTCGCCTCGGCAATCCCCCAAAGCGTGAATCCCGGCTGAACGGTGATGACGGAGACCCCATCCTCTGCGGTCGGGGCCTGTGCCACCCGCGCGGGGTCTTCGCGCAGAAAGGGCGTCTCGGTCTCGGAGGCGACCTCGCCCTCGGGTCCAAGCTGCGTCACGCGCAAGGTATAGGTGCCCGGATCGACATCGGGCAGCGCCAGCGACCAAGTGCCGCCCGGCCCGATCTCGCCCATGCGGATGGGTTGATTGTTGAGGTAGACGCGCAGCTCGGCCGCTTGCGTCCCCCGCCCCGAAACGAACACCGCGCCTTCGGTGTCGTAAGAGATCGCATCGATCTGGATGTCGGTCTGCGCATCGGGCGGCTGTGGCCCCCCGCGGCTGATGCGAAGCCCATCCGGACCCGCGATCACCACGGCAGGGGCCGCAGGCGCGGTCGGCGTGGCCTCGGCCGGCGCGGTGGGGGGCACGCTGGCGGGCGCGACCGGGGTGTCCGAGACTTCGGCGTGCCGGCGGGGCGTCCGCGGGCAGGTCGGCGGCCGCGATGGCCTCGGGCGCCGAGAAGGGGGCGACGATGACCTGGTCCGCGCCCGCAATTTCCTGCCCGTCGATGCGCGCAACCAGCGTCAGGATGCGCGGCTGATCCGAGGGCGGCAGGCTCAGCAGGGCGGCGAAGGCGCCGGCGCCGTCGGCGCGCGTGGCCGACACCGCAGCCCCATCCAGCCTGACCTCGATCTCGGACCGGGCGGGCGCGCGGCCGGCGATCACCGTGTTTCCGTCCGGGGCGACCCGCACCTGATCGAAACTGGGCGGCCGATAGATCGGCGCTTCGGGAATCTCGGCCTCGGGCTCAGGTTGGGGGGCGGCGGTGGGGGCGCTCGCGACCGCCTCTGGCGGGGGCGGGTCCTGGGGGTCGGCGATCGGCGCGGGACTGTCGGACACCTCGGCGGACACGACCGTTTCCGGGGCGGCCTCGGGGCCGGGTTGGGCCGGATCCTCGCGCAACAGCGTATAGCCGACCACGGCGCCCACCACCACGATCACGCCGCCGGCGGCCGCGCCGACGGCGGGTGTGCTGTTGCCGAAAATGGCGCCGAGTTTCATCGGCCTGCCCCTTTCCCACTCCCAGTCGCCCGGCCATGTCCCAATGGCTTGAGCGGCCCTTGCTTCACAGGTATCAGGGCTGAAAAACCGTCCGAGTGCAAGGTGGCCCGATGTCGAGCTTTTCCGTCTGTGTCTATTGTGGCTCGCGTGCCGGTCGCCGTCCGGCGTTCCTGCAGGCCGCAACCGATCTGGGCCATGCCCTTGCCGGGGCCGGCATGCGGCTGGTCTACGGGGCGGGCGATGTCGGGCTGATGGGCGCGGTGGCCCGTGCCGCGCAGGCGGCGGGTGGCGAAACATTCGGCGTCATCCCCACCCATCTGCTCAGCCTCGAGGTCGGCAAACGCGATCTGACCAGCTTCATCGTCACCGAGACGATGCACGAGCGCAAGAAGGTCATGTTCATGAATTCCGACGCCATCGTGATGCTGCCCGGTGGCGCGGGCAGCCTTGACGAGTTTTTCGAGGTTTTGACGTGGCGGCAACTGGGCCTGCACGAAAAACCCGTCTACCTGCTGGATACCGAAGGCTATTGGGACCCGATGCGCAGTCTTTTGGACCATGTCGTCGCCGAAGGGTTCGCCGAGGCCTCGCTGTTGGGCTACTATCACAGCGTGCCGGATGTCGCGGGCCTGATGGATGCGCTCAGCGCGGTGCGCGCGCCTGCCTGAGCGTCGCCCAGGAATAGATCGCCAGGGCAACCCAGATGATCGGAAACGCGATCATGTGCCACGGCGTCACGACCTCGCCCAGGATCAGGGCCGCAGTGGCGAATTGCAGGGTCGGATTGAGGTATTGCACCAGACCCACGGTCGCCATCGCCACGCGTTTGGTGGCGTAGGAAAACAGGATGAGCGGTGTCGCCGTCATCGGCCCCGAGGCGATCAACAGCAGGCTGTCACCTAGGGACTGACCAAAGGCCCCCGCCCCGGCCCCCAGCCAGGCCAGATAGGCCACGGCGATGGGCAGCAGGATCAGCACCTCGGCCGTGACCGACACGACCGGCCCGGCAGCGACCATGCGTTTCAACAATCCGTAGATGCCGAAGGTCACGGCCAGCGTCAGCGATATCCACGGCGCGGCGCCAAGGCCGACGGTCAGCACGATCACCGCGCTGGCGGCCAACGTCACGGCCAGCATTTGCGCGCGGCAGAGCCCCTCGCGCAGGATGACCGCGCCGATCAGAACCGCGACGAGTGGAAAAATGTAGTAGCCAAGCGACGCCTCGACCGTGCGTCCGGCCTGAATGGCGAATATGAAAAGAAACCAGTTGATCGAGATCATCGCCGCCGCCGCCGCCACGGCCAGGGCGGGCCGCAGGCCGCCAAGGGCGCGCGGCACCTCACGCAGGCGGCTTTGCAGGGCCAGAACCCCGGCAAAGACGATCAGCGACCAGACCGTGCGATGGGCCAGCACCTCTTGCGGGGGAATGTGCGCCAGCAACTCATAAAAGAGCGGCGACAGCCCCCAGATGACGCAGGCCAGCACCAGCGCCGCCACCCCGCGGCCCGCGGCACCAAAGCGCGCAGGCGATGCGGAAGGGGGAGACGCGGCATCGGGCATGCCCGCGACTTTTCACGCTTTGTCGGGGCGGTCAACAAGGCGCCGCGCGCCCGCGGCGCGGCGCGTTGGGGTCAGTCGGACGGGATCAACGCCTCGGCGATATGTCTGGCCATGTCGTCCACCGGATGATTGGTCAGGGTCTTGTCGACCTCGCCCACGACCTTGTCGGCGACTTCCTTGTGCATCTGGTGGCGCAATTCGCCCAGGATTTTCGGGCTGGCGGCGATGATCAGCCGTTTGAACCCGTGGGCATGGGCGCGTTTGTACAGCATGTCGGCCAGATCGTCGGCAAAGCGCATCTGCTCGAGGCGATGCCAGTCGGTTTCCTCGACCGCGGAGCGCTGGACATTGGGGCCGTCATTGAAGCGCCCCGGCTTGTCCGTGCCCTGCTCGGCCGTCTTGGGGTTGTCCTGTTCGTCCTCTCGGCGGACTTCCAGTTGCGGATAATCGGCATCGCCGATGTTTTCCAGCAGAAGCGCCTTTTCGCCATCGGCCACCAGAACCCAGGTGCCGTTGGTCAGCGGCGAGGGGTTCTTGCGCACCTGCTCGACGGGGGTGGGTGTCATCGAAGGGTCAGCCATCATTTGTTCCTTTCGCCGAGATTGTCCGTGCCGGGGCGGTCCTCGTCGGATTTGGTGGCGCGGGTGGCGCCAAAGCGGCCGTCATGGTCGCGTTTCATCTCGTCCTTGGTCGCGGTCTTGCGGGTCAGATCCCCGCCATCGCGCCCCTGAAACGACGGCGCCTTGTCCACCTCGCCGATGATCTCGCGGGTTTCGCTGCGCCCGTCCTTTGATTTCGCGCGCTCTGCCATGATGTCCTCCTTTTTGCGTTCATGGCAAAAACGCAGGCCCGCCCGGCCTTGTTCCAGACTACCATCGCGCCAGTCCGATACCGAAACGAAAAAGGCCCGCCGAAGCGGGCCTTTCCAAGCGTGTCGGTTGCGGATCAGGCCGCGGCGAGGCGCGCGGCCACGTTTTCCCAGTTCACCAGCTTGTCGAGGAAGTTCGACAGGTAGGCGGGGCGCTTGTTGCGGAAATCGATGTAGTAGGAATGTTCCCACACATCGCAGCCCAGAAGCGCGGTCTGCCCGAAGCAGAGCGGGTTCACGCCGTTCTCGGTCTTGGTGACCTTGAGACTGCCGTCGCTGTCCTTGACCAGCCAGCACCAGCCCGAGCCGAACTGGCCCGCGCCCGCGGCGGCGAAGTCGTCCTTGAATTTGTCGACCGAGCCGAAGCTTTCGGTGATCGCGGCTTCCAGCTCGCCGGGCATGCCGGTCTGGCCGGGGCCCATCATTTCCCAGAACTGGACGTGGTTCCAGTGCTGCGAAGCGTTGTTGAAGATGCCGTTCTGGGCCACGGCGCCCGCCTGGTAGGTGCCGGTGATGATCTCTTCGACCGATTTGCCTTCCCACTCGGTGCCCGCGATCAGCTTGTTGCCGTTGTCGACATAGGCCTTGTGGTGCAGGTCGTGGTGGTATTCCAGCGTCTCGGCCGACATGCCGAGATCGGCCAGCGCGTCATGGGCGTAAGGAAGATCGGGAAGTTCAAAAGCCATCTGGGCCCCCTGTTCTGCGGTTTGTGCTTGGCCTTGAGATGGAGGTCGCAATGGGGTTTCGTCAACCCCATGGGCCTGCTGTATGCCACGGAATCCCGAGTTTTCTGCGGGACTTCGCCGTGATCGCCCTTGGTGGCGGCGTCAGTGATAGCCGACCGCGCCGCCCTCTTGCGCCGAAAGCGCCAGCAGGTCGAACATGTAGCGCGCGACCGAGCGGAAACAGATCACGCGCACGGTGTCGTCGCCGGTCATCCAGACCGCCGCGGCCACCTGCGCCATGCGCGTGCGCCGCATTTCGCCCGGCCCGAACACGTCGCGCGACAGGTCGGCAGGGGTCACCTTGGCCAGCACGTCGCGCCACGCGGGACCGGTGACCTCGAAGACCGCGCGGACGTCCGAGACGTTCAGCGCGAGGTTATGCGCCTCGCCCATCGCCTCGGACAGGTCTGCCGCGACCCGCTCGGCGAGGTCATGCGGGCAGATCACAAGCAGCTCATCGGGCGACATCCACGCCACGCCGTTGTCGCCCGCGGTCACGACGCCACGCCGTTCGGGCATGTCGCAGCCGGTGGCGGATTTCACGGCCTTTTTCGTGGCCGCCGCCGACAGATCGCCGCGAAACGTGACCATGCCCACAAGACCCGCCTCGCGGATCGTGACCAACCCTTGCGCGTCGGCGCCGGGCATTGCGCTCGCCAGATCAGACATTCTGCTTCTCCCCCTCGGGGTCATAAAAGACCGGGCTGACGATGCGCGCCTTGATGGTTTTAGGCGCCTCGCCCTTGACGGTTTTTGCGGTGGTGTTGAACTCAAGCACCTCGCCCATGCGGTCGGGACCGTTCAGGACCAGACCCATGGCGATACCCTTGCCCAAGGTCGGCGAATAGTAGGTCGAGGTCACGCGCCCTTGCGTGTTGCCCTGCCCGTTCGCATTGACCCCCTCGGCCAGCGCGTAGCTGCCATCGGGCAGGACCGAGCCGTTCAGCGTCTCCAGGCCCACCAGTTTCCAGCGGGTGGGTTTGGTCATATGGCTGCGCTGCTGCGCGCGTTTGCCAAGGAAATCGTCCTTCTTCTTCGAGATCGCCCAGTCGAGGCCAAGATCCTGCGGGATCACGGTGCCGTCGCTTTCATCGCCGATCATGATGAAGCCCTTTTCGGCCCGCATCACGTGCAGCGCCTCGGTGCCGTAGGGTGTGGCGTCGAAGGCGGCCCCGGCCTCCAGCAGCGCGTCCCAAAGCGCGCGGCCCTGGCTGGCCGGCACCGCAACCTCGAAGCTCAGCTCCCCCGAGAAGGAGATGCGGAAAACGCGGGCGTCGAACGCGCCCAGCTTGCCCTCGGCCCAAGACATGAAGGGCAGCGCGTCTTTCGACAGGTCGATGTCACCGCCCAGCTCTTGCAGCACCTTCTGGGCATTCGGGCCGACCACGGCGACCTGCGCCCATTGTTCGGTGACATTGGCAGTGTAGACCTGCCAGTCCCACCACTCGCATTGCAGCCAGTCCTCCATATGGGCGTGGACAGCCTCGGCGCCGCCGGTGGTGGTGTGGCACAGGAACGTATCCTCATCCAGTCGCGCCACCACGCCGTCATCCATCAGGAACCCGTTTTCCGAGCACATCAGGCCATAGCGGCATTTGCCCGGTTTCAGCGTGCTCATCATGTTGGTGTAGAGCATATCCATGAAGCGGCCCGCATCCGGCCCCTTGACGATGATCTTGCCAAGGGTCGAGGCATCGAGCAGCCCGAGCGACGTCCGCGTCGCCGTGATCTCGCGATTGACGGCCTGCCGGTGGCTCTCGCCCGCACGGGGGAAGCAATAGGGCCGCCGCCACTGGCCGACCGGCTCGAAATGCGCGCCATTGGCCTCGTGCCAATCCTGCATTGGCGTGCGGCGTAAGGGCTGGAAGACATCGCCGCGCGCCTCGCCTGCGATCGCCCCCATGGAAATGGGCGTATAGGGCGGGCGGAAGGTGGTGGTGCCGACCTGCGGGATGGGGGCGTTCAACTCGCCCGCCAGAATGGCCAATCCGTTGATGTTGCTCAGCTTGCCCTGATCGGTCGCCATGCCAAGCGTGGTGTAGCGCTTGGTGTGTTCGACGCTTTCATAGCCCTCGCGCGCAGCCAGTTGCACATCCGAGACCTTCACGTCGTTCTGGAAATCGAGCCACATCTTGGCGCGTTTTTTTGGCCCCGCGCCCTGCGGCATCATCCAGACCGGCATCAGGGGCCGTTCCGGCGGGGCATCGGCCTGCGCCACATCGGCGTTCGGCGCGGCCTTTCCCAGCGACGTCATCACATCGCGGGTGGCGGCGCTGGCGGATGCCAGCACCTCGGCGGCCTGCAGCGCCCCGTCCGATGCGCCCACGCAGGTGACGAACCCGGCCCCGTCATGGCCGGTCGGCGGGCGGGTGTGATCGGGGCGGAAGAAGGCCCCGGCCTCGTCCCAGGTCAGCTTGCCCCCGCAATGGGACCACAGATGCACCACCGGCGACCAGCCGCCCGACATGGCGACCGCGTCGCAGACGACCTCCTCGATCACCGCGCCTTCGCCCTCTTGTCGGCAAAGCTGCACCGCCACGACACCGCGCAAGCCCTTGACCCCGGCGATCCCCATGCCGGTCTTGACCGCGATCCCAAGCGCGCGGGCCTGATCCGGCAGCGGGCCATCGGCCTGCGCGCGCGCATCGACGATGCAGGGCACGTCCAGACCCGCCTGCCTGATCGCGATGGCGGTGCGATAGGCGTCGTCATTGTTGGTGACGATCACCGTGCGGTCGCCGGCGCTGACGCCCCAATTGACAATGTAGTCGCGCAAGGCGCTGGCCAGCATCACGCCCGGCTTGTCATTGCCGGGAAAGCTGAGCGGGCGTTCCAGCGCGCCGGTGGCCGAGATCACCTGTTTCGCGCGGATGCGCCACAACCGGTGGCGCGGCGCGTCGGCCTCGGGCGTGTGATCGGCCACACGCTCGTAGCCCAGGACATAGCCGTGATCGTAGACCCCCGCGATCATGGTGCGCGGGCGCAGGTGGACATTCTCCAACACGGCCAACTCGGCCAGGGTGGCGTCGATCCAGCTATCAGCCGGATCGCCATTGATGCTCACCCCATCGACCGGTGCGCGCCCGCCCCAATGGGCGGTCTGCTCGCAGAGCAGCACCTTGGCCCCGGCGCGCCCCGCGTCCAACGCAGCTTGCAGCCCGGCTATGCCGCCCCCCGCGATCACCACGTCCACATGGGCGTAGAAATGCTCGTAGCGATCGGCGTCACGCTCTTTCGGTGCCTTGCCCAGACCCGCGGACTGGCGGATGACGGGCTCGAACACGTGTTTCCAGAAGGGGCGCGGATGGATGAAGGTCTTGTAGTAGAACCCCGCGGGCAGCAGTCGCGACAGCGCCGCGTTCACCTCGCCGATGTCCCATTCCAGGCTGGGCCAGTGGTTCTGGCTTTCGGCACTCAGCCCGTCGAACAGTTCGGTCGTGGTGGCGCGTTGGTTCGGCTCGAACCGCGCCCCCGTGCCAAGGCCCACAAGCGCGTTGGGTTCCTCGGCCCCCGAGGTCATGACCCCGCGCGGGCGGTGATACTTGAAAGACCGGCCCATGATGCTTTGACCATTGGCGAGCAGGGCCGAGGCGAGTGTATCGCCCTGAAACCCGTGCAACCGCTTGCCGTTGAAGGTGAAACTCAGTTGCGTATCGCGGTCGATCAGGCGACCGCCGGTGGACAGACGGGTGCTCATGGCTGGCTCCAGTCGGGACGTTTGGCGCGGATCGCGTCGAGGATATGTTGCGGGGGTTCGGTCGTCTGCGCCGAATAGGTGCCGAACACCTCAAGCGTGGCGGTGTCGCGCGCGGCCAAGAACCACTTGCCGCAGCCATGGGCGTGGCGCCAACGCTCGAAATGCACACCCTTCACGTTCGGACGCAGGAAGAGGTAATCCTCGAACTGCTCATCCGTGCTGCCGGGGCCGAAGCGTTTAAGATGCGCCTCGCCGCCGGGGCTGAGCTCGGTTTCCTCGGCACTCACGCCGCAATAGGGGCATTCAAGAAGCAGCATGGGGCGCCTCCGCAAGCTGGATCAGAAGGGTTCGGGCAGTCGCGTATTTCTCGCGCAGCCGCGCGCGGTCGTCGGGGTCAAGCGCGGCCAGCCGCGCGGGGTCGGCATTGTCGGCCATGTCGGCCAGTTTCACCGCCAGGCTGATTGGGTTGGCGGCCACACGCGCGAGATAGCCCTCATAGGCCTCGTGCGGACGTTTGGTGATCGCCTCGACCGCCGCGCAGATATCGGGTGGAAAGCGCAGCGCCAGATCCTCGGCACTCACCTCGGTATCCTCGAGCACATCATGCAGCAGTGCCACGACCCGTTCATCGCGGTCCGACAGTGCTGTGGCGACGCGAACCAGATGCAGGACATAGGGCTGCCCCGCCTTGTCCACCTGGCCGGCATGGGCCTGAAAGGCCAGTTCGAACGCCTCGCCCAGATAGGATTTCATCATCTCGTCACCTCGTTTCTCTCGGGCAGCGCGGCCTGCAGCGCGGCCAGCGTGTCATCGCGTGTCGAGCGCGCGGGCGCCGCGCCGTAACGGTCCAGCGTCGTGCCCCAGTGATGGTCGGCATAGACCTTGCCGGGCCCGTCATAGCGCGGCTTGTCCTTGTGTTGCGGGATGAAGGTGTAGGCCTCGAAGATCTCGAGCTGTGTCATCCGGTCCCGATGCGTATCGAGAAGGTCGCGCAGGAACAGGTTTCCCACCGAAATCCAGGGCTGTTCCGCCGTCTCGGGGGCCTGGGCGTAGCGGTCCACAAGCACATCCAGCGTCAGGGTCAGCGTGTCGGTGCCGGGGGCCGAGGCCAGGTAAGGCGTCATGCGGCAGCGTTTCTTAGGATAGGTCTCGAAACAGGTATAGGTGATCGGGCGGGTGAACAACTCGTCACAGGGGTGCAAGCATTCGAAATCTGCGCCGGGGATGAACCCGCCCTGCTCGTGCAGGATCTCGTAGCGCATCAGATCGGCAACACCCTCCAGCCGCCCGCGCCGGAAATACTCGGCGATCAGCGCCTGGTTGCGCCAGCGCCGCCCCGTCAGATAGGCCGTGTCATAAAGCGTGTAATCCCAATCGGGGTGCTTGTCCCGCCAGGTCCGCATCCAATGCGTGGGCGCGGGGCGGTCGCCCACCCAGATATGGGCCAGCCTGCGCGGGATCGCCACCGTGCTTTTCGCCACCGTGTTCATCGACCGGCCCCCTGCCCCATGCTCATGCCTCGGCCGTGTAGGCCCCAAGGCCAAGCGTCTGCAGCAGGTGGTCGACCTCGATCGCCTCGCGCAACTCGGGCGCCAGCGCGATCAATTCGCCCGCGATCTTGTAGACCGAGCGCCCCCCGGCGGCGAGCACCGGCATCAGCGCCCGCGTGCGCTTGCGGTCGGTGCACTCGACCCGCGCCAGAACCGGGTTCAGCGCCAAGAGGTCCAGCCCCGCCAGCACCTCGGCCTCGTGCCCCTCGACATCGATGACCAGCACATCGGCGCGCGTGACCCCCTCGCGGGCGAGGATGTCATCCAGCCGGTCAAGCTGCACCTCGGTCACGGCGATATGGCTTTCGTCGAACACCTCGCTTTCCTTGGCCAGCGCGTCATGCAGCCACGCGCGATCGAGCGACGCCGTGCCGCGCGCGTTGCGGCGATAAAGATGCTCGTGCGCCTCTCCAAGGTGATAGAGCGGCAATGTCCCCGGTTCGGACGAACAGCCGATATTGCGCACCGTCACGCGGTCATTGTCGGCATGCAGCGCCTCGGCCCGCCGGAAATAGAGGGGGTTGGGCTCCATCAGCAGGCCGCCCCAGCCGCGCTTGGTCAGGAACGGGTTCAGCGGGTCGGCGATGACCCCATCATTGGCCCCCACCTGCACGCAGAAGGCGCGCCCTTCGGTCCATTGATCGGCGATCTCGAACAGCAATTGCAGCGCCAGTGACTTGACCCGGCGCGTGGGCTCGACGCGGGTCAATGGGCTACCCCCGCCGCAACGCTCTCGTCAATGAACCTGCCTTCGCGGAAACGGGTCATGGAAAACTCCTCGGCCAGGGATGAATGGCCCTTGGCCATCAGTTCCGCCATGGCATAGCCCGATCCGGGGATGGCCTTGAACCCGCCCGTGCCCCAGCCGCAATTCACAAAGCAGTTCTCGACCGGCGTTTTCGAGATGATGGGCGAGCGGTCGCCCGTCATGTCGACGATCCCGCCCCACCAGCGCAGCATCTTGAGGCGGCTGATGATGGGAAAGGTTTCGACCAGCGCGCGGACGGTTTCCTCGACATGCTGGAACGACCCGCGCTGCGTGTAGTTGTTGTAGCCGTCGGCACCGCCGCCGATCACCATCTCGCCCTTGTCGGACTGGCTCATGTAGCCATGCACGGTGTTGGCCATGACGACGACATCCATGCAGGGCTTGATGGGTTCGCTGACCAGCGCCTGTAGGGCCACCGACTCGATGGGCAGGCGAAAGCCCGCCATCTCGGCCAGAACGCCCGAGTGACCGGCAACGACGATGCCCAGCTTGTTGCAGCCGATGACGCCCCTGGTCGTCTCGACGCCGGTGACGCGCCCACCCTCGCGGCGCACGCCGGTCACCTCGGTCAGCTGGATGATGTCCATCCCCATGTCGGAACAGGCCCGCGCATAGCCCCAGGCCACCGCGTCATGGCGCGCGGTGCCGCCGCGTGCCTGCCACAGCGCGCCGAGAACCGGGTAACGCGGCCCGTCGAGATTGATGATCGGGCACAGTTCCTTGACCCGGCGGGGGCCGATGAACTCGGTCTCGACGCCTTGAAGGGCATTTGCATGCGCCGTGCGCTGCCAGCCGCGCACCTCGTGCTCGGTCTGGGCCAGCATCATCACGCCGCGCGGGCTGAACATGATGTTGTAGTTCAGGTCCTGGCTGAGGGTCTCGTACAGGCTGCGCGCCTTCTCGAAAATCGCGGCGGACGCATCCTGCAGGTAGTTCGAGCGGATGATCGTGGTGTTGCGGCCCGTGTTGCCGCCGCCCAGCCAGCCCTTTTCGATCACGGCGACGTTGCGGATGCCATGCACCTTGCCAAGGTAATAGGCCGTGGCCAGACCATGGCCCCCCGCCCCCACGATGATCGCGTCATAGGACGCTTTCGGCGCGGGGCTTTTCCAGGCGCGCTCCCACCCGAGGTGATGGCGCGCGGCCTCGCGGGCGATGGCAAAGGCGGAATATCGGCGCATCGGCACGCTCCTGTAACTCGGGCCCTTAACTTTGGCCTGCAACTCGGGCCTTTCCTTTGCGGCAGACGGTGACGGTGTAGGATACTCATCCCGACACCTCTTCGGCAAAATGCGACGCCGCTACAACTTGTCCCGGTTTACACGCCGTCCCGCGCCCTTTTGAAGGGTTTTCGCCGCGTGCCGTGGGCCTTACATGTGACACAGGACCGGGCAAGGGAGAACGACCCAAATGACATTCTGGATCGCGGCGGGCGTCGTGTCGCTGCTGGTGGCGCTGATCATTCTCATGACCTACCTGCGGCCCGGCAAAACCGAGGCCCCGGCGGCCGCCTATGACCTCAAGGTCTATCGCGACCAGTTGAAGGAGGTCGAGCGCGATCTGGAACGCGGTGTCCTGACCGAGGAGGAGGCCGCCCGCGCCCGCACCGAGGTGTCGCGCCGCATCCTCGAAGCCGACCGGGCCTTGAGCCGCAGCGAAACCGCGTCGGGCGGCGGCACCGGCGGGCGCTGGATGATCGCGGCCAGCCTTGTGCTGGTGATCGGCGGGGCGGTCGGCGTGTACTACCAACTGGGCGCGCCGGGCTATCCCGACCTGCCCCTGCAAGCCCGCATCCAGATGGTCGAAGAGGCGCGCGCCACCCGCCCCGCCCAGGCCGAGGCCGAAGAGGACGTGCCCTTCCGCGAAGGCGTGCCCGAGCAACCCGAGCGCGAAGCGCTGGTCGTGCAGCTGCGCACGATCATGGAACAGCGCCGCGACGACCCCGAGGGCTGGGCGTTACTGGCGCAGAACGAGGCGGCGTTGGGCAACTTCACCGCCGCGCATCGGGCGCAGGCGCAACTGATCGCTCTGCTGGGTGACGAGACACCGGCCCAGGCGCATGTCGATCTGGCCGAGATGATGATCCTGGCGGCCGGGGGCTATGTCTCGCCCGAGGCCGAAGACGCCTTGCTGCGCGCCCTCGAGATGAACCCGCGCAACGGCACGGCGCGCTATTACGCCGGCCTGATGTATGCGCAGCAGGGGCGCCCCGACCTGGCCTATCCGATCTGGCGCAACCTGCTTGCCGAAAGCCGCGCCGACGCGCCCTGGCTGGGGCCGATCCGCATACAGATCGAGGAAATCGCGGCCCTTGCCGGCGACCCGGTATCGCTGGCAGAGCTGCCGCAGCCCGACCCGGCCTCGGCCGAGGACGATATCATGCCGCCCATGCGCGGCCCCTCCGGCGCCGATATGGACGCCGCCGCGGAAATGACGCCCGAGGAGCGCGCGGAGATGGTCGAGGGCATGGTCGCCAACCTGTCGCAGCGCCTTGCCACCGAAGGCGGACCGCCCGAGGAATGGGTGCGCCTGATCAACGCCTATCTGGTGCTCGGCCGACCCGAGCAGGCGCAGGCCATTTATGACGAGGCGCAGACCGTCTTTGCCGAGGTCCCCGAAGCCATGGAGATGCTGGCCCCGTTGGGCGCGCGTCTGGGCGGGGCGGACGAGTGATCTTCGACGAGATCGCCGGCTTTGCCGCCGCCCTGCCCCGCGCGCGGGCGCTGATGGGGCTTGACCTCGGGACCAAGACGATCGGCGTCGCGGTTTCGGACAGGCTGCTGTCGGCGGCCTCGGCGCTGGAAACGGTGAAACGCACCAAGTTCACCGCCGACGCCGCGCGGCTGGCCGACTTGGCCGATGCCCGCGAGATCGGCGGCATCGTGCTGGGCCTTCCCCGCAACATGGATGGCAGCGAAGGGCCGCGCGCGCAATCGACCCGCGCCTTTGCGCGCAACCTGTCGCGCCTGCCCGCCTTCGCGGCGATGCCCATCACCTTCTGGGACGAACGCCTGAGTACCGTGGCCGCCGAGCGCGCGCTGCTCGAGGCGGATACGTCCCGAAAACGTCGCGCCGAGGTGATCGACGCCGTCGCGGCGGGCTATATCCTGCAAGGGGCGCTGGACCGCCTCCATCATTTGCAGGCAGATTGACCCCATGACCGACCGCGACCCGAAACCGCCCCGGACCGACGCGATCTGGCGCCGCGACGAGATCGAGAGCCCCTGTGTGCAGATTTGCGTCATCCACCCCGAGGCGCGGCTGTGCACGGGCTGTCTGCGCAGCATGGACGAGATCGCGCAATGGTCCCGCATGGCCCCCGAAGCCCGCGCGGCGGTGATGGTGGACCTGCCGGGCCGCAAACACCTGATCGCTCGGCGGCGCGGTGGACGGCGCGCCCACCTGACCCGGCGCGGCCAGATCGGGTAACCGGGCCGGAGCGATCCGCACCCAGATCAATCCACGGCAAGATAATCGCCGAAGCCGCTGAATTGGGGGCGAAAATAGGCAATCATCCGACCCGAAGGATCGGCTTTTGCACCCGGCTGCCACGGCGCGACGCCGTGGATCGTCATCCGATGCAGCAGAAGCGCGCCGCCCGGCGGGCTGTGGATAACCCGGCGGGGACAAGTCTCGAACACGGCCCGGCGCGTGGCATGATAGACCTCGGTCAGATCGACCTGCGGCCACGCCTCGGGCCGGAGATCGCGCAACGCGCGGATCAGCATGGACCGGATCAGGTGGTGACTGCCCTCCCAGACGACCAGCGGCGCGGCGTCCGGCGCGGCCTCGGTCAATGGCAGGCCCAGGATGTAGGCATGCGGCTCGACCAGATGCCGCCGCCTTGCCGGCCCCAGGGGCAGCAAACCGTCCAGATGCGCGCCATCGCGGTCGCGGCGAAAGCGGTGCGCGGCGTCGCCCTCGCCCGGATCGCGACCCGGATAGCCGGGATAGGTCACCGACACCTGCGCCTGATGCAGATCGCCCACGCCCGTGACGCGCTGCGCCGTCTGCAACGCGACGCAGCGCAGCGGCGGACCATCCGCAACGCAGCCCCTGGCATCGTTGGGCAAGGCGTCGACACCGACGAACCAGGTCGCCCCGTGCCGCAACCATGTGCTGCGCTGCTGCGGATCCTGCGCGACCCGCAGCGCGGCGGGCCGCGCCGCCGCCACCCAGGCCGCGACCGACGGGGCGGGATCGAACACCTGCCATCCGCGGTCAAGCCAGCTCAATACCCAAGTGCCTTGCGCAGCATGTTCAGCGCCATGATCATGATGAACACCGCAAAGGCGCGTTTGAGTGGCTTGGGGTTCATCGCATGCGCCAGCTTCACCCCCAGGGGCGTGGTCAGCAGCGTCATGGCGATCACCGCGACGAACGCCACCAGATTGACCTGACCAATGGTCAGGGGCGGCCGCCCCGGCCCGTCGCCCCCGATCATCAGAAAGCCCAGAACGCTGGGCACGGCGATGATCACGCCGAACCCCGCCGCCGTCGCCACCGCGCGGTGGATGGGCGTGTTGTAGAGGGTCATCAGCGGCACGCCGAAACTCCCGCCCCCGATCCCCATCAAGACCGACAGAAACCCGACGACTGGCGCGGCCACCATCCGGCGCAGGCCGGTGGGCATCGCCTCGCCCAACCGCCAATCCGCCCGGCCAAAGGCCAGGTAGAGGCCCACGACAAGGCCAAGCACCCCGAAGATCGCCATAAGTACCTCGTTGCGCATCCCCGATGCCGCCACCACCCCAAGCGCGGACCCAAGCGCGATCCCCGGCCCCCACCCCCTTACGGATCCGCCAATCGACCGCGCCTTTCTTGTGATGCGACAGGACCGACCGCAGCGAGGTGACGACGATCGTCGCCAGCGAGGTCGCAAGACAGATCTGCATCAGTTCGGGCGTATCGTATCCCAGGCTGTCGAAGGCGAAAAAGAACGCGGGCACCAGAACGATGCCGCCGCCCACACCCAGCATCCCCGCGATGACACCGGCAAAGGCCCCGATGGCCAGAATGAGGGCCAACATCGGGATGAATTCGGAAAGCTCGGGCATCGGTCGCTCCTGTGCGTCGCAAGGCCTGGCGCGTCTAGCCCATGTTCCGCCCGAGGAAAAGCAGGTGCCGGCCACCCGCGCCGGGCCTGTCCCTCGGTTTGACGCTCAGGTCGGTTCAGGCCGCGCGCTGCGTGATTTCGGCCAGGGCGCGTTCCACCAGCGCGGGGCCGGCACCCGGCTTGTGCGCGCCTTCGGACAGGACGCGCTTCCAGCCTCGGGCGCCCGGCCGTCCGGCAAACAGGCCCAGCATGTGCCGGGTGATCTGGTGCAGCCGCCCGCCCGCCGACAGATGCCCCTCGATATAGGGCAGCATCAGATGCGCGACCTCGACCGGGTCGCGCGCCGGTGAGGCGGCACCGAAAATCCTTCGATCGGCCTCGAGCAGAATATCGGCCGGCGTGTGATAGGCGGCGCGCCCAATCATGACCCCGTCCATGCCGGCGCGAAGATGTGCGTCCGCCTCGTCGAGCGAGGCGACCCCACCATTGATCGACAGGTGCATCTCGGGGACCGCATCTTTCATCCGGTACACCAGCGGGTAGTCCAATGGCGGGATATCGCGGTTTTCCTTTGGGCTGAGCCCTTGCAACCACGCCTTGCGCGCGTGGATGGTCACGCGCCGCACGCCGGCCGCCGAGATCTGGCGCAGGAAATCGGGCAGGATGTGCGCGGGCTCCTGATCGTCCACGCCGATCCGGCATTTCACCGTCACCTCGACAGGGCTGGCGGCCCGCATCGCGGCCACGCAGGCGGCCACGAGCGCGGGTTGCGTCATCAGAACCGCCCCGAAGGCCCCCGATTGCACACGATCCGAGGGGCAGCCGACATTGAGGTTGATTTCGTCATACCCGTACTCCGCGGCGATCCGCGTCGCCTGCGCCAGCTCGGCGCGGTCCGATCCGCCAAGTTGCAGCGCCACGGGATGTTCGGCGGCATCGAAGCCCAGCAACCTGTCGCGGTCGCCATGCACCACTGCGGGCGCCGTCACCATTTCAGTATACAGCAGGGTCTCGCGGCTCATCAGGCGATGAAAGAACCGGCAATGGCGGTCGGTCCAGTCCATCATCGGGGCAATGGACAATCTAGCGTTTTGATATATTGGCTATTTTTTTCTTCAAACTGTTGGCGGCAACGGCTGCTACGCTGGAATACGCCCCGACACCCCCGAATTTGCCCCTCTATGACGCCTTATTGCACGTACAGCGCACACGAAAATGGCCTCCATCACCAACCTTCCCTCCGGAGCGTGACCTCGGTCCAGATCAGACGACAGGGTGGCTACGTGAGCGAGACGTTCCGCCGCCGAGACGCCGCCCACCGCTGGGCCCGTCAGGCGGAGACCCGGGTCGATCAGGGGCTGGCGCCGATCAAGTCGTCAGTCTGCCGCCACCAGACCTTTGGCGACCTCATCGACTTTCATATAGCCGATATGTGCGAGGTAGGGAAACCGCCGCGTCGCAGCAAGGCCGCCACGCTCACGACGCTCAAGCGCGATCTCGGGAAGGAGAGGATCGGCCACCTCGACCGCTCGAGCCTGATCGACTACGGCAAGATGCGCGCAGATCAGGGCGCGGGACCAGTGACCCTCGGGATCGACATTGGCGCTATCAAGATGATCATCACCCACGCTGCAGCCGTGCACGGGCTCGATATCTCACCGGAACCCGTTGATCTGGCGCGCGTCGCACTCAAGCGGCTTGGACTCATCGGCAAGGGCACGGAGCGGGATCGCCGCCCGCGCACGGACGAGTTGAACCGCCTCTTCCGCTGCTTCGATGACAACGAACGGCTCACCCTGCCGATGACACGCATCGTGAAATTCGCCGTGGCCACGGCGATGCGGCTCGACGAGATATGCCGCGTCGAATGGGCCGATCTCGACGTCGACCGCCGCATGCTCCTGATCCGCAACCGAAAAGACCCGCGCAACAAGACCGGAAACGACCAGCGGATCCCGCTCTTCGCTGCCACCGGCTTCGACGCCTGGGCGCTGGTCACGGCGCAGGCCAAGGAATTGGGGCGCGCGAAGGGCCGGATCTTTCCCTACAACTCGAGGTCGGTCGGAACCGCCTTCCGGCGCGCCTGTGTGGAGGTCAGCGTGAAGGACCTTCATTTCCACGATCTGCGCCATGAAGGCACTAGCCGCCTGTTCGAGGCTGGCTTTGCCATCGAACAGGTCTCGCTGGTCACCGGCCACAAGGACTGGAAGATGCTTCGCCGCTACACGCATATCCCCCCAGAGGCACTGCACCGGCTGGCCGCATCGCGCGGCCCCTCCCCGCTGGGGGATCTCGCAGCGGAGTGACCCAAGAGTCAGAGGGATGCCGTTCCGGCCCGTGACGGGTTTGGAGGTCGAGAGAGAGGCTCCCGGCCGCCCGTCGCGGAGTTTTCCTCATGAATACCGAAATTATCGATGCCGGGCGTGACACCAGCGGCGGCTACAAGGTGGATGTATCACGCGGCACGAATGTGGACCGCGTTTCGTCGGAGTTGACCTGAGACCCGACTTCCGTCCAGCCTTCAGGAGAATCCGTCGGTTGATTTCTGGCCTCATGCGGCCTTCGTTTCCAGTCTCGATTTCATTGCAAACTCCTGCGGCGTGAGATTGCCCAGGGATGAGTGGGGTCTGTTTCGGTTGTAGTCCTCCTTCCATGCGCCGATCTTTTCACGGGCTTCGGCCAGCGTTGAGAACAGGGTCTCGTTCAAGAGCTCGTCCCGGAAGCTGCCGTTGAACGATTCGATGAAGCCGTTCTGCATCGGCTTTCCCGGCGCGATGTAGTGCCAGCCGATCCGCGTTTCCTGGCACCATCTGAGCACCGCCATACTGGTTAGTTCCGTGCCGTTGTCGCTGACAATCGTTCTGGGTCGTCCGCGTCTGGCCATGATCGCTGACAGCTCTCGTGTGACCCGCAGCCCCGAAAGCGAAGTGTCCGCAACCAATGCCAGACATTCGCGACTGAAGTCGTCCACGATGGCCAAAACCCGGAACCTGCGTCCATCTGTAAAGGCGTCCGAGACGAAATCCAGGCTCCAGCGCTCATTGGGCCGTTCCGGAACCAGCATCGGCCTGCGTGTCCCGAGCGCCCGTTTGCGACCGCCGCGCTTCCTCACCTGCAGCTTCTCCTCGCGGTAAAGCCGCCTCAGCTTCTTCAGGTTCACTTGCCAGCCTTGTCGTTCCAGCATCACATGCACCCGCCGATAGCCGAACCGACGGCGCTCGGCCGCCACAGCCTTCATCGCCTTGCGTAGATCGGCATCGTCCGGGCGCACGCTTTGATAGCGTACGCTCGACCGATCCGCCCCGACAACTGAACACGCCCGCCGCTGGCTCACCTGGTGCGCTTCGCACAGATGCGCCACGGCTTCCCGCCTGGCCGCGGGCGTCACCATTTTTTTGATGCAACGTCTCGCAGCATCGCGTTGTCCAGCATCTGCTCGGCCAACAGCTTCTTCAGCTTTGTGTTCTCGTCCTCAAGCGCCTTCAGCTTCCGGGCATCCGACACTTCGAGCCCACCAAACTTCGCTTTCCATTTGTAGAACGTGGCCGAGCTGATCCCATGTTCCCGGCACACATCCGCCGTCGCCAGGCCGCTCTCCTGCTGCTTCAGGATCGCGATAATCTGCTCTTCGCTGAACCGTGATCTCTTCATTCCGTCCGTCTCCTTCGTTGGGACGGACTCTACCTCAAAATGGATGAGGAAACGGGTCTCAGGTCACGCCTCACACCTCGGGCGCGTCAGGGTCGGGCACGATGCGCGACTGCTGCGGTTTGCGATCGGTCCAGGCCGGGTCGGATCGCTTGATCCAGCGCGAAATCAGATAGGCCACAGGCCAGGAGGCGATAAACCCCACCACCGCGGCGAAAATGACGGCGGGCCAGCCATAATACCCCAGGGAAAAGGCGGCGACGGTCAGGCTGCCGGTCAGAACGGCGCCGGTCATGAGGGTGAGCACGATGCTTAGTCGATCCATGAGTCATCTCCTTTCAAGGCATAACGTCCGGAACGGAGCGGGGTTCCTAAGCGTCCGTCCCGGCATCGGGCTCTGCCAGGTGCTTTGGGGCGGCCCGATGGCCGGGCAAAGAAACGGGGCGCCCGGTCAGGGCACCCCGTTTCGCTGTTCTTGCGGCGTCAGACGCTTTCGAGGATCCGGTCGACGGTGCGGCGCACCTCCTCCTTGGTGTTGCCGGTTTTCTGCTGCAACACGCCCTCCATCTGCTCGCGGTCGCCTTTTGCCTCTTCGATCTCGTCATCGGTCAGATCGGCATAGCTCTCGCGCAGACGACCCTTGATTTCGGTCCATTTGCCTTCGATCTGGTCGCGGTTCATCGGTGCGTCCTCCTTGATGTCAACGCAGGGCTGGCGGCCCTGAATGGGTTACGGGGAGAGAACGCGTGACAGGGCGATTGCGTTCCACCCGACGGACGACCTGTCGCATGTGTCGCGGCCATGGCACAAAAAAGAACCGGCGGCCCTGATCCGGGCCGCCGGTTGACGCATGACAGCGCAGTCAAAGCCCCGCGTCAGGGCGAGCGTCCGCGCACGGCGCGGGCCACCATCGCGACCACGAAGAGCACGATGAAGACGAAGAACAGGATCTGCGCGATGCCAGCCGATGCGCTGGCGATACCTCCAAAGCCGAAAAGAGCGGCCACGAGGGCGATGATGAGAAAGGCGATTGCCCAACCAAGCATGGTAATTACTCCTTTGCAGTGACAAAGGGGTAACGAACGGGCCGGGCTGCGGTTCCCTCGCCGCCTAGGGGCGCGGCATTTTCATGCCGGTCAGAAGAACGCCCGCCGCCTCGAGGGCGGTCGTCACATCCTCGGTACGAAAGGGCTGCCGCAGGCTGGTGCGCACCAGCGGCGTCTCGGGCGCGGGGTGCATGTCGTCGGTGATCCAGATCACGCGGGCCAGCGCCTTGGACAGGGTTTGAAACGCCGTCTCATAGGCCGTGGCATTGCGCGACACTTCGATCAACGCCGCGTCATAGCATTGGCCATCCAGATCGTCGGGGCGCAATGTGTCGGCACGATCGACCAAGGCCGCAGACCCCGTTTCGGCCAGTGTCTCGCAAAGGTCCTCGAGCACGATGAGATCGTGATGGACGACAAGCAGTCTGAGGCTTTGCGCCTGAGCGTCGAGAGACATGATGCCACCTTCACCTTGCGGAGCCGACGCGACCGGCCCAGGAAGCAGCACGGAGGGTTCGCCTAAAGGGGCCAAACAAAATACCCCTGCGGCACATCGTGTCCGATTTCTTGTGCAGCTACAAGATGTGTTTGTCGGGTGACATAGGCGTGAGCGAAACGGCGCCGTTCGCAGTCGCTTGGGCCCGCGCCCGTCGCGCGCCCCCTAGATCAGCGGGCGTGGGGCGGCGGGCTGCTGCAAGTCGGCGTCCAGCATCGCCTTGGCCCGCGACAGGTCGAGCATGCGCAACCTCTTGTCCTGCAGCGACAGGATCTGGCGCTGGCGCAAGGCCTGCAGTGTCTTGTTGGTGTGCACCAGCGACAGGCCAAGCGCATCGGCCAGATCCTGCTGCCGATAGGGAAAGGGCACGCCCCGCGCATCCCCCAACCCCGCCATGCGGCAACGGTCGTGAAACCGCAACAAGCCCCAGACGATGCGCGTTTCGGCCGGCGCCTGACCGACGATGGCCAGGGCCTCGCCCAGAAAGCTTTCCTCGATGGCCGCCAGCCAGGTCAGATCGAAGGCGATGGCGGGCTGCGCCTTGAACAGCGACCACAGGTCCGCGCGATTGAACACGCACAGCGTCATCGCAGTCGAGGCCTCGACCGAATGCTGCATCTCTTTCATGACGCCCGCCTGCAAGCCTACGAAATCGCCCGGCAGCACGAAATTGATGACCTGCCTGCGCCCGTCCTCCAATGTCTTGTAGCGCACGCCCAGACCTTCGAGCGCGGTAAAGAGCTGCGGGCTGTTGGACCCCTGCAGCAGCAGTTGCGCGCCCGGCTCGACCTTTATTTCGCCGGCCTTGAAGCGGCGCAGAAAGTCGAGCTGTTCCTCGGGCAGTGACTTGAACTGCGACTGCCCCCTCAAGGGGCAGTTCTGGCAATGCGTGACCATGTCCTTTTTCACCCCCTATGTCGCAGTTTAATGCGCGCGCCCCGGCCAGCCGTCATGCTGCCCCTTTCCAGCAACCCGACAGAGGAGACCGCGTGACGCGACCAGATCAGACATATGGGCATCGCATGTTGGTGGTGCATTCAACACCCCTTGTGGCCGAAGACCTGCGCGAGATGCTGGTTTCTGCCGGGGCGAACCGGGTCGAGCTGGCGATCTCGTTGCCGGACGAGACCCCGCCCGAGCCGTTCGAGACGTGCTTTCTGTCCGTGTCACGCGATGCGCTCTCAGATATCACCTTGCTTGACCGGGTGGCGCGGATGGCGGCGCATGTCGTCCTGATCGTCGGGTTTCTCGAGGCCAAGCCGGACCTGCCGCCGGGATTTTCCGTCTTGTCCGAACCGTTCCGGGATGCCGATGTCCTTGCCGCCCTGCTGAGTGCCCGACAACACGGCGGCAGCGCGGCCTGAACCGCGCCGCCGCGCAGCCGGGGCACACTCAGGCCATGCCAAGGGCGCGGTGGTTCATGTCCGGCTTTGTTCCGCGCGGGGGCCGAAAAGCAGCCAGGCGATGAACCCCAGGATGGGCAGCAGGATCACGGCAAGACACCACAGAACCTTCTTGCCGGTGCTCGACGCCGATCCGATGATCGACACGATGGCCCACAAATCCAGGATCAGGATGATCAGGCCGCCTAGTCCGGTTATCTCTAGCATGGGTGTCTCCCTCAGGCTCGTTCGATTTCAGTGATGGATTTGAGAACCTCGTCGCCATCCTCCTGACGGATCAGAAAGGCCGGCGCATCCTCGCTGGCCTTTCGCGTGACCGAGGTGCCCTTGAGCGTGCGGGTCACGTCCGAGGTGAAACGGTCGACCACCTGCCCTGACGCGGTGCCCCCGCCCCAGGACCATGTGACGGCTGTGCCCTTGCGGATCATTGCGTTTCCCCGGTCGCCGCGTCGGCTTCGCTGTCGATGACGATGGACGGGCCGCCGCTGACGGCATCGCCGTCGCTGGTTTCGGTCGGGGCGCCGTCGGGCGCGGCCTGCTGGTCAAGCGGTAGCCCGGGCCACACGAACGCGGCCAAGGCCAGCAATGCAACGCAGACCAGCCCGAAGGTGATGCCCCAGATCGGGCCGCGATGACGTTTTGCTTGTTTGTCGAGATCGGTGTCGGGTGCTGACATCTGGTCCTCCTTGTCGACTGGGATAACGCGGCAGGCGGCGTCAGGTTCCCTCGCCGTCCGGGTCCTCGACCTCGGCCTTGACCTGACCCCACGCCAGAAAGGCGAAAACGGCGGTGCCACCGGCCACATTGCCGGCCAGAACCGGCAGGAAAAAATCAAAGACGGCCGCGCGCGCGCCAAGGTCGCCGGCGAAGATCAGCACCCACATCTCGACGCTGCCCGCGATAATATGGGTAAAGTCGCCCGCCGCGATCAGCCATGTGATCGCGACGATCAAGAGCACCTCGTTGCCCTGCTGTGCGGGCAGCATCCAGACGATCGCGGCCACCAGAACGCCCGCGGGGATCGCCTTGAGAAAGGCCACACCGGGGGCAAAGCCGGTGGCATGTTCGGACAGTTCAAAGATCGAGGTCAGGAGCGGCTCGGACATGGTGCCGGACCAAACGATAAAGGCCGCGGCGGCAGCGGCCCCCACCACATTCGCGGCCAGAACCAGCGCCCACAGCCGCAGAACGCGCATCAGGCACGACACCTCCCGGCGGGCCACAAGCGGCAGGATGGTGGTGATCGTGTTTTCGGTGAAGAGCTGCATGCGCCCCATGATCACTAGCAGAAACCCAAGGCTGTAGCCCAGGTTTTCGACAAGGTAGCTGGAGGGCGCATCCGGCAGATAGGTGCGAAAGATCGCCTCGCCCAGGACGGAAAAGGAAATCAACAGGCCGGCGGTTGTCCCCGACCACAAAAGCGACGCGGTCGGGCGGTTCAGTTCCTCGTCGCCGTCGCGGCGCACGACCTCGTAAATCATCTTGGACGACAGGCGGCCGGCGTCCTGAATGGCTTTTTCTTCTTGCATAAGAACTCCTGTCCCGTGACGCGCCTTCGCATCACGGGATCATGAAAACCGGGCCTGACGCGGGCTGCGCGGGCGGGGACGGGTCAGCCCGCCTGCAACAGGCTTTCGGTGGAGGCAAAGAACATCGCCTGGCTGACCGCCGCGCGCACCTGCTCTTCGGAATAGGGCTTGGCGATCAGGAAGGCCGGTTCGGGCCGTTCGCCGGTCAGCAACCGTTCGGGGAAGGCGGTGATGAAAATCACCGGCACATCGCCGAGGGTGGCCAGCAAATCGTTCACGGCATCGATGCCCGAGGATTTGTCGGCCAGCTGGATGTCGGCCAGGATCAGGTCGGGCTGGTGCTTCGTCCCCAGCTTGACCGCGCCGGCGCGGGTGCGCGCGATATCGACGACCGTGTGGCCCATGCCGCTGACGATCGCCTCGAGGTCCATGGCGATGATGGCCTCATCCTCGATGATCAACACGTCGCCGGTGACCATCTTGCCCATCTCGGCGCGCGCGCGGTCCAAAAGTTCTTGCGCCTCGGCCTTCGAGACCCCGAGGATCTCGCCGATCGCGTCCAACGGGAAGCCTTCGATCGTGTTGAGCAGCAACGCCTCGCGCGAATTGGGGCTGAGGCCGTGCAAACGCCATTGCGCCCGCTGTTCCAACAGGCTGTCGGGCGCGTCCGTATCCTCGACCACGGCGCCGGAACTGCTCCAGATCTGGTGGAACACGGCGAAGAGCCCGGCCTTGGCGCTGTCATGCCCGTCGATGGTGGACGGATCGGCCACGATCGCCTCGAGCGTGGCAATCGCATAGCGGTCGCCTGCATCCTGCGCGCCCGTCAGCGCCCGCGCATAGCGTCGCAGATATGGCAGATGCGTGGCGACAAGCTGGTCCAAGCTCATGTCCTTGCCGTCATTCGTGCTGCTGTCTGATGTCATTTTTGACCCCTCTCATTTTTTATGGAACCTTTTGCGGCTAGGTTGGTTCCCATCCTGCATGCAAAAAACCTCGGCACCTGAATGATGGCAGAAAAACGGACGAAATCCAAAGTGGATGAGCAGATCGATGAGAATCTCAAGCGCGTCTATGACGACGTGCTGAACGAGGCTGTCCCCGACAGGTTTCTTGACCTGATCGCGCAGTTGAAAAGCGCCAACACGGCGTCGGAGCGAAAACCTGACGGAAAGGATGGCGATGACGCGTGATCCCCGTGAGGAAATCGTCGAGCATCTGGCGTCCCTGCGGGCCTTCGCCATATCGCTGACGCGCAACGCGGCCACCGCCGACGACATCGTTCAGGATACGATCGTCAAGGCATGGTCGAATATCGACAAGTTCGAACCGGGCACCAACCTGCGCGCCTGGTTGTTCACGATCCTGCGCAACACCTACTATTCGCTGCATCGCAAACGCGCCCGCGAGGTCGCCGATGTCGATGGCGAATACGCGGCCCAACTGTCGGAAAAGCCCGAACATGACGGCCGACTGGCCATGACGGATTTCCGCGCGGCGTTTGCCCAGCTTCCCGACGACCAGCGGGAGGTGCTGATCCTGGTGGGGGCGTCCGGGTTTTCCTACGAGGAAGCCGCCGAGATGTGCGGCTGTGCGGTCGGCACCATTAAAAGCCGGGCGAACCGTGGTCGCAAACGGCTGGCCGAACTCATGCAACTCGAAGACGGCGAGGCCATGGAAATGACCGATGCCGCGACGCTGGGCGTCGTCAACGCGCCGCCCTCGGGATGAAGGCCCGAGAATTGCGCCCACGGCATTGGGCGCGGTCGCTGAGCACCCGGCTTCTGATCTTTCTGAGCATCGCGCTGCTGCCGCTCGGGGTGATCGCGGTGTATCAGACCGTTCAGGTGATCGAGGAAACCCGGCGTCTGGCCGAACGCGATGCCGTCTCGCGCACGTCGGAAGCCGCCGATGAACAGCAAGTTCTGCTGGAACGCGCGTTCGGCTCGGCCTATGCGCTTGGCGAGACGGCGGCCAACCTGCGCGACGATCCCGCGACCTGCGCGGCCATCATGGCCGATTTCGTCGCGAACCATCGCGACTATGTGTTCGCCGGTTTCGTCAATGCCGATGGGGTGATGCTGTGCAACAATGCCAGCGAAACCGTCGAATTCCGCGGCCGGCCCGATTGGGAAGAGTTCGTCGCCGACCCCGTCGCGCAGGTGAATGTCAGCCGCGCGGGCGAGGTTTCGGGCCATTCGGTCTATATCGTCTTCGTGCCGATTTTCGACGGCCAGACGCAGGAGCTGTTGGGCGGCCAGGCAATTTCGATCCCCCATGCCCTGTCGGCCACTTTGTTTGCCAATGACGACGACGGCCTTGAGCTGGCGCTGATCAACGCCGAGGGCGAGATTCTGGCCGCCAGCACGGGCATGAACGACCTCGGCGCCTTCGAGCGGCGCGGCGTGGTGCCCGATGCGCTCGAAATTCCGTCACGCGGCCTGCTGGTTGCGACCGATGCGCGACACCGGTTCAACCGCCCCACCGCCGTGGTGCCCCTGATCGGGGGGCAGATCTATGTGCTGGGTCTGTGGCGACCCGGCACGATGGACATGGGCGTCGGCCCACTGAGCCGAACCGTACCGCTGTTTCCTCTGCTGATGTGGCTGGCCAGCTTGGCAGTGGCCTACATCACCGTGAACAACCTGATCCTCAAGCCCCTGTCGCGGCTCTCCACCCGGATGCGCCGCTATCGCGGCGACAAGCCGGGCAAGGCCTTTGTCAGTCTTCCCGATGCCCCGTCCGAAATGATGGCGATCGCGGAAAGCTACAACACGTTGCTCGACCGCGTGGCCGCCGACACCGCGCAGTTGGAGGCGAATGTCCGGGAAAAGGAAACCCTGCTGCGCGAGGTGCATCACCGGGTCAAGAACAACCTGCAGCTGATCTCGTCGATCCTGAACATGCAGATGCGCGGCGTGCAGGACGACAACGCGCGGCGTATCCTGTCGCGGGTACAGGACCGGGTGATGAGCCTGTCCTCGGTGCATCGGGTGCTGTACACCGACAACGAGTTGCAAAGCGTGCGGGCCGATCACCTGCTCGATGACGTGATCAAGGGGATCGCGGATCTGGTCAGCTCGGCCAGTACGCGCGTCGAGGTGAACGTCGATCTCCACCCCGTGCGCCTCGACCCCGACCAGGCCGTGCCCTTGTCGCTTCTGGCGACCGAGGCGATGACCAACGCGGTGAAATACGTGGCCCCCGACGATCACGGTCGGGCCGCGATCGACGTCACCCTGCGCAAGGAGGATGCCGACGAGGTCGTCTTTTCCATCAGCAACACACGCGGCGCCGAGGACGCGGCGCTGCACCACGACAGCGACGCCACCAGCACCGGGCTTGGGGCCCGTCTGATCCAGTCCTTTGCCTCGCAACTGGGCGGCGAGGTCGAGATCGTTCACAGCACGACGGCCCATATCCTCGAGCTTCGCTTCGAAAGCCTGCCGGCGACCTGACGTGCGGCCCCGCGCCCGGAAAAAAGGCCCGCCGGTCGGCAAACCGGCGGGCCTGTTTGTCATGTGGCGCCCATCAGTCGGCGCGGCGGTGGCTCGGGCCGTCCTTGGCCAAGCTCGACTTGGGGGCGTTGTCATCCTCCATCCGCTCAATGGTGCGGCGGCGCGACCAGATGGCAAAAACGATCACGGCGCCAATGGTGCCGAGCGACAGAAGCGACGGAATAAGAAACGGGATATCCATGAATGCGGTTTCCTTTGACTGAGTGTGGCAGCGCGCCGCCCTGTCTGGGGTGCTGCGCGCCTTCGTTGGAAAAACGCGGGTCCGGCCCCCATGTTCCGCTGCGGAACGAAAAAAAGGCCGAGAGTGGGGCAAACACTCTCGGCCTTCACGAGGGACGACGCCGGTGGGAAGAGGGGACAGTCAACGCCGCCCGGCATTCAGGGGCTGAACGGGCGCCCTGATGCCGGGTCAACGGCCGGCCGGCGCCGAAGTTCCGTGTCCGGGCACATTTTTTTCAAGAACCGCATCGACATCGCGCAACTGCGCCCGGTCGCGTCGATAGGCCATGGCCGCCGTCACCAGTGCCCGAAACAGCCGGCGGTGGCGGCGATCATAGAAAATGTGCTCGGGGTGCCATTGGACCCCCAGGGCATAAGGATCGCGCGTACGTTCGACGGCCTGCACCATGCCCGAGCCGTCGCGCGCCGAGACCTGCAGCGACCGGCCCAGCCGATCGACCGACTGGCTGTGCAGCGCGTTGACGCGCATGTCCCCCGCGCCCACGATCTGGCCCAGCCTGGACCCCGCCGCAATCTCGACCGTGCGGCGCGGCAGGATGGTGCGATAGCGTCGCCCGCCATGGACGGCATAGGCATCCTGATGCAGCGTGCCGCCCGAGGCGACGTTCAGCATCTGCGCGCCGCGGCAGATCCCGAACACGGGGATGCCGTCCTCGACGGCGCGTTCGACGATCCAGCGCTCCATCGCATCGCGGGCATGATCCAGCCGTGCCTCGGCCTGCAAGGTGCCGTGATAGAGCGTCGGTGCGATATCGTCGCCGCCGCCGATGATCACGCCATCCACGGCGTCCAGATCCACGTCGGCAGCGGTTTTCCACTTCACCGCCCGTCCGCCGGTCAGCCACAGGTTCAGCACCATCAGGGGAAAGATGCGCCAGGCCGAGCGGCGCGATACCGTGACGCCAATCAGCGGGCGGGTCATCGGGCATCCTCCGTCGCGGGGGCATCCAGCAGGCGCCGCACGCGTGTAGACCAGCGCCCCCGCTGCAGGGCGGGTTGCCCGGACCATTCCGCACGATCCTTGCGCAGGCGCTCGAACAGCTCTGGCGACGCGGCAAGGCGTTCGACCGCCAGCCACATCGACCACGGCTCGAAAATCGACCAGCCCGCCTCGTCGATACGACAGTCGGGCATGCGGAAATGATAGGCGGGGCGGGGCTTGGTCTCGGTCCCGTCCGTCAGCCGCCCGGCGACCGCATCCGGCGCGAGATGGGCAAAGATCGGCAACAGGTCCAACCCATGATTTCGGGTCGGCGCGTGGCGCAGGTAGGTCTCGATCAACGCGGACAGGCTGTCGGGTTCACTGTCGGCCAGATCGTCGATCAGGACATCGGGATAGGGCTGAACGAAGGGCAGAACGCGGCGCGACAGGTCGATCCCGGACGAGCGGCGCAACTCGGCCTCGAGCAGCGCATAGGCCGTGACGATGCGCCAGAGATGTCCGGGCGTCGCTTCGGCGATTTCGACGTTCAGGTGAACGCCGAACCCCAGCAGCCAGCCCTGCCGCGACCCGGTGGCCCCGGCCCCGCGCAGGGCGTCGACGACCGCGTTCAAAACGGGCAGATGCGCAGGCTCGAAGGGCGCGGTGACCAGCTCGACCGGGACCACGAGTCGCGCAAGATCGACGGCGCCCTCCCCCGCAGCGCGCGCCACATCTTCGCGAAACCGCGTGTCCAGATAGACCTCGCATCGGCCCAGATCGGGGGTGTCGATCCGCCAGACATTATGCGCATTTTCGCCGAGCGTGCCGCCCGCCACGGACTGGATGATGTGCGCCGCCGCGTCTTCGGTCAGGCCGCCGAATTCCAGTTCGACGCCAAGTCGCCGAGGCTGCCCATCCGCGCCGCGCGCGGTGGGCCAGTCGGGTGTGTTCATGAAATCAGTCATGAGATGGGAACCCGCGCGAACCGGGCCGGTTCCCCCGCGCCCAAAGCGTCGCCCCGCGCGTCATTGCGACCGCAGCGCGTCGATCAACGCATCCTTGGTCATGTCCGTCCGGCCCTTTACGTCCAACTCGCGCGCGCGCTCCATCAGGTCGTCCTTGGTCCAGTCCTCATAGGGGGGCGCCTTGCCGCCCTTTTGCGATGGCGACATGGCGTCATTGGCCTGGGCGTTGGCGATACGGGCGGCCTTGGTCTTGCCGTAGCCCTTGTCGCGCAGGGCTTCGTAGGTGTCTTCGTCCTTGATCGAGGGCATTTGCTTGGGCATGGCGGCCTCCTTTCCGTGTCCCGCAAACGCACCGGCCCGCGCGGATGTTCCGCATCTTGGAACCGCTGGCGCGACACGCGGGTTGTACCCGCGAAAGGAGACCGCCATGCCCATCGACACGCACGACCCGACAGCCGCGCTGTCGCAACTGACGACGAATATCGCCGACATCATCCGAGGCTACGAGGTGATGGAGGACAAGGCCGACGTCGAGCTGCGCCCCGTCGCCCAGAGGCTGCACGCCCTGCACGAGGCACATGCCGCCGAATTGCTGACGGTGATGGAGAATATGGGCGGCCGCCCCGAGGATACCGGCTCGATGATGGGGGCCGTGCATCAGGCCGTCGCCACCGGGCGCGACTGGCTCGGCACGCTGGATGCGTCGGCCATTCCGCAGATCGTGTCGGGGGAAGAACGGCTGCTGTCCTCCTATGACGCGGCGCTCGACACGGCCGAGCCGCGCCCGGAACTGCACAAGCTGCTCCTGCATCAGCGCGACACGCTCAAATCCCAGATTGACGCGCTCAAGCGCCATTGAGGGAACCAGCGGGCCGGTTCGCCGGTTTGTCCCCCAGAGACCCGACCACAAACCGCCGTTTCGACCGACCACGGCGGATATGAAAGGAGTGTGCCAAATGGCAAAGTCAGCCCACAGCACGAAAATGGCCGAACTCAACACACCAAACCCCCAAGCGCCGGAGGGCCGTGGCAGCATCCCGCCCGAGCGCCGCACCGTCACCCCGACGCCGGACGACGTGAAGGCGCAGGCCGACAGCGACGATGACAGCGTGGCCGATGCGGCCCGCAAGGCCGCTGCCGAGCAGACCAGGGCCGCCAAGGACGCGGCCGCCGCCCGCGCCTCGGATCAGGCCGCGCGCCTGCGCGACGCCGGCGAGAGTTTCGATCCGGGCTCGTTTGCGCATGCCGCGTCCGAGCGCCTGGCCGACAACCTGAGTGACGCCGCCCGCTCGATCCGCGATACGGATCTGACCCATGTGGCCGACGATCTGGCCAGTTTCGCACGCCGCCAGCCCCTGCTGTTCTTTGGGGGCGCGGCGCTCTTGGGCTTTGCCGCCGGACGCATGCTGAAAGCGTCCGAGCGCGCCGATACAGATACGACGGGCCTGTCGCCCCATGATCGCGGGGTGTCGTGATGTCGGATCCCACCTCGCATCCCGGCGACGACGCGCCGTTGCGGGAGCTGATCAGCGATATCGTGACCCGCATCACGGTGCTGTTGCGCAAGGAATTCGACCTTGCGCGCAGCGAAGTGTCGGAGAACCTGAACCGCGCCGCCTTTGGCGCCGGGCTGGTGGTGGTGGCCGTCATTCTGGCGCTGACCGCGCTGAATGTGCTGGCGGTGGCCGCCGTCGTGGCCCTGATGACCACCGGACTGGATGTCATCTGGGCGACGCTGGCCATTGGCGGGGCGGGTCTGATCGTGGCGATCATCCTGGCCGCGATCGGCATCCGGCGCGTCAAGCCTGCCAACATCGGCCCCCACCCGCAGCTTGCGCGAATTGCGCCGCAGCACCGATGCGGCGAAGGAGGCCGTCAATGCGTGACCCCGACACCATCGAGCGCGAAATCGCCGCAGAACGCGACCTGCTGGTGCAATCGCTGCGCGCCCTCGACGCGCGCCTGTCGCCAGAGGCCATCGTGGAGCGCGCGACCGACCGTTTGCGCGGCCCCGCCAGCAACGCCTCCGAGCTTGTGCGCGACAACCCTCTGGCGCTTGCGCTTATCGGGTCCGGGGTGGCGTGGCTTTTCGCCAGCACCACACGCGACGGTACAGCGCCGACCCAGACCCAGACGACGCGCGCCGCCTATGACCGGCGCGAGACACCCACGGCGTCCGGAATGCCGGATGCCGCCGATCCGATGGTCGGTTTCGACGCGCGTGTGGCTGCGGCAGACGCCGCCATGCGCCAGCAAGACCAGGAAGGAGACGATATCATGTCCATGACTGACACCAGCTACCACGACAGTGCCGCAGCGACCAACGCGGCAGAGGGCAAACGCGCCCGGCTGCGCCAGAGCGCCACTGAAATGCGCGCCCGCCTGCATGACGGGCTCGACACCTTGCCAGACGCGGCGAAGGCACGCGTTCTCGAGGCGCGGCTGAAGGCCATCGAGGTGCAGCACGCCGTCGAGGCGCGGATTGCGCGCGGCTCGGACTCGGTGCGCAAGGGCGCCAACGAGAATCCGCTGCTGGTCGGCGCCATCGCCTTTGGCGTTGGCGCGGCCCTGGCGGCGGCCCTGCCGCGGACCTCGGCCGAGAATCGCACGCTGGGCGCGCATCGCGATCAGCTGCTGGACGAGGCCGACCGGATCTTTCGCGAAGAGACGGCGAAACTGCGCAACGTCGCCGAAGCCGCCGTCGAGGAAGGCAAGGAGGCGGTGAAAGACACCTTGCGCAACGGCCCGCCGAGCGAAGACGACCCCGTGGACCGCGTCCATGCCGCCGCCAAGCGCGAAGCCAAGCGTCAAGGGGTGGGCGACGTCAGCTGACCGCCGCGACCCCCGTCGACTCATCCGCACGTGACAGCCCCGGCCAGCCATGGTCGGGGCTTTCTTTGTGCGTCCCTCCTCCGGGCCCTCGGAACCCGTGCTTTCGCTGCGACGTTGACGTGACGACACCGAAACCTGTACCGGAGCACCCGCCATGGCCCAGGCAGACAGCAGCCGCGACACCCACACCGAACAGACCGCCCGCCGCCCCAGCCAGTTCGGCCTCGCCGATCTGAAACAGGCCGCGCAGCGTGTCATCACGCGCACGGGCCGCGACCGTATCGGACTGGTTGCCGCGGGTGTTGCCTTTTACGCGCTCCTGGCGCTGTTTCCCGGCATCACTGCGCTGGTGGCCCTGGCCGGCCTGATCCTCGATCCTGGCGACATCATCGCCCCGCTTGAGAACGGAACCGCGGCCCTGCCCCCGGCCGCGCGCGAGATACTGCTGGGACAGGTGCGCGATGTGGCCGGCGGCGCATCGGCCAGCCTGAACCTCGCCGCGCTGGCCGGTCTGGCGCTGGCCATCTACTCGGCCAGCCGGGGGGTGGCGAACCTGATGGCAGGCTTGAACGTGGCCTATGAAGAGGAGGAGGCGCGGGGGTTTTTCGCGCTTTTGGCTCTGACCCTGATGCTGACGCTGTTTCTGCTGATCACGCTCAGTCTGGTGCTGGCCGTTTTCGCGATCCTGCCCGCCATACTGGCGCTGGCAGGCGATCGGCCCGCCCTTGCGATGGCCGCCGAGATCGCGCGCTGGCCGCTCTTTTTCCTGATGGGGGCGTTGATCTTCTCGACGCTCTACCGGTTCGGCCCCTCGCGGCGCGCGGCCCGCTGGCGTTGGCTGGCTCCCGGGGGGCTTCTGGCCTGTGCATTCTGGATCGCGGGCACGGCGGGCTTTGGCTGGTATGTCGAGACGCTGGGCAGCTATGCGGAAACCTTCGGCGCGCTGGCCGGGGTGATCGTCCTGCTTTTGTGGTTGTGGCTGTCGGCCTTCGCGGTGCTGTTCGGCGCGGTGGTCGATGCCGAGCTGGAGCATCAGACCCGGCACGACAGCACCGTCGGCCCCGACCGCCCCATGGGCGCGCGCGGCGCCGTCAAGGCCGACAGCTATGCCGGCGATGCCTGAGCCGACCCGGGCCTTCAGCGCATCCGGGGAAAGGGGGATGGCATTTCCTGGCCCTCGGGCTCCCAATCGAGGCGTCCCAGCAGGTAGAGCGTCCAGACCAGCACCGGAATGGCCACGATGCCGCCGATCGGCCCCCAAAGCCATAGCCAGAACACCAGCGACACGAACACCAGCAGCGGGTTGACCTTCATCTGTTGGCCGACCAGCGCCGGTGTCACGAACTGCCCCTCGGTCATGTTGAGCGAGACATAAAGCACGGCGGGCACGACACTCATCGCACCGTCGAAGGTCAGGATGCCGACGACCAGAAAGGCGACGGCCAGCGCGGCCGGCCCGAGATAGAGCACGAAGTTGAACAGAAAGGCCGCCAGCCCCCACAACCCCGGTTGCGGCAGGCCGACCAGCGTCATGACCAGCCAGATCAGAACGCCGAACGTGCCATTGATCAGGGTGATCGTCAGGAAATACCGCGAAACCCGCGCCTCGGCGCGTTCCAGCATACGCCGGTTCCACGGCAGGATCGACCGCTCGACCTTTTCGTAAAGCGAGGCGCGGCTGAGCAGGAAGAAATAGAACGACCCGGCAAAGATCAGCAGCGCCGCAGCCACCGACGGGGCCAGGGCAAGCGCATCGAAGACTCCGGGGATCGAGACCGCGTCGCCGCCGTCATCCGCCGTGCCTTGGGCATCGTCGTCGCCCAGGGCCTCGGACACCGTTTCCTGCAGATCCTCGACACCGGCCATGGTGCTGCGGATGTTTTCCAGAAGAAAGGTCATTTCACGCCAGATGTCCGGCGCGCTGCGGGCGGCCTCGTTGATGGTGGGCCCCATGGCCACGAAAAGACCGATGGTCAGCAACACCAGCAGCCCCAGGACGATCAGCGCCGCCAAGGTGCGCGGCAGGCCCGTCCGCTCGACCAGATTGGCCAGCGGCGCGCAGACGATACCCAGAACCAGCCCCGTCAGAAGCGGGGCGAAAATGCCCTGACCCAGCCGCAAGGCCGAAAAAAGCGCCACAGTGGCGAGGATCCCCAGAAACAGCGTCTGCGCGGCGCGATGGGTCATCGATGAAACCTCCGTTTGCATCGACAACAACCGCGGGACGTTGCCGGTTCCCCCTGTCCCCTTTCTCCGCGCGCGCGGGGGCCCGCCCGTGCGGCACGGAAGGGTCCGCGCGCGCGGTCGCATTCCGCCACGTCAATCGGAAGAGAGCGCATCTTTTCGGCAGATTTCCCGGAACCCGCTGGGTCCTGCCTCGTTGATCCGGCACAACGCAACCAACCAAAGGAGGTTTGTTATGAAGTTTCTGACCACGAGCACCCTCGCCCTTCTCGTTGCCGCGCCGATGGCCTTTGCGCAATCGACCGAAGGTACGGTCACCGCTGAGGAAATGGAAAACGACACCATGCAGATGGCCGAAGGCCATGGCAGCACGGACATGTCCGACCCCGCCCAGCTGATCCGCACCCGCGACATCACGGGCGGCGAGATCTACACCATGAACCAGGCCGATGACGAAGGCTGGGATCCCGAATTCATGTATGAAGAGGTCAATGCCGACTGGAACCAGATCGGCACCATCGAAGACCTCGTCCTGAACCACAGCGGCGAAGTCGTCGGCGTGATCGCCGAGATCGGTGGCTTCCTCGACATCGGCGACAAGCACGTGATGCTCGAGATCGACGACCTGAACCTCGTGGCCGTTGACGACATGCGCTACACCTACGTGACGCGGTTCAACGAAGAAGATCTGGAAGACATGGAAGGCGTCGATGAAGGCTTCTGGAACTGAAGCTGATCTCCGCCAGGAAGAAGGGGCCGCCTCGCGGCCCCTTTTTTCGTGTGCAATGACCCCCGGTGACGGCACATGAACAGCTTGGGCCACAGTCGGTCGTTTTTTTCCAGCCCGTGCATCCGACGACGACAGCACGTCGCGCCACGCCGAAGCGGCAGGCTGTTCGGGCGATCAATCTGCGCGGGGGGCGCTATCCCGGTGCGGGCCCCGCGCGCCCTGCCCTCCGTCGTCCGACAAGGAGGGAGCGACGCAACACGCCGCGCAGAACAAAGGCCCCCCGCAGCTTGTGCGAGGGGCCCTTGCGGGACACGGTGGGCAAGCGTGGTCGCCTAGCCAGATAGGGTCTGCCCCGCGCGGGCGGCGTGACCGAGATAGGGGTTGTCGCGCGCCATCTCGCGCTTGAGCAGCGCGATGTTTCGGCGGTTGGCCTTGAAGGCGACGTCGAAGGCATCGCCCAGAACGGGGATGCCGCCGATCACGACATCCGCTGCGGTGTTCAAGCCCATGCGGGCCAGAACGCGACGCCGCGCGCCCATGCGCGCGGCCTCGGTGATGATGTAGACACCGGGCGCGGCCGAGGCCACGTCGCCCACGCCCGGAAGAAGACCGAGGATGCTGTCCCAGCCGAAGCGGATCCCGAAGAACCGGAACCGCGCGTCGAGCTGGTCAGCCAGCCGGTCGAGCCGCGCCAGACGCGCGGCATGCTCGGGTGCGTGCTCAGGCAGGGGCACGGCGGGCGATGATGTAGACGGCATGAACGATCCCCGGAATGTAGCCAAGAAGGGTGAGCAGCACGTTGATCCAGAAATGCTTGCCAAGCCCTTCCTGCATGAACACGCCGAGCGGCGGCAGGATCACGGCCAGTATGATGCGCAGGATATCCATTTTGTCTCCTTTCATGTGACGGGTGACAGCAGGCAAACGCGCGGGGCGCGCGCGATGTTCCGGCGCGCGATCGCCCGGCCATGCGGGAACTTTCCGGCGGCTCGCGCGTTTGCGGCCCATGATATGCATGCACCCTGCACCGCGCGGTGGCTGACCGCCGGGGCCCGAGTGCCATGGGCGTGAAACGGGCTGCTGCCTTTCGTGGCGGATCGGGGCCGCTGGTGCAGGCCGCACGGCTGCGCGTCGTGTCCCTGACGCTGGCCAAACATGCGCCGATCTTCATCTTTCTGCTGGCCCCGCCCGCCCTTTGGGCCGTGATCGAGGGGCAGATGGCCCTGTCGCTGTCGCTCGCCCTGCCGGCGGTTCTGTGCCTCGGTCTGTTCGGGATTGTCTGGCGCCTGCCCCTGCCCGACGACCTGCGGGGGATCGAGGCGCTGGTCAGCATCGCCCTCGTCTTCGGATTGTCCGCGCTGTTGGCCGTGCCCGCCTTCATGTCGCTAGGCATGCCGCCGCTCGACGCCCTGTTCGAGGCCGTCAGCGCCGCGACCACCACCGGCCTGTCGGTCGCGGCCGCGCCCGACGCCTGGCCCTTTGCGGGCCATTTCCTGCGAGCCTGGGTGCAATGGTGCGGTGGTTTGGTGATGGCCACGGCGGTGCTGGCGCTGCTGCTGCCCTCGGGCCTGCCGGCGCGCAAACTGGGCCAGGCAGGCATCGACCAGGGCGACCGCATCGCCTCGACCCGGCGGCAGGCCCAGCAATTGCTGGGGGTGTATGTCGGGTTGACCGCTCTGATGGCCGGTTTGGCCGCGTTGGCCATTCCCGATACGCGCGAGGCGGTCGTCCTGACGCTATCGGCCATCTCGACGGCGGGGTTCGCGCCACGATCGGACAGCCTGGCCTCGTATTCCGCCCTCGGACAGGGCATCGTCATGCTGACCTGCGTCTTTGGCGCGATCTCGCTTCTGACCTTCATTCTGATCCTGCAGCGCAAACCCAAAGAGGCCTGGGCGATTGGCTCGGCCCGCCGGGTCCTCTTGGCGATCCTGGGCTTTGGGGCGGTCTATGCGACGATGCTGTACCTGGGGGGCATGCGAAGCTGGGCATCGGTCTATCCCGAGATGCTGAACCTGATTTCGGGGCTGACGACGGCGGGGTTTTCGACCGGCGCGATGCCACCGCCCGGCGCGGCGCTGCTGGTCATCGTGATCGCGATGCTGGCGGGCGGCGATGTGGGCTCGACCGCCGGTGGCCTGAAACTGGCGCGGCTGGGGATCGTCGCCCGCGCCGTTCTGCACGCAGCGCAGCGCCCGCGCCTGCCCGCCAATGCCCTGGCCCCCCTGCGCCACCACGGCGAGCCGGTCGAAGACCGCACATTGGTCAGCATCCTGGCCCTGATCGGTATCTATCTGGCCGTACTGGTCGTGTTGTGGATGCACATGCTGGGCCATGGCCACCCCGCCATGCCCGCCCTGTTCGAGGTCGTCTCGACCCTGTCGACGGTGGGCCTGTCGACGGGAATCGTCGGCCCGGATCTGAGCGACGATCTGAAACTGTCCCTGACCTTCGGAATGTGGCTGGGGCGGCTGGAGTTTTTCGCGGTGCTGTTGCTGCTGGCCCCGCGCACCTGGATGAAGGGAAGGTAGATACCCATGCGCATCGTCATTCTCGGCGCCTCGCGATTCGGCTTTGCGATCGCCGATACGCTGATCGAAGCCGAACATGAGGTCGTCATCATCGACAAGAGCCGCGAGCGGCTCGAGACCCTGGCCGAGCGGCTGGATTGCGGCATGCTGACCGGCGACGGCACCATGCCCTCGACCCTGCGCGAGGTCTGGCGCGACGAGCGCGATGTCTTCGTCGCCGTCACGAATGCCTCCGAGGACAACATCCTTGCCTGTCTGGTGGCGCGCTCGGTCGGATTTGGCCGCGTGATCCCGCAGATCGTCGCCTCGGAACTGATGACGGTCTGCGAGGAACTGGACCTCAAGGATGCCATCAACCCGCATGCGACGGTCGCCCAGGACGTGGCCGAGGCGCTTGAGGATCGCGCGGAACTGGACCACGACACCGCGCTGAACAACCAGCTGGCGCTGAAGCGGGTGCATGTGCCCGCGCGGCTGGACGGCACCCGGCTGGCCGATCTCGACCTGCCCGATGGGGCACGGGCGGTGGCGGTGATCCGGGACGAGGAAGAAAACCTGCCCGAGGCCGAGACGACCCTGCAGGCCGAGGACCACATCCTGATGGTCGCGGCGCGCGAGGCCCTCGACGCGTTGAGCGACATGTTCGCCGAGGATTGACCCGCCCAACCGCGACGCACCCAAGGTCGTGCGTATCGCGCGCGCGGTGTCGGGGGGGCGTCACACATGGGCGAAGCCGTAGGCACCGGACGGAACCACCCTGCCCCCGCGCGCGTTAGACATGCGTATCTTATCGCAAAACACGGAGGCACCTCATGCCAACGAATTTCGCCGGAGGCCTGAACCAGGACACCCGCAGCCAGATCGTCGATTTGCTTAATGCCAACCTGGTCAACACCATCAGCCTGACGCTGGCGGTCAAACAGGCGCATTGGAACCTGAAGGGCAAAGGCTTCATCGGGGTTCACGAACTGCTCGACGATGTTGCCGACCGTCTGCGCGAAAGCGCCGACACCATGGCCGAGCGCGCCGTCATTCTGGGCGGCCACGCCAAAGGCACCGTCGAGATCGTCGCCGACAAGACAACGCTCGAGGCCTATCCGCTGGAGTTGCAGGACATCCAGGAACATATCGCCCATCTCAAGGAGCGCTTCATGGAAGTGGGCAATGCCATCCGCGAAGCGGCGGAGGTGGCCGAAGAAGCCGGCGACGAGGACACCGCCGACCTGTTCACCGAGGTCAGCCGCACGGTCGACAAGGATGCCTGGTTCATCGGCGCGAACGCCGAGGCCGCATAACCGCTGGCTCCACTCTGTCTGCACCAGTGCATTTCGCACAAGAAAAGGCCGCCCTCGTCGAGGGCGGCCTTTTTTGGCGTCGTGTCCGGGAAGGGGCGATGCCTCACTCGTCAGTCGCCGTCGTGGTGGGGATATCGACACGTGTGTACCCATAGCGCCCGTCTCGCCAGAACCGCACCAGCAACAGGCCATCCTCGCCCGCCGCCAGGTCGATGACATCGCGCAGCGTGTCCACCTGGCCAAGCGTCGCCGCGTCGGCCGAGACCATGACATCGCCCGCGCGCAAACCTGCCTCGGCCGCCGCGGAACCCGGCGCGACCTCTTGCACGAACAGGCCGCGCACATCCGCGGGAATACCGCTCCGGGCGCGCAGATCACCCGAGAGCGGTGTCACTGCTACCCCGATGCTGGGGCCGCTGCGCGCCGCTTCGGGGGCAGTGGCGGCAGGCGCGGTGTCGTCGGCCAGGATCGCGGCGGCCCGCAGGCCGATCGTCACCTCGGTTTCCTCACGCACACCGTCGCGCCAATACCCCATGCGCACCGGCTCGCCCACGGGCAATTCGGCGATGGCAAAACTCAGCGCACGCGGCGCATCGATGGCCTCGCCCCCCACTGAAAGGATCACGTCGCCGGGTTCCAGCCCGGCCCGCGCGGCAGGTCCGTCATCGCTCACCTCGGCAATCAGCACACCGTCGGCGCGCTCGATGCCCAGGGCCGCGGCCAGCCTGTCGCTGAGGGCCTGAACCTGCACGCCCAGCCAGCCACGGTCGACACGGCCGTCATCCTGCAGTTCCGCGACGACGCGTTCGGCCACGGCGGAGGGCACGGCAAAGCCGATGCCGACATTGCCGCCGGACGGCGAGAAGATCGCCGTGTTCACGCCGATGACATCGCCGGAGGCGTCAAAGAGCGGCCCACCCGAATTGCCACGGTTGATCGCCGCGTCGGTCTGGATGAAATCGTCATAGGGGCCTGCATTGATGTCGCGCGACCGGGCCGAGACGATCCCGGCCGTCACCGTCCCGCCAAGACCGAACGGGTTGCCGATCGCAACGACCCATTGCCCGATGCTGACCGTGTCGGACTCGCCCCAGCTCACGCTCGGCAGGTCCGAGGCACCCTCGACGCGCAACAGCGCGATGTCGGTCGCTGGGTCGGTGCCGACAAGCGTCGCCTCAAGGCGGCGGTCATCGGTCAACACGACCTCGATCTGCTCGGCGCCGTCGATGACGTGGTTGTTGGTCACGATCAGCCCGTCGGACGAGATGACGAAGCCCGACCCCTGACTGCGCATGGGACCCTGGGGGCCGGATGGGCCGGTCCGCGGACCCGGACGGCCGAAAAACTCGCGCAACCCGGGCGGCAGTTGCGGCATGGCTTGGGTCGTCGCCTCGGGGGCCGGTCCGGTTGACAGGATGCCCACGACCGCCGGAAGGCGCTCGCTAACCATCTGGGAAAAATCGGCGGGGGCGTCGAAACCGCTGTCCTGCGCAGGCGCGGGGCCCGCTGGCAGGCCTGTGCTCAACAGGGCGGCCAGGGCGACCGATGGCGCAATGCGCAAGAGGTTGAGTGGCGTTCGTTCCATATGCGTTCAGCTCCTTTCGTTGCTCGCAACGGATAGAAGAGAAACGCCATGGCGCCGGCGCGGTTCCGCGCCGCGCCCGTCCGGGCCGGAACATCGGCGGCGCTGCCACGTTGATCCCGCAACGGCAACCAATGGAGGTCACCATGGCAAAGCATGACGCAGCATGGACGCCCGACACCGACGCGGCGCCCACGACCCATCCCAAGACGCGCGAGCAGCTGGTGCAGGAAAACCGTGCCCGGCGCGAAACAGAGCCCGCCGCAGCCCCGCGTGAAACCGACAGCGAAAGCGGAACCCCCGCCGCCGTGCCCCTTGCGGCCCGGACCGAGCCCGCCCGTAGCCATGTCGTTCATGCCGCCGAAACCGGCCAGCATGATGTGCGCGTGGGTCCCGGCGATGCGGGCGCCGCAGACGCGCCCACCCACAGCACCCGGCCAAGCGCCGGCCGCACCGACACCTGGACGCGCGCGATCGTCATTCTGGGCATCGCAGCCCTGTTTGCGGGCATTTTCGTGCTGCTCTTCTGACGCGGCCCGATATCGGCAAAGCACCATGGATCGCCTTCCTCGATCGAAGGCGATCCTTTTTTTTGCAGGATAGCCGCCCGACGGGCACGGGTTCGCAGGGCATTCGCCGCACCTCAGGCCCCGAGGGCTGCATCAAGCTCGGCATGGGTTGTCCGGTTCGACAAGAGCAGCGCCACCGGCCTGGGTGGCGTCACCGCATTGCACAGGATCATGATCGCCAGCGTCATGGGCGTGCCGAGGAACGCGCCCGCCACGCCCCAGACCCACGCCCAGAACACGACCGCGACCAGAATGACCAGTGGCGACAGCGCGATCCGGTTGCCCTGAAGGCGCGGGTCGATCCAGTTGCCCATCACCTGCTCGATCACGACAAGTCCCGCCCCGATCAGAAGCGCCGTGCCCAGGTCGAGCGTCAGGAAGGCGTAAACCGTCGGGAACACGCCCGAAATGAAGGCCCCGATATTGGGAATGAAGTTCATCAGGAACACCAGGATCGCCCAGACCAGCAACAGATCGAGTCCAAAAGGCAACAGCCACAAAGTGTAGGCGACCGTCGAGATGACCCCGACGACCGCACGGGTGGCGAAGAACCGCCTGAGCGCCCGGCCCAGCGATTGCGTCACATCCCGCCAGGACCCGCCTGCCGCCGGGCCACCGGCGGCAAGTGTGTCGAGCTTGCCTTCCCAGCTCGGGGCCTCGCTGAGCGCGAGCAGGATCAGGAACACCACCAGCACAAGCCCGGCAAAGGCCCCGCCCATGGCGCCCAATATGCCCTGCGCGAGCGTGGTTGCCATGCTGACGGCTTGATCTGCCAGCGACGCCGCCTGAGCCCCGATTGCGTCCCGCAGCTGCGCGAGGACGGTGCCAAGCTGGCCGTCGGATGGTGCCGAGGGCAGGATGTCGTCCATCTCATCCGGCACGGCAGGCACATTCGTCGCGATCTCGGCGACGGAAAATGCAAGCCCGCCCAGAAACAGGCTGAGGCCCGCAAGAAGCAGCAGCAGCACCCCCGTACGACCCAGCCACGCCATCCTGCGCGGCAGTCTTGAGGCCAAGGCGCGGTCAAGCGGCAGGATCGCCAGCGTCACGAAGACTGACAAAAATGACCGGGATGGCCACCGGTGCAAGCGCCTTTAACGCGCCAAAGGCCATGATCGCCAGGATCGCCGCGACCAGGCCGAAGGCAACGGTACGGCGTCGCCTCTGCGCGGGGTGCGGTCGCGTCCACGCCGCCGGTGACAGCGCGACGGGCCGATGGGTGTCGGTCTGCGCCATGTCACCTTCCCCTGTACAGGATGCAACGGGGCCTCGGGTCATGCGGTCCTCCATCTGGTCTCGAGCCATTGGGCCAGGGTCTCGTGCACATCCGACGGACCGGAGAGGCGATGTGGCGCGACGCTCTTGCCGGGACCCACCTTGATGGCGCGCCCGCCGTTTTTCATGGCCCAGGCCATCGCGGGCTCGTCCGTGCTGTCATCGCCGAAATAGACCGGCCGACGCGCCGCAAAGGCGGGCAGCGCCATGGCGCGTTGAACGGCCTTGTCCTTGCCCAGCCCGCTTGGTCGAACCTCGATGCCGGATGTCGTTTCGATCGTCGCGAAACCGTCGAACTCGGCGACGAGGGCGGTTGCGAATTGACGAAGCGCGGTTTCGTGTTGGCGACTCGCACCATGATCCAGCACGACTCCCGTGGGCTTTCGCACGACCTTAACACCAAAGAGGCCCTCGGCCCGGCCCGCCTTGTCCTGCAGACGCCGCACCGCGTCAGATCCGATCATCGCGTGCCGAAAGGCCGGTGCGCCGGGCAAATACCCTTCGGCCCCATGGCTGCCGATAACGGCATGCGGCACCAGCGGCAGATGGCGTCGAAGATCCTCGACCGTGCGCCCGGACACGATTGTGCAGGCCCCGGATGTCTCGGAGTCCAGCACCGCCAGCAGAGAGACGAGCACATCGGAAATGCCCGGCGCATCGGACACCGGCGAAAGATCGACGAGCACACCGTCGAAATTGAGAAAAACAGCCGTGCTATCGGGCCTCAGATCGCCAAGGGCGCCGGCACCTGTGTCAAGTTCAGGGGTCATGCAGATGCTCCGTACTGCACGAGCTTGCGCGCATGTCGTGTGCGTGCGTCATGGCGCGTCAGGCGCATCGCGGGGATGGTACGGGTGAAAACGGGCCTGTCGTGCTTGCGCAATCGCGCGGTGGCGACGACCGGCACCGCCGCGACGCGCCCGGCAATCGGCAAGAAGACGGCAGTCTGGATCATGGGGATCACCCGCTTGAAGGACAGTTGCGGGGCGAACGCGCCGGGACACGCCCGGTTCCGTTTTTGCAGGGCGCGGGGAACCCGGCAGCCCCCCTGCGGCGTTGACGGATCATGTTCGCTGCGTTGTCGCTTCCCCTTCTGATCGCTGTCGGCGCCGCTGCGGCGCTGGTCATTCTCGTCTGCGGCCTGCGCATGACGGGGCTGGCCGACCGCATCGCGGACCGCACCGGATGGGGCGAGGCGGTGATCGGCGGCGTGTTGCTGGGGGCGGCAACCTCGTTCTCGGGCACCATCGTCTCGCTGACCTCGGCGCTGTCGGGCGATGCCTCTCTTGCGTTTTCGAACGGCATCGGCGGCATAGCGGCTCAGACGGCATTCCTTGCCTTGGCCGACATGCTGTATCGGCGCGCCAATCTCGAACATGCGGCCGCCGAACTTGCCAACGTGTTTCAATGCGGGCTGCTTCTGCTGCTCCTGTCGGTTCCGCTTGTCGCCTTCAGTGCGCCGGCCTTCACGATCTGGGCGGTCCATCCGGCTTCGCTGGTGCTGGTGGGGGCCTACGCGATCGGCGTCGTGGCCACCGCCCGATTGCGGCAAGAGCCGATGTGGCACCCGGTCGACACGCCCGACACAAGGCCCGACGAGCCCGACGACGGCGACGACCCGTCCCAGCCCGCGCGCGGATTGATCGTGCAGTTCATTCTGCTCATGGGCATCATGGGCGTGGCTGGCTGGATCGTGGCGCAACTGGCGGGCGTGGTCATCGCGCGATACGAGCTGTCCTCGTCGGTCGTCGGTGCGCTGATGACAGCGGTCGTGACCTCGTTGCCGGAGCTTGTCACGACCCTTGCCGCCGTACGGCGCGGGGCCCTGCAACTGGCGGTTGGCGGCATCATCGGCGGAAACACCTTCGACATCCTGTTCCTGACGATTTCGGACATCGGGTATCGCGACGGGTCTCTTTTTCACGCGGTCGGGTCAGGCGACCTGTTCTGGCTGTCGGTCGCGCTCCTGATGAGTGCTGTCCTGCTGCTGGGTCTGATCTACCGCGAACGCTCGGGTCCGGGCCGCATCGGGCTGGAGAGCGCCGCGATGCTGCTCATCTATGGCGGCGCCATCGCGATCCAGACGCTCTGACGCAAAGGAACCCAAGGCGGGTCCTGCGGTTAGCACCATGACACCGACGGTAAGGAGATGTCCCATGGGCGATGCGAAATTCGACCTCCACTGGATCGACTATACAATTGTAATCGTTTATTTTTTAGGGGTGATCGCGCATGGGGTCTATGTCTCGCGCAAGAACGAGGAAGGCGCAGATGGCTATTTCCTCGCCGGACGCGCCCTGCCCTGGTACCTGATCGGGTTTTCGCTGTTTGCCTCGAACATGTCGGGCTCCAGTTTCGTGGGCCTGATGGGCGGCGCCTATGCCAACGGCATCGTCATTTTCAACTATGAGTGGACGGCCGCGCTTGTTCTGATCCTGTTCGCGATCTTCATTCTGCCGTCCTTTCTCAAGGCCAAGATCTCGACCGTCCCAGAATTCCTGGAAGAACGCTATGACGTCCGCTCGCGGCGCGCCTTCTCGATCTTCACCATTCTGGCAATCCTGTTCATCGATACGGCCGGCGCGCTTTATGCGGGCGGTCTCGTGATCTCGAATGTGACGGGGTATCTCAACCTGTGGACCGCGGTGGCCGTACTGGCCCTTGTGGCGGGCATCTACACCATTCTCGGCGGGCTGTCCGCCGTCGTGGTGACCGACACGGTGCAGGCCATCCTGCTCATCGTGGGGGCGGCGATCCTTTTCTGGCTGGGCCTGGACGAGATCGGCGGCTGGCAGGAGTTGTTCGTCGACGTGCCCGAAGGCCATCAGCACCTGATCCTGCCCGCCGATGACGACTTTCTGCCATGGACGGGCCTGTGGGGCGTCGTGCTGCTGGGCTTCTACTACTGGACGATCAACCAGTTCGTGGTGCAACGCACCCTGGGTGCCAAGAACCTGAAGGAAGGTCAGATCGGCGCGCTGTTTGCCGGGTTCCTGAAACTGCCCAACATCTTTCTGATGATCATCCCGGGCGTCATCGCGCTCAAGCTGTATCCCGAACTGGAGACGCCCGACCTCGCCTTTCCCACGCTTGCCTTCGAACTGATGCCGATCGGCGTGCGCGGGCTGATCATGGCGGCCCTGATCGCCGCGATCATGTCGTCGCTCGACAGTGCCATGAATTCTGCCTCGACGCTGGTGGTGAAGGATTTCGTCGAACCCATCTGGGATGTCAGCGAGGAGCGTCAGGTCTGGCTGGGCCGCATCGTGACCGGCATCGTGATGGTGTTCGGCGCCATCTACGCCCCGTCGATCGCCGGCTTCGAAAGCCTGTTCAGCTATTTCCAGTCATCCTTGAGCTACATTATCCCGACCATCGTGGTGGTGTATATCGTGGGCCTCTTCGTGCCCTGGCTGAACGGCAACGGCGCCTTCTGGACGATCATCCTGGGCCTCGTGGTGGGTATCCCGCTGTTCATCCTGAAGGAAGTGACCGGCATCTGGTCCGATCTGGGCCTGCCTGAAATTCACTACACCATCATGTCCACGATCATGATGTGCATCGGCCTCGTAACGCATTTTGGCATCTCGGCGCTGACGCGCACTCAGGACAAGGAAAACATCGAGGAACTGGTCTGGTCCGCCGCCGACACGCGCGAAATCTTCAAGCAATGGGAAAGCCCGATCTGGCAGGACCGCACGCTTTGGGCCGGCTTGCTGATCGTGTGTACCATCGGCTTCATCATCTGGTTCTGGTAGGTCATGGAACGCCTTCGAACCATTCTGGCGGAGGTGACGACGGCGGCGGGTCAACTGCCGGATTTCGTCACCCCCGCCGCGATCCTTCTTTTCACGGTGCTGGCGGCCCTGCTGCTGCACCGCGTCGCCTTCGGTGCGATCGGGCGGATCGGCGATACCGACAGTGGTCTTGCCGGCTCGTTGATCCGGCGGGCGCGCCGGCCGCTGCGGCTGGCCTTCGTGCTGGGCGGGCTTGCCCTTGTCATTCCGCGCCTCGACCTGCCGTTCGGGTGGGAGGACACGCTCGGCCACCTGTTCCTGATCCTGTTGATCGTCTTTGTCGGCTGGACGTCGATCACGCTGGTCAATCATTTCTCGGAACGGGCCGTCCGGCGGCACCGGCTGGATACTGACGACAATCTCGTGGCGCGCAAGTTCGTCACCCAGGTGCGCGTGCTGCGCCGGACCTCGAACATCGTGCTGGGCATCTTCACCGTCGCCGCCGTGCTGCTGACCTTCGAAAGCGTGCAGCGCTACGGGGTCAGCCTGTTCGCCTCGGCCGGCGCTGCGGGCCTGATCCTGGGGCTTGCGGCCAGACCGGTTCTGGCCAACCTGATCGCCGGCATTCAGATCGCCATTACCCAGCCCATCCGGATCGACGACGTGGTGATCGTCGAGGGCGAATGGGGCTGGATCGAAGAGATCTTCGCCACTTACGTGGTCGTGCGCATCTGGGACTGGCGGCGCATGGTCGTGCCGCTCAGTTACTTCATCGAAAAGCCATTCCAGAACTGGACACGGGAAAGCGCGTCGATCATCGGCGCGGTGTTCTGGTACATGGATTACACCGTCCCCGTCGCCGAGGTGCGCGACAAGCTGCAGGACATCGTCGGCACGTCGCCCCATTGGGACGGACAGGTCGTCAACCTGCAGGTGGTCGATACCGACAAGGACACGATCCACCTGCGCGGATTGATGAGCGCGCGCACCTCGCCCCAGGCCTGGGATCTGCGCTGCGAGGTGCGTGAGAAACTGATCGCCTGGCTGCAAGCCGAATACCCCGACGCCCTGCCGCGCCTGCGTGGCGAACTGGACATGAACCGTCCCGACCAGAGCGGCGGCGCCCGGAACGCGACATCACCACAAGAGGCCGCGTGACGACCTGCATGGGGCCGGGAACCCACGCGCCTGTCGCCGGTTTTTCAACCACAACCCACGCCAATCACCGAAACGGAGACTGACATCATGGACCTCGGCCTTACCGGAAAGACCGCGCTCATCACGGGCGGCGCGTCTGGGATCGGGCGCGCCACGGCGCGCCTGCTGCTGGACGAAGGCGCGCGCGTCATCCTCGTCGACCTGAACGGCGACAAGGTGGCCGACGCCGCCGAGGCGCTTGGAAAGGGGGCGCACGCGTTGCAGGCGGATCTGGGCGAGACCGACCAGGTCAAGGGCCTTGTCGAAACGGTACAGGAGCGCTTTACCCTGCCCGACATCGTCGTCTGCGCCGCCGGCGTGACCGGCGCCAAGGGCCATCCGCTCGAGATGACCGATGGCGATTGGGACGAAGCGTGGAATGTCGATTTCATGTCTGTCGTGCGAACCCTGCGCGGTTTCGTGCCACCGATGGAGAAAAAGGGATGGGGCCGGGTCGTCATCGTCTCCTCGGAAAACGCCGTACAGCCCTATGCCGACGAGGTCGTCTATAACGTTGCAAAGGCCGGGCTGCTGAATTTCGCCAAGGCGCTGAGCCGGGTCACCGCGGCCAGCGGTGTTCTGGTCAACACCGTGTCGCCGGCCTTTATCGAAACGCCGATGACCGATGGCATGATGGACAAGCGCGCCGAGGCCGAGGGCATTGGCCGTGACGAAGCCGTGAAGCGCTTTCTCGACGAAGAGCGCCCTTTTCTGGAACTCAAGCGCCGCGGCAAGCCCGAAGAGGTCGCCGCCGCCATCGCCTTTTTGTGCTCGGACCAGGCGAGTTTCGTCGTGGGGGCGAATTATCGCGTCGATGGCGGCTCGGTCGCGACAATGGCCGTCTGAGGCAGGCGACCCCCATCGCACGGGCACCAACCCCGCGTGCATCCGGCTCCCGCAATCCTGCGCGGCGCTGTGGCTGTCGCGCCGGGCCGGGCGGCCACGGGCCTTACATGGCCCCGCTGCAACCGGCCGGGAACCGCCCCCGGTTTCGGCGGTTGCCTCCTCAAGCAGAAGGATTGGATATCATGAGCACCGAGAAGATTGCCGTCGTTGCAGGCGGCACCGCAGGGGTCGGCCGCGCTACCGTCGACGCCCTTGTCGCCGAAGGCTACAAGGTGGGTGTCATCGCCCGCGGCCGCGACCGGCTGGCCGAGGTCGCCGATGCCTACGGCGCGCGCGTCATGACCTTGCCGGTCGATGTGGGCGATGCCCGCGAGATGACGCGTGCCGCCTCGGCCTTCGAAGAGGGTCTGGGCCCCATCGACGTCTGGATCAACTGCGCGATGCTCACCAGCTTTTCGCCTTTTGACAGGATGGCCCCAGAAGAGTTCGAACGCATCGTCGACACCACGTTCCTCGGCGTGGTGAACGGGACCCGCGCGGCCCTGTCGCTGATGAAGGCGCGCGGGGTCGGCAAGATCGTGACGGTGGGCTCCGGGCTGGGCTATCGCTCGGTGCCGTGGCAGTCGGCCTATTGTGCCTCGAAGCATGCGATCAACGGCTTTCTGTCGTCGGTCCGGTCCGAGTTGATCCATAACGGATCCGAGATCACCATCGGCGTCGTGCAACTGCCGGCGATCAACACGCCGCAATTCGACTGGGCCAAGAACCGGCTGGAAACACGACCGCAACCCGCGCCGCCGATCTACCAGCCCGAACTGGCCGCCCGCGCCGTGTTGCAGGCGGTCAGGGATGGCAATCGCGAGCTTCTGGTCGGGCAATCCGTGCTGCAACTGGTCTTTGGCGACATGGTCCTGCCGGACGTCATGGACCGTGTGCTGGCCCGTGCCGGTACCGAGCAGCAGAAATCGGACCGGCCAGATCCTGGTGATCGGCCCGACAATCTGCACCGCCCGGTCGAAAGCATCGGCGCAAACGCCCGCGGCAGCTACGGCGACAGCGCGCAGGACACCGGCCTGATCGTCGATGGCGACCAGGCGCGCATGGGCGTGTTCTTCGGCCTGCCGCTTGTGGCGCTCGGGCTCGGGCTCGCCGTTGGCTCGGCCATCGCCAAAACCCGTCTTCCCCGCTGATACGCCCATTCCGCGCCTCAGGAGAAATCCAATGTCCAAGCAATCCGCGATCCCCGGCCAGTCCCAGACTACGATGCCGGCCGATGAACACAAGATGCACCCCGCCCCCGACTACACGCCGCGCCATCGCGGTGTGGGCAAGCTGAAGGGCAAGCGCGCGATCATCACCGGCGGCGACAGCGGCATCGGTCGGGCCGTTGCCGTGCTGTTCGCCCGCGAGGGGGCCGATATCGGCATCATCTATTTGCAAGAGGACCAGGATGCCCAGGACACGCTGCGCCTGATCGAGAACGAAGGGACGCAAGGCCATGCCGTGCGCGCCGACATCGGAGATAGGACGCAGGCGTTCGACGCCGTCAACCACCTGGCCGACAAGCTGGGCGGTATCGACATTCTGGTCAACAATGCCGCGCAGCAATGGCTGGAGATGGACCTGCACGCGATCACCGAAGACCACCTGCGCCGCAGCTTCGACAGCAATGTCATGGGCTATTTCTTTTGCACGCAGGCCGCGATCGACCACATTCCCGAAGGCGGCAGCATCGTCAACACCGCATCGGTCAATGCGTTCAAGGGCAACGGAAAGCTGATAAGCTATTCCTCGACCCGCGGCGCGATCACCGCGTTCTCGCGCTCCATCGCGACGCAGCTGGTCGAGGACGGTATCCGCGTCAATTGTGTGGCGCCCGGCCCGATCTGGACGCCGTTCATCCCCGGCACGATGCCCGCCGAGATGGTCGAGGGGTTCGGCGAACACGTACCCATGGGGCGTCCCGGCCAGCCATGGGAGGTCGCGACCTCGTATCTTTTTCTGGCCTCCGATGACGGCGCCTATTTCACCGGCCAGACGCTGCACCCCAATGGCGGCGTGATCGTCGGATCCTGAGCGGTGGCATTGCAGGGCGACCGGCCCGAAAACCCGGTCATCTACCAGATCTATCCGCGGTCCTTCCGCGATACGTCGGGCACCGGCGAGGGCGACCTTCGCGGGGTCGTGGAGGGGCTCGATCACGTGGCGTCGCTGGGCGTCGACGCGATCTGGCTTTCGCCGTTCTTTCGCTCGCCGATGTGCGACGGGGGCTACGATGTCGCCGATCACTGCGCCGTGGACCCGCGATTTGGCACGATGCAGGATTTCGACGATCTTCTTGACCGTGCGCACGCGCTCGGGCTGCGGGTGATGGTCGATCTGGTGTTGAACCACACCTCGGACACCCATGACTGGTTCGCCAGATCGCTTGCGCGCGAAGAGGGGTATGAGGATGTCTATGTCTGGGCCGACCCCAAACCCGATGGCAGCCCGCCATCGAACTGGGTCTCGTTCTTCGGACACCCCGCCTGGCGCTGGCACCCGCAGCGTCGGCAATACTGTTTGACCAAGTTCCTGCCCTGTCAGCCCTGCCTCAACCATTACGACACCCGGGTCGGTCAGCGGCTGGGTGAGATCACGCGCTTCTGGCTCGATCGTGGTGTGGACGGGTTTCGCTACGACGCGGTCACCAGTTTCTTTCACGACCGCGCCTTCCGCGACAACCCGGCGGCCACCGACGCGCAAGCCGCGCTGATCCCCGGGCCGTCGAGCAACCCCTTTACGTATCAGTCCCATCGCCACGACGTCATGCCCAAGGATTGCGCCGCGTTCTGCACCCGCCTGCGCGAGATGGCCGGACCGGCTGCGTTCCTGCTGGGCGAGGTGAACAACGGCCCCCGCTCGATCGAGGTGCTGCGCGACGTCACGGCAGACGGACGCCTCGATGCGGCCTACACCGTCGATCTGCCCGAGCGCGGCCCGACGCAAGAGGTCCTGGCCGATGTCCTGACCCGACTGGACGGCGATGGGGGGCTGGCGTGGTGGCTGTCCTGCCACGACCAGCCGCGCCACGTCTCGGCCCATGGCGATGGCACGGCGCGGGACGCCAAACTTTTCGCCACGCTGCTCTGCGCCTTGCCGGGACCGCTGCTGATGTTTCAGGGCGAGGAACTGGGGCAGCCTCAGGCAAAGCTGGGCTTGGACGACCTCCATGATCCCTATGACCGGATGTACTGGCCCCAGCCTATGGGTCGTGACGGCGCCCGCGCGCCGATGGCTTGGGACGCCACGCTGCCCCGCTGCGGGTTCAGCGGCAACCGTCCGTGGCTGCCCATCCACCCCCCCGAGGATGGGGGCGCGGCCCAGCAGGCGGAAAACCCCGGTTCGGTCCTGTCCTTTTACAAACAGGCGCTTGCCTTGCGCCGCGCCCATGCGCTGTCGGGTGGCAGGATGAGCCTGCTTGATGCCCCGGACGGAACGATCCGGGCGCGGATCGAGACGGGCGACGCGCGTCTGCTGCTGGCCGTCAACCTGCGCGACAGCGACTGGACACCCGAGGTCGCGCCCACCGCCCCCTGCGCGTCGATCCTGCAGAGCGCCCCGCCGGGACCGGGCGGCGCCCTGGCGCCGCGCAGCGCCGCGTGGTGGCTGGAACCGGCGGACGGGCGGACGGGTTGACCCCGCAAAACGGAGCCCGCCACATGCAACCCATTCTCGATGAAGTCCTGACCCTTACCGCGCTGCCGTGGCAGGTGGTCCTGTTGCGGCTGGCCGGCGCGCTGGTTCTGTGCGGCCTGATCGGCCTGGAACGGGAGTCGCGCAAACGCCCGGCGGGTCTGCGCACGCATATGCTCGTGGGGCTGGCCGCATCGCTTTACTGCCTGATCATGCTCGAGGTTCTGGACGGGGCCGACGAATACACCGACCGCGTCGCGATGGACCCGCTGCGCCTGATCGAGGCGGTGACCAGCGGCGTGGCGTTTCTGGCGGCCGGAATGATCATCTTCAACGGCGGCAAGGTGAAGGGTCTGACCACCGGGGCCAGCCTTTGGCTGGCGGCCGCCATCGGGCTGAGCGCGGGGTTCGGCTTCTGGTTCATGGCGGGTGCCACCACGCTCCTTGCGTTGGTCATCATTCGCCTTGTCAAGCTCGGTGAGGATCACGCGCACAGCAGCCCCGAAGAGGACCGCCGCAAGCTGTAGCGCATTTTTTCCGGAACCCGAGCAGACCGGGGACGTTTTCAACCCAAGGGTCAGTCCACGAGGAGCCAGATGCCCAATTCCTTTTCACGTCGTGCCGTTTTGCAGGCTGCCGGGGCAAGTGGCGTGGCCGCCGCGATCGGGCTTCCCGCCATTCCGCGCCATGCCTTCGCCCAATCCGACACACGTCCCTGGGCCATCCTGACCGACACGCAGGCACGCTGGCTTGCGGCCGCCTGCGACGTGTTCATCCCCGAGGACGAGTTTCCCTCGGCTAGCCAGGCCGGTGTGGTCGATTTCATCGACCTGCAGATGGCCACGGGTTATGGCCGCGGCGAAGGTCTGTACCTGCAAGCGCCGTTCTACGACGGCACGCCGCAACAGGGCTGGCAGATCGACATGACACCGGCCGAGCTGCTGCTGGGGGGCATCGACGCACTGACCACCGAAACCACCCCGATTTTCGATCTGGATGCGCGCGGCCGCGCAGACCTTGTCCAGGCACTGTCGGAACGGCGCCAGCCCATCGGCGGCGACATGCCCGCAACCGATTTCTTCACCCTGCTGCACAGCCTCACGAACGAGGGCTATTTCGCCGACCCGATCTATCTGGGCAATCATGACTATGCGGGATGGCGCATGGTCGGCTTTCCCGGCGCTCATGCCTACTATCTCGACCGGGTGGACGATCACCGCCCCTCGGCCCCGCCCCCGCCCGACTGGGCATCGCCCATCAGCGCCGTGGCCGCGCCACCCCGCCACGCCCCATTCCGACCGGAGGGACGCGCGATGGCTGATCGGCGCTTGCCCAAAACGGATGTCGTCATCGTCGGCGGCGGGTGGACCGGGCTGACGGCCGCTTACGAGCTCGCCCATGCCGGTCAGCGCTGCGTCGTGCTGGAACGCGGCCATCATCGCCACGATGCGACCCATTTCGCCGGCCCGGCAGAGCATGACGAACTGAAATACGCGCTGCGTTACGGCCATATGCAGGACGTGAAGAAGGAAACGCTGACCTTCCGCAACCGCCGCGATCAGCGTGCGCTGCCGATGCGGCGGCTGGGTTCCTTCCTGCCCGGCACGGGACTGGGGGGCGCCGGCATCCACTGGAATGGCCAGATCTGGCGGCCCCTGCCCTCGGACCTGGAAATGCGCAGTCACTACGAGGCCCGCTATGGCGCGCAGTTCATCCCCGAAGACCTGAGCATTCAGGACTGGGGCGTGAGCTATGACGAGTTGGAGCCGCATTTCGACTTCTTCGAGAAGATTTGCGGCGCGGCGGGGTATGCCGGCAACCTGAACGGCGAAACCCGCGCAGGCGGCAACCCGTTCGAAGGCGTCCGTGCCAATGACTACCCCAACCCCGCCATGCGGCAGCCGATCTCGAATACGCTCTTCGGCCAGGCGGCAGAACGGTTGGGCTACAACCCCTTCCCGATGCCGTCGGCCAATGTCACGGCGGCCTACGAAAACCCCTATGGTGCGCAGCTGCACCCCTGCCCCTATTGCGGCTTTTGCGAACGTTTCGGCTGTGGCTACATGGCCAAGGCCGATCCCATCATCTGTGTCTACGACCGCATCAAGGATCACGAGAATTTCGAGATCCGCTTCGATGCGCAGGTGCTGCGCGTGACCAAGTCGAACGACGGTCGGACAGCCACCGGCGTCGTCTATCTCGACGAGGACGGACTGGAGGTGTTCCAGCCGGCCGACACGGTCTGTCTCAACGCCTATGCGCTGTGGAACGTTCACCTGATGCTGGTCTCGGAACTGGGTCGGCCCTACGACCCCGAGACGCGGCAAGGCACGGTGGGCCGAAACTACAGCTATCAGACGATTGCGGCCGTCGATGCCTTTTTCGACGACAGCGTGCAGACCGATCCCTTCATGGGGGCGGGCGCGCTCGGGGTCGTGGTGGATGATTTCAACGGCGACAATTTCGACCATGCCGAGCTGGGCTTCGTGGGCGGTGGTTATATCGCCTGCAAACAGTATCACGGGCGGCCGATAAGCTATCAGCCGGTGCCCGAGGGTACGCCGCCCTGGGGGGCCGAGTGGAAACGCGCAGTGCGCGAGAGCTATGCGCGCCATGCCGATCTGGTGATCCACGGATCCAGCATGTCGACACCCGAGAACTACCTCGATCTCGACCCGACCTGGACCGACGCCTATGGGCGGCCGCTCCTGCGCATGACCTTCAACTTCCCGCAGAACGATCGGCGCATGTCGGACTATGTCATGACCCGCGCCGTCGAGATCGCGCAGGAGATGGACAACGTCACCTCGGTCTCGAGCGTGAACCTCGCCGCCGAGGGCAACGACTATTCCATCGTGCCCTACCAGACGACCCACAATGTCGGCGGGGCGGTGATCGGCACCGATCCGCAGACCAGTGTCGTCAACCGCTATGGCCAGATGTGGGATCATCACAACGTCTTCGTCTTCGGCGCGTGTCTGTTTCCGCAGAACCTGGGTTACAACCCCACCGGTCCGCTCATGGGGCTCGCGTATTGGACGCTCGAGCACATGAAACGCGACTACCTCCCCAACCCGCGCCCCCTGATGGACGCCTGAGAAAGGATCGCCATGTCGACGCGCAAGACTGTCATGATCACCGGAGCCGCCACCGCCCTCGCCGCAGCGATGGCCGTGCCAATGCTGACCAATGCACAGGATTACGCCGCCGATCCTGCCATTTCCGAGCTTGAAGCCATGCTCGTCGACGACCGATCGCGCTTTCGTATCGAGGTCGAGCGCGACGTCACCGACGACCTTCTGGAACTCGGACGGCTGGTCGCCATGGGCGGCTCGCAGGCCGGTGGGTCGGGGATGGCCTGCATCGCCTGTCACGGCGTCGAGGGCGAGGGCGACGGCTCGGGCGCCTTTCCACGGCTTGCCGGGCAATCGGGCTGGTATCTCTACAAGCAACTGATCGACTACGCCTCGGGCGCGCGCCCGAACGACGTGATGAGCAGCGTCGCCGAACGTCTGACCGAACATGAAATGGAGGCCGTGTCGGCCTATTATGCGGCCATCGATGCGCCTTACGCCCCGGTGATGGGCGATATCGACCCCGGCATGCTGCAATGGGGCGGTCAACTGGGCGCGGTGGGCTCGGCCGAACGGGGCATCCCGGCTTGCGTGAATTGCCACGGCCCCTCGGGCACGGGCATGCCCCCCTCGGTGCCCTATCTGGCCGGCCAATACGCCAATTACATGACGCATCAGTTGCAACTCTGGGCCGATGGGGTGCGCGACAACGACGCCATGAACGTGATGTCCGCCATCGCCGACAAGATGACCGAAGAGGACATGCGCGCCGTGTCGGAATACTACGCCCGCGTCCGTCCGGCCGAGCGCGGCGAGGCCGAGATCGCCATCGAAGTCGACATGACCGCCCGGACCGAGTGACCCCCTGTGAGACGCCTCCGCACATACGCCATAGTGCTGGCCTTGATCGTGCTGTCGGTGATCGCGATGAGCTGGGCCGCGATGCGTCCCGGCGACGGCATGTGGCGCGCCCTGGCCGACACCGTGGACCAGACCGCCGCCGATCTGGCGCAATGGTATCGCGACGGTCCGGGTGACGGCCATCCCGACTGGGACGGCGCGGCAATCCGGATCTATGGCGCGAATGCCGATCGCGGCGCCCGCGCGATGATCGCCCATGGCTGCGGTGCCTGCCACACGATCCCCGGCGTGACCGGAGCGCGCGGCTCGGTCGGGCCGCATCTGGGCGGGTTCGCGGACCGCGCCTATGTCGCCGGGGTGTTGCCGAACACCCCCGACGGGCTGGTGCGCTGGCTCGTGAACCCGGTGGTCCACGCCCCCAGAACCGCGATGCCCGACCTCGGCGTGACCGAGGCGCAAGCGCGCGACATGGCGGCCTATCTCTATACGCTCAGGGGGCGCTGATGGACGAGGAGTTCGATATCCTCGGGGGGCGCACCCTGCGCGAGGCGCTGGGTCTCGAAGCCGAGGCACCCCTGCAGCCGGTCCCGCGCCCGGACACGGCGCAAGAGGCGCTCGCGGCTCTGGGCGAGCGATCGGCCCTCGACATCTTCGGCTCTCAATCCAGCCTGACCGTCGCGGGGTTGGGCGCGGATCGCATCTATGACCTCACCCTGTGGATGACGATCGGGTTCGGCCTGGTCTTCGTGGCTGTAATGGGCCTTGTCTGGCTGGCCTGGGCGCGTCACCGTCCCGCAGGGCACTGGTGGGTCTGGTCGGGCGGGATCGTCCTGCCGCTGGTGGCGATCATGACGCTGATGCTGGCCTCGACCGCGGCGCTGGTCGCCACCACCCGAGACCACCCCGACGCCCTGGTGATCGAGGTCACCGGCCACCAGTTCTGGTGGGATGTCGTCTATGACCCCCAGGGCATCGCCCTGCGAGATGCGAACGAACTGATCCTGCCGGTCGGCCAGCCCGTGACGCTGCGGCTACGCTCGGCGGATGTGATCCATTCCTTCTGGGTCCCGTCGATCGCGGGCAAGATGGACATGATCCCCGGGCGCGTGAACGAGCTGACGATCACCGCGACCGAAACCGGCCAGTTCCGCGGCCAATGCGCCGAGTTCTGCGGCCTGTCGCACCCGTTGATGGCCTTCGAGGTGACGGTGCTGCCCGCCGAGGCCTTCGCTCAGTGGCTGTGGGACACTCAAGGCGAGGCCCGTGATGCCGCCCGCCCCGACCTGCTGGCGGGACGCGACGTGTTCCTCGCGGCGGGCTGCGCCGCCTGCCACGAGATCCGCGGCGTCGCCGAGGGCGGGCGTCTGGGGCCGGATCTCACGCGGCTGGGCTCTCGTGCCTCGCTCGGGGCCGGCATGTGGCGGATGAACCAGGGCAATGTCGCGGGCTGGATTGCCGATGTGCAGGACATGAAACCGGGTGCGCAGATGCCCTCTTACAACCATCTGAGCGGCCCGGATCTGCGTAACCTTTCCGCTTATCTGGTGAGCCTGCGATGACCGACATTCCCCATGACACCGGCCGCGACAGTGACGTCGTCCCGCAACCCGAGGCGCAGGAGCCGGCCTATGACCGCGCGCCCAAGGGCGCGCAGGGCAAGGATTTCGAGGCCATCTGGGCGCAACCGCCGGGCTGGCGGGTCATCAGCTCGGTCTCGCACCGGGTCGTCGGCAAGCGGTTCCTGATCACCGGTTTCATCTTCTTCCTGATCGCAGGGGTGTTCGCCCTGCTGGTGCGGCTGCAACTGCTGGTGCCGGAAAACACCTTTCTGGACAGCGAAACCTACAACCAGCTTTTCACGATGCATGGAACGATCATGATGTTCCTCTTCGCGATCCCGATGCTGGAGGGGTTTGCCGTCTACCTCATCCCGCTGATGATCGGGGCGCGCGACCTTGTGTTTCCACGGCTCGGCGCCTTCGGCTACTGGTGCTACCTCTTCGGCGGAATCATCGTGCTGTCGTCCTTTCTGTTCGATGCGGCGCCCGCGGGCGGCTGGTTCATGTATGTGCCGCTGTCGACCAGCGCCTACACCGAGGGGCTGTCGGCCGATTTCTGGCTGATCGGGATCACATTGGCCGAAATCGCCAGCGTGACCGCCGCCGTCGAGATCATCGCTGCGATCCTGTGTTCGCGCGCGCCGGGCATGACGCTGACGCGCATGCCGATCCTGATGTGGTATTTCCTTGCCGCCGCCTTCATGATCGCGGTCGCCTTTCCGCCGCTGATCATCGGCTCGATCCTGCTCGAGGCCGAGCGGCTGTTGAACCTGCCCTTCTTCGATGTCGCTCTGGGTGGCGATCCGCTGTTGTGGCAGCACCTTTTCTGGCTGTTCGGCCACCCCGAGGTCTACATCATCTTCCTGCCGGCGGCCGGCATGGTCGCCACGATGCTGCCGGTCTTCGTGGGAAAGCCGCTGTTCGGCTACGGGTTCGCGGTGGCGGCCATCGTGACCATGGCCTTTCTCAGCTTTGGCCTGTGGGCGCATCACATGTTCGCCACGGGCCTGCCGGAAATGTCGCTGACCCTTTTCTCGGCGGCCTCGACCATGGTGGCGGTGCCGACGGGCGTGCAGATCTTCTGCTTCATCGCCACGCTGACCCTGGGAAAACCGCGGCTGACGGTGCCGATGCTGTTCATCCTGGGCTTCCTCTTCATATTCGTGCTTGGCGGGCTGACGGGTGTCATGCTTGCGGCCGTGCCCTTCAACCTTCAGGCCCATGACAGCTACTTCGTGGTGGCGCATCTGCATTACGTGCTGATCGGCGGGTTCGTCTTTCCGATGTTCGGCGCCCTCTATTACTGGGTGCCGCATTTCACCGGCCGCATGATGTCCGAGACCTTGGGCAGATGGGTTTTCTGGCTCATGTTCGCGGGCTTCAATCTGGCATTCTTCATGATGCACCTGACGGGTATGCGGGGCATGCCGCGGCGGGTGGCGACCTATCCCGCCGATATCGGATGGGACCGGCTGAACATGCTGTCGACGGTCGGTGCCTTCATCCTTGCCGCCGGGATCGCCGTCTTCATCTGGGATTTCTTCCGCCACCAGCGCGTGGGCAAGCCGGCCGGCCGGAACCCTTGGGGCGCGGCCACGCTGGAATGGCTCTATGCGCCCGCCCCACCGGGCTACAATTTCCGCGCCATTCCGCGCGTCACCTCGCGAGAACCGCTCTGGGATCAGCCCGAGCTGACCGAGAGACCGGCCGCCGAGGTCGACGGGGCCTTGCGCCGCTACCCCGACCATCGCCGCGAGACGCTGGGCTGCGACCCGATCAGCGGCGAGCCGATCCAGATCCTGCGCTTGCCGCACCCGACCTGGTTTCCGCTGCTTTCGGCCACCGGCCTGGCCATTCTGTTCGCCGCCACGCTGGCCGGGGTCTACTGGCTGTGCGGTGTCGGCGCGCTGATTGCCCTTGTCGGCATCACCGGGTGGGTGTGGGAACCCTCGGACAGCGGCGTCGCCCGCGACATCGGCCTCGAGGGGCTGCGTCTGCCGGTCAATGCCGTGGACAAACGCAGCCATCTGCATGTGGGCCTCATCGGGACGAACCTGATCCTGTCCGCCCTGTACGCGTCGCTGCTGTTCGCCGGTCTCTACCTGTGGAACACGCAGCCCGTCTCGGCCGAACAGACACAGCGCCCCGAGCGCATCTTCGCCCTTATGTCCCTGGGACTGGGCGTGATCGCTTTCGCGCTGAGCTGGATGACCGGTCGGGCCGCCGCGCGCGCGCAACTGTGGATGAGCGGCGCCTTGAACCTGTTGCTTGCCACCATCTTGGGCGCCCTTGCCTACACCATGGCCCGCGCACTCTTGCCGGTTGACCCCTGGAGCACCGCCTTTGCCGCCGTGGGCTGGGCCATGGGCGCCTTCCTGGCGGCGGTGTTCGGCGTCGCGCTGTACTGGGCCCTGTTCAATGCCCTTCGCAAGGCAGTGGGGGCCGTTCACCCCAGCCAGGGCCTGCCCGACCTGTTGCTGGGCAGCTATGGCAAGGTCGTATCGGTCATGGCGCTGGTGACGGCCGGCGCGTTCCTTGTCGCGGGGACGCCGCAATGACCCGCGCCAGCCTGTCGATATTCGGCCCCGTACTGATCTGGGCCCTGCAATTCGCAGCCGTCTACGCGCTGATTTCGGCGGCCTGCGCGCCCCGGGGCCTGCTCGAGGCCGACACGATGGCCGCGATCGTGGCGCTGCTGACGGGCCTTGCCGGCATTGGTTGCCTGGCCTTCCTGATCAGCGCCCGACGCCGCCGTCGGCGTGCCGAGGCGTTGGCGCTTGCACAGGCTGCCTGGTGGTCGGCGCTGATCTCGCTTCTGGCTGTCTTCGCCAATGCCTGGCCGATCGCAGTGCTGCCGGGATGCACGGGCTGAGCCAATGGAGGACACGATGGACACATACATTCCCTTTTGCGGTGCCCCGCCCCTGCCCGCCGAACTGTGGTCGCGCTGGACCCTGGAGCCCACGCTTCTGATCGGGTTGGCGCTCGTCTGGGTCCTGGGGTGGCGCATTGCCGAAAACCGCCTCCGCTTTGCGATGGCCTGGGGTCTTGTGACGGTTCTGTTCGTCTCGCCGCTCTGCGCCGCCTCGATCGCGCTGTTCTCGGCACGGGTGGGCCAGCATATCCTTCTGACGCTGGTGGCGGCGCCGCTCCTGGCCGCAGCGCTGCCCCGCCTGCGCTGGCCGCCCCTGCCTTTCGCGGCGCTGTTCGCCGGTCTGTTCTGGGTCTGGCATGCGCCTGCGCCCTACCAGGCGACGCTGGAAAGCGATGGCGCCTATTGGGCGATGCATATCAGCCTGTTCGCCGCTGCGACGCTGCTTTTTGCAACCATGCGTGCGCGCCCCGAGCGCGCGTTGCCCGCCGCGGCGCTGACGGGCGCGCAGCTGACGCTCTACGCCACCCTTCTGACGCTGGCCCCGGCCGCCTGGCATGGGTGGCACATCGCCACGACACCGCCCTATGGCCTCACGGCCCTGGCGGATCAGCAGCTGGCCGGTGCCTTGATGTGGGTCGCGGGCGGGGCCTTGTTCCTGACCTCGATCGCCAACCTCACCTTGCGGTTCTTCCGCGACACCCACCCCGACCGTCCGACCTCGTGAAGGAGAAGCCCCATGCAAGACGACACCCCGTTCCAGATGTCCCGGCGCGACCTTCTGCAGTTGATCGGCATGGCCGGCGGCGCCAGCGCGATGATGGGCGCGATGACGGCGATGGGCCATGCCCTGCCCTCGCCCTACGACGGGCCGCCCGACCTGCAAGGCGCGCCCCAGGGGGCACGGGTCCTGATCCTGGGCGCGGGCCTTGCGGGGATGACGGCCGCCTACGAGTTGCGCAATGCCGGCTACGACGTTCAGATCCTCGAGTATCAGCGCCGCGCCGGCGGACGCTGCTGGACCCTTGGCGCGAATGACGAGGTCGAGGAACTGGGCGGCTACCGGCAGACGGCGAATTTCGCACAGGGCCAGTACATCAATATCGGGCCGTGGCGCATTCCGCATCATCACCGGGCCGTTCTGGATTATTGCCGCCGCCTGAACGTGCCGCTCGAGGTGTTCGTGCAGGAAAACCAGAACGCCTATGTGCATTCGATCCGCGCCTTCGATGGCCGGCCACAGCGCTATCACAAGATCTGGGCCGACTATGTCGGTGGCATCAGCGAAATGCTTGCCAAGGGCGTGAACCAGGGCGCGTTCAGCGATCAGATCACGCAAGAGGACGCCGAGATGGTGCTGGAAAGCCTCAAGAGCTTTGGCGTTCTGGACGACCGCTACCGCTATGTCGAGCGTCTGGATGTGTCGTCCTATCGCGGCTATCCCGATGACGGCGCGCCCGGCGGGGGGGTGGATGAACGCCGAGCCGATGGCCGAACGCCCGATCGACCTGGGCGACATCGTTTCGTCGCGCTTTTGGCAGTACCTGCGCAACCACACCACCTATCGCCACCATGCCCCGATGTTCCAGCCGATCGGCGGCATGGAGGAAATCCCACACGGGTTCGAGCGCCAGGTTGGCGATCTCATCACCTACAATGCCCGCGTCACGCGGATCATGCAGGACAATGGCGGGGTGACGGTTGAATACGACGCCTCGGACGGCGCCGGGAGCGACATCCGGCGCGCCACGGCAGACTGGTGCGTATGCACCATCCCGTTCAGTGTTCTCAGCCAACTCGAGGTCGATGTGTCGGCGGATATGCGCGCCGCCATGCGGGAACTGCACTATCATGAGTCGGTCAAGGCGGGGCTGCAGATGCGCCGGCGCTTCTGGGAAAGCGACCATGCGATCTACGGCGGGATCACCTTTACCGACCTGCCCATCGCCGAAATCGGCTATCCCTCGAACGAGATGCATTCCTCCGGACCGGGCGTGTTGCTTGGCGGGTATATCTACGGGCCACAGGCCTATGCCTACAACTCCATGTCGCCCGACGAGCGGCTGGAAAGCATCCTGTCACAGGTCGAGCAGATCCACCCCGAGGCGCGCGAGGAATTCGACACCGGCGTGGTGTTGAGCTGGCATCGCGTTCCCTGGATGCTGGGATGCTATTCGAACTGGGACGAGAGGGGCGAAAGCTACCGTGCGGCCGCCCGGGTCGACCGCCGGATCGTCTGCGCGGGCGAACACCTGAGCTATCTGCCGGGCTGGCAGGAGGGCTCGATCCTCTCGGCGCTCGATGCGATCCGCCGCTTGCACGAGGTTGCCGCCAGCGGGCTGTACTCCACGCAACAAGGAGATGGCCAATGACCCGATTTGCCACCACCTGCACGGCCTTGACGCTGGCGGCCGCGTTGCCGGTCGCCGCCCAGGACAGCGAGGAAGGCCGGCACAGCGAAACCTCGGGCGCCTCGGCCGACCTGGGTGCCACCACCGAGGGCTTTCTGGCCGAAGACGGCGCGACGCTCTACCGGACGGCCTGCGCCGGGTGCCATCAGCCGCAGGGCCAGGGCGCTGTCGGCGCGGCGGCCTATCCGCCGCTGGCGGCCAATCCCCGGCTAGCGGGCTTTCGCTATCCGACATGGATCCTGCTGAATGGACAGGCGGCAATGCCGGCTTTCGGCGACTGGCTCAGCGATGCGCAAGTGGTCGCGGTGGTTAGCTACATCCAGCAGAATTTCGGCAACCGCTATGACGCGACCGTCACCGAAGCCGATGTCGCGGCCCTGCGCGACGCGCCCGCACCCTGAGTGTCATACGCGCGGCACATGACACTTTGCGCGCGCGCAGCCGCTGCCGCGACCCCATCAAGCGGCGGCGGGCAGGCCGCGCCCGATGCGCACGGCAAGCGCAATCATCAAGGCGCCCCAGACCGCCAGATCGATCCCGAGCAGCACGCCCAGAACCCATGTGGCGCTGAAAGGCAGGCCGAACCAGAGCATCACCGCGACCGCCACCGACAGGATGCCGAAAGCCAGCATCCAGCCGCCGCCCGAGCCGGAGTTGGCGCCGAGGCTCTTCGCGCCGTACCAGATGCGCAACAGGCCGCTTGCCCCGAACCAGGCGATGACCAAGGTCGTGAGCGCGAAGACGCCCGCGACAGGCTGCAGGAAAATCAGCACGCCGACGACGATCGACAAAAGCGCCACGGCGAAGGCGGCGGCGACGTGCCATCCTTCGTGACGGCGAAACGCGGTCAGCAGGCCCATCAAGCCACTGGCCACCAGGGCCGCGCCGGCCACGAACGCCGCCGCAAACGTTCCCAGAAGCGGCATCGCGATGGCGATGACGCCGCCAAGGATCGAGATGATGCCAAGGGCGTAGAGAACCCATTGGTTCGCGCCTGCGTGGCGGCCGGCATCATAGGCCGCTGCCTGCGCCTGCGGATCGCCGTCCTGGCGCGGCATCTGGTCGGAAAACTCGTTGCTGGACATGGGAAACCCCTTTGTGCGTGAAGTCGTCTGACAGGAAAATGCGCGGGCGGCCCCGCTGGTTCCGCCGTTCGCCCGGACAGATCGGCGCATCGGGATCCGCCGCACACCATCGAGGTCGCACGCTGCTGCGCCCCCGCCCGCGGCATGTCGCCCTTGCGGCGCAAACGGGGCTGGATCTGAGCAGAATGGGTCACGGCGGGGGACCGAGCGCGGCATCACCCGCGCGCGCGACCGTCAGACCATCGCCTGTGGAATGCCCGGCGCGCGACGGCCAAAGGCCCGCGCCGGTTCGGGGTCATGGGGCACCAGAAATCCCTTGCGCTCCTCGGGGGCGACCTCGAGGTTGCGCTGTGCGCGGGCCCTGATGGCGGCCACCGCCGTGTCGGGATTTGTAAAATCCTCCTCAGGTGGGTCGCCCAGCCAATGGGTCAGCACGCGCGCGCGAAAGTCGGTGATCAGCGCGGGATCGGTCAGTTCGATCCCCGCCTCGGTGTCCCATTGCAGACTGCGGCCATTCAGATTGGCCGAGGAGATGATCGCGCTTGTCGTGTCGAAGATCGAGACCTTCGCATGGACATAGATGATCGGCGATCCCGCGCTGCAATCGCGCCCGCCGCTGTCGAAGGCCTGCGGCCGCACGGGCGAGCAGATGGCGGCACGCGGGCCGAACGCCTGCTCTACGGTCTGGATCGCGGCGGCCTGCAGCCCTTCGCCGTAGCGCGCATCCATCGAGGTCTTGCCGTCGAAGGCCACGTCCTCTGGGGCTGCGGGCAGCACCAGGACCAACCTTAGATCGGGATTTGACCTCGCGGCACGGGCGAGGGCCTGTGCGATGCCGTGGTCACGGAAGAACTGCGTTTCCAGGTAGATCAGACGCCGCGCCGACCCGATCCGCGCCAGATGAGCGGCCTCGAGCGTGCGTCGCAGGGGTTTGGGCCCCATGAACGGCGTGGTGACCTGGCGCTTTCGCGACAGGGTGCTCAAGAGATGCGTGGCCGGCGGCGGATCGCTGTGGCCCGCAGTGACCTTGAGGAATGTCTCAAGATGGGTCTGCGCCTCGTCGACCGCCGGGCCGCCGCGGACCATGACCTGCACGTCATGCCAGGTCTCGTCGCGGCGGCGGCGATGCTCGGGGTCGTCATAGCGGCGTTCGTCCAGATCCAGCCCACCGACACACAGCAGATGCCGGTCGAAGACCGCTATCTTCTGGTGATGCGTGGCCGGCAGCAGGTCGGCAGGCGGCCATTTCTTCGGCCGCAAGGCGCCTGTGTCGCAACGCTCGACATGGCGGGCCAACCCCGGGAGGTGATGCAGCCGGCGGTCGCGGGTGGCCGGGTCGAGGGCATTGAGCCCATCGACCGTTTCCTTCAGACGCCGCCGCACCCATGGCCAGAACAGCAGCCGGTGCGGGCGGCCCACGCGCGCGGGATGGGCGGCCGCCACGAGGTCGAGCTTCGCCCCCTCGCCCGCCAGTTCGGCCGCCGCCAGAAAGGCCCGCATCGAACGCCATGTGTCGCGGTGAAGCGCGGTCGCCATGATCGGGTCGAAATCCGACAGCGCCATGTGGATATGCACACCGCGGCGCAACGTGTGCGTGATCAGGTCGAACCAAGTGTCGCCGATGGCGCGGCCCTCGGGGCTGCGCAGCCGCGTGAACAGATCGAACACCCGGTATCCGGCCCAGATTTCGTGCTGCGCCTCGAGAAAGGCGCGCTCCATCGCCGGATAGACCTCGGCAGCGGTAATCAGGGGAAGGATGGACGGTTCGGGGTCGAGGTCGGTATCGGATTGGGGTTGCGTCAGCATCTTGGCCTTTCGAATGGCGGCATCGGGGAACATGGTCTTGTGTTGCAAGGATAACGGATTTGGGTCGCGCATGTTCCCCGCACGGCAGATTGGTGTCATGACCCATGGAACCGGGACGCCCGCAATCGCGTTCACGCAGGATGAAACCGCATGACATCCCCCGACCAACGGGCCGGCGCGCATCATGAGCGACGCCGCCCCCGACACCCTGACCCGCACCCCCGTCGCCCGCGCCCTGCTCAAGATCAGCGCGCCGATGTCGCTCGGCATTCTGGGCGTGCTGCTGATTGGCCTGGCCGACGCGTATTTCCTGGCGCGCGTGGGCGAGGCGGAACTGGCCGCGATCGGCTTCGTCTATCCGGTCATTGTCGCCGTAAGCGCCTTTTCCATCGGCATGAGCGCCGGGGCGAACACGGCGCTGTCCCAGGCGATCGGTCGCGAGGCACCGCGCCCCCACGTGGCTAGGATGACCTTTTATGCCACGGGCTTCGGGGCGGCGCTGGGGTGTGCCATCGCTGCGTTGCTGGCGCTGTCCGCGCCTTGGCTCTTTGCCGCGCTGGGTGCGCGCGGGGCGGTTCTGGACGCGGTTCTGGCCTATATTCCGTGGTGGGCGGCCAGCTTTCCGATCCTGGTCGTCACCATGATCCTGAATGCCGCCTTCCGCGCGGCAGGCGACGGCGCCACGCCCTCGGCGATGATGGTGCTGACGGCGGTGCTCAACATCGCGTTGACCCCGCTGTTCGTCTTTGGTTGGGGCCCTATCGCAGCGTTCGGCATGGCCGGGGCGGGCATCGCGACGCTGATTGCACGGGCGATTGCCGGGGCGGTGGTCCTTGCGCTGGCCATCCGCCGCGGCCGCCTAAGCGCCGCGCGATGCGAGGGACCCAGCCTGCGGGCATCGATTGCCGAGATGACATCGGTCGGGCTGCCCGCCGCCCTGTCGCGCGCGATCAATCCCGCCGGCATGGCCCTTGTCACCGCGGCCGTGGCCACGGTGGGCGATCAGGCCGTCGCGGGTTTTGGCGCCGCCGCGCGCGTGCAATCGGTCACACTGGTGCCGTTCTTCGCCCTGTCGGCGGGCCTTGCGCCGATCGTCGGCCAGGCCTGGGGCGCCGAATTGCCCGACCGGGCACGCGAGGCCGTGCGCATCGGCACCTGGTTTGCCGTCGCCTACGGGTTGATCGCCGGTCTGGCGCTTTGGGTTTTCGCCATGCCGCTTGCGCAGCTGATGACCGACAGCGGAACCGCCGCCGAGTTCACCGCCCAATATCTGGGCATCGTCGGCTGGAGCCTTGCAGGCTATGGCCTGGTGATCGCGGCCAATGCCGCGTTGACGGCGCGGTCGCGCGCCGCCTGGGCGCTGGGGCTGAGCCTGACGCGGATCGGCCTGTTCTATGTGCCCCTGGCCTGGCTCGGCGTCAGCCTGTTCGGCTATGCCGGCATTCTGGCGGCCGCGGTGATCGCCAACGCGATGGGCGCATGGCTTGCCCTGTCGGCCACGCAGGTCAACGATCTGACGCGGGCGCGATGGCGTTTTCTGACCGCCCCGGCCGCCGCCATGCAACGTCTGTCGAGGCCCCGCCATGGCTGACCGTGTCCGCCCCTTGACCGAGCGGCTCGCCCGCCACCGGACCGGGCTGGGCGCCCTGTCCTTTGCCGAAAGCACGGTGGTGCCCATTCCGCTGGAAACCGTCGTCGCCCCCCTCGATGGTCGGCCATCACCGCCATTCCACCACGATTGCGGCGTCGATCTGGGTCGGCTGCCTGCTGGGGGCGGCGCTGTTCTATGGGGTGGGCCTGTGGCTGTTCGATCCCGTGGTGCGGCCCGTTCTGGAATGGATGGGATTGCTGGAGGATTTCAACGCCATGTCCGAGAACCTGGAGGGGAGCGGCTTTTTCTGGTCGGTGTTCCTCGTGTCGTTCTCGCCCGCCCCGATGCAGCTTGCCACATTGGGCGCGGGCGCGGTCGAGGGGAGTTTTCCGCTGTTCATCGCGGCGATCGCGGCCTCGCGCGGCATCCGGTATTTCGGACTTGCGGCACTGGCACATCTCTTCGGCCCCCGCATTGCGGAACTCGACATTCCTACGGGTCGTATCGTGCTGATCGTGCTTGTGCTTGGCCTCGGTGCGTGGGCGGTGATGCAACTGCTTTGACGGCGGGCGCGTGCCGCGCGGCATCCGCGCGCGTCTCAGCCGGGCCGCTGGCCCGTGCTCGGCGCATCCGGCGGCACGGCCGGGACGCCGGCCATCTGGCGCAGTCGCGCGGCGACGGCTTGTGGCGGAAAACAGGGCGCCCCTGTGGCCAGATCCACATGGACAAGCCCACTTTCAACCGTGGCACACAGCGTGCCATCATCCTTCGCGATCCGATGCCGCAGACGCAAATCGATACCATCGGCCCGGACCACATGCGTGTCGACCGACACATTGTCTCCGGCCGACAGCCCATGGGTATGGCACAACGCGGTTTCGCGGGCGGCCAAGCCCCAATCCGCCACGCCGCCCGCCACATCGCAGCCGACAACCTGCCGCAAACGATCCTGCGCCTGCGCGGCCAGCCGCAGGACCTGCGCCTCGCTCACACGACCCTGCGCATCGGCCCAGCTTTGCGGCACTCTGCGCCGGACCGTCAGAGGCGCGGGCAAGGCGGCCTCATGGGCGGTGATCGTGGCACCGGCCCCGCTCTGCGATCGTTTGAGCGTACGCAGGATGCCGACAAGGTTGTCATCGCGCAGGCGTTCCAACTCCCGGATCGACATATGCCCCGATTGCGCATCGGATTGCGCCGCGATCTGGTCGACAAGTTCCTGGGTTAAGTCGGGCACATCGGTCAGTTTCGTCCACGGCCAGCGCAGCGCCGGGCCGAACTGAGCCATGAAATGTGCCATGCCGGCTTCGCCGCCAGCGATGCGATAAGTTTCGAACAGGCCCATCTGCGCCCATCTCAGGCCAAAGCCCATGCGGATGGCCTCGTCGATTTCCTGCGTCGTGGCGACGTCGTCCTGGACCAGCCACAGGCTTTCGCGCCAGACCGCTTCCAGCAGGCGGTCTGCGATATGGGCGTCGATCTCGTGCCGGATGTTCAGCGGGAACATCCCGACCTCCCGCAGGATGGCGCTGGCGCGGGCGCGGTGATCGGCCGCGCCCACCAGTTCGACCAAGGGCAGCAGGTAGACCGGGTTGAACGGATGCGCCACGATCACGCTCGCGCCCTCGCGCGCCAGGTCCGAGGGTTTGAACCCTGAGGTCGAGGACCCGATCACCGCCATCTCGGGCGCGAACCGGGTCAGATCGGCATGCACCGCGTGCTTGAGATCGAGGCGTTCGGGCACGCTTTCCTGCACCCAATGAGTATCGGTCACGGCCTCGGCGAGGTCGTCATGGAAGCTCAGCCTGCCCTCGGGCGGAAGCGCCCGGTCATAGAGCGACGGCAGGGACCGGCGGGCATTGGCCAGAACTTCGCCGATCTTGCGTTCGGCCTCGGGGTCTGGGTCGAAAACGGCGACATCCCAACCGTTGAGCAGGAACCGCGCCGCCCACCCGCCGCCGATGACGCCGCCCCCGACGATCGCGGCCTTCCTTGCGCCCCTCATGACGGGACCGGGGCGCGCTTGGTCAGGCCCAGCCGGGCGCGCACCGCATCCGGGCCGATCACCCGCGCGCCCATGCCCTCGATCACCGTGACCGCGCGGTCGACCAGTTGCGCATTGGTGGCCAGAACGCCCTTGTCGAGAAACAGGTTGTCCTCGAGCCCGACGCGAACATTTCCCCCGGCCAGCACCGCCGCGGCGGCATAAGGCATCTGATCGCGTCCCAGCGAAAAGGCCGACCATGTCCAGTCGGGCGGGATCGCGTTGACCATCGCCATCAGCGTGTTGAGGTCGTTCGGCGCGCCCCACGGCACCCCCATGCACAGCTGCACCAGCGCCTGCGGGGCCAGCGTGCCCTCCTCCACCAGCTGCTTGGCGAACCACAGGTGGCCGGTGTCGAAGGCCTCGATCTCGGGCTTGACGCCCAACTCGGTCATCATCCGCCCCATGGCCCGCAGCATGCCGGGCGTGTTGGTCATGACGTAATCGGCCTCGGCGAAATTCATCGTGCCACAATCCAGCGTGCAGATCTCGGGCAGGCATTCGGCGATATGGGCCATGCGGGCAGTGGCACCGATCATGTCGGTCGCGTCGGCCTTCAGCGGCAGGGGCGCCTCGGTCGGGCCAAAGACCATGTCGCCGCCCATTCCGGCGGTCAGGTTCAGGACGACATCGACCTCGGCGGCGCGGATACGCTCGGTCACGTCGCGGTAGAGATCCAGACGGCGGGACGGCGCCCCTGTCTCGGGATCGCGCACGTGGCAATGCACGATGGCCGCCCCGGCCCTGGCCGCGTCGATGGCACTGTCGGCGATCTGCTTGGGCGAGCGTGGCACATGGGGGGATCGGTCCTGCGTGGCGCCCGACCCCGTGATGGCACAGGTGATGAAAACCTCACGGTTCATGGTCAATGGCATCTCATCCTCCCGTGTGCCGGGGCCCTGCGCCTTACCCCCTGCCCGGCGAGAGTGACCGCTTTTCCGCCGGATAGAAAGAGGGGCGCGCACGCCAAGGGCGACACCACGGTTGCCCCCGCGGCCCAAAGGCTTTATGCGCCGCCGCAACGCGGTCGGGTCCATCCGGTTTCCGGGCCGAGGCCCCTTTGGTGCCCGGCCCCGACCCGAGACGGCAACAGCGTGGGCGCAAGACGACGGATGCGCGCCCGCCACAGCATCGCAAACGGACAGGCAAAACATGATCTCCCTCGACGCGTATCGCGGCCAGTGGCTGGGCAATATTCGTGGCGACCTGCTGGCCGGTCTGGTCGTGGCGCTGGCCCTGATCCCCGAGGCCATCGCCTTTTCCATCATCGCGGGCGTGGACCCGAAAATCGGGCTTTACGCCAGCTTCTCCATCGCCGTGATCACCGCCATCACCGGCGGGCGGCCCGGCATGATCTCGGCCGCGACGGCGGCCACGGCGGTTCTGATGGTGACGCTGGTGCGCGACCATGGCCTGCAATATTTGCTGGCGGCCACGATCCTTGCAGGCTTGATCCAGATCGGCGCGGGGGCGCTGAAGCTGGGTTTCGTCATGCGCTACGTGTCGAAATCGGTGATGACGGGCTTCGTGAACGCGCTGGCGATCCTGATCTTCATGGCGCAACTGCCCGAGTTGGACCCGCGCAACGTCACCTGGCTGACCTATGCGCTGGTGGCGTTCGGGCTGGCGATCATCTACCTGTTTCCGCGGATCACCACGGCCGTTCCATCGCCGCTGGTGACGATCATCGTGCTGACCTCGCTGACGCTGGCGCTGGGGCTGGACGTGCGTACGGTGGGCGACATGGGCGAATTGCCCGACACGCTGCCGGTTTTCCTGATCCCCGACATTCCGCTGACCTTCGAGACGCTGGCGATCATCCTGCCCTATTCCATCGCAGTGGCGGTGGTGGGCCTGCTGGAAAGCCTGATGACCCAGAACATCGTCGATGACCTGACCGACACGAAATCGGATCGCAACCAGGAATGCATTGGCCAGGGCCTGGCCAATACCGCGACCGGGTTCATCGGCGGGATGGCGGGCTGCGCAATGATCGGCCAGTCCATCATCAACGTGAAATCGGGCGGGCGTGGGCGGTTGTCTTGTTTCGTGGCGGGCGTGTTCCTGCTGATCCTGGTGGTGGGCCTGGGCGATCTGGTGTCGGTGATCCCGATGCCGGCGCTGGTGGCGATCATGATCATGGTCTCGATCGGCACGTTCTCGTGGTCGTCGATCAAGGCGCTGCGGGTGCATCCGCGCTCCTCCTCGATCGTGATGATCGCGACGGTGGCGACGGTGGTCTACACCCATAACCTCGCCATCGGGGTGCTGGTAGGCGTTCTGCTGTCGGGGATCTTTTTCGCCGGCAAGATCGCGCAGCTGTTCCGCGTGCGCAGCGAGATCAGCGCCGATGGCCGGGTGCGCACCTACCATGTCGAGGGGCAGCTTTTCTACGGGTCGGTCGAGGATTTCATGGACGCGTTCGACTTTCGCGAAGCGCCCGAGCGCGTCGTTATCGACGTGAGCCATGCCCATATCTGGGATATTTCCTCGGTTCAGGCGCTGGACATGGCGATCCTGAAATTCCGTCGCGACGGGGCCGAGGTCGAGGTCGTCGGCATGAACGACGCCACCGAAACGCTGGTCGACAAGCTGGCCATCCATGACAAGCCCGGCGCGATGGATGCGCTGACCGATCACTAGGGGAAGACACGGCCATGAGTGACAAGATCATCGCATTGGTGGACGGCTCGATTTATTCCGAAAGCGTCTGCGAACACGCCGCCTGGATCTCGGGGCGCACGGGGGCCCCGGTCGAATTGATCCACATGCTCGACCGACGCGAGGCCCCGGGCAAGCAGGACCTGTCGGGCTCGATCCGGCTGGGCGCGCGCACGGCCCTGCTCGAGGAACTGGCCGAACTGGATGCGCAACGCGCCAAGCTGGTGACCCATCGCGGCCGCGCTATCCTCGAGGACGCCCGCGCCATCGTGGACAAGGCCGGCGTGGACGAGATCACGACGCGCCTGCGCCATGGCGACATCGTCGAGGGCATTGCCGATGTCGAGGCCGAGGCGCGCGTGATCGTCATCGGCAAACGCGGCGAGGCCGCGGACCTGGCCAAGGGGCATCTGGGCTCGAACCTGGAACGCATCGTGCGCGCGGCGCACCGGCCCGTTTTCGTGGCCTCGCGCGCGTTCACGCCCATCGAGACGGTGCTGGTGGCCTATGACGGCGGGCGCTCGGCGATGAAGGCGGTCGATCATATCGCGCGCAGCGCGCTCTTTGCCGGGTTGTCGGTGACAGTGGCGACGGTGGGCGCCGACACGGCGGCCGCCCAAAAGGAGCTTGCCGATGCCGAGGCCCTGCTGAGGGCCGCGGGGCTGAACACATCGACGCGCGTTCTGTCGGGACAGCCCGAGACCGCCCTTGCCAAACTGGTCGAGGATGAGGGCTTTGGCATGGTGGTCATGGGTGCCTATGGGCACAGCCGCATCCGCAGTCTCGTCATCGGCTCGACCACCACGGCGATGGTGCGGACCTGCAAGGTGCCGGTCGTCTTGATGCGCTGACCGGGCCGCGGCGGCGCCGGTGATGCGGCGCGTCCCGCCAAAGGCTCAGATCACGAAGCGCAGGTCGCGAAACCGGGCCCGAAACGTGCGCGTTTCATCGGCAAGGTCGGCGGGGTCGCCATCGCCCAGGGCCCGCGCAATCAGGTCGGCCAGGGCGGCCATGTCGCCCGCCTCCATGCCGATCCGCGCCAGTTCCGGGGTGCCCACGCGCAGCCCGTTCAGGTCACCGGGCACCTCGGTGATCGGCAGGCCGATGCCACAGGCCAGAAGCCCCGCCTGCCGCAGCCGCTTGGAGGCCGTCTGCCCACCGCCGAACCGCGCCGCCTCGACCGCGAATTGATGGCCCTCGGTGGCCTCGGCCCCGGCAAATATGGGGATCTGCCGCGCGGCAAGGGCCCGTGCCAGCGCGCGGGCCAGATCGACCATCGCCTTGGCATAGGCCGCGCCATGCACGCGCCAGTCGATCAGGGTCATGGCCAGCGCCGCCGATTTCGCCGCGTCGAAATTCGCCGTCATGCCGGGAAAGGCGATGGCATCGAGCCGCTGCGCCAGGCCGGCATCGCGCGTCACGATCAGGCCACCGGCCGGGCCGCCGAGGCTTTTGTAAGTGCTCATCGTCATCAGATGCGCGCCCTGCTCCAGCGGGTTGGGCCATTGGCCACCCGCGATCATCCCGCATTGATGGGCGGCATCCATCAACAGATACGCCCCGACCTCGTCGGCGATGGCGCGCAACGCGGCCACCGGGTGCGGCGCCAGATTCAGGCTGCCGCCGATGGTGATCAGGCGCGGGCGTTCGCGCAAGGCCATGTCGCGCAGGGCGTCCAGATCGACCGTGTAGGCCGCGGCATCGATCGGCGCATCCAGAATGCGCAAGCCGAACAGGCCGGCACAGCCCGCATCGTGATGGGTGACATGGCCGGCGATCGCGGCGGGTGGCGCGATGATCGTATCGCCCGGCTTGCAGGTGGCCATTAAGGCATAAAGGTTTGCCATAGCCCCCGAGGCGACGCGGATCTCGGCATGGGTGGCGCCGAACACCTCGGCGGCCAGTTCGGCGGCGATGACCTCGATCTCTTCGATCGCCTCCAGCCCCATCTCGTACTTGTCGCCCGGATAGCCGAGAGAGGGCCGGGACCCGATGCCTGAGGCCAGCAGCGCCTCGGCGCGCGGGTTCATGATGTTTGTCGCGGGGTTGAGGTTGAAACAGTGGCGTTCGTGAATCTCGCGGTTTCTGACCGCCAACCCCTCGATCCGCGCGGCCAGGGTGTCGCCGTCCTGGGCGGCCACCTCAGCCGCCACCTGCTGGATCAGATCCTCGCTTGCCGCGGGCACCCAGCCCCGTCGCACCAATGCCGTCATCCCCGTCCATCCCTGTTGGCGTTGCTTCCGTGCAGATTGGCCTGTTGCGCGTGCCTGCGCAAACGAGTCATCCTGAAAACTCGCTTTAGAAAAACTAGGGGTTAGAAATGTCACTGGCACCGCGCCGCCCGCGCCTGCCGCCGCTCAACGCCTTGCGCGCCTTCGAGGCGGCGATGCGTCTGGGCGGGTTCGCCCAGGCCGCCGAGGAGTTGGGCGTGACGCCGGCCGCCGTCTCGCAGCATATCAAAACGCTGGAAGGGTGGGCGGGCGCGGCGTTGTTCGACCGCCATGCCCGCGGCGTGTGCCCCACGGCCACCGCACGGCGGCTGGCCCCGGCGCTGAGCGGCGCCTTCGACCAGATCGCCGCGGCGCTGACCGATCTGCGCGAGGCGCATCCCCGCCCCACCTTGCAGATCGCGGCCCTGCCAAGTGTGGCGCAGATCTGGCTGGGGCCGCGCCTGCCGGCCCTGCGCACCGCCCTGCCGGGTGTCGAGATCGCGGTCCATGCCATCGAGACCCCGCCCGACCTGAACCGCGAGATGTTCGATCTGTCGATCTTCTTTCGTCCAGACGCGACCGGCGACCACCCGCTGCAGCGCGACGCCCTGTGCCCGGTTTGCGCGCCCGCGCTGGCCGAGCGGCTGACCCGACCCGAGGATCTGGACCATGTCGTGCTGTTGCATGACGAGGTCTGGGCGAGTGATTGGGCCACATGGGCCGAGGGGGCGGGTGTCGCCCTGCCATCGGCCCCGTCGAATGCGCGCTACTCGCTCTACAGCATGGCGCTGGCCGAGGCGATGGCGGGCGCGGGCGTTCTGATCGGTCACATGCCGCTGGTGGCCGATGCACTGGCCTCGGGCGCTCTGGTGCGCCCCTTCGCCGCCATCGTCGATACCGGGCAAGTGCTGTCGGTCGATCAGCGCCGGGGCAGCCGCCGCGCCGCGCAGGCCTTCAAGGTTCTGCGGGAGGCCCTGTAACCTTTCGCCCTACGCGCTACGATTGACGCGCGCGATCAGGCTTTCGCCGGTTTCCTTGCGCTCGCTGTAACGGTCGACCAGATAGTCGGCGCGATCCCGCGTCAGAAGCGTGAATTTCACCAGTTCCTCCATGACATCGACCATCCGGTCATAGAAGGGCGAGGGTTTCATGCGGTCATCGTCGTCGAATTGCTGAAACGCCTTGGGCACCGAGGATTGGTTGGGGATCGTGATGCAGCGCATCCAGCGACCCAGCACGCGCAACTGATTGACGGCGTTGAAGCTTTGCGATCCGCCGCAGACCTGCATCACCGCCAGCGTCTTGCCCTGCGTCGGGCGCACCGCCCCCAGCGACAGGGGGATCCAGTCGATCTGGCTTTTCATCACGCCGGTCATGGCGCCATGGCGTTCCGGCGAGCACCAGACCATGCCCTCGCTCCACTGCACCAGATCGCGCAGGTCCTGCACCTTTGGGTGATCGGCCTCGGCGTCGTCGGGCAGCGGCAGGCCGGAGGGATCGAAAAGCCGCGCCTCGGCCCCGAACCGGGCGAGGATGCGCGCGGCCTCTTCGCTCATCAGGCGGCTGAAGGACCGTGCCCTGAGCGAGCCGTAAAGCAGCAGGATCCGCGGCTTGTGCCCGGCGCGGGGCGGGGATAACAGGCGCTCTTCGTCAATCGGTTGAAAATGCGCCTCGGACAGCTGCGGCGTGTAGGTCATTGTCGATCTCCTTCTGCGGCGGCGGCGGTGGCGGTGGCGGACGGTCCCGGAAACCGCGCACGCGTGCGGTTGGCAAAAGCCACCAGCGACAGCATTACCGGCACCTCGACCAGAACACCGACCACCGTGGCGAGCGCCGCGCCGGAGTTCAGGCCAAAGAGGCTGATCGCGACGGCAACCGCCAGTTCAAAGAAATTCGACGTTCCGATCATGGCACAGGGCGCGGCGACGCGATGCGGCACGCGCAGCAGGTAAGCCGCACCGTAGGCCAGGGCAAAGATGCCGTAGGACTGGATCAGGATCGGCACCGCGATCAGGGCGATCAGCAGCGGATTTTGCAAGATCACCTGCCCCTGCAAGCCGAACAGGATCGCGACCGTCGCGATCAAGCCCACGACCGACCAGGGTTTCACGCGGGCGGTGAAGGCCGCGATCCGCTCGGGCCGGCGCAGCACGCGCCGCGTGGCTAGCCCCGCCATCAGCGGCAGCACGACATACAGCACGGTGGCCAGAACCAGCGTTTCCCACGGCACGTAGATCTCGGTCACACCCAGCAGAAAGGCCACGATGGGCGCGAAGGCCACGACCATGATCAGGTCGTTCACCGACACCTGCACCAGGGTATAGGTCGCGTCGCCCCGCGTCAGTTGCGACCACACGAAGACCATCGCGGTGCAGGGCGCGGCCCCCAGCAGGATCAGCCCCGCAATATATTGCGCGGCATCCTCTGGGTTGATGAGTGGCGCAAAGACATGGTCGAAGAACAGCACGGCAAGCAAGGCCATGGTAAAGGGCTTGATCAGCCAGTTGACCACCAGCGTCACCAACAGGCCCTTGGGCTGGCGCGCCACGCCCGCCACCGCAGCCAGATCGACGCTGACCATCATCGGGTAGACCATGGCCCAGATCAGCACCGCCACGACCAGATTGATCGAGGCGATCTCGGCGGCGGCAATCGCGGCGACAAGGCCGGGGGCGATCGTGCCGATCCCGATCCCAGCGATCATGGCAAGGGCGACCCAAAGGGTCAGGTAGCGCTCGAAGACGCCCATGGCGCCGCTGCTTTGGCTGGGTTCGGTCATCTGGGGCCTGTTTCGTTCAAGGACATGGAGAGGGGGACAGAAGATCGGCAAACCGCGCCGGGTCGATATTGCCGCCGGTGATGACGGTCGCCACGCTGCGGCCCGCGACGGGCACCTGCCCGTTGAGGATGGCGGCCAGACCGACGACCGCGCCGGGCTCGGCCACGATCCTGAAATGGTCGTAGGCAAAGCGCATCGCGTCGCGCACCTCGGCATCGGTGGCGGTGACGCCGCCCGCCAGATGCCGTCCGTTGATCGAAAAGGTCAGCTCGCCGGGAATGGGCGTCATGATCGCGTCGCAGATCGTGCGCCGCCCCTTGGGGTTGGGAACCCGCCCGCCGGCCAGAAGCGAGCGGCGCGTGTCATCGAACAGGGCAGGTTCGGCGGCGAAGACCTGTGTATCCGGCGCGGCCTCGGCCATGGTGATGGCCATGGCCGCCGTCAGGCCACCGCCGCCACACGGGACCAGAACCGCATCCAGCGGGCCCGCATCTTCGAGCAGTTCGAGCGCGGCGGTGCCCGCCCCGGCCAGCACCTGCGGATGGGCGCTTGGGGGCACCTCGACCCGGCCGGTCTCGGCGATGAGGCCGGCCACGACATCGGCGCTGTCCTGGCTGTCGCGGTCATAGGTCACGATCTCGGCCCCCATCGCGCGCACCGCCGCCATCTTGGCACCCGGCGCATCATCAGGCATCACGATCACGGCCGAGGATCCCAGCAGCTGTGCCGCGCGGGCCAGCCCAAGCGCGTGGTTGCCCGAGGAATAGGTTACCGCGCCCCGCGCCCGCTCGGTCCCGGACAGGCCCAGCATCCGGTGATAGGCGCCGCGGATCTTGAACGCGCCCGTGCGCTGCATGGTCTCGGCCTTGAGCAGCAGCCGCCCACCCAGCATCGCGTTCACATCCGGATTTTCCAGCACCGGTGTGCGGATCACGACGCCGCGCAACGCCACGGCCGCCTGCCTGATGTCGGACAGCGAAATGGGGCATCCGGGCATGTCAGGGGATATCCGCGGCAATCTGGAACAGGGCATCGCCGCGGCGCACCTGCGCCATGGGACGCAGGGCCAGAACAATCCCGCCAAAGGGCGAGGTCACGGCGACCGGCATGGCATCTGGCGTGTCGGGGCGGTGGATGCGCGCGACGACCTCGCCCTCGGAGACCGGGTCGGCGAGGCCCTTCAGCGGCTCGAACAGGCCCGCGTCATGGGCCGGGACCGTGCCCTTGGCGTGCAAGGCGCGGGTCCCGCGCCGCGCGTCGGGGGCATAGCCCGGCAGCATTCCCACGGCGTGCAGAATGCGCCGCAAGCCGCGCTCGGTCAGGGCCAGCACCTCGGGGCAGATACGCCCTGCCCCGCCCAGTTCGACCATGACGTTGATCACACCGGCCCGGTTCGCCGCGCCCATCGCCGTGCGGGCGGTGCTGGCCCGCCCGCCACCTCCGGTAAAGACCCAGGCATAGGGCAGATCGAAAGCGTCGCGCAGCAGGCGCAAGCCCGCCTTTTCCCCGGGCGAATGCGCTGGCCCATACAACAGCGTCGCGGGATAGTGCAAGGACGTGCCGCCCGAATGCAGATCGACCGCGTAGTCGGCCATCGGCAGCAAAACCGTTTCGTGGTAATGCGCGATCATCTGGCTGGGCGTGCCCAGCGGATCGCCCGGGTACAGCCGGTTGAGATTGCCATCATCCAGCGGCGAAACGCGCAACCCCGCCTCGCAGGCGGGCGCGTTCAGCATCGGCAACAGGATCAGGCGGCCGCGGATCTCGGCAGGCCGCAGGCGGTGGGCAAGATCGGCGACGGCGATCTGCCCCTCGTATTCATCCCCATGCACGCCAGCCGTCACGATCAGGGTCGGCCCGGCGCCGTTGCGGATCATCGTCACGGGCACGGGGATCCAGCCATAGGCCGAGCGGTGGACCGAATGCGGCACGCGCAGATAGCCGGTCTGCCGGCCCTCGGCCTCGAAATCGATCTCGGACTGGATCTGCGATCCGGCCATGCCGCCCCCCGGTTTGACATTTCGGCAGATGCCGAAGTGATCTCGGGCTACGCGGACGGGGCACCCTTGTCAAGCTTCGGCATTTCGGCCATTAACGAAATATGGAGGATCACGACGCCATCGATGCCTTGTCGGCCCTGGCCCAGACCAGTCGCCTGTCGGTTTTTCGGCTCTTGGTACAGGCCGGACCCGAGGGGCTGCCCGCGCTGGAGATCGCGCGGCGCCTCCACATCGTGCCCTCGACCTTGTCCGGCCACCTGGCGATCCTGAAGCGGGCGGGCATTCTGACCGCCACGCGCCGCCAGCGCGAAATCCACTACAAGGCCGATCTGGCCTGCATGAATGCCTTGATGGAGTTCCTGCTGTCGGATTGCTGCAACGGCCAGATCGACGATTGCCGCGGGGCATTGCCATCCTTCTGGCCGAAGGCGGCAGCCGAAGCCGACCCAAGCCCCGACGGGTAACGCCACGCATCGCGGAGATGGGCACCGCGCCCCCGACGTAGATGCCCCCGTGATGGCATGGGCGTGTTGGAAAGCATGGTCCTGATCAGTGGCGGAGAGACAGGGATTCGAACCCTGGAGACGGTTTCCCGCCTACACGCGTTCCAGGCGTGCGCCTTCGACCACTCGGCCACCTCTCCGTGCGGTGATGCGATAACGCAGGCACATGGCCGGTTGCAAGGCGCAAAACGCGCGAGACCCCGGTTCAGGCCAGAGAGATCGTCACGCGCCGGTTTTGACGCCCTTTCTTTTCGATCTTGCCGATGCTCAGCTTGCCGATCTCGCCGGTGCGCGCGACATGGGTTCCGCCGCAGGGCTGCAGGTCGATCTGCGCATCGCCCGCGCCGATCCGCACCAGCCTGATCCGTGCGGCGCCGCGCGGGGGCTGAACCGACAGGGTTTTGACCAGATCGGGGTTGGCGTCGAGCTCCGCTTCGGTGATCCAGTCCTCGCTGACCGGCAGGTCGCGGGTCACCAGCGCGTTCAACCGGCCTTCGAGCACGGTCTTGTCCTCGGGGGCGTCGGGCATGTCGAAATCCAGACGCCCCTTCTCGGCCCCGATGGCGCCGCCGGTCACGGGCAGCGGGATCACGACGGACAAGAGGTGCAGCGCCGTGTGGATGCGCATGTGGCCGTGGCGGCGGTCCCAGTCGAGCTGCTGTTCGACCTCGGCGCCGATCGGGGGCAAGACGCCGGGTTCGGCCGGCACGAGGACGAGATCGTCACCCTCGCCCTTCACGGCGGTCGCGATGGGCAGCTTGCCGTCCGCCCAGACCAATCGGCCGGAATCGCCCGGCTGGCCGCCGCCGCGCGGGTAGAACACCGTCCGGTCGAGGATGATCCCCCCTTCCCCGGTCAACCCGGTGACCTTGGCGGTGGCCGATTTGCGATATGGATCGGTGCGGAAAAGCATGTCGGTCATTGTCACGTATCCTGTGGCCCGTCGAAGACCCCGTCGTCCTGGGTCATGGCATCTTCGATCTGGGATTGCTCGGTGTCGAGATCGCGGTCCACGGGGTCGTGGCCCACGGCTTTCGGGGCGGGGCGCAAGGCCTCGGGGTTGCGCAGCCAGATATCGCGCTGGGCGAAGGGGATCTCGATCCCCTCCTCGGCGAAGCGTTCGGCGATACGGTGGTGGATCTCGGTCTTGACCGACAGCATCTGGTTCACGTCGCGCAGGATGACGCGGATGCGGAAATCGAGCGAATCCGCCCCGAAGCCCAGGAAATCCACCCCCGGTTCGGGGAAAGCCGCGACCACCGGGTGCTCGCGGGCGATGGCCATGAGGATGTCCTGCACCTTGCGGGTATCGGTGCCATAGGCCACCCCCACGGTGATGACCGCCCGCCCGATCGTGTTGCCGCGCGTCCAGTTGGTCACCGTGCCCGAGATGAAATCCGCATTCGGCACGATGACGTCGGTCTTGTCGAAGGTCTCGATCCGGGTGGAGCGCACCGAGATCCGCTTGACGATGCCCATGTAGGAGCCGACCTCGATCCAGTCGCCTTCGGAAATCGGGCGCTCGACCAGAAGGATGATGCCGGAGACGAAGTTGTTGACCACGTTCTGAAGGCCAAAGCCGATGCCGACCGACAGCGCCCCAAGCACGAAGCCAAGCGCGGTCAGGTCGATCCCGCCGGCGGTGATGGCGATCATCGCGGCAAGGCCGATGCCCACATAGCCGATGCCCGACACCACCGCGTTGCGCGCCCCGGCGTCAAGCTTGGTGCGGGGCAGCACGGTCGAGCGCAAGGCGCCCTGCAGCAGGCGGGTGGCGATGTAGCCAAGCGCAAAGACGAGAATGACCGCAAAGACACTGCCCGGCGTGATGCGGGCATCGCCAAGGGTCACACCCTCCCAGAACCGGCTATACACCTCGGATAGCTGCTGCGGTCGCATGCCCCAGGTCAGCGCCAGCAGCGGCAGCGCGCCAAAGGCCAACAGGAAGTTGACCAGAATGGGCAGCAGCGCTTCGGCGGCGGCATCGCGGCTGGTCCGGAAGATGACGGCATAGGCGTCGCGCACGACCGGCTGCAGCGCCACCAGCACCCCGAAGATCGCAAGGCTGACGGCGGTGGGCACCATCAGCCCCTCGGCGGCATGGACATAGCCGACGACCGCCAACGCGGGGCCGACAATCGCCACGAGGACCAGCGCCTGCCGGACCACGCCCAGGATGCGCCGCATGAACCCGGGCGACTCGTCCTCGGCCAGGTCTGTCCGGCCCCGGCGCAGAATGCGCGCTGCGCGCAGATAGGCCAGCGCGAGGCCGATATAGACGGGCAACTGCAAGACGCCCTGGCCGGCGGGCGGGATTTCGTCCATGGCGGAGATGGTTTCCATCAACACCGCCAGTCCGACCATGACGCCAATCAGAAAGACCGTGCGGCGCGCCGAGGCGCGCTGATGCGCATCCAACTCGATCACACCCATGGGCAGCTCGCCCTCGGGGAACAGACGCCCACCGAGCCAAAGCGCGAAATAGGATGCTATGGCCAACCCGGCCAAGGGTTCGAGCAACGTGCGCGCGTCGGTCCCGATCAGGCCCGAGGCCACCAGCCCACCCAGAACGAAAACCACCGCCACAACCGGGATCAGCATCTGCAACAGCGAAACGAAGAACACCAGTGTCGGGCGGCCGCGCGTATGGGTCCGGCTCTCCAGCCTGTGCGTCAGCCGCGCAATCCAAAGTCGCCCGCGCAGCAGGGCCACAAGCGCCACAAGCGCGATGATCGCCAGCGCAGGCGCGCTATCGAGCAGCAATTCGCGCTGCGCGGGGTTGGTCAGGCGGTCGGTCAGATCGGTCTGCAACGACACCGCCAGCGCCCGCAATCCCGTCAGCGCCGCCGGCCAGTTGACCGGGTTGGCGGGACTTGGCGACAGTTCCAGCATCTGCTGCTGCTGGCGTTCGCTGAGCAAGGTATCGATCTCGGCAATCAGGCCATCGGCGCGGGTAAAGGCCTGGCTGGCGTCGATACGGGGCAGTTGCGCCTCTTGCAACTGGTCGTTCAGGATCCGGCGCCGGTCTGCGATGGCGTCGGGCTCGGGCTGGCCGTCCGCCGGCACGGCCCCAAGGGCATCGATCTGGGCTTGCAGCGTGTTGATCCGGGCCGAATTCGCGTTCTCCGCCTCGAGAAACCGGGTGCGCCAATCGACCAGCGTGGCGCGGAGGTTCTCGAAGAACGCGGTCGAGGCCGTGCCGGCCTCGAGCAGGTTTTCGGCGCGGGTCGCGTCCGCCTCCCAAGCCTCGTAATCGATCCCGGCGCCCTCGGCGGCGGCTGGGGCGGACTGTGCAATCGCCGGACCCGGCACTGAGGGTGTGGCCGGCGGGGCCGCTGCCTCGGGTACTTCCGCGGCATCCGGCGCTTGCATCTGGGCCCGGACCGGCGACAGATCGAGCACCGCCAAGGTCGTCAAGACGAGCGCCAGGCTCAGGACGGCATGGCAAAGGGCCATACGAAGCGAGGACATGCGGTCAATCCTCGAAAACGGCGGGAATGTCGCGCGGCGCGGCCACCAGCCACTCGGGCACCGGCAGACCTTTCTCGCGCAGGAACTCGGGGTTGTAGAGCTTGGACTGGTAGCGCGTGCCGTAATCGCACAGGATCGTCACGATGGTATGACCCGGCCCCATCTCGCGCGCCATGCGTACCGCGCCCGCGACATTGACGCCCGAAGACCCGCCAAGGCACAGCCCCTCTTCGGCCAGCAGGTCGAAAACGATGGGCAGCGCCTCGCTGTCGGGGATCTTGTAGCAGGCATCGGGGGTGAACCCCTCGAGATTGGCGGTGATGCGCCCCTGCCCGATGCCTTCGGTGATCGAGTTTCCGCCCGCCTCCTGCCCGGTATAGAGCTTGTGGAGCCCCGAGCCCTCGGGATCGGACAGCGCGACCTTGACCCCCTTGGGTTGCAGCGCCGCGCCCACCCCGGCCAGCGTCCCACCCGAGCCGACGGCGCAGGTAAAGCCATGAACCGTCCCTGCGGTCTGGTCCCAGATTTCGGGGCCGGTCGTCTCGATATGGGCCTGACGGTTGGCCACATTGTCGAACTGGTTGGCCCAGATCGCGCCATTGGGCTCCGATTGCGCCAGCCGCTCGGCCAGGCGGCCGGAGTAGCGCACGTAGTTGTTCGGGTTCGCATAGGGCACCGCCGGCACCTGAATCAGCTCGGCCCCCGCAAGGCGCAGCATGTCCTTCTTTTCCTGGCTCTGGGTCTCGGGGATGACGATGACGGTCTTGAACCCCATCGACGCCCCCACCAGCGCCAGGCCGATCCCGGTATTGCCGGCCGTCCCCTCGACGATGGTGCCGCCGGGGCGCAGCAGGCCCTTGTCCATCGCGTCGCGGATGATGAACAGGGCGGCGCGGTCCTTGACCGATTGGCCGGGATTCATGAACTCGGCCTTGCCCAGGATCTCGCAGCCGGTTTCGTCGCTGACCTTGTTCAACCGGATCAGCGGGGTGTTGCCCACGGCGGCGGCGAGGTCTGCATGAACGGTCATGGCGGGCCCTTTCGGCTCTGGAAGGTCGGGGGTCTAGGGATAGGTGGGGTGCGGCCGATGATCAAGCCGCCGTCGCGGCCCGCAGGCGCGCGCGTCGGGCCATCAGCCACTGCATCGAGATGACCAGCGGGGCATTGGCCATGTCGCCCTGCTCCAGCATCTCGACGGCCAGATCGAAGGGCACCAGATGGCTCAGGATATCCTCGTCCTCGCCCGGATGGCCGCCGGTGCCGATGACGCTGTCGGGCAGATCGGCGATGCCGACATAAGACAGCAGCACCTGCGCGATGCCGCCCGGCGAGGGATAGTAGCGCGCGATGAAATGCAACGCACCAAGCGTCAGCCCGGCCTCCTCGATCGTTTCGCGCCGCGCTGTCTGTTCGGGGGTCTCGCCCGCGTCGATCATACCGGCAATGGGTTCCAGCAGCCAGGGCGACGGATCGCCATGCGCCAACGGGCCAAAGCGCAACTGCTCGATCAGCAGGATGCGGTCGCGCACGGGATCATAGGGCAGGACGGTGACGGCATCGGCGACGTGAAAGACGGCCCGATCGACCAGATGATCGCCCGCGCCATCGAACCGACGGAACCGCGCGCGCATTTCTTCGACGGCGAAAAACCCGTCATAGGGGTGGCGGCGGTTCTCGACCTGCACATCGGCCAGGGTCAGGCCGGCACCGATGCGCCGCGGACGCCGCCATTGTGCCGTGCTGAGACGTGACTGGGCGCGCGAGCGGACGATGCCGGCCACCCTGGCCGCCTCGGATGCGGGCACCTTGCCGAAACGGCGCATCATGTCTGCCGCGGCCATGGCCGTCACCGCGCCCCAGTCCTCTCGCCAAACGGCGAGGTCCCAATCGGGGCCACCGCGCTGATCCGCGCCTCCAGCGGGGCGCCAGAGCTGCGCAGGTGCCGGGCCATCGGCCGTCTCGACGCTCGTGTCCACACGTTCGTAGCCGAAGATGCCTTCGTAGAAATCCAGCCGCGCCAGCGCGGTGTCATCGACCTCGACCAGCAGGCCGTCGGCGCCGGCGCCGGGCACCAGAACCGGCCAATCCCCGTCGGCGGCCACGGCCGCGCGTTCATCGGGCAGAACGGCCGGTCTGCCCCCGGCCAGAGGCCGCCCTGTCACCGTCTCGAAGAGGCGCGCGTCACGCAGGGTGCCGAACAGAAAAATCGGTGTCATGGATCACTTCCAGAGCTTCGAGGCGATCTCGACCAGCGCGCCCGCGATGACGCCGCCGATCAGCAGCGTGCCCCAGATCGGGATGGTCAGCGATTGGATGAAATATTCCAGCACCAGTTCCAGCGTGGCGATCACCGCCGCACCGGGGTCGTCATAGCGCAGGTTGGCGGCGCGGCGGAACATCTCGCGCAAGGCAAAGAGCAACAGGCCGAAAAACGCGATCTGGACCGAGGTGCGCGCGCCCTGCCCCATTGAGGCCCGCACACCGCCCCCGGCATTGCCGCCGGCCACCATCCACCCCTGCCACAAGCCGATCAGCGCGATGGTCAGGGGAAAATAGGTGACCGCCATTTCCTCGGGCAATGTGTCGATCACGAACAGCGCCGCCACCCAGCCGATCCCGAAGAACAGGATCGCGCCCACGAGTTTGGCGGCGGTGGGCATGTCAGGCGGGCCTCTTGATCGTGATTTGCGTCACATCCGTGTTTCCGAAATGAAAGGTCGCGGCGCAAGCACAGAGATAGAAATTCCACATCCGACGGAACCTGTCGTCAAAGCCGAGGGCCGAAACCTCGTCCCAGCGGCCGTTGAAGGTATCGTACCAGCGGCGCAGCGTCTGGGAATAGCTTTCGCCGAACTCGATCGAATGCGCGATCTGCAATCCCGCGCGCTCGACCTGCTCGCGCAGCACCTTGGGCGCGGGCAGCATGCCGCCGGGAAAGATGTATTTCTGGATGAAATCGACGCCGCGCTTGTAGACGTCCCAGCGGCGGTCCTGCACGGTGATGATCTGCAGCGTCGCCTGTTTGCCGGGCTTCAGCCGCTCGCGCACCGTCTTGAAATAGGTGGGCCAGTATTTTTCGCCCACCGCCTCGAACATCTCGATGCTGGCGATGCCGTCATAGACCCCGGTCTCGTCGCGGTAATCCTGCATCTTGATCTCGACCTTGTCCGACAGGCCGGCCCGTTCCATCCGCGCCACCGCATAGTCATGCTGTTCCTGGCTGATGGTCAGGCCGGTGACCCGCAACCCGCGTTCCTTGGCGGCGTATTCGGCAAAGCCCCCCCAGCCGCAGCCAATCTCCAGCACGTGATCGCCGGGCTGCGCGCCCATCTGGTCGACCATGGACTTGTATTTCGCGATTTGCGCCGCCTCGAGGCCTTCCTGCCCCGTCTCGAACAGGGCCGAGGAATAGGTCATCGTGTCGTCCAGCCACAGACCGTAGAAATCGTTTCCAAGGTCATAGTGGTGCGAAATGTTCTTTTTCGCCTGCTTCCTGGAATTGCTTTGCAGCCAGAAGCGGAACTTTTCATAGGCGCGGATCAGGCCCATGCCCATGAAGCCGTCATAGATCTCCTCGTTCTCGGCATGGACCAGATCCATGAAGGCCTGCAGATCGGGCGTCGACCACCATTCATCCAGATAGGCCTCGCAAAAGCCAAGATCGCCCTCGCGGATCAGACGGCCGAAAATGTCGGTGTTATGGATGTGCAACTCGGCCACCGGGCCGGGCTTGGGCCCCTCGGCGCGAAAGGTCCGGCCATCGGGCAGCACCATGTCCAGCCGGCCGCAATCCATCTTTTGCGCCTGGTCGAAAACGGCCGCGAAATAGCGCGGCAGGTTGGTTTCACCCGTTGTGGTGGTCTTGATGTCCATGCTTGTCCCTTCGTCCCTTCCGCATCCTGCCCGGATCGCGGGTCGTTTCACAAGGCCCGGCCTGTCCCCGGGCCGGGCCGCCCTGTTTCAGAAGTCGCGGTTCTCATAGGCCGCGAGTGCGCGTTTGCGCCCCTCGGCGGCACTGACGATCGGCGCCGAGGGGTAGGCGTCGTCGGCCGTCATGCCCCAGCTTTCCGGGATCGCCTCGAAATAGCTGGTCGCCGTGTCGGGTGGCTGGCTGGTGATCTCGGCCAGCCAGCGGCGGCGATAGCGCCCATGCTTGTCGAATTTCTCGGCCTGGGTCTCGGGGTTGAAGACCCGGAAATATGGCGTTGCGTCGGGCCCCGAACCCGCCGACCATTGCCAGCCCATCGCGTTGCTGGCCGGGTCCCAGTCGACAAGGCATTCCTCGAACCAGTCCAGCCCGATCTTCCAGTGACACATCAGGTGCTTGGTCAGGTAGGAGGCCACCAGCATCCGCGCGCGATTGTGCATGCGCCCGGTCACATACATCTCGCGCATGGCGGCATCGACGATCTGCATGCCGGTGCGCCCCTGTTTCCACGCCTTCACCTCGGCGCGGCGTTCATCCTCGGTCCACGGAAAGGCATCCCATTCCTCGCGCCAGTTTCCGCTGGTGATGCGTGGCGTGTGGTAGACGAGGTGATAGGCGAAATCGCGCCAGACGATCTCCTTGAGAAAGGTCTCGGCCCCTGCCTTGCCCTCGTCCATCGCGCGTTGCCCCGCCCACCAGCAGGCGCGCGCGCTGATCTCGCCATAGGTCAGGTTTTCCGACAGGTGCGAGGTGCCGTTGGTCGCCAGATCGTCCCGCGCCGTAACATAGGCGTCGATCCCATTGGACATGAACGCACCAAGCCGCCCGCGCGCGGCCTCTTCCCCGATTGCCAGGTGGGGGTGCACGATGTCGGCGCCGCGCCGCATGGCCTTGCCAAGGCCCCAATCGGACGGGGTGTCGCTTTCGGGCCAGGTCTTGGCCGCCGGGATCTTCGGGGCCGACAGCGCCGGGCCCGGATCGCGCCCGCGCACCGCCTTCCAGAAGGGCGTATACACCTTGTAGAAGCCACCCGTGCCGGTTTCGACCGTCCAGGGCTCGAACAGGATGTGGCCGGCGTGGCTGTGGGCGTCGATGCCATCGGCCTTGAGGCCGGATTTCACGCCCTCGTCGCGCTGCCGGCTGTCGGGGTCGTACAGGCGGTTCCAATGCACCGCGGTCGCGCCGGTTTCCGCGATCAGGGCACGCAGCACCTCCAGCGCCGGACCGCGCCGATAGATCAGGCGCGATCCCGCCCCCTGCAACGCCGCGCCAAAGGCTTCGGCCCCCAACCCCAGCCGCCATTTCGGCGCGGCACCGTGCGTTTCGACCACCTCGTCGCAGATGAACACCGGGATGACGGGCGCGCCGCTGTCGCAGGCGGCGACCAGGGCCGGGTTGTCGGACAGGCGGAAATCGCGGCGGGTCCAGTAGAGGACGGGGGCATCGGTCATGTCTGTTGGACGGGTCCGTTGTTTTTGCGGTCCCCCGGTATCTAGCGCTTGGGGTGGGCGATCAAGCCGCCCTGCCCCTGTTTCTGCGCTGGCGCTCAGGCCGTGACGTCAACCACCACGCGGCCGCGCACGCCGCCCTTCAGAATGGCGCGGCCCAGATCGGGCAGATCGGCCAGCGTCGCCGGCTCGATCATCGCCTCGAGTTTGTCCATCGGCAGATCCTGGGCGATGCGCTTCCACGCGCGCAGACGGTTTTCATAGGGTTGCATGACGCTGTCGATACCCAGAAGGTTCACGCCCCTCAGCAAAAAGGGGATCACCGTCGCGGGCAATTGCGCGCCACCGGCCAGCCCAACGGCGGCAACCGAGGCGCCGTATTTCATCTGCCCCAACACGCGCGCCAGCATGTCGCCACCCACCGCGTCGACACAGCCTGCCCATGTTTCCGCCTCGAGGGGGCGCTTGGTGGTCTCGGCCAGATCACTACGCGCGACGATGCGGGCGGCGCCTAGGCTTTTCAGGTAATCCTCTTGCTCGGGCCGGCCGGTGACGGCGGCCACCTCGTAGCCCAGATGCCCAAGGATCGCGGTCGCGACCGATCCGACACCACCCGCAGCGCCCGTGACAAGAACCTCGCCATTTTCTGGTGTTAGGCCGTGATCTTCAAGTGCCATGACAGCCAGCATCGCCGTGAACCCCGCCGTGCCCACCGCCATGGCCTGCCGCGTCGTCAGCCCCTCGGGCAGTGGCACCAGCCAATCGGCCTTGACCCGCGCCTTCTCGGCGTAGCCGCCCCAATGCACCTCGCCCACGCGCCAGCCGGTCAGCACCACCTTGTCGCCCGGCGCGTAGCGGTCGTCGTCACTGGCCTCGACCGTGCCGGCCAGATCGATGCCGGGCACATGCGGGTAGCTGCGCACCAGCCCGCCGCCCGGCCCGATGCACAACCCGTCCTTGTAGTTCAGCGTCGAATACTCGACCGCGACCGTCACGCCGCCCTCGGGCAGACGTTCTTCGCCCAGCTCCTGCACCGAAGCGCTTGTCTTGCCCTCGTCATTCTTGTCGACCACCAGCGCACGAAAGGTCATCTCTGCATCTCCTCGTTCAAGTGTTGGCTGAGCCCTTCCGCTCAAACCCCTGTGTCAGTTCCAGAATTTTTCCTTCACCACCGCCTCGCGCGGGCCGTCGGGCGTCATGACGGTCAACGTCGCCCCCGCATCCCAATGGGTCATGCGGATCATCGCGATCGAGACGTTGACGCCGAAATCGGGCGAGAACGCCGCCGAGGACACGCGCCCGACCTTGCGGTGTCCGGCCATGACCGGCCAGAACTCTTCGACTGCGGGGACCGGGGCGCCGGACATGGCCAGCGGCCGGATCTGTTGCACCGGGCCTTCCTTGGCCACGCGCAGGAGGGCGTCGCGGCCGATACAGCCGATGGCCGTGGCCGTGTTGCAGAACCGGCCCAGCCCGCATTCATGGGGCGTGTTGTCGTCGGTCATGTCATTGCCATAGCTCAGCAAGCCGCTTTCGATCCGCTCGATCAGGTTCGGGCCGCCCGCGCGCACGTCCAGCGCCCGGCCTGCCTCTATCAGGGCACTCCACAGAGGCATGCCCAGATCACCCCCTTCGAGATAGATCTCGTAGCCGCCCTGTTTCGAATAGCCCGAGCGCGCGACCACCAATTGCCGACCGCCGAAGCCAAACAGGCCAAAGCGGAAAAAGCGCAGATCCCGCACCGAGTCGCCAAAAACCTCGGCCATCAGGTCATCGGCGCGCGGCCCCTGCACCGCCAGCGGCGACACATCGGGTTCGTCCACCAGAACGTCGAGGCGATAGCCATAGGCGATGCCCTTGACCCAGTAGAGCAGATCACTGTCGGCGATGGAAATCCACCACCGATCCTCGGTCAGCTTGACGACGACCGGGTCATTCAGCATGCCCCCCGTCTCATCGACGATGGGCATGTAGTAGCATTGTCCGGGAAGCATCCCGCGCAGGTCGCGCGGCGTCAGCATCTGCACCAGCCGTCCGGCATCGGGGCCGCGCACCTCGACCTGCCGCTGGCACGAGACGTCCCAGACCTGCACCGCGGATTTGAGATGGTGGTAATCCTCTTCGACCGAGCGGAACACCGTGGGCAACAGCATGTGGTTGTAGACGGTGTAACCGGTGACACCGGCGGCCAGCACCCCTTCGGTGAACGGCGTGCGGCGCAGGCGGCGCGACAGCGAGAGTTGAGCCATGGCAGGCCCCCTTGCGGCTGACGGGGCCTAGCGCCCCTGTGGTCCGACCCAGTCGATCTGGCAGATCTCGGCCGAGCGGCCATCGAAATCCCACACCCGGCCAAAGGCGCGCACGCGGCCCTTGGTGGCGGTGGCGACGGTGATGTCGGGGCCCATCCAGTATTGCGTGTTGGTCACGACGATATCGCTGTCGGGGTCGCTGCCGCCGACGGGCACGACCTCGCCCTGGATCTTCTTGCCCACCATCAGGCGACGCGCCTTGCCCTCGGTCTCGAAGATCACAGGCGCGCGCTCGGCCCCCAGGAACTCGCTCACCAGCAGGCTGAACAGGCCCGTGGTGCCGCGCGCCGCACCGGAAAAGATGTTCACCAGCCCGTCATAGGCGCCGTCATCGGCGCGCTCGTCGATGAAGGCCGCCGCCTTCCAGTTGCCGCGCGCCATCAGGCCGGGGATTTCCAGCAGCAGGCCCACGTTCAGGCCCGAGATATCCGCGTCTCCGTAGAACCCTTCGTCGATGCGCACCCCGGCCCAGGCCTGGCAGTACCCTTCGGTGGGCGCGTGTTTGCCAAGGCTGACCACGCAGGGGCAGAACACGGTGCAATTGCAGTTCAGGATCAACTCGCCCTTGATCGCCCAAGGGGTCTTGCCCGGCTCGTCGCGCGTGGTCTGCACCCCGGCTTCGGTCTCGACGTCATCATACATGGTCTTTCCTCCCTCCCTTTCAGATCGTCGCAAGCGCGGTCCAGATCCCGCCCGCGATCAATGCAATCCCCAAGGGCGCGGTCAGCCAGCGTCCGAGGACGGGCAGCTTCTCCAACGCCATCATCACCATCCCCAGCGCCATGAACCCAAGGCTCATGACCCCGCCGACAAAGGCCAGTGCCATCAGGGCCGCGCAACAGCCGAGGCAATCGGCCCCCAGCCGCAGGCCCTGCCGGAACGCGCCCTCGCCCCAGTGCTGCATGAAAAACGTCAGCGGCGCGCGGCAGCGACTGAGGCAGGCCTCTTTCAGCGATGAAAATTGGTAGAGGCCTGCGCCCACCAGCAGCGCGCCCGAAAACAGGGCCGAGCGGCTCTCGCCCAAGGCGCCCAGCAGACCGGCGCGGGTCAGGCCCAGTTGCGCCGCCGCCGCCAGCACGGCAAATCCCAGCCAGATCACCAGATAGCCCGCGACCAGCGCGCCAAAGCGCGTGGCCCCCGCATGGGACAGGTCGTCATAGGTGGCGAATGCCGGCAGCGCGGTGGGCGCCATCATGCCGCCCGCCATCAGCGCCCACATCAGCACGAGGCCGGGATAGCCCGCCCCGCCCGGCCCGGTGGTACACAGCGCCGCGATCAGGTCCGCGCCATAGATCCCTGCGGCCGCGCGCAGATCGGCGGGCAGCGCCATGACCCAAAGCAGCGCCCACGTCGCCAGGATGCCACCGTAAAGCGCCAGCCAATGCGGCGCGGCCATGGACCTGATGCGCGCGGCGATCATCGCGGCCCTCCCTTGCCGTGCTGAGTCGGTTTTCGCTTGCAGACCAAAATGTCAGACCTTTAAATGTCTGACAAATGAAAATCGATCCCAACAACCCGCGCGGCCTGCCCGCACAGATCGCCGATGCGATCCGCGACTCGATCGTTGCGGGCCGTCTGATCGTGGATGAACGCCTCCCCTCCGAGGCAGAGCTGGCCGAGCAGTTCGAGGTCTCGCGCCCCACGATCCGAGAAGCGCTGAAGCGGCTGGCCGCGCAATCGCTGATCCGCACGACACGCGGGGCTTTCGGGGGTGCCTTCGTCAACCGCCTGTCCTATGAAGAGGCCTATGCCCAGCAGATCACGACCGCGACGCTGCTGTTGTCGATGAACGGGGTCGCCTTTGAGACCGCCTGCGAGGCGCGCTATGCGCTGGAACGCGCCTGTGCACCGCTGGCGGCCGAACGGTGCAGCCCCGACCAGCTGGCCACCATGCGCGCCGAGATACACCGCCAGGGCCAGCCCGGCCTGACGGACGAGGCGTTCTGCGCCTCGGATGTCGCCTTTCACCGCGCCTTGGTGGATGCGGCGGGCAACCCGGTGCTGTCCTACCAGCTGGCCGGCGCGGTCGAGGCGATGCAGCCGCTGATGAACATGATCACCTTCACCGCCCGATCGCGCGAGCGGATCGGGGCGCTGCACACCTCGCTTGCCGATGCCATCGAGGCCGGCGACGGGCCGCGCGCCGCCGAGATCCTGAGCGCCCTGGAAGCCTACACGCTCGAACTGGGCCAATCGGTGCGCGCCGCCCGCGCGGCAAGGGCCGAGACGCGCTGATCCACGCGCGATTTCCCTTGCGGGGGGCTGGGGGCTTTCCTAACCTCTGCGGCAGTCTGTCACCGCAACACCAAAAGGGACATCTTGAGACATGAACAAGACCTTCACCCTCGGCACGGCGATCACGCTGGCGCTGTCCGCCCCCGCGTTTTCGCAGGATCTTCTGGTCTTCGATTATTCCGGCTTCGAGGATCCGTCCTTTCACCAACCGTATGTCGAGGCCCATGGCGGCAGCCCCGAATTCGTCTTTTTCGGCGACGAGGACGAGGCGTTCCAGCGCCTTCTGGCCGGGTTCCGGTCGGACGTGACGCATATCTGCGCCGGCTCCGTGCCGCGTTGGCAGGCCTCGGGCATCATCGAGCCCTGGGACACCGACCGCATCGCCGCCTTCGCGGATCTCAACTCGGATCTGGTCGGCGCGGATGTGCTGGCGGGCTCGTCCGAGCTGTTCTTCCTGCCGACCGATTATGGCTCGACCGCCGTGGTCTACAACACCGACGAGGTCCCGGCCGAGGATGTCGCCAGCCTCGAGATCTTTACCAATCCCGCCTATGCGGGCCGCGTGTCGATCCCCGACAATGTCGATGACGCCTATGCGCTGGCCTATCTGGCCACCGGCGTGTCGGACTGGTCGGACGTGACCGATGCCCAGTTCGAGGCGGCGACCGCCTGGCTGCGCGGCATCCACGAGAACCTGCTGAACTACTGGGGCGACCCGGCCGAGTTGCAGCAGCAGATGGCCTCGGGGCAGATCCTGGCCTCGTGGGCGTGGAACGAGGTGCCCGTCGCCCTGGCCGACGAAGGCTTTCCTGTCGGCTTTGCCCGCAACACCACCGAGGGCACCAGCGTCTGGCTCTGCGGCTACGTGAACATGGCCGAGGGCGAAGGCTCCGAGGATCTGGCCTATGACTACGTCAACGCGCTCTTGTCCGAGGCATCGGCCGGCCCGCTGTTGGAAAACGGCTTCGGCTCGGCCAATGACGCGGCGCTGCAGGCCCAGGGGGCCGAGGCGCTCGAGGCCTCGGGCCTGGGCGAGGTGAGTGTGCCGGTTCTGGCGCAACTGCCGATCTCGAACGAACAGCGCGAGCGTCAGGCCGAAGCGTTCGAACGGATCAAGGCCGGCTTCTGATCCGACGCCTTGACGAGCGAGACAGGGGCGCCCGATGCGGCGCCCCTTTCTTCGTGCCGGCGATGCGCAAGGCCCCGCGCGCTCAGCCCACCGCAGGCGATGCCGCAGCGAAAACGCGCCCGTCCCGGCCCCGCAACTGGCGCCGTGCCGACGGGTAGGCCTCGCCCTCGGCCAGGTCGGGAAACAGGGCGAACAATTCGGCCCGCTGTGCGGGGGCCAGCATGCCAACGGTCTTGGCATAGGGGTGAAAGCTTTCGGCTTCGACGCCCTCGGCATAGACCACCTCGTGCCGCGCAAAGGCCATGTGCACATAGGTGACGCCGCCCTTGGAGCGGTCCAGCCGGATGGTCGTGTCATTGACCAGTGAAAAGGCCGGGGTCAGCACGCCGTCATCATCGGCGGCAAAGAACAACTCGGCCCGCCAGTCGTGGATCAGGATGCGATGCTGACGCGAGACCAGCAGGTCGCGCTCGGGCAGGCCGTGGCCAAGGGCCCCGGCCGAGATCCGCACCGGCCGCGCCTCGGGGCGGTGGGCCAGGGCGTGATCGGGCAGCGTGGTCGACCCGATCCAGCGGATCGCCTGCAGACCGTGGTCGCGGGTCATCACAAGGTCGCCGGGGGCCAGGCATTCGATGGGTTTTGGTCCCTCGGGGGTCAGGATGCGGGTTCCGGCGACGAAACAGATGAAAAGCGGCAGGATCAGACCGTCGACCGTCAGCGTGTCGCCCGTCGGGTGGAACACGGCGCGCACGGCCACATCCAGCGTCTCGCCCACGACATAGGGATAGCCCGTAACGGTTTCATGCGACAGGCGGTAGCCAAGGGGGGTGGTGATGATGCGCGGATCGTCGGCCGGGATCGTCTCGATGACCGAGCCGTTCACCAGGATCTGGATTTCCTGCAGATCCGGCAGCGGCGGCGGCGTGTTGATGACATCGGCCAGTTGCGACAAGTCGGTGACCTGCGTGGCCGTGCCGGTGTTGTCGATCACCTCGAGCTGGGTCAGAGACGAGTTCGCCCCCACCCCGATCGCGGTGATATCGGCATCGAACTCGGCCTCGATGGCCGCAAGCTCGCTGTTGAAATTCGTGCCATCCACGGTCGGCCGCCCATCCGAGAGGAACACGATCAGGTTGGTATCATCCGCCGTCACCTCGGAGGGCGGGCTGTCATCGGCCGCGCCGTCGGTCGTTGTGCCGCGCCACTCGCGCAGCACCTCGTCCAGCGCATCGTCGAAATTCGTGCCGCCACCCGCATCGAGGCCATCGACCGCGGTTTCGAACGCGTCCTGCTGGGACAGGGTGAAGTTGCCCACGGTCTGTCCGGCATTGTTGTATTCGATCAGCGTGACGGTCACGTCCTCTGGGTTGTACCCGGCCTCGAGCAGCGACTGGAACAGCGCCTTGGCCGCGGCCTGCTGCGCCGCGAGATAGGTGTCGTTGATCCCGTCGCCATCCACGTCCGAGCCCGAGTCGCCGGCGGTCGAGCCCGAGGTATCGATCACCAGGGCCACGTTGATATCCTGGCTCAGCGCGCCGGTGGTGATATCGGCCGATACATCGAACGTATCGGTTGCGAAGGTCGGCAAGGTCGCCGTCAGGCCGACATCGATGCCGTTGATCGTGCCGGTATCCGACCCGCTTTGCGTGTCCGATGTGCTCATGATGTGTACCCCCAGGTGATCGTCACGGCCCCACAAGACAGGGGCTGGTCGTTACCTACCGATCTTTCGGCACAAAACCAGACGCATCATGCATTCGCCCCACCAGCTATCCGTCCGGATAGGGGCGCCCGCATTTGCGCGGGCGAGACGGGCGAGACGCTTGAAATACGCCGCCGCGCACCGTATCTAAGGCGTGTCCCGGCAACGGGACTATGGGCATAAACGCGCGTGAAATAAGCGGTTCGGACCCGGGGGCGGTACCCGGCGGCTCCACCAGACATCCCGTCGTTGGGGGATCATGGGGCCGAAACAGGATCGACGAACGTGTAAAGACGTGGCTTTGTCCCGGTGAGGTACCACCGTTATCGGTCCGTAAAGCATAATTGCCAACGACAATCGTGCTCCGGTTGCTCTGGCTGCGTAAGCAGTTCGAGGAATCGAAATCTAAGCCCTTGCGCCTAGCCGCGTAAGGCGGGGTTCGCAGGCACCTGGCAACAGAAGCCTGCACTTCCCCTCAAAGCCAAAGCCTGACAGCGCCAGAAATTTTTCGCGATCTTTGCGGATGAAAAAAATAATTCACATCCGAGTGATCCGCCGCCCTGCCTCATGCGTTTAAGAAGAAAGTGGCAAAGAGAGAGTATCCCATGCTGGGCGCATTCACCGCGATCGACATCATCAACATGACCGTAGGCCTTCTGACCATCGGCCTGGGCCTGCTGGGCTGGCTGGCCCCGCGCTGGACGATGGAACAGTTGGACATGGTCGCCGGGCCGACACACATGGCCTATACCGAGGTGTCGGCCGTGTCGGGTGCGCTGTTCGTCGGGATGGGTCTGGGCGCGATGGTGCTGAACGAACCGCTGGGCTGGGTGGTGATGGGTCTGGCCTATGGCGGTGCAGCGGTCGGGCGCGTGACCTCGATCTTTCGCGACAACGCCGCCTCGCGCCAGAGCTGGACGTTCTTCGGGGCCGAGGCGTCGCTGGCCTCGTGGCTCATCCTCGCGAACATCTGACGAAGACACCGGCCTCCAAGCCGGACCAGATGGCCGCATCTCTCAGGGGGTGCGGCTTTCTTCTGCGGCGGCTTTCGAATCGGGCTCAAACGTCTATGGTGGGGGCACCTGCTCAGAGGAAACCTCCGTCATGTCCGACAAACCGCAAACCATTGCCTATGGCCGTTTGATGCATCATGCGATGCGGGGCCTGATCCAGACGGTCCTGACGGAGGTGGCGCAGAACGGATTGCCGGGCCATCATCATTTCTTCATCACGTTCGACACGCAGGCCGAGGGCGTCGATATCGCGCCATGGCTGACAGATCGCTACCCCGACGAGATGACCATCGTGATCCAGCACTGGTACGATGCGCTGGAGGTCGATGACGACGGGTTTGCGATCACGCTGAACTTCGGCGACAGCCCCGAAAGGCTGTCGATCCCGTTCGATGCGATCCTGACCTTCGTCGATCCATCGGTCGAATTCGGCCTCCGTTTCGAAAGCATCGGGGTCGAGGACGCCGAAGACGAGGATACGCCAAGCGCCGAAACCCCGGCAGCACCGGCCCCAAGCGACAGCGTCGCCGCGCCCGAGCCGCACAAGGATGCCGAGGTCGTCAGCCTCGACACCTTCCGCCGCAACCACTGACACGGCGCCGAAAGGCCACCGCGCCGCGATCGGGGCTTGCCTTGGGCGGCCGGCCATGGCCTGTGGGCCGCAAAGGATTTTCAACGCGGCTCAGGCGGATATTTCACATGGCCACGTCCGATTTTGCCCTGTTCATGGGGCAGCTTCTGCGCAGACCGCATCAGGTGGTCGCACTGGCCCCATCCTCGCGCTTTCTCTGCGCCGAAATGGTGGCCGAGATCGACCCGAACGCCGGCCCGGTGATCGAACTGGGTGCCGGGACCGGCAACATCACGCAGGCCATCCTCGATCGCGGCGTGGCGCCGCAGAACCTGCATTCCATCGAGATGAACCCCGACTTCTGCGCCCGATTGCGCACGCGTTTTGCCGGCCTGAACGTTTATCAGATGAGCGCGGGCGATGTCGGCACCCTGCCGGTCGAGGGCGCGCAGGCGGTGGTTTCGGGCCTGCCCCTGCTGTCGATGCCCATCGATCTGCAACGCGCCATTCTGTCGGGCACGTTTCAACGGGTCAAACCGGGGGGCAGCTATGTGCAATTCACCTATGGGCCAAAGCCACCCGTCGCACGCCCGGTGCGCGAGGATTTGCAGCTTGCTTGGCGGGTCAGCCGAAAAATCTGGTGGAACATGCCACCCGCACGGGTCTATCGCTTTACGCAACGCGCCGCAGGCGCCTGCGCCATTTGATGCCGTTGCGCTGCGACCCTGGGTCAGGCTAAACGGCATGCAACAGCATACCGGAGGGACAACATGACCGCCACTCGCCCAGAAACCCGCACCGAGTCCGACAGCTTCGGCCCGCTCGAGGTGCCCGTCGACAAATACTGGGGCGCACAGACGCAGCGCAGCCTGATGAACTTTCCCATCGGATGGGAACGGCAGCCCATTGCCATCGTCCGCGCGCTCGGCGTCATCAAGCGCGCCTGCGCCGAGGCGAACAAGGCCTCGGGCAAGCTGGACGCCAAGCTGGCCGATGCGATGATCGCCGCCGCCACCGAGGTGATCGAGGGCAAGCTCGACGGCCACTTCCCGCTGGTTGTCTGGCAGACCGGGTCCGGCACCCAGTCGAACATGAACGCGAACGAGGTGATCTCGAACCGTGCGATTGAAATCCTTGGCGGGCAGATCGGCTCGAAGGACCCGGTGCACCCGAACGATCACTGCAACATGGGCCAGTCGTCGAACGACACGTTCCCCACAGCCATGCATATCGCCGCGGCCACAACGGCGCATGAGGTGCTGATCCCCGGCCTTGAGAAACTGGCGGCGGGGCTGGAGGCCAAGTCCGCGGAGTTCAAGGACATTATCAAGATCGGCCGCACCCACACGCAGGATGCGACGCCACTGACGCTGGGGCAGGAATTCTCGGGCTATGCCAAGCAGGTGCGCAACGGGATCGAGCGGATCAAGATGGCGCTGCCCGGCATCTACGAACTGGCGCAGGGCGGCACCGCCGTGGGCACCGGGCTGAACACCTCGCCGGGCTGGGACACGACCGTCGCCAGCAACATCGCCACGATCACCGGCCTGCCCTTCGTCACCGCGCCGAACAAGTTCGAGGCGCTGGCCGCCCATGACGCGATGGTCTTCATGTCGGGTGCCATCAAGACGGCGGCCATGGCCTGCTACAAGATCGCCAATGACATGCGCTTTCTCGGCTCGGGCCCGCGCTCAGGCTTGGGCGAGTTGATCCTGCCGGAAAACGAGCCCGGTTCTTCGATCATGCCGGGCAAGGTCAACCCGACCCAGGCCGAGGCCATGACGCAGGTCTGCGCCCATGTGCTGGGCAATGACGCGGCCATCGGGTTCGCCGGGTCGCAGGGCCATTTCGAGCTGAACGTCTACAACCCGATGATGGCCTATAACCTGCTGCAGTCCATGCAGCTTCTGGGCGATGCCGCCGACAGCTTCACCGAACGGATGCTGATGGGCACCCAGGCCAATGTCGAACGTATCGACCGGCTGATGAAGGAAAGCCTGATGCTGGTCACCGCGCTGGCGCCCACCATCGGCTATGACAACGCCACCACCGTCGCCAAGACCGCGCACAAGAACGGCACCACCCTCAAGGAAGAGGCGATCCGCCTCGGCTTTGTCGATGAAGAAACCTTCGAGCGGGTCGTGCGCCCCGAAGACATGATCGGGCCCAAGTGAGCGGCAAGATCGTGAACCTGTCGCGCGCGCGCAAGACCCGCGCGCGCGACGACAAGCGGCGGCAGGCGGATGCGAATGCCGCCCGCTTCGGCCGCAACAAGGCCGAGCGCGATCTCGATCAGGCCCGCACCGGGAAAGAGGCAGCCCATCTCGACGCCCACCGGCGCGACGGGGCCGACGAGGAATGAACGCCCGCCCGCGAAAACGGTCGCTGACCCTGAAAGGGCATCGTACCAGCGTGTCTCTCGAGGATGCCTTCTGGACCGAGTTCCAACGCATCGCGGCGGCGCGCGGATCCTCGGTCAACGATCTGGCCGCCGAGGTGGACGCCGCGCGGGGGCTCAGCTCGGGCCTGGCCTCGGCGATCCGGGTGTTCGTCCTGGACGAAGTCAAGGCCGGGCGGTAACCGGGCCTTAACCCTTCTGTGGCAGGGTGGCTGCATGGAAAACCTGCCCCCGAACCATTCGCCCGAGGCCTTTCTCGCCGATGTTTTCGGCACGCGCCTTGTCCGCGATGGCAAGGTCCTGCGGCGCAGCGCGCGGGATATCGAGCGCTATTTCGGAAAAGAGGTCTTCGTCGAAGAGGTCTATCGCCGCGGCTTTCGCGCCATCGAGAATGCCGGTCAGATCATCGTCTTCTGCAACCGGGACCCCGTGCGCATCCTGCGCCCGAAGTCGGCATCGTACAGCCGCCATGACATCTAGGTGCAGAAAAACGCGAGTTTTTCTGCCTGGAAAACGGCAGTTTTCCGTACGGAAATCTCGAGATTTCCGTTTGCTATCTTGGTGCGAGTTTCAACCAGATCCCGTCCTTGGCGCGCACGGTCAGGTAGGCCACCGGAACGGGGTCCTTGCCGTCGATCCGCTCGAATCGGAACGCGCGCAGCAGCATCGCCAGAAAAAGCGGCCCTTCGACCATGGCGAAACCGGCCCCGGTACAGACCCGCGCGCCCGTCGAAAACGGGATCCACGCCTCGCGCAGGCATGTCTTGCCGTTCTCGGTCGCCCACCGGCCCGGATCGAAGCCATCGGGGTTGTCCCACACCCGCTCATGGCGATGCAGGTGCCAGGGCGACAGCACCACCTGGCTGCCGACTGGCAGGTCGCGGTCGCGGAACCGTTCCGGCCTGACGGTTTCACGCACCATCATCGGCACGGGCGGATAAAGGCGCAGCGCCTCGCGGAACACGTCCCGCGCCAGTTTCAGCCGCGACATCACTGCGAAATCCATGCCGCCCGCGAGGACCGCCTCGGCCTCGGCGGCCACCTTGTCCTGCCAATCGGGAAACAGCGCCAAAAGGTAGAGCGTCCACCCCAGAGCGCTGGCGCTGGTCTCGTGGCCGGCCAGAAAGAAGATCGCAACCTGGTCCACCATCTCTTCGGTCGTGAAGCATTCGCCGGTTTCGGGATCGCTGGTCGTCATGATCTTGGTCGCCAGATCGTCAGGCGCCGTGCCCGCCTGGATCAGGGCCATGCGCTCGGCGGTCAAGGTCTCGATCAGGCCGCGGATGGCGCGGGCGGTCCGTTTTGTTTCGGCCGCGAACCCCCGCGGCATCCAGCGCGGCAATGGCACGAAGGCCGCCGCATTCAGAATGGGCTGCGTGCGTTGATAGGCCCGGAACTGGTGAAAGGTCTCGGCGGCGACCTCGTTCTCGATCGGGATGGAAAAGAGCGTGCGAAAGATCACATCGGCCGCCGCATGACTCATCTCGGCCTCGACTTCCACCTCGCCGGTGCCCATGCGCGCCACCGCCGCCTCTCCCGCCGCCCACATGGCGGGAAACGTGTCGCGCAGCCGCCCCCCCTCGAAGGCCGGGTCGATGATCCGTCGCTGCCGCAGCCATGCCGCGCCATTGGTCAGAAAGACCGAATTGCCCAGCAAGGGGCGCAACCCTTCGCCCACGCGGTCGGACTTCGGGAAATCCATGGGCCGCGCTTTCAGCACCTCGTCCACAAGGCTGGGCTGGTTCACCAGGTAGCTGCGAAAAAAGGGGGTCCGAAACTCGGCCATCCACGCCCGGTATAGCCGCGCCGGCTGGGCCGACAGAATATCCTGTCGGAACAGCTTCAGGTATTGGCGCAACGAGACGCGATCGGGGCGTGCCGGGGGCTTCGGGGGCAGGATCATGCCTTGGGTCTTTCCTTCTGCCCCGTGTGGCGGTTGACGGCGCGTTCGATCCGACTGGCCGAGGGGGCCCGCCGCCCGAACCGTTGCCATAGCGTCAGCGGACCGGCCGTCACACGGAAGTAATCATACTCGCCCACCGCCCCGGACAGATTGTCGAAGGCGTTGAGATACTGGAAATGCAACTCGAACAGCCGCCAGCGCAGGGCGGCCCATGTCTCGGGTTTCAGGGTTTGCGTATAGGCGGCCGACAGGATCAGGGGCCAGCGTTTGCCCACGGGCGCCACACCGCTGACCGCAACCGGATCGCAGAGCGCAAAGCAGCAGCCATCGCCCGGTGCGCTGACATCGACCCAGCTCAACTCGGGCCGGGTGGACAGATAGGCCAGATCGGCGCGCAACCTGTCGGCGCGCGGCAGAAACGCGACCATCGGGACAACATGGCCAAGCGTCAGGAACGACAGGCACGGCCCCTCGTTCGGCACCCGCCCGTCGCGGATCAGATCGGCCAGGATCGACACCGCGAGATAGGCCCCCGAGGAATGGCCGACGATCAGCACTTCGTCGAGATCCCGCTTCAGGGCCTCGGCGATCCTGTCGGCCACCTCGGCCATCCGGGCCTCCTGTTCCTGCGGGAAGGCCCCGCCCAGGCGCGCGGAGAATGCATAATCATGCATCAGATACCACTCGAACAGGGCATCGCGCCGCTGACACCAGCGCAGCACAAGCCAGACCATTGCCCCCCCGCCGGTCGCCGCGATCAAGGCAAAGGCCAGCGTCACGCCGCCCCCCGTGCCGAAAAGCCCCAGACCGGTCGCGGACCAGACCAGCACCTGATACAGGCCCAGCCCCGCGACAACACCGATCACCGCCGCGATGACCAATTCGGCCAAAAGCAGCACAACCGGGTACAGCGCCGCGATCACCGGCCCCTTGCGCAAGCGCATCAGGCGAAACAACGCGCCCGAGCCGATATAGGCCCAAGCCGTGCGCAAAAGCTGTCCATAGGTCGCCAGAACACCCTGCTGCATCGATGCGCGCACGATATCGGCCCAATAGGCGACCTCGATTTCGGTCTCGACCGCGGCCCCCTCCGATCCGCGCCGAGACATGCCAGCCGAAGCGCGCGTCGCCCCGCGCCTTGCCCATGTCGATCTCGTAGCACGCCAATACGGCCTGTTTCGCGGCCTCGCGCCGATACCGCTCGCGATACTTGCGCGGCGGCACAGGATCGTATCCGGGGATGTAGATCACCCGGCGGCGGGACACGCTTGCGCGCGGTGGGTCTGGCTCGCCCCTGCACATGAGCGCATGTTTAGCGGCCAATTCCGGCACGCCTATGGCACAAATCAGCCCAGGTTACCCAAGGCCGGGAAGGTCTCGAGGAGCCAGAAGGAAAAGGCCGAAAACGCCCCCGTCATCAGAGCCACCCCCACCGAGACCAGCAGCAGGCCCATGGCCCGCTCGATCAGGCGCATATGCCGCTTCAGACGCGTCATGACCGACATCGCCTTGTCGATGAAGCCCGCGGCCAGCAGGAAGGGGATACCCAGCCCAACGGCATAGACACCCAGCAAAACCGTGCCGCGCGTGACACTCGCCTCGGTGGCGGCGATCGACAGGATGGCGCCCAGTTGCGGCCCTATACAGGGCGTCCAGCCAAAGGCAAAGGCCAACCCCAGCACATAGGCCCCAAAGGCGGACCCGCCCTGGTCACCGGCATCCAACCGGGCCTCGCGGTTCAAAAGCGGGATGGTGATGATCCCAAGGAAATGCAGGCCGAAGATGATGATGACCGCACCTGCGATCCGCGCCAGCAGCATCTGGTTCTGCAAAAAGAACTGCCCGAAAATCGACGCCGTGAACCCCAGAAAGACGAACACCGTCGACAGGCCCAGCACAAAGAACACCGCTGCCAGCAACGCCTTTCTGCGCGCCGCGCGCCGAGCCTCGGTCGCGGCGTCTTCGGCGACATCGGCCATGGTGATGCCGCTCATGTAGGCCAGATAGGGCGGCACGATGGGCAAGACGCAGGGGCTGAGGAAACTCAGCACCCCGGCGGTCAGCGCCACCAGCATCGCCGGCAAGAGCGACGCATCGAACAGGTCAATTCCGAACATGACCGAGGCATACGCCGAAATCGGGGCGGCGTCACGCCGCCACGGGTCACATTGCCGTGGACAGGGCGTCGCGCCCGGGGCTAAGCCCCGTGGCATGGATTGGGATCTTGAACTCGACGCCGAAGGGCTGAAATGCCCCTTGCCCGTACTGCGATTGCAACAGGGCTTGCGGACCCTCGCGCCCGGACAGGTGCTGCGCCTGCTGGCCACCGATCCCATGGCCGCGATCGATGTGCCGCATTTCTGCGCCGAACACGGTCACGGCTTTCTCGGGGCTGACACCGGCGGCCCCTGCCCCGCCTATCTGGTGCGCAAGGGGGCCTGAGCCGCCCCGCCCCCTCTTTATCCTTCAAATATGCCCCCGCGCGGCACGCGCGACAGCGCCGCACGGGGCTCGATGCCCCGTGCGGCGCTTGCCCCCGGCGACGGCAAAGCCGGCGCAACCCCTCAAGGGAACAGAACCATCGCCCGCGGGTCCCAGGCCAGACGCGCCGGGTCACCACGTTCCAGCACCCTGCGGCCCGGCATGTTGCGCATCGAGACCGACACTTTCGACGGCGCGCCGTGAATGAGCACGTCGTAATAGGTCATGTCGCCATAATAGACGACCTCTTCGACCACGCCCTCGGCGCTGCGCCCGCTTTCGGCGGTCTGGCCTTCGAACAGGATGGTCAGGCTTTCGGGCCGCAAGCCGATCCGTGCGGCCCCTTTGGCCGCGCCGCCGGGGCATTGGCCGGCCTCCAGCGCCGCGCGGCCCAGTCCCGCGACCTCGACCTCGGCCTTGCCGCCCGCGACATCGACAACCTCGGCGGGCAGGAAGTTCATCATCCCGATGAACTCGGCCACGCGGCGCGACTGGGGCCTGCGATAAAGCATCTCCGGGTCATCCAGCTGCGCGATCTCGCCCTCGAACATCACGGCGATGCGGTCGGACATGACCAGCGCCTCTTCCTGATCGTGGGTGACAAGGATGAAGGTGATCCCCACCTCGCGCTGCAGCTTGATCAACTCCACCTGCATCTGCTCGCGCATCTTCTTGTCCAAAGCCGAAAGCGGCTCGTCCAGCAGCAGCACCTTGGGCTTGAGGATCAGCGCGCGCGCCAGCGCCACACGCTGCCGCTGCCCGCCCGACAACGCATGCGCGGCGCGTTTGCCGAAATCGGCCAATCCCACCATCTCCAGCGCTTCGGCCACGTCGCGACGCTTTTCGCCCGGCGTCTTGCCCGACTTCCGCAAGCCGAAGGCGACGTTCTCGGCCACGCTGAGATGCGGAAAGATCGCGTAGGACTGAAACACCATGTTGGTGGGCCGCCGGTTGGGCGGTACGCCTTCCATGTTGCGCCCGCTCAACTGGATCTCCCCCGAGGAGATATCCTCGAACCCCGCGATGGCGCGCAAGAGCGTGGTCTTGCCACAGCCCGAGGGCCCCAGCAGCGAAAAGAACTCGCCCTGCCGGATCTCGGCCGAGATGCCGCGCAGCGCGTGATAATCGCCGTAATACTTGTGCACCTTGTCCAGCGTGATGATGGCGCTCGGCGGTGTCGTGTCTGTCACAGGAACCCTCCGGTGTCTTCCAGGCCCGCCCGCCGCAATCCGCGGCGGCGGAAAATCTCGGCCACCACCAGCAGCAGCACGGACAGCGCCACCAGGATCGTGCCAAGCGCCATCACCACCGGCAGACGCGCGGGAAAGCGCAATTGACCCCACAGATAGACCGGCAGCGTCGGCTCGTTGCCCGACAGGAAGAAGGCGATGATGAACTCGTCCAGCGAAATCGTGAAACAGATCAGAAGCGACGCGATGATCCCCGGCAGGACCAGCGGCAATGTCACCAGCCGAAAGGTCGAGACCGGTGTTTCGCCCAGATCGATCGCGGCCTCCTCCAGGCTTTGGTCCATATTGGCAAAACTGCCCTGCAGGATCGCGATGGAAAACGGCATGCAGAGCAGCGTGTGGCCCAGGATGATGGTCCACAGGCCCGAATCCAGCCCCAGCTGCATCAGCACCGCCAACAGCGAGATCGCCACGATCACCTCGGGCAGAACCAGGGGCAGCATGATAAAGCCGAGGATGCCCGGCTTGCCCGGAAAGCGGTAGCGCGTGGCCGCGCGCGCGGCAAACAGCCCAAGCGAGGTGGCCAGAAGCGCGACAGACACCGCGATGATCAGTGAATTCAACGTCGCCTCGTGCAGTGCCGGCGTTTCGAGAAGGGCCGCGAACCATCCCAGGGTGAAGCCCTGCAGCGGAAAGGCGATGATCGTGCCGTCGTTGAACGCAAACAGCGGCAGCAGCACGATGGGCGCATAGAGGAACGCGAGATAAAGGATCGCGTAGAGCTTCAGACCCCCGCCCCTCATCGTTTCGGCCCCGTCCAGCGGCGCGTCAGCAGGATCAACCCGATCGAGATGACCGCGACCGTGCCCATCGCCAGAACGGCCAGCGTCGCCCCCATGGGCCGATTGTTGAGGTCGAAGATCTGCGCGTAGATCATGTTGGCGATCATCGTGCCGCCCGATCCGCCCACAAGGCGTGGGGTGACGTAATCGCCCACCGTCGGGATGAACACGATCAGCGCCGCGGCCAGCACACCCGGCATGGCCAATGGCAGGGTCACGCGAAAGAAGGTCATCACATGGCTTTCGCCCAGATCGCGCGCGGCCTCCAGAAGGCTGCGGTCGATGCGTTCGAGGCTGACGAAGATCGGCAGAATGGCAAAGGGCGCAAAGGCGTGGGCCAGGGTGATGACCACCGCATTGGCGTTGTAGAGGATGAAGCCCAACGGCTCGTCGATCACCCCCAGCCCCAGCAGCGTGCCGTTCACCGGCCCGTCATAGGCCAGGATCACGCGCCACAGAAAGACGCGGATCAGGTAACTGGTCCAGAACGGAATGGTGATCAGAAACAGCCACAGCGATTTCCGGTTCGACTGAACGTGAAAGCTGATGAAATAGGCGATGGGAAAGGCCGTCACCACCGTGGCCAGCGTCACCAGCCCCGAGATGCGCAGCGACCGCAGCATCAACTCGCGATAGAGCGGGTCAGTCAGCGCCTCTTCGTAGTTGGCGAGGGTAAAATTGGTGTCGATGGTCAGAAACTGCTGGGTCCAGAAACTCAGCAGGACGATGGTGGCCAACGGGGCCGCCAGAAGCAGGAGGGTATAGACCAAGGGCGGGCTGACGATGGTCAGGCCCTTGCCCCCCTCGCTGCGCAACGCGCGCCTGAGCCGTGATTGGCTATCGCCCATGGTCTGGCCGTTCCCCTGTGCCGGAGCCCCGTCCCCGGCCCCGGTGATCGACGATGGCGGCATGCGTGCGCCGCTGCAAGGGGGCATGAACGATCACGGGGCGCGCCATGACGAAAACCGCCCGCCCCCGCGCGCCGTCAGCTCAATTCCTGCACAGTTTCGAACACCTCCAGCACGGGCGGGCCATCATACATCTCGCCCGAGGATTTCGCGCCCTTGTGCGCCCGACGGAACGCCTCGGACTTGGTCCACGCCTCGAAGGCCGCCTTGTCGCGCCACATCGTGTGGCTGGCATAGAGGCGGAACCCGTCCGCGGACTCGCCCTTCATGAGGTAGAAACTGACGAAACCGTCCACGGTCTTGAGGTGGCTGTCGCGCGACACCCACATGTCCTCGAACGCCTCTTCCGAGCCGGATTTCACACGAAAGCGGTTCATCGTCAGATACATGGCTTGGCCTCGCTGGATTTGGTCGGTCTTTCACGCAGATGGGCGGGCTTGCCCCCGCCTTGTCAAGCCCGACACCGCGCTGGCTTTGCGCGCGTGGGTTTCAACGGGTCCGGTTGATTGGGCCGCCGAGAGGCGACCCAAGGTCTTGAACGACCGCCCCCCAAGAGCCGGGGGCGCGGATTACAGCGCCGGGGCGGGTGTCACGGGATCTGCGCCTGCGGGCTTGAGCCCCTCGCCGCTGGCGGCGGTATCGGCGTCGAGGACCAAGGCCTCGTCAAAGATCTGCTTCTTGCCTTGCAGCGCCAAAAGCGCATCTGCCGGCAAGGGCGCGGCCGCGTCATGCAGCTTTGCCGCAGGATCGGGCGTCCCTGCCCCGACGGCGACCGGGCTGCCCGAGGCTGCGGCAAGCGTCGGCAGGCCGAGGGACAGGACGAGCGAAAGCACCAAGCGTGTCATGATCGGAACTCCCTGGTATGGATGTGCAAGGATCGCGCGGGGGACTGACCCGCAGATCACCGCGCGACGCCCGCGATCCGGGAGATCCGTGGCTCCCACGGAAGATCGCCTCACGAAGATGTGACGCGGTATCGGCATAAGAAAATGGGCCGCCCCGAAGGGCGACCCGTGTCGGTCCGGAAACCGGGATGATCAGCGCTTGGAGAACTGGAAGCTGCGGCGCGCCTTGCGGCGGCCGAACTTCTTGCGTTCGACCACGCGGCTGTCGCGCGTCAGGAACCCGGCCGCTTTCAGCGCACCGCGCAGCGACGGTTCGTACAGTTGCAGCGCCTTCGAGATGCCGTGCTTGACCGCGCCGGCCTGACCCGACAGGCCGCCACCCTTGACGGTGGCCATCACGTCGAACTGGTCCTCGACACCGGCGACGGTGAAGGGCTGGCGCAGGATCATCTGCAAAACGGGACGGGCAAAGTACTTGTCCATCGACTTGCCGTTCACCACGACCTTGCCCGAGCCGGGCTTGATCCAGACGCGGGCGACCGCGTCCTTGCGCTTGCCTGTGGCGTAGGAGCGGCCAAGCGCATCGCGCTGAGGCTCGCGCGGGGTTTCGTCCATGGTGACGGCGGCAGCGGCATCCGCCCCGTCCACGGCGCCTTTCAGCGCATCGAGCGAAGAGAGAGTCTCGGCCATTGTCATGCGCTCCGGGTGTTCTTGGGGTTCATCGACTTGACGTCGAGCACTTTGGGCTGCTGCGCCTCGTGCGGGTGATCGGCACCGGCATAGACGCGCAGGTTGGTCATCTGCTGGCGCGACAGCTTGCCGCCCGGCAGCATGCGCTTGACGGCCTGCATGACGACACGCTCGGGGTGGTCCCCCTCGAGGATCTGGCCGGTCGTGCGCGACTTGATCCCGCCCGGATAGCCGGTGTGCCAGTAATTCGGCTTGTTGCGCTTGTTGCCCGTCAACTGCACCTTGTCGGCGTTGATGACGATGACATTGTCGCCCATGTCCATCGAAGGCGTGAAGCTCGGCTTGTGCTTGCCGCGCAGCCGCATGGCGATGATCGAGGCGAGACGGCCGAGCACGACGCCTTCGGCGTCGATCACGATCCAGTCCTTCTCGATATCCGCCGGGGTAGCGGTGAAGGTTTTCATCGGTTTTCGTCCTTTCGGGGGCCGGTGGGCCGGCCGGAAACACACGGGACACGCACAGTTCCCACGTGCCCCTTTGGTGGATGGCGGTGTTCTAAGCATTTCCAACGCGGCGTCAAGCGCTGCAGATCAGTGAAAAATATTGATATTCAATGGTTTACGTTTGTGGTACTATTTTACCCCACAAAATACCGCGCCGAACAAGAAACACCGCCCCCTCTCGGGGACGGTGCATAACGCCGCCGATGCGCCGTTGGGCGGGGTCAGTCGCCCAGCTTGTCGCGGAAAAACAGCGACTCGACCGTGTAGACCAGGATCGACATCCCGACCGCCCCCAGGACCGCGATCCCGAGGAAGACGATGATGTCCACCGGCCCGCCGATATCTGCCAGTTGCGAGTCGGTCATGAACATCACGAACCAGATGGCAAGCACGGCACCCACCGGCATGAAGAGCTGCGCGATCAGAAAGCGCCGCATGCCCAGGTTGTGGTCGCGGATCAGCACGTAGAGATACCCGACAGTGATGATGGCGGCGACGGCCACCATGGTCCAGAACAGGCCGGGGCCGAAGACTTCTTCGAACACGGCGATCATGGTTTCCAGTGTGAGTTCTTCCATGGTTTCGGTCTCCTCAGGCCTGGCCGCGCAGCATGGCGTTGTAGGTGGCTTTCAGGGCGATTTCCTTCATCAGCCAGCTGATCCACAATTCCTCTAGCGGGGCGATGACCCCGGGGAAGGACGGCGTCAGGTTGTTGTTGTAGTCGAATTCGATCAGCATGGCGCGCCCGATGCGCGTGATCATCGGGCAAGAGGTATAGCCGCCATAGGTGGCCGTACCTTCCTGGCCCTGGATCGCCGCGACGAGATGATCCTCGACCACCGGCACCTGGAACTTGACGCTGGCCGCGGTCTTGCCCTTGGGCACGCCGGCCACATCGCCCACCGCCCAGATGTTGTCATAGCGGTTGTGACGCATGGTGTACTGGTCGCAATCCACCCAGCCCTGATCGGTCCAGCGATCGGCCCAGCTGAGGCCCGAGTCGCGGATGAACTGCGGCGCGCGCTGCGGCGGGATGATGTGGATATAGTCGTAATCCTGCTCTTCGGTGCCGTCCGGCGTGTCGAAGGTCGCGATCTTGCGCTCCGAATCGATGGCACGCAGCGTGCGCTGATAGCTGTACTCGATATCGCGATCCCCAAAGAGCATCCGCACCCGCTCGGCCACGATGGGCACGCCGAACAGGTTGGTCTGCGGCGCGGCATAGAGGATTTCGGCCGCACCGCGATTGTCGGCGCGACGCAGCCGGTCGTCGATCAGGAACGTGTGCTTCAGCGGCGCCCCGGCGCATTTCATCTCGGTCGCGGGGCGCGTGAACAGGCCCTTGCCCCCCTCTTCGACGAATTGCGCAGCGGCAGCCCAGGTGGCGGCGGCGTCTTCGGGCCCGCCATAAAGCGCCCCGATGCCGTTCGTGCCGATCATGTCACGCGAAAATCCTTCAATCGCGCCATGATCCAGGATCAGACCAGGGGCCAGCACGAGGAAATCATAGTCGACCGTTTCGCCGCCTTCGGTTTCAACGCGCTGTACCTCGGGATCGACGGCCGAAACCGCGTCCTCGATCAGGGTCACGCCATCGGGCATCCATTCAGTCGTCGTGCTGACGACGTAATCGGCGGGCTTCAGGCCCGCGGCCACCAGCGTCAGGCCGGGCTGGTAGAGGTGGCGCGCCCGCGGGTCGATCAGCGTGATCTGCGCCCCGTCGAGGCGTTCGACCAGACGGTTGACCAGCGCCGTGCCGGCGGCGCCGGCCCCGATGATGACGATGCGGGCATTGGTCGGCACCTGTTGCGCGCGCGCCTCGGCGCCGGGCAGCGTGGCGGCTGCGCCCCCTGCTGCGGCCAGCGCCAGAAAGGCGCGGCGGCTGGTTTTGAATTTTTCGGTCATACGCATGTCTCCCGTGTCCTAGGCGCGTCTCTCTCTTGGCATGCAATAGTGTGCCGAGTTAATTTCCGACTTTGACATATATCAAATGACTCGCCCCTGGCGTGAATTTGTCGCGGCACGCGCAATTTCCCTCTTGATCCGAATCCGGCGGGGCCTTAGGTGCGCCTTCACGAACCGGGACCGATCCCAACTTCGGCGACAGCCGGGGGGGCGCTAAGGACCCACCACATCACTCTACTGGTAAGAAGGGGACGCGCCATGGACCGCGCAGACCTCTTCCAACTGGGGACTGGTCTGGAGACAGGCGCCCATGCGGAAGATTCCCGCAGCCTTTCGGCTGCAAACGACATGTCTCGCGACATTTTCGACGAGACCCGCGACGATCATTTCATTCGCCGTGACGGCGCGGTGTTCGCCGGCACGCACCTGATCATCGAGGTCGAAAACGGCCACGGTCTGGATGACGAAAGCCGCATCCAGCAGGCGTTTCGCGATTGCGTCGACGAATGCGGCGCGACGCTGTTGCACATCCATACGCACAAGTTCTCGCCCCAGGGCGTGAGCGGCGTGGCGGTGCTGGCTGAAAGCCATATCTCGGTGCATACATGGCCCGAGATCGGCTATGGCGCCTTCGACGTGTTCATGTGCGGCGATGCCCAGCCGTGGCGCGCCGTCGACGTGCTCAAGCGCGCCTTCGGAACCGACACGGTGCATGTCAAGGAACTGCGCCGCGGCGAGGGCCTTGTGACCGAGACCGCGGCGGCCTGACCCGCCCCACCGCATCGACAGATCACACGGGCCGCGCGCACCCGCCGCGGCCCGCATCCGTTTCACGAGCCTCAAGGGGACCGACGACATGACCGACCGGATCGACTGGCCCGCAGATTGGAACATCGAACGCCTGCATGACGATCACCTGCAGGGCCTGCGCATCACCACCGAGTTCTACGACAGCGCGACCGAGCACCAGCGCATCCGTGTCTTCGAGAACCCGACCTTTGGCCGGATCATGACACTCGATGGCGTGGTGCAGGTCACCGAAGCCGACAATTTCATCTATCACGAGATGCTGACCCATGTGCCGATCCTCGCCCATGGCAATGTCAGGCGGGTGCTGATCATCGGAGGGGGCGATGGCGGCATGGCCCGCGAGGTGCTCAAGCATGACAGTGTCGAACAGGTCACCATGGTCGAAATCGACGATGGCGTCCTCACCTTCTGCCGCGAATACCTGCCCGGCATCTCGGACGGGGCCTTCGACGATCCGCGGCTGGACCTGGTGATCGCGGACGGCGCGGTGTTCATGAAGGAAAACGCCGACCTCTACGATGTCATCATCGTCGACTCGACCGATCCGGTCGGCCCCGGCGAGGTGCTGTTCACCGACACGTTCTATGGCCACGCCCGCGCACGACTGGCCGAGGGCGGTATCCTCGTGACACAGAACGGTGTGCCCTTCCTGCAGGGCGAGGAATTGACCAACACGATGCGGGCCTTTCGCGCGCTGTTTGCGGATGCGACCTGCTACCTTGCCACAATCCCGACCTATGCGGGCGGGCCAATGGCGTTTGGCTGGGGCACGAATGGCGGCGCCCGGCAGACCGATCTTGCCACCCTGCGCGCGCGGTTCGACTCGGCGGGTCTGGCGACCGACTACTACACCCCCGAGGTGCACCAGGGCGCCTTCGCCCTGCCCCCTTACGTGGCGCGGCTCATCCCCTGACCGCGCCGTTTTCCTGAAGGAAAACGGACGAAAATCTCGGGATTTTCGGGGCGGAAAACAGGTGTTTTCCGCTCCTTTCTCATTCCGGCACGCAGATTTCCCCGCGGGCGAGGGCCAGGCCCGTGCGCAGGATCAGGCCGCCCACGACCAGCGCGAGAAAGATCAGCACGCCCTGCCCCAGCGCGATGTGAAAGGCGCTTTCACGCAGGCCGCCATAGAGGAACGAGGCGATCGACAGCGCCGCGACCGGAAAGGTCAATGCCCACCAGCTGAGCGCGAAGGGCAGCTTGCGCAGCTTGGGCAGTTCGAACAGCACCAGCGCCGCGAAGACATAGGCGATGTTGATCAGCATGATGGCAAAGGTATCGAGCGCGCCCACCAGCCGCATATAGGCGATGAAGCCGATGGCCGGCGGCGCGATCAGGATCACCATGGTCGGGAACAGCTTGCCCGGCAGCGGATTGTGAAAGATCAGCCGGTTGAAGACCAGCACCAGCAGCACCAGCCAAAAGATCATCCCGGCGGAAAAGAACAGCCAGCTGATCTCTTCGAACCCGAGGGGCGCGCCGGCCACAGGGACGACGACATTGCCGACGGCAGGAATGAACCAGGCCGGGTTCAGATGCCCAACCTCGAAGGCGCGGTGACTGATCCAGCCGTTGATGACGCTCAGCGTGAGTACCCCCTGCGCGACCGCGCCGATCATCCAGACCACACGCGCGACATCCGGATAGGGCGTCATCATCGCGGTGGCGGTCAGCAGCAGCGAGATCGAGATCGTCGGAAAGAAGGCCAGCTTGACGGGGTGGTGCCACTCGGCCACGACGGCGCGCGGAAAGCGTAGCGCCTTGAGCAGATAGGTTCCCGAGATCACGGCGAAGGACCCGATACCGACCCACAGCATGATCAGCGACAGCGCGTCGGTCCAGGGCGTGTGATGCGCCGCCGCATGCAAGGCGAGCGTCAGGCCGAACAGCCCCATGAGGATGGCATGAAAGGTCACCGGCATGTGTTCCAACCGGCTATGGGTGGCCTGGGGCGCAGCGGTCTCGGTCATGACGGTCCTCCGATCCTCATTCGATTGATTTCGTCAACTACCTAGGCCCGCACCCGGCGGAATGCAGCGGTGCAGGGTGTCGCAGGCCCGCGCCCTCAGCGCTCGGGCGGGATCGAATAGGTCATCGAGGCACGGGCGACCGGGGCCTCGGTTCCTTCCGAAAAGATCAGGCATTCGCCCACGGCCAGCACGCGCCCCAGCTTGAGCAGGCGACAGATGCAGATCAGGTCGGTCTGCGCGGCGGGTTTGCGCATGAAATCGATCGAGCAATTCGTCGTGACGGCCAACGCCTTGGGCCCGATCATGGCCAGCAGCGCCAGGTAGACGGACACATCGGCCAAGGCAAAGATCGACGGCCCCGAGACGGTGCCACCGGGCCGCAGGTGCCGCTCGGCCACAGGCAGGCGAACGCGGATCGACATGTCGGCCACCTCTTCGATCACGAAATCATCGGCCGTCTGCGGAAACTCGCGGGCGAGAAAGCCCTGCAAGTCGTCCTCGTTCATCACCACCGGCATCACACCACCCCTTGCTGTTTTCACCGCCCCCGATTGCGGCTAACGTGCCGCCCGGACGGGACGGTGGCAAGGGAGACATCCACGAATGACCGACGAAATCCTTTTGCGCGAAGATCGCGGCGCGGTCACGCATCTGACGCTGAACGCGCCGGGCAGCCTGAATGCACTGTCGGATGCCATGCTGGCGCGATTGACCGACAGTTTTCAGGACCTGATGACCTCGGACACGCAGCGCGTGATCGTGCTCAAGGGGACGGGCAAGGCGTTCTGCGCCGGTCATGATCTCAAGGAGATGAAGGCCAAACGCGAAGGCGGCAGCGGCGCGGCCGAGCTGCGCGACCTGTTCGACCGCTGTGCGCGGATGATGCAGGTGATCCCGCGCCTGCCCCAGCCCGTGATCGCCCAGACCCATGGCATCGCCACGGCCGCGGGCTGTCAACTGGTGGCGTCCTGCGACATGGCGGTCAGCGCCGAAAGCTGCCGTTTCGGTGTGAACGGCGTCAATATCGGCCTGTTCTGCTCGACCCCGATGGTGGCGTTGTCGCGCAACGCCCCGCGCAAGCAGGTGTTCGAGATGCTGACCACGGGCGAGTTCATCGACGCCGCCCGCGCGCGGGACCTGGGCCTGGTGAACCGCGTCGTGCCCGACAACGCCCTGGATCAGGAGGCCGAGGCCCTGGCCACCCTTGTCGCCAGCAAGCTGGGCACAGCCGTGCGCATCGGCAAGCGCGCCTTCTACGACCAGATCGACCTGCCCCTCGACAAGGCCTATGCGCTGACCGGCGCGGTGATGGTCGAGAACATGCTCGACAAGGGCACGGCCGAAGGGGTCGATGCCTTCATCGAAAAGCGCAAGCCGGACTGGAACCAGCCCGGCTGATCGCTTGACCGGCGCGCGCGGACCGGGGCCTAAAGGTCGTAGATCGCCCCGAACTTGGCGTCGAGATAGTCCAGAAGGGGTGCTTCGCTGATCTCGGCGCCGGTCGCTTCCATGATCGTCTCGCGCGGGGTGCGTAGCCCGCCATGGCGTTGCAGGCGTTCGCGCAGCCATGCGGTGGCCGGCGACGGGTCGCCCTCGGCCAGATGTTCGTCGAGCGCCGGGATATCGCGGCGCATCGCCTCGTGCAGGCAGCCGGCATAGACATTGCCCAGGGCATAGGTCGGGAAATAGCCGAACAGGCCCACCGACCAATGCACGTCCTGCAACATGCCGTGGCTGGGACGGTCGACCCTGACCCCGAAATCGGACTCGAACCGGTCGTTCCACGCGGCCTCGAGATCGGCGACGGCGAGATCCCCGGCAATCAGCGCGCGCTCCAGATCGAACCGCAGCATGATGTGCAGGTTGTAATGCACCTCGTCCGCCTCGGTCCGGATGAAGCCCGCGCTGACCCGGTTCACCGCCGCATGAAAGGCGGCCTCGTCGGGCAGGCCGATCTCGTCGAAATGCGCCCGCATCCGGTTGAACAGCCAGCCGGTGAAGGCGGTGGACCGGCCCAGCTGGTTTTCATAGATCCGGCTCTGGCTTTCGTGGACACCCATCGACACGCCCTGCCCCAAGGCGCTCAGCAGGTAGGCGTCATCGATATTCTGCTCATAGGTGGCGTGCCCGACCTCGTGGATCGTGGAATACAGACACCCCAGTGGTTCGGCCTCGTCCACCCGCGTGGTGATGCGCACATCCTTGCCCGACCCCGAGGAGAACGGGTGCACGGCCTGATCGATCCGCCCGTGCAGCATGTCATAGCCAAAGGCTTCGGCCACCTCCTGGGCCAGCGCCAGTTGCCCGGCCTCGCCAAAGGCGCCCGACAGGCCCTTGGGCGGGTGGCCCGCGCCCAGTACACGCTCGCGCAGGGCGACCAGACGCGGGCGCATCCGGTCGAACAGCCCGGCGATATCGGCGGCGCTGGTGCCCGGCTCGTAGTCTTCGAGCAGGGCGTCGTAAAGCGGGCCGTCACCGGCAAGGGCGGCGGCCTCCTGACGACGCAGGTTCACCACCCCTTCGAGCGTGGGCAGAAACCCCGCGACATCATCGGCGGCGCGCGCCCGCGCCCAGATGCCTTGCGCCAGCGACGTGGTCCGCGCCAGGGCCGTGGCAAGGTCCGCGGGCACCTTGACCGCGCGCTCATGGCCGCGGCGGATCAGGCGCAGGTGCGCCGCCTCGACCTCACCCAGTTCCATGTCTTCGACCGCCGACAGCCAGTCGCCCACGCGCGGGTCGGTCCGGCGGGCGATGCAGAACGGCCTCCAACGCGGCCATTTCCTCGGCCCGCTGCTCGGTCGCGCCGCGCGGCATCACGGTTTCCTGATCCCAGCCGAGCCGGCCCATGACCTGCGACAGGGCTTCGGTCTGGCGCTGATAGGCCAGCAGATCGGTCAATGCGGTCATCTCGGTCAGCCTCGGATGGATTGTTTCAGGGGGTACATGGACAAAAAGCGTGCGCGCAGGATCAGCACCATCAGCAACACCGCGCCCACCTGATGCAGAATGGCCATGTACCACGGTGCCGAGGCCATGACCGTCATGATGCCGATGGCGACCTGCACCACGAGCATTGCCATCATGTCGTGAAACGCCCCGCGCGTGGCCTTGCGGGCCGAGCGCAGGGCCATGACCCACGCCACCAGACCCATCAGCAAGACCAGATATCCCAGCATGCGATGGATGAACTGGACCGTGCCGTCATTCTCGAACAGGTTGCGCCACACCGGCTCGATCGCCCACATCCCCGGCGGCGTGAAGCCACCGGCCATCAGCGGCCAGTCGGTGTAATTCCGCCCCGCATCGATGCCCGCCACAAGGGCGCCGACGATGATCTGCAGAAACGCCAAGTGCATCACGCCCGTGGACACGCCCTTGAGCTTGCGGTCGCCCTCGCGCCGGGCGGCCAGCAGCTCGGATTCCGCGCGCCCCAGCCGCATGACGTACCACGCGATCAGCGACAGGATCAGAAAGGCCAGGCCCAGATGCGTCGCCAGCCGGTACGAGGCCACGTCGAGCATGCCCTCTTCCAGCCCCGAGGCCACCATCCACCAGCCGATGGCGCCCTGCGCGCCCCCCAGCGCGCCCAGCATCAGCAACCGCAAGGACCAGCCGCGCGGAATGTTGCGCGTCACCAGCAAGCCCAGGAACCCGACCGCCCAGACCAACCCGATAAAGCGGCCAAGCTGCCGATGCCCCCATTCCCACCAATAGATGACCTGGAACTCGGCCATGCTCATGCCGCGGTTCTGCAACTGGTACTCGGGAATGGCGCGGTAGGCCTCGAACTCGGCCTGCCAGTCGGCCTCGGACAAAGGCGGGATCGCCCCCGACAAGGGTGCCCATTCGGTGATCGACAGGCCCGAGTCGGTCAGCCGGGTCAATCCGCCCACGGCAACCATCACCACGACCAGCGCGAACAGGATCTTCAGCCAGCCACGCACCAGCCGCCGCGCGCGTGTGCGATCGCGGCTGATGCCACCGGGCGTGGCGGCGGGTTTCTGCGTTTCGCTGACGTCCTCGAAAATGCTGCGACGTTCGGCCATGGCCCGTCTCCCCTCACATTTCGGGTTCAGACCTATCCCGTGCCCCAACCGCCTTCAAGCGCCTGCGCCTGCCCGACATCGCCGCACCCGTCCCTTCATCTTGGCAAGAAACCGTCCGGGGGGGGCGCGGGACGCGCGCGGGGGCAGACGCCCCCTACCCGTCGCGGCGCTTGTCGGCCCAGCGGACCATCTGGCGCAGCATGCCATGCAGCATCTGCACATCGGCGCGCGTCAGCGGCAGGCGCGACCACATGTTGCGCAGGTTCAGCTTCATCCCCTCGGCCTTGAGCGCGGGAAAGAAGAACCCCGCCTCTTCCAGCCGTTCCTCGAAATGATCGCCCAGTTTCTCGACCTCGAGCGCAGTGGCGAAATCGGTGCGGGCCATCTCCGTCACCTCGGGCGGTGTTTCGACCGTGACGCGGCGCCATTCATAGGCTGTCAGCAGCACGCATTGCGCCAGATTGAGCGAGGGGAACGCCGGGTTCACCGGAACCGAGACGATGGCATTGGCCAGCGCGATATCGGCATTCTCCAGCCCGGCCCGTTCCGGCCCGAACAGAACGGCGACCTTTCCGCCCTCGGCTGCGATCGCGCGCGCCTGCTGCATGGCGCGTTCGGGCGTGACCACCGGCTTGGTCAACCCGCGCTCGCGCGCGGTGGTGGCAAAGACATATATGCAATCAGACACCGCATCCTCGACCCGGTCGAACAGGCCCGCCCGATCCAGCAGCCGCCCCGCCCCGCTGGCTAGGGCCACGGCGCGTTCGTTCGGCCAGCCGTCGCGCGGGCCCACGACCCGCATCCGGTCCAGGCCGAAATTCCACATCGCGCGCGCCGAGGCGCCGATATTCTCGCCCATCTGCGGGCGGACGAGGACGAAGGCGGGCTGTGTCGCAGGATCGTTCTGTTGCATGGCGGCCCGATAGCCGTTGCGGCGCGCACAGGCAAGGCACCGCACGCCACCTGCCCCTTGCTTGCACGTCCGGCTGCGCGTATCGACGCCCACGCGAAACAGAGGACACCGCATCATGGCCGACGCCGAGCGCCCGCAAATCTACCTGGTCACCCCCAAGACTTTCGATCCGCAGGCCTTCGCCCCGCAACTTGCGGCCGTTCTCGACGGGGTCGAGATCGCCTGTTTGCGCCTGGCCCTCGTCGCCGACGCCGAGGATGACCTTGCGCGCGCCGCCGATACCTGCCGCGAGCTGGCCCATGCCCGCGACGTGCCCCTGGTGATCGACGGTCCTTTCGGGCTGGTCGAGCGCCTGGGCCTCGACGGGGTGCATCTTTCGGATGGCGCGCGCTCGGTCCGGGCGGCGCGCAAGGCGCTTGGGGCCGACGCGATCCTCGGGGCCCATTGCGGGGCCTCGCGCCATGACGGGCTGGTCGCGGGCGAGGCCGGTGCCGATTACATCAGCTTCGGGCCTGTCGGACACAGCGATCTCGACGATGGCGCCCCGGCCGGGCGTGACCTGTTCGCCTGGTGGTCGCAGATGATCGAACTGCCTGTGGTTGCCGAAGGGGCATTGACACCCGATCTGGTGGCAGACTTCGCCCCGGTCGTCGATTTCTTCGCCATCGGCGCCGAGATCTGGCGTCAGGACGATCCGTTGGATGCGCTCCGTCGGATGATCGCCCCCCTGGACTGACGCGGCCGGGTCAAACCGACTTGGTCGATCGGGTGCCGCCCTTTGCCCCGCCGTCGTCAGGCGACCGGCCCTGGTCGTAACCGGCGCGCACCGCCCGTTCGGCCGCGCGGGCCAGGGCTTTGCGATCCTCGAAATCGCTGACTTTCAGGGGCGTGCCATAGCGCAGCTCGACCCAGCCCTGCCGTGGCGCGGCCAGCACCTGCAGCAGGTTTGCGCCGAACTCCATATCGCCCCACCACCCGTAGAATCGCGCATCCGCCCCGTGCGGGGCGTGGTAGTGCAAGCTGATTGGCTGCACCCACAGGATATCGCGCAGACGGTCGGACAGAAACGCCGCGAAAAGCGTGGTCTTGAACGGCAGAACCCGCCGCCCGTCGGTCGAGGTGCCCTCGGGAAAGAACAAGAGCTTGTGCCCCGCGCGCAGCCGATCCTCGAACATCCGGGTCTGGGCGGCGGCCTCGCTGCGCCGGTCGCGGCGGATGAACACGGTGCCGGTGCCCCGCGCCAGCCAGCCGATGCCCGCCCATCCCGCCACCTCGGCCTTGGAGACGAAATAGAGCCGTTTGCCGGCATTCAGCACGAAAATATCCAGCCAAGTGGAATGGTTGGCCACGAACGCCCCGCGCTGCGGCATCGGCTGGCCGATCACCTTGCGGCGCAGCCCCATGAACCGGCAGGCCAGCACGCAGACGGCCTGGGTGATCCAGGGCGTCACCGGGCGGTTCAACCCGAACAGCGCCCGCTCGGGCACCCGCAAGAGCAACAGCAACGGAAAACAGATCATCAGCGTGACCAGGATCGCGCCGCCCCGCCGGGCAACGCGCAGCCAATCGCCAAGGGCAAGGCGGCGCTGTGGCGGCGGCGGCGCGTCATCCGTCCAGGTCACGCTCATGGTACCGCGACCCCGGCGCCGCGCTGATAGATCGCGCGGTGCTTTTCGGACATGCGGGCCACATCCATCACCAGGCAAACGTCGATGCAGTTGAAGGCGCGGTCGATGAAGGCCCCCTCGCCCACAAAGCCGCCCAGCCGAAGATAGGCCTTGATCAGGGCCGGCATGGAGCGGATCGCAGCGGGCCGGTCGAGGGCCTCGGCCCCGATCAGGTCCATCCGCGTCGCCCCGGGCGGACGGGCGGCCGGCCGGATATCGGGCGGCGCGAGGTGGCGGTGATGCAACAGCGACAGCGGCGCGGCCAGGGGCGCGGGATCGGTGCCATGAAAGCTGGCGACGCCGAACATGACCTCGATGTCATGCGCGGCGATATAGGCCGCAAGACCGTTCCACAGATGCATCATCGCCGTGCCGCCGCGATAGTCGCGATGCACGCAGGAGCGGCCAAGCTCCAGCAGGGGCCGCCCCGACCGACGCAGCGGGGTCAGGTCATATTCATCCTCGGAATAGAATTGGCCCGCCGCCTCGGCCTGATCGAGGCGCATGACCCGGTAGACGCCGACCACCTGATCGTCGCCCGTGCGGCGGTGATCCAGAAGCAGCAGGTGATCGAAATAGGGATCGAAACGGTCCGCCTCGAGCCGGGCGGCATGATCGACAAGCGGCCCGTCGCCACCCAATTCGGCGACGAAGACCTCGTAGCGCAGCCGCTGCGCCGCGCGCCGGTCCTGCGCATCGCGGGCCAGGCGCAGTTCGAAATGGCTGTCGTCGATCTGCATCTCGGGGCGGCTCGGGTATTTGGATCTGGCACGCGGAGGCCGCGCGGTTGCTGAGGGGTTACCCGAGACGGGCAGACCTGTGCAAGCGATGGCGATGGGCCGCAGCGCCGCGCCATGTTAAACTCGTGTTAACCGCTCGCGCCTAGGGTGAGCCAAGAACCGGAGATCCGGCGACCCTTACGGGAGGAATTCCATGATCAGCGTCACGCGGCGGCCGTCAATCACGACCTTTCCCTCGTTCTCGAAATTCACCGTGATCCGGTCGGCGATGTTGGACTGGACCTGCCCCAATCCCCAATCTGGCCGGTCGGGGTGGCGCACGAACATTCCCGGTTCCAGAATTGCATTGACCGAGTCGGACATGAGGCCCCTTTCATGATGGATGATCACGCATATCCCGCCCAGACCGGGCAAAGCCTGGCCGACCTGATCGGCTCGCGTCTGTGTCACGACCTAAGTAACCCGCTTGGCGCGATCGGCAAGTGGGGTCGAGCTTCTGGGCATGACGGGGACGGCCGACGGCCCCGAGATGGACCTGATCCGTGACGCCGTGACGGATGCGCAGGCCCGGGTGCGCTTCTTTCGGCTCGCCTTTGGCGCGGCCAACGCGCAGCAGCTGACCAGCCCGCGCGAGGCCATCGGCACCCTGGAGGGATACTATCGCACCAGCCGCCTGTCCCCCGCACTGAGCGTGACACGCGACCTGCCCCGCCGCGAGGTGAAGCTGGCCTATCTGATGGCCCTCTGCGCCGACCGCGCCTTGCCCATGGGGGGAACGCTGGCGTTTGAGGCGACCGGCCCCGGCGCATGGCAGCTTATGGCCGAGGGGCCGCGCCTGGTGCTGGATGAACCGCTGTGGTCCGTGCTGCGGTTCGGGGCTGGCGGGGCTGGCCGGGCCCTGCGCCCGGCCGAGGTGCAGTTTCTCGCGCTGCACACCCTGGCCGAGGACATGAACCTGACGATCAATTTCGTCGCCGATGAGCCTGTCCTGCGCATGGCGACCCGCTAGCTGGCGGGGCCTGCGTCACCCGCATCACCCGATCGGGCGCAGACCCTCGCGAAACCGGCGCATCCGGTCGCGGTAATGCGCGGCCGAGCCGAGCAGGTCGCCTTGCGCCGCCGCATCGAGGCTGCGCACGATCTTGCCCGGCATGCCCATGACAAGCGATCCGTCGGGGATCTCTTTTCCTTCGGGGTATCAACGCACCGGCCCCGACTCAGGCACCCCCGCCCGATCCGCGCGCCATTGAGCACCGTCGCCCCCACTGCCGATCAGCGACCCGTCCCCGATGGTGCAGCCATGCAGCATCGCCTTGTGGCCGATGGTGCAGTCACGACCGACCTGCAGCGGATAGCCCATATCGGTGTGAAACACGCTGTTCTCCTGCACGTTCGACCCCACGCCGATACGGATCTCTTCGTTGTCGCCGCGCAAGGTCGCGCCGAACCAGACTGAGGCCCCGGCCTCGAGCACGACGCGGCCGATCAGATTCGCATCCGGGGCGACCCAGGTATCCTCGGCCAGCTCGGGTGCGATTCCGTCCAGTTCATAGATCATGCGGCGCCCTCCTCGAATTCATCATGCAACTGGCGGACATGGCCGGCCAGGCCCGGCTGCTGCGCCCGCCGCAACCGTTCCGCGGTGACAATCGTTTTCAACCGATCGAATGTCGCGTCCAGGTCGTCGTTGACCAGAACGTAATCATACCCGTCCCAATGGCTGATCTCATCCCAGCTTTTCTGCATGCGCTTGGCGATCACCTCATCGCCATCCTGCCCGCGCGAAATCAGCCGCCGTTTCAACTCGGCGATCGAGGGCGGCAGGATGAAGATCGACAAGGTGTGCCGCCCCAGGGCCGAATTGCGGATCTGTTGCGCGCCCTGCCAGTCGATGTCGAACAGCACGTCGCAGCCGCTTTCAATGGCCGTGGCGACCGGCGCCATGGGCGAGCCGTAGAAATTGCCAAAGACATGGGCGTGTTCCAGCATCGCGCCTTCGGCGACCATGGACTTGAAGGCCGCCTCGGACAAGAACCGGTAGTCTTGGCCATCCACCTCGCCGGGGCGCGGCCTGCGCGTGGTGGCCGAAACCGAAAAGCTCAGCGTCGGGTCCCACTCCATCAGCCGCCGGGCCAACGTGGATTTGCCGGCGCCGGATGGAGAGGACAGGATGATCAACAGCCCGCGCCGGGCAACGATGTCGGAGGCCATGCTCACTCCACGTTCTGAACCTGTTCGCGGGTCTGGTCGATGGCGAGTTTCAGGTCAAGCCCGATGGCCGTCAGCGCGGCGTCGCCGGATTTCGAACACAGCGTGTTGGCCTCGCGATTGAACTCCTGCATCAGGAAATCGAGCTTGCGGCCGACCGGGCCGCCACCGGCCAGCAACGCGCGCGCGGCCGCGATATGCGCCCGCAGACGGTCGATTTCCTCGGTGACGTCGGATTTCACGGCCAGAAGCGCCAGTTCCTGCGCCAGACGCGCCTCGTCGAGGTCGCTGGCCTCGACCAATTTCGCCAGGTTGGCGCGAAACGTATCGACCTGGGTTTCGGTCCGGGCGGCGGCCGCCTTGGCGGCCTGTTCGGTCAGATCCGCGATCTGGTCGATCTGGGCGGCCAGCACGCCCGCGAGCGCCGCGCCTTCGGTGCGGCGCATCTCGACGAAGGCGTCGATCAGGGGCGTGGCATCGGCCAGGAGCCGGTCCGCAGATGGCAGGCCCGCCCCGTCGGCGCTGTCGCCCACGCCGCGCAGCGACAGGATATCGGCCGCGCTGGGGTCGGCCAGCGGCATGCCGCGCGCCTCGGCCGCGACGCGGATCTGCGCAAGCGCGTGAAGGGCATGATCCAGCGCCTCGGCACTCGGCCCACCTGCGCCGGGCAGGCCGCTGCGCGCCAGGCGCAGGCCCAGGGCGACCGATCCGCGCGACAGACGCGCGGACAGCATCTTGCGCAGCGGCGCCTCGATCGCGCCCAAACCCTCGGGCAGACGCAGGCGGATGTCGAGGCCACGGGCATTCACGCTGCGCAACTCCCACGACCAGCCCATGGCCCCGTCCCCGCCTTCGCGCGCCGCGTAGCCCGTCATCGACGCGATGGCGCCGTGCCCCTCGGTATCGTTAACCAATGCTTAACTCTCCCCCTGCCCCTAAAAATTAATCCAAGCTATTAAGGAATGGGAAAGGAAAACGCCCCCATGGTCAAGCAAGGCCCCCGACCGGACCCCGATCGGCCCTTGTGGGTCTCGGAGGCGCGATGCGACGGCCACCCCGATCCCGGAAGGAGGCAAGGCCATGGAAACCCCAAAACCACCACCATCCGAGCGTGCCCGGACACACGCGATGATCCCGCCGCGCTATGGCGATGCGATCTTGCGCGATGCGCTGCGGTACTGGGACACGCGGCGGGCTGGCAGGATCGTCCCGGCGCGCCATGATCTCGACCCGGCGGAGATGGCCGATATCCTGGGCCATGCCGCCCTGATCGCGCGGCCACGCCCCGGCACGCTGCGCCTGCGCCTCGTGGGTGGGCGCATCACCCGGCTGATGGGGATGGAGCTGCATGGCATGCCGCTGCGCTGCCTGTTCGACCGGCGGGACCGGCCACGCCTGACAGCCGAGGTCGAAGCGGCCTTTGCACCCCCCGCCTGTGTTGGCGACGGTCTCGGCGGCGGCAGAGCGCAGCGCCGCGCCGGTCACGACCCAGATGGCCATTCTTCCCCTGAGCGATGCGCGTGGCGAGTTGTGTCAGGCCCTGTGCGTACTGGGCGAAGGCGCCTGCCGTGTCTCGGGGCCGCCGCCCTGCCGCTGGCGGATCGCACAGATGACGCGGGTTGCGCTGTCTGCCGGCCAGCCCGTGACCCCCGAAACCGCGCGCGCACAGGCGGGGCCGCGCCTGCGTGTCATCCAGGGCGGCAAACGGTAAGTCGTGAAAAAACCGCGTGCCCTGCGGCGACGCGGTTTTCCCGTTATTCGCGGATGTGACAGGCTCAGCCGGCGGCGCGCAACGCATCGCGGCTTTGCTGCAACTCCTCGGCCACGAGGAAGGCCAGTTCCAGCGACTGGCTGGCGTTCAGGCGCGGATCGCAGGCCGTGTGATAACGCGAGGACAGGTCCTCGTCGCTGAGCGCGCGCATGCCGCCGGTGCATTCGGTGACATCCTTGCCTGTCATCTCGAAATGCACACCGCCCGGCACCGTGCCCTCGGCGCGGTGGATGCCGAAAAACTCCTGCACCTCGCGCAGGATCGAGTCGAAGGGCCGCGTCTTGTACCCGGTCGAGGACTTGATGACGTTGCCATGCATCGGATCGCAGCACCACAGCACGTTGGCGCCTTCCTCCTGCACGGTCTTGATCAGACGCGGCAGGTGATCGCCGACCTTTCCCGCGCCGAAGCGCGCGATAAGCGTCAGGCGTCCGGCCTGGTTTGCGGGGTTCAGCTTGGCCATCAGCACCTTCAGGTCCTCTGCGGTCGTGCTCGGCCCGCATTTCAGGCCGATGGGGTTCTGCACGCCGCGGCAGAATTCGACATGGGCGCCATCGGGCTGGCGGGTGCGGTCGCCGATCCAGATCATGTGCCCCGATCCGGCCAGCCATTTGCCCGACGTGCTGTCGAGGCGGCACAGCGCCTCTTCGTATTCCAGCAGCAGCGCCTCGTGGCTGGTGTAGAAATCGACCGTGCTGAGTTCGTGATTGGTGTCCCCCGTCAGGCCCGCCGCCGTCATGAAATCGAGGCTGTCCTGAATCCGGTTGGCCAGATCGCGGTAGCGCTCGGCATCGTCGCCGTCGGTGAACCCCAGCGTCCAGCTATGCACGCGATGGATGTCCGCAAATCCCCCCGTCGAGAAGGCGCGCAACAGGTTGAGCGAGGCCGCGGCCTGCGTATAGGCCTGCAACATGCGCATCGGGTTCGGGCTGCGCGCCTCGAGCGTGGGCGCGATGTCGTTGATGATGTCGCCCTTGTAGGAGGGCATCTCGACACCATCGACCACCTCGGTCGGCGCGCTGCGCGGCTTGGCGAACTGACCGGCCATGCGGCCGACCTTCACCACCGGCACCTTGGCGCCATAGGTCAGCACCATCGCCATCTGCAGCATCACCTTGAACGTGTCGCGAATGGTGTCGGCGGAAAACTCGGCAAAGCTTTCGGCGCAGTCCCCGCCCTGCAGCAGGAACGCCTCGCCCCGGCTGGCCGCGGCCAACTCGTCACGCAGGCGCCGCGCCTCGCCGGCGAAAACGAGGGGCGGATACTTGCCAAGCTGGGCCTCGACCTCGGCCAGGGCCGCGGCGTCGGCATAGTCGGGCATCTGCACCCGAGGTTTCTCGCGCCAGTTCGATTTGCTCCAGGGCTGCGTGGTCATGGCCGCTCTCCGCTTGTCTCACGAACCGTGTCTATACTGGAGGTGAGGACGCGGGCCAATCCCGCATTTGCGACCGACCGGGGATTGCGCCCGGTCAAAATTGGTGCTTCGCTAAAAAACCGAGCTGAAACCGCGTGGGCACACGGACCCGACAACAGGAGGCGCGAGGCAGACATGGGCGAGCCAGTCGATCCGATCCAGCAGGCGTCATCGCCGCGCCGCTTCGTGTTCGTGCTGCTCGACCGCTTCACAATGCTGTGTTTTTCCAGCGCCGTCGAAGCCTTGCGCATCGCCAACCGCATGTCGGGCCGCCCGCTTTACAGCTGGGTTCTGGCCGGTGAAGGCGGCGAATTCGCCGAATGCAGCGCCGGCATCAGCTTCAAGCTCGACTGCGATCTCGAAGAGATCAACCGCGACGATACTATCCTCGTGTGCGGCGGCATCGACGTGCAGGGCGCTACCACAAAGCGCGTCATCGGCTGGCTGCGCCGCGAGGCGCGCAAGGGCCCGGTGATCGGCGGCTTATGCACCGCGGGCTACACGCTGGCCAAGGCGGGGCTGCTGGATGGCAAGCGCGCCACGATCCACTGGGAAAACCAGGACAGTTTCGCCGAGGAATTCGAAGAGGTGATGCTGACCAAGTCGGTCTTCGTCATCGACGGCAAGCGCATCACCACCGCCGGCGGCACGGCCTCGATCGACCTGATGCTCAAGATCATCGCGCAGGATCATGGCGAGGATCTGGCCAATCTGGTGGCCGATCAGTTGATCTATACCTCGATCCGCACCGATCAGGACACGCAGCGCCTGTCGATCCCGACCCGCATCGGCGTGCGCCACCCCAAGCTGGGGCAGGTCATCCGGATGATGGAACAGAACATCGAAGACCCGATCAGCCCCGCGCAACTGGCCACGCAGGTCGGCATGTCGACCCGGCAACTCGAGCGGCTGTTCCGCCGCTACCTCAACCGCTCGCCCAAGCGCTACTACATGGAGTTGCGGCTGGCCAAGGCGCGCAACCTGCTGATGCAGACCGACATGAGTGTCATCAATGTCGCCATGGCCTGCGGCTTTGCCAGCCCGTCGCATTTCTCGAAATGCTACCGGGCGCATTACGACACCACGCCCTATCGCGAACGTGGGTCGCAGGCGCACCGCAAGACAGAGACCGAAAGCTGACGCGCCGCCCCCTCAGAACAACGGGATCAGAACGTCGGGATCGCTGTTGAAGGTCATGTTCAGCGCCACCACGCCCCCCTCGGGCCGCGTATGAAACAGAAGCCGGGCATAGATGTAATTCGTCCCCCCCTCCCAATAGGCGATCAGTTCCTGCTGGAACCCGCCGCCCATCGGCTGGCGCAGCATGACGGCATTGCCGGTGAAATCGCGCGGGAACAGCGCGCGGACCTGCCCCTCGATCTGGGCCATGTCGGCCTGGCTGATTTCATCGGCCCCGCCGAACATGGTCAGCAATTGCGTGATCTGGCGCGTGCTCATCAGCTGATCGAGGGTCGCCCGCATCTGCTCGTAACTGGCGAACATGCCCGAGCCGGGGGTCTGGGCCAGGGCCGGTGATGTCGCCACCAGCGACAGGACAAGGGCAAGGGCGGAAAACAGTCGGGCCATCTGGGCACTCCTTAGGATGGTCGGGGATCACGAGTCGGCCAGCCGGGCGCGGCGGCCACCGCGTCGGCGCGGCATCGGCGGGTGCTCCAGCCCTTCGGCCAGAACCTTGTGCATCGGGTGATCGGCCGGGGCTTCGGCGTGCCGGGCGATCAGGGCCGCGATGGGGTCACGCATGTCCGCCGCCGTCACCGACAGCGCCCAGTCCACAAGGATCGAGCGGCATTCGTCATCGGTGATCCCCTCGATGCGGAACGCTTCGAAGACGAGACCCTTCGGGTCGTAGGGGTCAATCGGTCGGGTCGGCATGGGGTGCGGCCTTTGCGGTGATGCGGTCACTGTCATGGCATTCCAGCGCTGCGTCAATCACGCTGACCGCGCTGGCGCGCAAGCTGTCGAGCTGGCCGGCCAGCGCCGCCGCGTCCGGCATGCCGGCCTGTTCCGACACAAAGGCGCGCGCGCCCGCCCCCACCTGATCGGGGTCGAAGGCGTCATCGGTCACCAGGCGCATGGACTGGTTTACCGTGGCAAACAGCAGATGCCCCGCGCACAATGTGTCGGCCGCGCCTTGCGACAGCCATCCGATCTCGGCCCCGGCCCGGATCTGGTCGGACACCGGGCGCAGCGGCACACCGGCGATCAGGGCTGCGGCCTGGGACACCAGCTCGATATCCTGCATCCCGCCGGGGCCGTCCTTGACCTGCCAGGTGCCGCCCTTGCGCCCGGCCGCCGCAAGCCGGGCGCGCATCTCGGCCGCATCGGGGAGGACACGGGCGGCATCGGCCTTGTCCTGGATCACGGCGGCCCGGATCGTTTCGATATCCGCTTGCAACGACGCCTCCCCCGCCACCGCCCGCGCGCGGGTCAGGGCCATGTGCTCCCATGTCCACGCCTCCTCGCGCTGGTAGCGGTCGAAGGCGGACAAGGCGGTGGCCACGGGCCCCTGCCGGCCAGACGGCCGCAGGCGCATGTCCACATCATAGAGCTTGCCCGCCGCGGTCGGCGCCGAGAGCGCGGTGACAAGCGCCTTGGTCGCCTTGGCGAACCAGCCGCGCGCATCCAGCGGGCGCCGCCCCTCGGTCATCTCGACGCCGCCGGCGTCGTAGATCACGATCAGGTCGAGATCCGAGGCCGCCGTCATCCGACCCGAGCCCAGACTGCCCATGGCCACCACCGCCCCGCCGCGTCCAGGCGCGGGACCATGGCGGCGGGCGATCTCGTCGCAGACCGCCGGCCACAGCGCGATCAGGACCGCATCGGCCAGATCGGTGTAATGCGCGCCGGCGGTCTCGGCATCGATCATGCCGCGCAACTGATGAACGCCGGTGCGAAAATGCCATTCCTTCTGCCAGCGGCGCGTCTCGTCCAGCCGGTCTTCGTAATCGAGCCCCTCGAGCGCCGCGCCGAGATCGGCCACGAGTTCCGCCCGCCCCGGCCATGGGGCAAAAAAGCGCCCGTCCAGCACCGCGTCCAGAACCGCCGAATGCCGCGACAGATACTGCGACAGGCCCGGCGCAGTGGCGCAGATATCGACGATCAGATCGACCAGGGGCGGGTTGGCCTCGAACAGCGAGAAAAGTTGCACCCCGGCGGGCAGCCCGCGCAGGAACCCGTCGAAATTCTGCAGCGCCTCGAGCGGTTTGGCGGCCTTGCCGAAGCGGGCCAGGAAGCCGGGCTTGAGGCGTTCGAAAATCTCCTGCCCCCGCACGGAGCGCAACGCGGCGTAACCAGGCCAGCGCGCGACGATCTCGGCGGCCTCCTGGGAAATCTCCGAGGGACCATCGGCCTTTTCGCGCCCGGTCGGTGCAAAGAAGGCGCCGCAGATCTCTTCGGTCTGCTCCAGACGGGCAGAGAGCTGATCGCGAAACGCCTCGGTGTCGGCCTCGCCGCAAAACCGCGCCAGCCGGTCGAACCCTTCGGCCGATTTCGGCAGGCTGTGGGTCTGGGCATCATCGATCATCTGCAACCGGTGTTCGATTTCACGGTGCTGGACGTACAACTTGGCCAGATCGCCCGCGGCTGCGCCCTCGATCCAGCCCGCGCGGGCCAGCGCCTGAAGCGCCTTGACCGTACGGCGCTGGCGCAGGCTGTCGTCGCGCCCCCCGGCCACCAATTGCCGTGTCTGGGCGAAAAACTCGATCTCGCGGATGCCGCCCGCGCCCAGTTTCATGTTGTGGCCTTCCAGAACGATCGCCCCGCTGCCGCGATGCAGGCCCTTGTGCTCGCGGATGCGGCGGCGCATGTCCATCGTGTCTTGCACCATCGCGAAGTCGAGATGCCGCCGCCAGACAAAGGGCGTCAGCGTGTCGAGAAACCGCTCGCCCGCCGCGATGTCGCCCGCCGCCGCGCGGGCCTTGATATAGGCCGAGCGTTCCCAGCTGCGCCCCTCGGCCTCGTAATAGCGTTCGGCGGCGGCCATCGAGATGCAGACGGGCGTGACGGATGCGTCGGGCCGCAGGCGCAGGTCGGTGCGAAACACGTAACCCTCGGCCGTGTTGTCCGACAGGGCGGCGGCCATCTTGCGCGTGGCCCGGATGAAGCCCGCGCGCGCCTCCATCTCGTCGGCGTCGTCGAAGCGGGTTTCATCGAACAGGCAGATCAGGTCGATATCCGAGGAATAATTCAACTCGCCCGCGCCCATCTTGCCCATCGCCAGCGCCACCATGCCGCCCGCATCCGCAAGGGCCTGGTCCTCGGTCACGCCGGGGATCTTGCCGCGCTTGGCCTCGGCCGCGACATGGCGGTGCAGTGCGGCCTGCACACAGGCATCGGCGAAATCCGTCCAGGCCTGCGTGACCGTGTGCAACGCCCAGACGCCGCCCAGATCGGCCAGCGCCACGATCAGCGCCGCGCGCCGCTTCAACTGCCGCAAACCGGGCGCGAGGTCTTTGAGCGACAACTCGCCCGCCTCCTTGATCAGGGTGGCGATGGTGTCCTCGGGCGGCTCGGTCAGGGCATGCGACAGCCAATGGCCGTCCTTGGCCATAAGACCCGCCAGATAGGGGGAGCAGCCGGCTGTCCCTTGGATCAGCGGACGCAACTCGGGCGCCAGATCGTGCAGATGGGCAAGGGCCTCGGCCCCGCGGTCGGGGGCGTGGGCGATCGGATGGCGCGTGATGCGATTTGCGAAACTCATGGCACTTGCTTGCCCGTCAGGGGCGTGTCTTGGCTGAAGATGTTCACAAGGCGCCCCTGTTCGAGCCGCCAGATCGAGCTGACCAGCATGGTGTCGGGCGTGTGGCCGGGCCGCGCATAGCGCACGCGATAGGCATAGAGATAGTGCCCGACCCCAACGGGGGCGCACGTGATCCTCGGTGATCTCGTATGCCACGATCGAGGGACCAAAGGACAGCTGATCGACATGGGCTGAGCGCCCGGCGAACCCATCCGGGTAAACGCCCAGGAAATCGTCCGACGACAAGGCCTTGTCCGTCTCGACATCGCCGCGGCGCAGGGCCTCCCACACGGCGCATTCGGCCCGCCGCAACGCGGTTTTCGTGGCGTCGTCCAAGCGCCCCCCTTTCTTGTGGCTTGCAGCCCGGGGACGACCTTGCAAGGGTCGGCGCGCGACGACAAGGGGTGTAGCGATGTCCAAAAGCTTGAAACGTGTGAAACAGGCACTGGAGGCCGCGGGGATCGGGGCCGAGATCGTCGAAATGGCCGAAGGGACCCGCACCGCCGCCGAGGCCGCGCGCGCGGCCGGATGCGAGATCGACCAGATCGCGAAATCCATCATCTTCCGCGCCGAGGATCACGGCACCGCAGTTCTGTTCGTCACCGCGGGCGGCAACCGCGTCGACGATGCCAAGGCCACGGCGCTGGCCGGCGAGCCCCTGGGCAAGGCCGATGCCGCGCTGATCCGGGCCCAGACCGGGTTCGTGATCGGGGGCGTGGCGCCGGTTGGGCACCTGTCGCCCATCCGCGCGTGGTTCGACCCGCGCCTGTTGGCGTTCGACCGCGTCTATGCCGCCGCCGGAACGCCGCGCCACATCTTCGCCATCGCGCCGGACGATTTGCTGCGGCTGTCGGAAGCGGTTGCAGCGGATTTCACCGCCTGACACGGGCGGCCGCGTCAGATCACCGACAGGACCGACCGGGCCGCGCGCAGGCCCGGATCCTCGCCCCCGCGCCCCAGCCGCAGCATGGTTGCCGCCATCGCGTCCAGTTGGTCCCTGCGGGCGGCGTCATTCTCGATCAGGCGTCGCAGGGCCGGCGCGATCCGATCCGCGCGGCAATCGGGCCCGAGAAATTCGGGCACCGCGCGCGTATCGGACACCAGATTGACCAGGGTCACCGTATCCACCCGCAGCATCGAGGCGATGACCTTGCGCGTCAGCCAACTGAAATCATAGGCGATGACCATGGGTGTCGCAGTCGCCGCCAGTTCCAGGCTGACCGTGCCCGAGGCCGCCAGCGCGACATCGGCCGCCGCGAAAGCCGCCCGTTTCTCGGCCATGAAGGCGCCCCCGTCCTGCCCGCGCGGGTCGAGGATGATGGGATCGCCGGGCCAATCCGACAGTTTCGCGGGCAGACCGCCGGCCACCGCCTCGGTCGTGGGCACCACCAGACGCGCGGCCGGGTGTGCGGCCAGAACCGGCTGCAATCCCGCGCCGAAAACCGGTGCAAGACGCTCCACCTCGCCTCGGCGCGAGCCGGGCAGAACCAGGATCAGGGGCGCAAGGTCCGCAATACCGTGGCGCGCGCGAAAGGCCGCGGCCTCGGCCTCGGACGCGACCGGCTCGGTCGTGACGGGGTGGCCGACGAAATCGCAACTCATGCCGGCCGCTTCCATATAGGGCGGCTCGAATGGCAGGAGGGCCAGCACATGGTCGATGGATTTCGCCATTTTCGCGGCGCGCTTGGGCCGCCAAGCCCAGACCGTCGGCGCGACGTAATGGATGGTCGGCAGGGTTTCGGCCCGCGCCTTGACCCGGGCTGCCACGCGCAATGAGAACTCGGGGCTGTCGATGGTGATCAGCGCATCGGGTTTCAGATCGATCACGGCTTCGGCGGTCTGGCTGACCCGCGCCAGCAGGCTGCGCAAACGCGGGACGATCTCGGTCAGGCCCATGACCGACAACTCCTCCATCGGGAACAGGCTGACCAGCCCCTCGGCCTGCATCAACGGCCCGCCGATCCCGTGCAGCTCGACCGGCCCTGAATGAAGCTGTTTCAGACCACGGATCAGCGCGGCCCCCAGCCGGTCGCCCGATGGCTCGCCCGCCACCAGAAACACGCGCAAGCTCACGCCGCCGCCCACAGGGCCAGGCCCGTTTCAGCGCAGGCCTCCAGCACGGCCGCACGATCCAGCAGCAACACCGCCCCCGCCGCGATCTCGATCGCGGACAAGCCGGCCTCGGCGGCCAGATGCACGGTGCGCGGGCCGATCGCGGGCATGTCGACCCGCAGATCCTGCCCCGGCTTGGGGCGCTTGACCAGAACGCCCCCGGATGCGGGCGCGGTGGCGGCGACATATTGCAACAGCGCGTCGGTGCCTTGCAGCGTTTCGATGCCGATCACCTGCCCCTGCGCGGCGATGGCGGCCTGCCCCACATCCAGCGGGCCAAGCGCGTCCAGCACGGCCCGCGCGCGGGCGACATCCACCGCATTCGGCGCCGGGCCGCACAGGGCCCCGGCCTCGGCCACCAGGTCGGGCCGGATCTGATGCGCCCCCAGAATCGCGAAGCCGCGTTCCTCGAACAAGGCCATGACATCGCGCAGCAGCGCATCGTCGCCTTGCGCCATGGCCGCGGTCAGACGCGGCACAAGAGCGGCCGTGGCGGCGTCGAACTGGCCGGGGTCGAGGACCGGCCGCGACATCGCCCCGGCAAAGGCCACCTCGCGCACCCCGGCGACCGACAGGTCGTAAAACAGCTTGCCCAGCTTTTCGAACCGGGCCGGGATCAGGCGGGCCATGCCGGGCAGGTCGGGCGGGACATCGTCGAAACTGACCACATGGGCCGGGGAGCCGGCCAGCAGCAAGGCCGGCAAAGCCCCCGTTCCCGCAATGATGGCCCGCTTGACCATGGGTCTGTCTCCGCTCAGGGCGTCAGGTAGGAGCGGTCGCTGACGCCCAGCACGAACTCGACGATCTCGCGCACATAGGCGCTGTCGGCCAACTCGCTGTCACCAAGGCGCTTGGCACGATCCTGGAACGCGCCCTCGCCCTGGGCCAGCGCCTGAAACGCCGCCCTGAGCGCGGTGATATCGGCCCGGTCCACGCCGCGGCGTTTCAACCCGACCAGGTTCAGCCCGTCCAGGCCGCCGCGGGGGCCCTGCACCAACCCGTAGGGAATGACATCGTTGGTCACCATCGTGACCGCCCCGATGATGGCCCCCCGCCCGATCCGTACCCATTGATGCACGCCCGACAGGCCACCGATGATCACGTCATCGTCGATCACGCAATGCCCCGCGACCGAGGCATTGTTGACGAGGATCACGCGATCCCCGATCTGCGCATCATGGGCCACATGGGCCCCGGCCATGAACAGACCGTCATCGCCGATGCGCGTGACACCGCCGCCGCCCTCGGTCCCGGTGTTCATCGTCACACCTTCGCGGATCCGGTTGCGCGCGCCCACAACGAGGCGGGTGCGTTCGCCGCCGTATTTCAGATCCTGCGGGATGTCGCCGATATTGGCGAAGGGAAAGATCGCCGTTTGCGCGCCGATCTCGGTCCAGCCTGTGACAACCGCATGCGATTTCAGCACCACCTCGGGGCCAAGCGTCACCTCGGGCCCCACAACGCAAAACGGCCCGATCCGGCACCCCGGCCCGATGTTGGCCCCATCCTCGACCACCGCCGAGGGGTGAACCTGCGCGCTTGGATCGATGGCCATCACGCGCCCTCGGCGGGCAGGTCCATCATCGCGGTGAACTCGCATTCCGCCGCGACGTCGCCCTCGACCGTCGCCCGCGCGGCGAATTTCCAGACCTTGCCGCCAGGCTTGCCGCGGGTCACGTCGATGGCAAGCTCCAACACATCGCCGGGGCCGACCTTGCGGCGGAACTTGCATTTGTCGATGCCCATGAAATAGACCAGCAGGTCCTCGTCGGCGAGGTTCGAGCTGACGCCGACCATCACCGCCGCGGTCTGGGCCATCGCCTCGACGATGGTCACGCCGGGCATGATCGGAACGCCCGGAAAATGCCCCTGAAAATGAGGCTCGTTATAGGTGACATTCTTGATGCCGACCGCGGATTTGAACGGAACGATATCGCGCACCTTGTCGATCAGAAGAAACGGGTAGCGGTGCGGCAGAATGCGCTGGATCAACTCGATATCGGCGGTGGTGGGCGTATCGGCCGTGCGGCTCATCGGCGGCTCTCCTCAGGGTCGGATCTGGGGCGTCGGGGCGCCACTGCCGCCCGGCCCGTTCCTGCGCGGCTTAGCAACTTGGTCTGCCTCGGGCAAGCGCGGGTGTCTCGCCGCGCATCAAGGCTCGGTCTGCGGCGGGATGGGCGGCGGCGGTGCATCGGGGTCCGCGCCCGGATCGTCGTCGGGGGCGTCGGCGGATGCCGCGCCATCCAGCGAGATCAGGGGGCGCGCGCCGCCCTCGCCCAACTCGGCATCGATCCGGGTGATGGCCGCCTCGGTAATGTCGACGCTGTCGGCGGACAGCAACACCGCGCGACTGTCCATCAACACCGCCGCCCCGCGCGCCCGCACGAGGTCCAGCAGAATGGGCAGTGTCAGCTCGAAGAAACGGGCCTGCGCGATCTCGGTCTGGTCCTGCAGATCGCGTGCCTTGGCATCCTGTGCCGCGCGAATGCCCTCGACGCGGCTGTCGAAATCATCGGCAAGGGCGCGAAACTCCTCGGCCTGCAGCGTGTCGCGCAACTCGGTCAGGCGCAGCTCTTCCTCGGATAACTGCCCCTCGATGCGACGGTTTTCAGCCGCAAGCGCGTTCGAGGCCAACTCGAGTTCGCGCTGGATGCGCTGGCCATAGAGTGTCTGCGAAATCAGGCGTTCCTGGTTGAGAATGGCGATACCGCCGGTCGGGGCCGCCTCCTGCGCAAGGCCGGGCGGAACGAAAAGCAGCACGGCCGCCAGGACGGCGGCCGGCATGATCCTCACGAAACGTCGCATGAGCCCGCGATCAGAACCGCGCTTCGACGGTGAAATCGAACTCGCGCGTGCGGTCATAGGGCTGGGTATCCAGCGCGTGGCTGAAGTTGAACCGCAGCGGGCCAAGGACCGTGTCCCAGAAGATCGACACACCGATGGCCTGACGCCAATACAGGTCGTCATCCACGGTGCCGTTGGTCGATCCGTCGGCGTTGCCGCCCGCGGTGTTGTCCAAGCCCCAAACCGTTCCGATGTCATAGAAGACACCGCCGGTGATCCCGTATTCTTCCGGAAGGCCAAGGGGGAAGCCTGCCTCGAACCGCGCCACGGCGAAATAATTGCCGCCAAGGGCGTCTTCGTTGTCGGCGGCCAGGTCGCGCGGCCCCATGCCATAGGTGTCGAAACCACGCATCTGGCGCGAGCTGAGGTAGAAGCGATCCGACTGGCGGCTGTCACCGTCGATCGAGTAGAGCGCGCCGCCCTCGAACGTCGCCCGCAGGCTGACCTCTTCGCGCATCACCGAGGTTTCGGCAATGGCCAGGGCGCGGGCCCGAATGAATTCGGCATCGCCGCCAAGGCCCGCATATTCCGCGCCGAACTGCAGCCGCACACCGGCGTTCGGATTCAGGCCGGCATCGCGGCTGTCATAGGCATAGCTGATGCCCAGGATCGAGGCGATCCGCGCGCCCGCGTCTTCGTCGGCGCGGATGATGGCCGAAGAGCCATCGGGCACGTCCGAAATCTCGTTCTGCGAGAGGTCATAGGAAATGCGCAGGCGGCCAAGCTCGCTCAACGGGAAGCTGATCGACGTGCCGAGCGTGTAGTCCTCGGTATCATAGGCGCGGTCCTGCCCGGTGGTCTGGCTATAGCCGAGCGACATGCCAAGGCCCACGTCGCGTGCCATGAAATTCGGCTCGATGAAGGAGAAGCTGGCGCTTTGCCCGCCTTCCACGGTGTTGAACGCAAAGGCAAGGCGTTGTCCACGGCCAAGGAAATTATTCTCGGAGAAGTTCACCGCAAGACCCGCCCCCGTGTCGGACGAATAGCTGGCCGAGAATCCGAGCGAACCGGTGGGCTGCTCTTCGACATCGACATCGACCACGACCTGATCGGGCGCGCTGCCCTGGCGACCCTCGACCTGCACATCGGCAAAGAAGCCCGTGGCGCGGATGCGTTCGGCGGCCTGACGGATTGCCCGCGGATCGAACGGATCCCCTTCGACGGTGTCGAACTGGCGGCGGATCACGCGATCGAGCGTCGTGGCGTTGCCTTCGATGTCGATCCGCTCGACAAAGACGCGCTCACCCCGCGAAATCACGAATTCCAGGTCCAGCGTCAGGCTGGCGGGGTTGCGCGTGACCCGAGGCTCGATCCGGACAAAGCGCAGACCCTGCTGCGTGGCCAGGTTTTCCATCCGGCTGATGGTGTTGTCGACCAGGCGCGGGCTGTAGGTGACACCCTCGCGGATGCGGATGACGTCGCGATATTGATCAGCATTCGCCTCGGGGATCTCCGAGACCACCGAGATGCGACCGATGTCGAAGCTCTGCCCCTCGCGGATGTTGAAGGTCACGAAATAGGCGCCCCGGTCGCGCGACAACTCGGGCGTCACCGACAGGATCTCGAAGTCGACATAGCCGCGATCCTGGTAGAAATCGGTCAGCAATTGCCGGTCCAGCGCGATGCGGTCGTCGATGAAGGTGTCCGAGCGGATGAGCGCATTGAACAGGCCGGCCTGCGTGCTCTCGAGGACCTGCCGCAGGCGGCGGTCCGAGTATTCGCGGTTACCGACGAAGGAGATGCGCTGGGTTTCGACCACACGACCCTCGGCCACTTCGAAAACCAGGTCCACGCGGTTGTCGTCCCGACGGATGATGACCGGATTGACGGTGGCGGTCAGGCGGCCGGACTGACGATAGGCTTCGGCAATCGTCGCGGCATCGGCCTCGGCCACGGCGGGCGAGTAGACGCGGCGCGGCTGCGAGTCGATCATCGCCAGCAGATCCTCGTCATCCAGCCGGCGGTTGCCCTCGATCGCGATGCGGTTGATGGCCGGATACTCGCGGACCTGAATGACAAGTGTGCCGCCGCGCGGCAGGATCTCGACCTCTTCGAACAACCCGGTAGCCTGAAGCCGTTGCAAGGCATCGTTCACCTGCGCCGCCGATACGGTCGCACCGGGCGCAATGCCGGCATAGGCCAGGATGGTTTCGGCCTGAATGCGGGTGTTGCCCTCGACCGAGAAATTGGAAAAGCGGAAGTTCTGCGCATCGGCCGGGACCGGCGCCAGGGCCAGCGCGACTGCCACCACGACCGACGGGACCGACACGGCCCGAGTCCTTGGCGCACGCCCCTGCAAAGCCAAAAGTCGTACAGCAACCGCTGCGAACCATGCGCCGACATGCCGGATCATCGAATCCAACCCCTCAGTAACCTTGCAGACGTGATCTGCGTAGCCATTGGGCATTGGCTTGTCAAAACGATGATAAGCAGGGATTGGGTGTAGCGCCGTCTTTGTCACAACCTGTGGCCATGGAAGCACGAAATCGGCCCCTCGGCCCGATCTCGACAGCGCTGGACTTGACAGGTCGCCGCCCCGATTGCGGCGCGATGTCCCGAGTCGAAGCTGCGCCTCAGACGGCCGGCATCAGCGACAGCAACCACCCGGCCAGCGTCAGGGCCGCAACGATCATCACCGGCACGAGAAGACGGTCGGTGTTCAGCCGGATGACGAGCGACAGGCCGCGGTAGCTTTCGTTGATGAGTTTCATCGCGCACTCCTTCGCAGGCGTTACCGAACCGGGTATGCCGAAAGAAGATGGCGCGATTGTGGCTACCCAAAGACGATTTGGCGAAACCTGCGTTTGCGCTCAGGGGCAGAACAGATCGTTGGTCAGGGCAAACAGCATCAGCGACAAGAGCAGCGTCAGACCCACCGTCATGAAGACGCGCAACGCCTTGTCGGACGGCGGCTTGCCCGAGACGGCCTCGTAGGCGTGGAACATCAGGTGCCCGCCGTCGAGAACGGGGATCGGGAACAGGTTCAGCAACCCGACCGCCGTGGACAGGACGGCGATGAACCAGATGAAATTGTCGAGGCCCTGGCTGGCCGCCGCGCCCGAGGTTTCGGCGATCCCGATTGGGCCTTGCAGGTTGCACGAGGAAATCGCCCCCGTGATCATGTGCCATAGCCCCGACAGCGACGAGCGTACGACGAACCAGGTCTGGTCCGCGCCCGATACGATCGCCGACCAAAGACCGACGCGTTCGGTCACCGGGTCGAAGATCAGGCCGCCGCTGATCCCGATCAGCCAGCGGGTCTCGAACCCGCCATCGGCGGTGGGCAGATCCGTGCGGCGCGGGCTGAGGGTGATCGGAAGACGCGCGCCATCGCGCCAGATGGTCAGGTCCATCGGCGCCCCGGCCGAGGCATCGACCGCCTCGCGCAGTTCGGAAAAGGCATAGATCGGCGTGCCGTTGACCGCCTCGATCAGGTCGCCTTCCTCGAGCCCGGCCTCGATGGCCGCCGATTGCGGCGTCACCGACTGGACCAGCGGCAACAGCAGGAACGAGGCCGTCACGGTCATCTCCTCCCCTGCCCGCTCGACACGGTAGTCGAGCGTCGGGGACGGCGCGAGATCGCGCGCGGTCGCATAAAGCTCCGACAGGGTTTCGACCGGCTGCCCGTCGACGGCGAGGATCAGGTCGCCTTCCTGCAGCGTGATACGCTCGGCCGGCAGGGCCGCGGGCGCACCGACAATCGGCGCCTCGACCGGACGGCCCGACACCATCAACACGCCGGCGAAAATGATGATCGACAGGATGAAGTTGAAGATCGGCCCGGCCGCAACCGTCGCCGCCCGCGCCCAGAGCGGGGCACCATGCATCGACCGTCGCCGTTCCTGCACATCGAGCGCATCGATCGCGGCGGCGTCCTTGCCGCTGGCGGCGTCGGAATCGCCCAGGAATTTCACGTACCCGCCGAAGGGCAAGGCCGCGAGTTGCCATTTGGTGCCGTGCCGATCCACCCGGCTGAGCAGGACCGGCCCGAAGCCGATCGAAAACACCTCGGCATGGATGCCGGACCAGCGACCGACGATGTAATGGCCGTATTCATGGATCGCGACGATCACGGACAGGGCCGCGATGAAAGCCAGAAGGGTAAAGGCGAACCCACCGAAATCGGGAATGAACTCCATGACTCAGGCTATCTCCTTCTGACGGATGCAGGACCACGCGCGATCTCGTGCCATTTGGTCCACCTCGAGCACCTCCTCAAGGGTAGATGGGGATATTGTGAGGCCGAATTCCGACGACATCGCGTCAAGGGTCGCCTCGACCACGCCGGCCATGTCCATGAACCCGATGCGGCCGGCGATGAATCCGTCCAGCGCGATCTCCTTGGCGGCGTTGAAGATACAGCCCGCGCGCCCGCCCGTTTCCATGACCGATTGCGCGATCCCGAGCGCGGGATAGCGCCGCAGGTCGGGGGCGCGAAACTCCAGCGTGGCGACCTGCGCCAGATCGATCCGGTTGACGGGCAGATCCCGCCGGTCGGGCCAATGCAGCGCATAGCCGATCGCGTGGCGCATGTCGGGCGCGCCCAGATGCGCCATCAACGCCCCGTCGTTGAACCCGACAAGCGCGTGGACGATGGATTGCGGGTGCACCACCGCCTCGATCCTTGCGGGGGGCACGCCGAAAAACTCCTTGGTTTCGATCAGCTCCATCGCCTTGTTGAACATCGACGCGCTATCGATGGTGATGCGCTGCCCCATGTCCCAATTGGGATGCGCGCCGGCATCCGCGACGGTGGCATTGGCCAGCGCCTCGAGCGACCAGTCGCGCAGCCCGCCGCCCGATGCGGTGATGATGATGCGCTCGACCGCGTCCATCTCCTCGCCCACCAAGGCCTGGAAAACGGCCGAGTGTTCGCTGTCGACCGGCAGGATGGTGGCGTCATGCGCCCGCGCCTCGGCCAGCAGAAGGGGGCCGGCCGTCACCAGGCTCTCCTTGTTGGCCAGGGCCAGCGTGGTGCCATGGCGCAGGGCGCGAAAACCGGGGGCAAGACCCGCCGCGCCCACAATGGCCGACATGATCCAGTCGGCGGGTCGATCGGCCGCCTCGATCAGGGCCGCCTCGCCCGCGGCCACCTCGATGCCCGTCCCGCGCAACGCCGCGCGCAGGTCGTCGAGACGATCCGGGTAGCAGGTGACAGCCAGGTCGGCATTCAGGCGCTTCGCGTCCTCGGCCAGTCGGGAGATATTCGCGCCGCCGGTCAGGGCGACCACATCGTAAGCGTCGGGATCGCGGGCAATCAGATCGACCGTGTTCTGCCCGATGGACCCCGTCGCGCCGAAAATGCTGATCCGTCGTGTCATGCTCACATCACTCCGGGCATGGGCGGAAACTCGGTCAGGCTTTCGACCACCAGCAGCACCAGCGCCGCCCCCAGCATACCGTCGAACCGGTCCCACAACCCGCCATGGCCGGGCAGGAGCGACGAGCTGTCCTTGACGCCGGCACGTCGCTTGACAGCCGACTCGGCGATATCGCCCATCGGCTGGCCATGCTCAATGCGACCGAAACGCCGATCAGTTCCAGGCCAGCGCCCGTCACCGCCATGAAGATGGCGCCGATCCCGCCGGCGCCGACCCATCCCGCGATCGTGCCGGACCAAGTTTTCTTGGGGCTCACACGCGGCCAGAACTTCGGCCCGCCGAAAACGCGCCCGGCGAAATAGCCGAAGATGTCGGTCACCGCGACCACCAGCACCAGCCACAGCATCCAGGTCACGCCAAATTCGTCGCGGTGAAACATCAGGCCGAAACTGGCCAGCATGATCAGCACTGTCAGGATGACGAACAGCGTGCGGTTGCGATCCAGCACCGCAATCCCCGAAATGCCCGCCAGCATCAGCAACGGCAGCGCAAGTCCGACGGGCAGGAACTTGGCCGCGAGCAAAAGCGCCCCGGCCAGTGCGCCCAGAATCAAGGCGCGCTTGGCGCCGGCCTCGAGCATGCGGGCCAGTTCCCAGATCAGCGTCGCCACGACCGCCACGACCAGCAGGCTGAACCAAGGATGCCCGGCCCAGACGGCCCCCAAACCCACCGCGGCCAGCACGATGCCCGTCAGCAACCGCGTCAGCAGATCCGAAAAACTGTCGCGCGACAGCGCCATGCGCGCCTCAGACCGGAACCGCGCCGAAGCGACGCTCGCGCGTGCCGAACCTTTCCAGCACTTCGGCGAACACCTCGGGGGTGAAATCGGGCCAGAGCGTGTCGATGAATTCGTATTCCGAATAGGCCGACTGCCACAGCAGGAAGTTCGAGATCCGCGCCTCGCCCGATGTGCGGATCACCAGGTCGGGATCTGGCAGGACATGGGTGTCGAGATAGCGCGGAAAGGTCTCGTCGCAGATGTTGCGCGGATCGAGCTTGCCCAGCTTCACATCGTTGGCCAGGCGCCGCGCGGCGCGCGTCACCTCGTCCCGCCCGCCGTAATTCAGCGCGATGGTCAGATTGATGCCGGTGTTGCCCGCGGTCATCAACTCCAGCCCGTCCATCAGATCGACAAGCGCCGGCTCCAGCCGCACCCGGTCGCCGATGAAGCGCACGCGCACATTTTCCTCGAAGAGCGCACGCGCCTCGCGCCGGATATAGCGCTTGAACAGCTTCATCAGGCCCGCGACCTCGGTCTGGGTGCGTTTCCAGTTCTCGGTCGAGAAGGCGAAGACGGTCAGGTAATCCACCCCCAGATCGGGACAGGCGCGGACGATTTCCTTGACCCGGCGCGCCCCGGCATGGTGGCCGACCAGTCGCGGACGGCCGCGTGTCTGAGCCCATCGGCCGTTGCCGTCCATGATGATGGCCACATGCGTGGGTGTCTTCTGCGTCATGTCAAAATTCCGTTCTTCATGTGGACCTTAAAGAAAAGCCGGCCCGCACGAAGCCATCCGGCGCCTTGGACCACGGGCCGCGCGATGCGCGCAGGGCCCGCGCGCCCCGCATCATACCTGCATGATTTCTTTCTGCTTGTGCTCGAGCGCGTCGTCGACACGAGCGATATGGGCGTCCGTCATCTCCTGCACCTCGGCTTCCCAGAGTTTCTGGTCGTCCTCGGACATGTGGCCTTGTGCCTTGGCCTTCTTGATCTGGTCCATGCCATCGCGCCGCACGTTGCGGATGGCGACACGGGCATGTTCGGCATATTGCGCGGCCACCTTGGTCAGTTCGCGGCGGCGTTCCTCGTTCAGCTCGGGGATGGGCAGCATGATGATGGTGCCGTTGAGCTGCGGGTTGATGCCGAGGCCGCTTTCGCGGATCGCCTTTTCGACCTTGCCCACCATCGACTTGTCCCAGACGTTGATGGTGACCATCCGCGGCTCGGGCACATTGACCGTGCCCACCTGGTTGATCGGGGTGGGCTGGCCATAGGCCTCCACCATGACCGGGTCCAGCATCTGGGCCGAGGCCCGCCCCGTGCGCAGAGACGCGAATTCCGTCCTCAAGGACGCCAGCGCGCCATCCATGCGGCGCTGCAGGTCATCGGTATCGATCTCGATTTCATCCTCGGCCATGTTTTCTGCCCACTCCTATTCAGGCTTGTCGTGCGTGGTGATAACGCGGCGCGCGGCAAGTTTCCAGAACTCGATTCGACGGCATCCGCCGCGTGCGCGCCGTCCCGATCAGTCTGCGACGCGGGTATAGGTCCCCTCGCCCGCCAGGATGCCGCGGAAGCCGCCGGGTTCGTCCAGGCTGAAGACGATGATCGGCATGTCGTTCTCGCGCGCCAGCGCGATGGCCGAGGCATCCATCACGCCCAGATGCTGGGCCAGCACCTCGTCATAGGTGACCGTCTCGTAGCGCTTGGCATCTGCGTGCTTTTTCGGGTCCTTGTCATAGACGCCGTCCACCTTGGTCCCCTTGAAAATCGCCTCGCATTTCATTTCGTTGGCGCGCAGGGTGGCGGCGGTGTCGGTGGTGAAATACGGGTTGCCGGTGCCCGCGGCGAAGATCACCACACGCTTCTTTTCGAGATGCCGCACGGCGCGGCGGCGGATATAGGGCTCGCAGACCTGGTCCATGGGAATGGCGCTGATCACGCGGGTAAAGACGCCCATCGATTCCAACGCCGATTGCATCGCCAGCGCGTTCATCACCGTGGCCAGCATGCCCATGTAATCGGCGGTCGTCCGCTCCATCCCCTGCGCGCTGCCCTGCAGCCCTCGAAAGATGTTTCCGCCCCCGATCACCATGCAGATCTCGACGCCCAGATCGCGCACCGACTTGACCTCGCGCGCGATGCGCTCGACCGTGGGCGGATGCAGGCCGAACCCCTGGTCCCCCATCAGCGCCTCGCCCGAAATCTTGAGCATCACACGGCCATAAAGCGGATCGACCGTGCGTTCGATGGGACGCGCGTCGTCGGCGGGCATGTCGGACGGGGTTTCGGGCATGAGGGCAGGTTCCTGTTGCGACGCAGGGTCGGCGGTAAGACGGCTTTGGTTGAGTTCGCCGCAACATGGTCTAAAACCGGGCCCGGTTCAACGCCTTGCGCACCCGCGCCGGCGACACATTCGGATGGCTGCGTGATCCATTGGTGACACTCGACGACCTGCCCCCTGATCTGCCGGTTCTGATTGCCGGGCCGACGGCCTCGGGCAAGTCGGCCCTGGCCGCCCGCATCGTGTCCGACCGCGGCGGGATGATCGTGAATGCCGATGCCTTGCAGGTCTATGACGGATGGCGCGTTCTGACAGCGCGCCCCAGTGCGGCAGAAGAGGCCGCCCTGCCCCACGCCCTTTACGGGCATGTCCCGTTCGGGGCCGAGTATTCCGTCGGGCAGTGGTTGCGCGACCTGCGCCCGGTGCTGTCGGGCGACCGGCGCCCGGTGATCGTTGGGGGAACCGGCCTCTATTTCCGTGCCCTGACCGAGGGGCTGGCCGAGATCCCGCCCGTGCCGCCCGAGGTGCGGGCCGAGGCCGATGCCATGTCCCATGACGCGCTGCTGGCCGATCTCGACCGGGTCGATCCGGTGCTTGCCGCCAGGATCGACAGGGCCAACCGCGCCCGCGTGCAGCGCGGGCTGGGAGGGTCTGGCGCGGCCACGGGTACGGCCCTCGAGCCGGTGGCAGGACGCCACGCCACCGCCCCTGCTGCCGCTCGATCGCACACGCGCCTTTGTCGTCGAGGCCGATCGTGACTGGCTGAACGCGCGGATCGCGCAGCGTTTCGACGCGATGCTTGCCGCCGGTGCGCTGGAGGAAGCGCGCGCCAACCTGCATCGCTGGGACACGGCCGGGGGCGCGCGCAAGGCCATCGGCGCGCCGGACCTGATCGCCCATCTGCGCGGTGAGATGACCCTCGATGCCGCGCGCGAGGCCGCCATCATCGCCAGCCGCCAATACGCCAAGCGCCAGCGCACCTGGTTCAGGGCGCGCATGGGGCATTGGGAAAAGATCCGCCGACCCTGACCGGGCGCGCGGCCATCCCGCTTGCGCTCGCCTCAGAGAAGAGTAGCGTTGCGCACATGTTCGAAACCACCCGCCGTCCGCTCGTTCACTCGGTCCTGTCCCTGGGCAAACTCAGGATGCAGGGGGCCTGGAAGCTGGAGCTTCTGCATTCCAGCCCCAGAAACCGGCTGTACTGGATCACGCGCGGCCAGGGGCGCATCACCGTCAACGGCATCACGCGCGGCTACGGCCCCAACACCGCGATCTTCGTTCCGGCGCGCGCGCAACTGGCGCTGGAATTGCCGGCGCAGACCCAGGGCCTGGAACTGGGCCTTCCGCCCGATGACAGCCTCGGCCTGCCCGAGGGGGCGCTGCACCTGCGCGTCTCGAATATCGAGGCGCAGGGCAGCCTGACCAGCCATCTGGAAAAGATCGAACGCGAAATCGCCGCCCAGGCCCCGGCGATGGAGCGCGCCCTGACAGCCTATTCACTGCTGATCTCGGTCTGGATCGCGCGCGAATTGACGCGGCAGGAAGGCAGCGTCCTGCGCGAGAAAAGCCACCGGCTGGCCGAATTGTTCGCCGAGCGGATGGAGGCCCAGTTCCGCACCGGGCGCGGCGTGGCCGACTACGCGGCGCAACTGCAGGTGACCCCGACCCATCTCAGCCGTGTGTGTCGCGAAGCTTCGGGGCGTCCGGCCCATGCCCTGTTGGTCGAACGGATCATGTCCGAGGCCCGACGCCTGCTGATGAGCACCGACATGCCGGCCCGCGAGATCGCCGAACATCTCGGGTTTTCCTCGGCGGCCTATTTCACCCGCGCCTTTTCACAGGCGACCGGACAGACCCCTTCGGATTTCCGATCGCCGGCGCGACGCGCCTGAACCATCTCCGACCAGACAGGCCGCCGCGCCCGTGCTGCTGCGCAGAATCGGGTTGCGCTCGGGGGAGATGTCGTTTTTCTTCGATAATGATGTCGCAATTGGACAATTACTGGTCGCGACTTACCGTTGACGCTGGGGCGACTCCGGGCGCCAATGGCGATATGGTATCGTTGGTCTCGCGTACGCAGTCCGCACAGGTCTATCCCGCGGACGCACCGCACCCTGCGGTCACGAGGCCCAAAACAAGAAAACACGACATGTCACAGGGAGACGACATAGATGACGAAAACCCAGACACAGGGCCTTGCCTCGCATCCGGTGGCCGAGATGTACGCCCGGGAATACAAGGACGGCAAACTCAGCCGACGTGAATTCCTCGTGCGCTCGACCGCCCTTGGGGTCACCGCCGCCGCCGCCTATTCGATGATCGGCGCCACACCCGCCGCCGCCGAAACCATGCGCGCCACGCCGCCGATGGGCGGTAGCCTGCGCATTCAGATGGAGGTGCGCGCCCTGAAGGACCCGCGCACCTATGACTGGTCGCAAATGGCCAATGTCAGCCGCGGCATCCTGGAATATCTGATCGAATACAATGCCGATGGCTCGTTCAGCGGTGTCCTTCTGGACAGCTGGGAGGCCAACGAGGACGCCACCCAGTACACGCTGCGCCTGCGCGAGGGCGTCAAGTGGAACAACGGTGACGATTTCACCGCCGAGGACGTGGCCGCGAACTTCATCGGCTGGTGCGACTCGACCGTCGAAGGCAACTCGATGGCCGCGCGCATGGGCGGTCTGGTCGACCCTGATACCGGCGTGGCCCGCGACGGCGCGATCGAGGTGGTCGATCCGCTGACGGTGCGCATCAACTACCCTGCCCCCGACATCACCCTGGTGCCCGGTATCGCCGACTACCCGTCGGCCGTGCAGCACCGCGACCTGATCGGCACCAACCCGCTGGATCACGGCGTGGGCACGGGCGCCTACCGCATCACCGATTACGAGGTCGGCGTGCAGGCGCGGCTGGAGAAGAACCCCGATCACGACTACTGGGGCGAGGCCTATCTGGACGAGGTGATCTTCGTCGACCTGGGCCAGGATCCCGCCGCATGGTTCGCCGCCGCCGAAGCCGATGAATTCGACATGACCTACGAGACCGTGGGCGAGTTCGTCGATCTGTTCGCCGCCATCGGCTGGACCCAGTCCGAGGTGACGACCGCGGCCACCGTGGTCATCCGCCCCAACCAGAACACTGCGCCCTATGACAACCCGATGGTGCGCAAGGCGATCCAGCTGGCGGTCGACCCGCAGGTCTGCCTCGATCTCGGCATCAACGGTCAGGGCACCTTGGGCGAACATCACCATGTCTGCCCGATCCATCCCGAATATGCCGAACTGCCGCCGCTGACGGTCGACCCCGATGCGGCCAATGCCATGCTGCAGGAATCCGGGCATGCCGACCACGTGTTCGAGATCGTGTCGATCGACGACGACTATCGCCGCAACACGACCGACGCCGTCGCGGCGCAGTTGCGCGACGCCGGCTTCAACGTGGAACGGACCGTCATTCCCGGCTCGACCTTCTGGAACGACTGGACGACCTATCCGTTCAGCTCGACCAACTGGAACCACCGCGAACTGGGCGTGATCATCCACAACCTCGCCTACCGCTCGGGCGTGGCGTGGAATGAATTCGGCTATTCCAACCCGGAATTCGACGCTTTGCTGGATCAGGCCAACGGTATCCTGGATGCCGAGGCCCGCAGCGAGGTGATGGCGCAGCTCGAAAGCATCCTGCAGGAGGACGCGGTGACGCTGCAGCCCTACTGGCGCTCGCTCTTCCGGCACCACAAGGCCGAGGTCATCAACGCCGACATGCATCCCAAGTTCGAGATCAACGTCCACTACCTGGGCGTCGAAGCCTGATCTCGTGACACCTGCCGGGGCGGGCCATGACGGCCTCGCCCCGGTTCCCCTGCCAGTCCCGGCGGGACCCATCCAGATCAAAAGGGCCCTCACCGACAAGAGGCCCGGCCATCGGGGGCGCGGCCGCACGCGGCGCGACCCGTACAGACAGGGATAGACATGGGACTCTTCATTCTCCGCCGGTTCGGCGTGATGGTTTTGACGGCGATCTGCCTGACCTTCGTGGTGTTCTTTCTCACGAACCTCTACCCCAACCTCGAAAAGCTGGCGAAAACCCAGGGCAACGCGCGCATGACCGATGCCGAGGTCGCCAGCTGGCTGGATCGAAACGGTTATGGCGGCCCCTTGATCCTGCGTTATGGCGAATGGCTGGGCGTCGTTCCGGGCTGGACGCGCGAGGGCCCCGAGGGTGAGATCACCGGGCGCTGCATCGACAGCGACACGCCGGCCGACATCGCGCCCACCTTCTGCGGGCTGCTGCAGGGTGACCTTGGCTATTCGACAGTGTCCGATGACGAGGTGTCCAACATCATCGGCGGACGCCTGGCGCTGACCGGCAAGCTCATGTTCTGGGCCTTTGCGGTGATGGTGCCCGCGGCGCTGATCATTGGCGTGCTGGCGGGCATGCGAGAGGGGTCGCGCATGGACCGATCCCTGTCGACCGTCTCGATCGCCTCGACCGCGACGCCGGAATATGTCTCGGGGGTGATCTTCATCGTGCTGCTGGCCTCGTCCACCACGGGCCTGTCGCCGTGGCTGTCCGAGATGGGCTGGATCGAGGGACGCACGCTGTTCCTGGGCTCGGCCCGTTCGGCGATGGAGGGGATAACCTTCTGGAACTTCACCCTGCCGGTGATGACCATCGCCCTTTACGGCATGGGCTACATCGCGCGGATGACGCGTGCCTCGATGGCCGAGGTGATGACCGCCCAATACATCCGCACCGCCCGGCTGAAGGGCGTGAGCTTTCGCAACATCGTGCTGAAACATGCGCTCAGGAATGCGCTGATCGCGCCCTTCACGGTCATCATGCTGCAATTCCCGTGGCTGCTGACGGGTGTCGTGATCGTCGAGACCCTGTTCAACTACAACGGCTTTGGCTGGACGCTGGTGCAGGCGGCCTCGAACAACGATATCGAGCTGCTTCTGGCCTGTTCGATCGTCGCGGTTTTCGTCGTGCTGGTGACGCAGCTGATCTCGGATATCGGCTATGTCTTCCTCAATCCGCGCATCCGCATCTCATAAGGGAGAGTGCCCATGGACCTTCTGACCTGGACTGGCGCGCTCGGCCCCATCCTGAACCCCTTGATGCTGGCGGCGGTGGTGGTTTTTGCCATCGGCATGCTGTCGAACTTCGCCCTCACCCTTGCCGGGCTGCGCGCGGGCGAGGTGCAGATCAACCCCGACCACACGCTGACCGTCAGCCGCACCCCGGTCGATTACGCCCTTATGGCGATGAAATACGCGGTGTTCCTGTTCCTCGCCTGCTGCGTGGTGTTCATCATCGGCGGCCTTGTACAGTCCGACCCGATGGACCAGGGGGTCATCGGCGCCATGGCGCGGCAATTCCTGCCGGTCTGGATCGCGCTGATCGTGCTTTTCGCCGTGTCGATCGCCTTCAAGCGCAAGCTGGGCCTCTATGGCAAACTGTTCGACAGCCTGATCGGCATGATCGGCTTTGGCATCGTGATGTTCTGGATGTTCACCGCGATCTTCGCGGGCATGGTCATCACCTACGGGCCGATCGACGTGATCAGCCAGATGCGCAACGAAGTGCCGGGCACGCCCGTCCCCAGCCCCGATGACGGGGCCTATCTGTACTACCTTCTGGGCGGTGACAACCGTGGGCCGCGACGTGTTCAGCCGCATGGTCATGGGCGCGCGCGAAGTGCTCAAGATCGCCCCGGCCGCGACGCTGTTCGCCTTCATGGTCGGTATCACCCTGGGCCTGCCGGCCGGCTATTTCGGCGGCAAGCTGGACACCATCCTGACCTTCATCGCCAATCTCGTCTTGGCCTTCCCGGTGATCCTGCTCTTCTACCTGCTGGTGACGCCCGAGATCGTGGCGGCCGGCATCCCCACCTACATGGCGGCGGTTCTGTTCCTGTTCCCGATCCTGTTCTTCGTGGTGCTGTTCAACTCGCGCTACTACACGCAGCCTGCGAAACGGATGACCTATATCGCCATTTCGCTGGTCATCGGCTTCTGGCTGTATTCCGGGCTGGCCTTCAATGCCGATCCGCTCGGCATCATCTCGATGCCCGGCAATATCCTGATCGTCTTTGTCTCGGTGGTCTTCGTGAACAGCCCCACCGTGTTCCGCATCGTTCGCGGCATCGTGCTGGACATCAAGACGCGCGATTACGTCGCCGCGGGCCAGACCCGCGGTGAAGGCCCGTGGTACATCATGCTGTGGGAGATCCTGCCAAACGCCCGCGGGCCGCTGATCGTCGATTTCTGCCTGCGTATCGGCTACACCACGATCCTTCTGGGAACGCTCGGCTTTTTCGGCCTCGGCGTCAGCCCCGAAAGCCCCGATTGGGGATCGACCATCAACGAAGGCCGCCGCCTTCTGACGATCTACCCCCACCCCGCCCTGCCGCCCGCGCTTGCGCTCATGAGCCTGGTGCTCGGCCTCAACCTGCTGGCCGACGGCCTGCGCGAAGAAAGCCTGAAGGACTGACGCCATGCTCGATCAATCCCCCGATGCCGCCGCAGTTCTGCCCGACCGCTATGACGGGCCGATCCTGGAAATCGAGAACCTCTCGATCTCGTTCTTCACCCGGCTGCGTGAAATCCTGCGGTGATGGATTTTTCCTGCAAGGTCATGCCGGGCGAGGCCATGGGCCTCGTGGGCGAATCCGGCTGCGGCAAATCCACGGTCGCGCTCGGCGTGATGCAGGACCTTGGCGTGAACGGCCGCGTCGTTGGCGGCACGATCAAGTTCAAGGGACGCGACCTGAACGAGATGAGCCAGGAGGAGTTGCGCGCCATCCGCGGCTCGCAGATCGCTATGATCTACCAGGAGCCGATGGCGTCGCTGAACCCGGCCATGCGCATCGGCAAGCAGCTGATGGAAGTGCCCATGATCCACGAGGGCAAATCCGAGGCCGAGGCCTACCAGATGGCGCTCGAGGTCGTCCAGGACGTGCGCCTGCCCGACCCCGAGCGGATGCTGCGCAGCTACCCCCACCAACTGTCGGGCGGCCAGCAACAGCGCATCGTCATCGCCATGGCGTTGATGTCGAAACCGTCGCTTCTGATTCTGGACGAGCCGACCACCGCGCTGGACGTGACGGTCGAGGCCGGGATCGTGGATCTGGTGAAGGGTCTGGGCGAGAAATACGGCACCTCGATGCTGTTCATCTCGCATAATCTGGGTCTCGTGCTGGAAACCTGCGACCGGCTGTGCGTGATGTATTCCGGCGAGGCGGTCGAGACAGGCTCGATCGAAGATGTGTTCGACGAGATGCAGCACCCCTACACGCAGGCGCTGTTCCGCTCGATCCCGCTGCCGGGTGCCGACAAGAACGCGCGCCCGCTGGTCGCGATCCCCGGCAATTTCCCCCTGCCCCATGAACGCCCGCCCGGCTGTAATTTCGGGCCGCGATGCAATTACTTCGAAGAGGGGCGCTGCAACGTGGGCGAGATCCCGATGGCCCGTGTGCCCGGCAATGACCGCCACAACACGCGCTGCCTGCGGTTTCAGGAGATCGACTGGAGCGCGCCGCCGGATGTGGCCGAAACGACCGAAAAGGCCGAGGTCGGCGACACCGTCCTGAAGGTCGAGAACCTCAAGAAATACTACGAGGTGGCCGCCAGCGCCCTGTTCAGCGGCGGCGACAAGAAGGTGGTCAAGGCCAACGAGACGATCAGTTTCGAAGCGCGCGAATCCGAGACACTGGCCATCGTCGGCGAAAGCGGCTGCGGCAAGTCCACGCTCGCCAAGGTTCTGATGGGGCTGGAAACCGCGACCGAGGGGCAGGTCCTTCTGGACAACAGGAATATCGAGGACATCGAGATCCAGAACCGCGACACGCGCACGATCTCGTCGGTGCAGATGGTGTTCCAGAACCCGTTCGACACGCTCAACCCGTCGATGACGGTGGGCCGTCAGATCATGCGCGCGCTCGAGGTCTTCGGGATCGGCAAGACCGATGCCGAACGGCGCGAAAAGATGCTGGATCTGCTCGACCTCGTGAAACTGCCGCGTGCCTTTGCCGATCGCATGCCCCGGCAACTCTCGGGCGGGCAGAAACAGCGCGTGGGCATCGCCCGCGCCTTTGCCGGGGGCGCACGCATCGTCGTGGCGGATGAACCCGTCTCGGCGCTGGACGTGTCTGTGCAGGCCGCCGTCACCGACCTGTTGATGGAGATCCAGCGCCGCGAGAAGACGACGCTGCTGTTCATCAGCCATGATCTCAGCATCGTGCGGTATCTCAGCGACCGGGTAATGGTCATGTATCTGGGCCATGTGGTCGAGATCGGCGACACGGCACAGGTCTTTGCCCCGCCCTACCACCCCTATACCGAGGCGCTGCTGTCGGCCGTCCCCATCGCCGATACATCGGTCGAGAAAAAGCACATCGTGCTTGAAGGCGACATTCCATCGGCCATGAACCCGCCCTCGGGCTGTCCGTTCCAGACGCGGTGCAAGTGGAAATCCGACGTGCCCGGCAACCTTTGCGAGACCGAGGTGCCGCCGATGAAGCGCTTGGCCGAAGGGCATGAAATCAAGTGTCATCTGGCCGACGACATCCTGCAACGGATGGAGCCGGTGATCGTCGTGACCGACGACTAGAGACACCTGTCGAGGGGCCAACCGGCACCGGCGTGGGGGACCTGCGCCGGTGCAGTTTTTGACGACGCAAAATATCCCCCTTTTTGAATGTGTTCCTCCGGGTTACCCTTGGCCCCATAGGGAGGACGACAATGACACTTACCAAACGCGCATTCCTGGCAACCTCGGCGGCGGCGGCGGCCAGTTTGACCCTGCCCCGCCGTGGCTGGACCCAGACCACGGCCACGATCGGCGGGATGGAGGTGACGACGCTCAGCGACGGCAACCTGATGCTGCCCGCCGAGTTCATCTTTGGCCCCATGCCGCAGGACGACCTTGCCGGCGTGCTGGCCCCCTTCGACATCGCACCCGATCAGCCCCTGACACCACCCTGCAACGTCACCTTGCTGCGTCACGGCGACAATATCGTGCTGTTCGATTGCGGCGCGGGCTTTGCCTTTCAGGACAGCGCGGGGCAGTTGGGCGATGCGCTGGCCGCCGCAGGGATCGACCCCCTGGATGTGACACATGTCGTCGTCACCCATGGACACCCCGATCACATCTGGGGCATGCTCGACGATTTCGACGAGCCGTTGTTCTACAACGCCGAGCACATGATGGGCGAGGTCGAGCATGCCTATTGGATGGACGACGCCACCGTGAACAGCATCGGCGAGGAACGCGCCAGCTTTGCCGTGGGCGCCAAGCGCCGGCTTGAGATGATGGCGGGCAACATGACCCTGTTCTCCGACGGGGCCGAGGTGCTGCCCGGCGTGTCCGCGCAGATGACGCCGGGCCATACGCCGGGGCATATGAGTTTCGTCATGGCCGATGGCAACGACGCGCTGATGGTGGTGGGCGATGCGATCGGCAACCCCCATGTCGCCTTTGCCCGTCCATCCTGGCATTCGGGCTCGGATCAGGATCTCGCCATGGGGGCCGCGACGCGCACGGCATTGTTGGACCAGATCGCAACGGATGCCATGACGATGATCGGCTTTCACCTGCCGAATGGCGGGATCGGCCGGGCCGAGCGCGATGGCGACGGGTATCGCTTTGTTCCCTCTGCCTAATCGCTAGGCGAAACGGCCGGGATATCCGCCATTTGCGGCGATTGGTGCCGCACCGCGCGCGCGCAGGCTTTCCCCTGGGCGCGCGTTTTGCTGTCATGAGGCCATCCCTGCAATCCCCGGAGGCCCCATGACCCGTATCATCCCGACCGCTGCCCTGATCGCCCTGGCCGGCCCTGCCCTGGCCCATCCCGGCCACGCGGACGGTCCTGCGCATTGGCTGGCGCTCGACCACCTGGCCATGCTGGGCGCGATGGTGGCCATCGCGGGGGGGCGATGCTCTGGCGCAACAGGGCGCGGGTGCGTGTCCGCGACGACAAGGATCGAGGGCGCGACACCTAATCTTTTACAAGATCTGTGGGCCAACGTGGCCGCATGGCCCTTTTGCAGAAACATCTTGCATAAGAATGATGCGGGCAGATGGCACCCCCCAAAGGTCGCTGATCAGGTCGAATTCCGCAACGAATTCTGGCCCGCCACGCCGGGTCGACTTGACCGTTTCAAAAAGAAAAAGGGGGAGCACGAGGCTCCCCCAGGTTCGCTGATCAGGCTCTGATATTTACTGCCCGAAGTGTTCTGCCTGCGGCCTGATCCGCGTCAGGGGCGAGCGCACCCGCCCCGGAACTCGCGGGTTTCCCTTGGGAAACCCTGCGGCGTGGGACAGAGCGGAAATCCGGAAGATATCCTGCGGAGTCCCACCCCGCTTGCAGGCCGGGCACCACGGGGGCGCCCGGCCCGATCCCTTCAGCTACACCCGCTCGTCGCGCCGCAGGTATTGCACTTCATGCAGGTGCCGTTGCGCACCAGCGTGTAGTTTCCGCACTCGCCGCAGGCCTCGCCCTCGTAGCCCTGCATCTTGGCCTTGGCGCGGGCATCCATGCCCACGGTCCCGGTCGCGACCGCCGTGGTCGCGGCGACCGCGGCGATGGTGCCGCCCCCGCCCTTGGTTTCGGGCACCAGCGTCTCGAGCGTGGCCATCGGATCGACCCCGCCCTGCAGCACGGTGAAATCCGTGGGCAGGCGTTTGCGCAGATACCCGGTCGAGCTGATCTGCTTGAGCACTTCCAGCGATTTGGTGGCCGCGCTTTCGCTCAGCTCCTGCACGTTGGACACGCCTTCTTCCACGCCGCGGCCCAGATCGTCGAAGGTGGTGCCTTCGGGCGCGACATGGGCGAGGTCCGTGCGGTCCAGATAGCTGACCGCCAGTTCGCGGAAGATGTAGTCGAGGATCGACGTCGCGTTCTTGATCGAGTCGTTGCCCTGCACCATCCCCGAGGGTTCGAACTTGGTGAAGGTGAAGGCATCGACGAATTCCTCGAGCGGCACACCGTATTGCAGGCCCACCGACACGGCGATGGCGAAGTTGTTCATCATCGCGCGGAAGCCGGCACCTTCCTTGTGCATGTCGATGAAGATCTCGCCCAGGCTGCCATCCTGGTATTCGCCGGTGCGCAGATAGACCTTGTGACCGCCCACGATGGCCTTTTGCGTATAGCCCTTGCGACGCTCGGGCATCTTTTCCCGGCTCGAGCGGACGATTTCCTTGACGATGACCTTCTCGATCACCTTTTCGGCCAGCACCTGCGCCTTTTCCTGCGGAGTTCCGCTTTCCAGCACCTCGGCGGCCTCGTCGTCATCCTCGACCAGGGCGGCGGCCAGCGGCTGCGACAGTTTCGAACCGTCACGGTAGAGCGCGTTGGCCTTCACCCCCAGCGACCAGGACAACTCGTAAGCCTTCTGGCAATCCTCGATCGAGGCGTGGTTGGCCATGTTGATCGTCTTGGAGATCGCGCCCGAGATGAAGGATTGCGCGGCGGCCATCATGCGAATGTGACTTTCGACGCTGAGATAGCGCTTGCCCTTTTTCCCGCAGGGATTGGCACAATCGAAGATCGAGTAGTGCTCTTCCTTGAGGAAAGGCGCCCCCTCCAGGGTCATGGTCCCACAGACATGGTCGTTCGCAGCCTCGACCTCGGGCTTGGAAAAGCCCAGATGCCGCAGCATGTCGAAGGTGGGATCGTTCAGCTTTTCGGCCGGGATCCCAAGGGTCTGGGTGCAGAACTCTTCGCCCAGGGTCCACTGGTTGAAGACGAAGCGGATATCGAAGGCCGAGGGCAGCGCGGCCTCGATCTTCTCGATCTCTTTCGCGCCAAAGCCATGGCCGATCAGCGCCGTGTGGTTGATGCCGGGCGCGTTGCCGATGGTGCCTGCCCCACGGCGTAGCTGATGATTTCCTCGATCTGGCTCGAGGAGTAGCCCAGCTTTTCCAACGCGGCGGGCACGAGCGGTTGATGATCTTGAAATAGCCGCCGCCGGCCAGCTTCTTGAACTTCACAAGGGCGAAATCGGGCTCGACCCCGGTGGTGTCGCAATCCATGACCAGGCCGATGGTGCCCGTGGGGGCCAGAACCGTGGCCTGCGCGTTGCGGAAGCCGTGGCTTTCGCCGAGGGTCAGCGCCTCGTCCCAGGCCTGCTTGGCCAGGTCGATCAGGCGCTGGTCGGGGCAATTGCCATGATCCAGCGCGACGGGGTTCACGTTCAGCCCCTCGTAGCCCTCGGTCTTGCCATAGGCGGCGGCGCGGTGGTTGCGGATGACGCGCAGCATATGCTCGCGATTGTTGGCATAGCCCGGAAACGCCCCCAGTTCCGAGGCGATCTCGGCCGAGGTCGCGTAGGACACGCCGGTCATGATCGCGGTCAACGCCCCGCACAGCGCGCGGCCTTCGGGGCTGTCATAGCTCAGCCCCATGTTCATCAAGAGACCGCCGATATTGGCATAGCCCAGACCCAGCGTGCGGTAATCGTAGCTGAGTTGCGCGATCTCCTTGGACGGGAACTGCGCCATCATCACGCTGATCTCCAACGTGAGCGTCCACAGACGGCTGGCGTGGATGTAGCTTTCGGCATCGAACTGGCCGCCCGAGTAGAAGGTCAGCAGGTTCATCGACGCGAGGTTACAGGCCGTGTCGTCCAGGAACATGTATTCCGAGCACGGGTTCGAGCCGCGGATCTCGCCATCGGCCGGGCAGGTATGCCAGGCGTTGACCGTGTCGTGAAACTGGATGCCGGGGTCGGCACAGGCCCAGGCGGCATGGCCCACCTTGTCCCACAGATCGCGCGCCTTGACCGTCTTGGCGACCGAGCCATCGACACGGTTCGTCAGGTGCCAGTCCTCGTCGTTTTCGACGGCCTTGAGGAACGCATCAGTGACGCGGATCGAGTTGTTCGAGTTCTGCCCCGAGACGGAGCTGTAAGCCTCGCTGTCCCAATCGGTGTCGTAGGTCGGAAACTCGATCGAGGTATAGCCCTGCTTGGCGTAGTCCAGCACGCGCTTGATGTAGGTTTCCGGCACGCTGGCCTGCTTGGCGGTGCGGACGGCCTTTTTCAGCGTGTCGTTCTTGGCCGGATCGACCGCATCCTCGAGGCTGCCATCCCATTCGCGGATCGCGGTGAAAATGCCGTTGAGCGTTTTCTCATGCGCCTTGGACCCGGCCACGAGGCTGGCGACCTTCTGCTCTTCGACCACCTTCCATTCGATGAATTCCTCGATATCGGGGTGGTCGGCATCGACGATGACCATTTTCGCCGCGCGGCGCGTGGTGCCGCCCGACTTGATCGCGCCCGCTGCGCGGTCACCGATCTTGAGAAAGCCCATCAGGCCCGACGACTTGCCGCCGCCCGACAGGCTCTCGCCCTCGCCGCGCAGGTGGCTGAAGTTCGTGCCGGTGCCCGAGCCATATTTGAACAGACGCGCTTCGCGGACCCACAGGTCCATGATGCCGCCCTCGTTCACCAGATCGTCCTGCACGCCCTGAATGAAACAGGCATGCGGCTGCGGATGCTCGTAGGACGAGGTCGATTTCGTCAGCTTGCCGGTCTTGTAGTCCACATAGTAGTGGCCCTGCGCCGGGCCATCGATGCCATAGGCCCAGTGCAGGCCGGTGTTGAACCATTGCGGGCTGTTGGGTGCTGCCATCTGGCGCGCCAGCATCAGCTGCATTTCGTCGAAATAGGCGCGGGCGTCGTCTTCGGTGGTGAAGTAGCCACCCTTCCAGCCCCAATAGCACCAGGCCCCGGCCAGGCGCCGGAAGACCTGCTTGGCGCTTGTCTCGCCGCCATAACGCTGGTCCTCCGGCAATTCCTCCAGCGCCTTTTCGTCGGCCACATGGCGCCACAGGAAATCGGGCACGCGCTTTTCCTTCACCGGCTTCAGACGTGCGGGCACGCCGGCCTTGCGGAAATACTTTTGCGCGATGACGTCCGAGGCGACCTGGCTCCAGCCGGCGGGCACTTCGACCTCGTCGAGGCGGAACACCACCGTCCCGTTCGGATTGCGGATCTCCGAGCTGGTGGTCGTGAATTCCAGTTCGGCATATGCGTCTGCACCGGCGCGCGTGAATCTGCGTTCGATTTTCATGGCTGCCTCTTTCGCCCTTCGTTTCCCCTGTGCGGCCTGCCAGCGTCTTGAAGCACTCTGGCCGTCGTGTTTCGATCCGTCAGGGGCCCCGCCAGGCGTCGCACAGACCACCCCGGCTCCGCGCCGGGGCGCAGATGCTGGTGATCGGCGATGTCATGTTGCGAGCTTACCCTCTGCCCCTGTCGAGTGGCGCTATATCTAGTGGCCCCGATCTCGACAAACACAAACTGACGTAGTTGGACCTAGAGCGTCAACGGCTTTTTAAGACTATCCACTGCTATTTTTTTGCTTGCTTTGCCGCCCCCTTTCCGGCACCGCCCTAATCAGCGTGATTCACAGCAACGTCATGCTGCGGTTGCAGAACGGCGAATTTTCTCAAAGGACGATAGGGATAAGCCCCGCGGCTCAGGCAACGGGCCAGGCGTGGCATGCGGCACGACGCCCAGCTTGGCCGTCTCGCAACGCGGAGACGATGGCCAATGCCACACCACTAGATGTTGCGATCAGGTCACGCACAAAGAGGCAATGCCGGCCTCACGACCCGATGCGACCAACGAGATACCAGATGTTGTGGGAAGGCTGGGGGCATGGTCGGGGCGGCGAGATTCGAACTCACGACCTTCTGTACCCAAAACAGACGCGCTACCAGGCTGCGCTACGCCCCGACGACTGCCCTGTTATCCGCGCGGACGCGGCAAGGGCAAGCCCCTACTCGCCCTCACAGGGCCAAACGGCCAAATCTTCCGACACCGACGGGTGGCGAAACGTGTCGCCCACGTCGATGCCCAGTTGCCGGGCCATGCCGCCGTTGATTTCGAGGACGTATTGAACGCCGTCGCCACCGGGAATGCCCGTCCGGTCCAACGGAACGGCGTTTTCGTGGATGCGGGTCACGACACCGGTTTCGTCGAAAAAGATCATGTCGAGCGGGATCAGCGTGTTCGCCATCCAGAAACTGACGGATTGCGGCCGCTCGTAAACAAAGAGCATGCCCGCCATGCGCGGCATCTCGGGGACATGCATAAGCCCCTGCGCCCGTTCGCGCGGGTCATCGGCCACGGCGACGCGAAACCGGACCGTGCCGAAATCGCCCCGCAATTCGACCCGGTCGTCGCTGCAGGCCGCCGCAACCGGACCTGCGGGCGAGGTCAGAGCAACCGGCAAGCGCCAGACGAGATGCCGAGCCAGTGTCTCAAGTCACGAAATCCCAGCTGCGCACTTCGGCGGCCAATTTGCCACGCGGTCCTTCGACGACCTTCATCGCCACCGCCTCACCCGCCTGCAGATCGGACAGACCGTGTCGACGCAAGATCTCGACATGGATGAACACGTCCTCGGGCTGGCCGAAGATATTGGCAAAGCCAAAGCCCTTGGCCTTGTCGAACCATTTCACCCGTGCCGCGAGGAAAGGCGCATCGGCCGGCGCCTCGGGCAGATCGGCGCCCAAACCGCCCCCGTCGGCATCGGGTGCGGGCGGCTCTATGGCCAGCACCTCGTAGGCTTGCAGCCCGCGCGGCGTCTCGTTGGCCAGAACCGTGATCGCCGCGCCCTCGGCGACCGATCCCTGTCCGAAATTCCTTAGTACATTTGCATGCAGCAAGATGTCCGGCCCCCCGTCGTCCGACAGGATGAACCCGAACCCCTTTCCTGCATCGAACCACTTCACGCGGCCCTTGACGATATCGTCGCCCGTTTCCGTTTCGGCCATATTGGCGCGCCCCTCACTCGACCCGAAAGCCGCCTGTTTGCTGTCCCACCTTTGATATTGTCGTGAACGGGACAGGCGACAACCGAAAAATATCCCGCCATTTCAGGCGACTGGTTTTTTCGCGCGGCGCGAGTCGGTGTGATTTGCAATGAAACGCGGGCCATTCCACCGTTTCAGGGATTGAGCCGGGTCACCTGCCACGGGCTGCCGGGCCCGGCCCTGCGCCATTGAAACCGGTCGTGCAGACGGAACGGTCCGTCGGCCCAGAACTCGATCTCGACCGGCCTGATGCGGAACCCGCCCCAGAATGGCGGCCGTTGCGGGTTGGTCCCCTTCTGGGCGGTCACGCGGGCCACCTCGGCCATCAGGGCCGAGCGCCCCGACAGGGGCTGCGACTGTTTCGAGGCCCAGGCCCCCAGCCGGCTCTTGAGCGATCTCGACGCGTAATAGGCATCGGCCTGTGGCCCCTCTTCGCGCTCGACCGGGCCGCGCACGCGGATCTGGCGGCGCAGGCTTTTCCAATGCATCACGAAGGCGGCCTTGCCCGACTGGTCGAGTTCGCGCCCCTTGGCGCTTTGGTAATTGGTGTAGAAGACAAATGCCCCGTCGCCGCCACCCGGTGCCTCGATCTCCTTGAGCAGGACCATCCGGACATTCGGCAGACCCTCCGCATCGACGGTGGCGAGGGCGATGGCGTTGGGGTCGTTGACTTCGGCCTCCTCGGCCTCGGCCAGCCAGTCCCGCGCCAAGAGGAACGGGTCGTCACCCGCAAAAAGGCCGTTTCGATCGCTCATGACAGGGTCCCCAAACTCCTCCGGTCTGCGGGCAAACCTAGCCATGTGCGTCCGGCCTGCAAGTCGTCAGATGCCGGCCTGTCCAATCTTGCGGCCCTGACCCCTTTGGCCTACACCGGCCCCCGACGGCTGCATGGATCTACACACGAGGGACATCGATGGGTCTTATGACGGGCAAACGCGGGCTGATCATGGGCCTTGCAAATGACAAGTCCATCGCCTGGGGCGTGGCCAAGGCCCTGGCCGCCGAGGGCGCCGAACTGGCCTTTTCCTACCAGGGCGAGCAGTTGCTAAAGCGGGTCAAACCGCTGGCCGCCCAATTGGGCAGCGACCTGCTGATCCCCTGCGACGTGGCCGACGAGGACAGCCTCGACGCCCTGTTCGAGACGCTAAAGGAAACATGGGGCAGCCTCGATTTCGTGGTGCATGCCATCGGCTTCTCGGACAAGTCCGAACTGCGCGGGCGCTATGTCGAGACCAGCCCGGCGAATTTCGCGATGACCATGAACATCTCGGTCTATTCCTTCACCGCCGTCTGCCAGCGCGCCGAAAAGATCATGCCCAATGGCGGCAGCCTGCTGACGCTGACCTATTACGGCGCGGAAAAGGTCATGCCGCATTACAACGTGATGGGCGTGGCCAAGGCCGCGCTGGAAGCATCGGTGATGTATCTGGCCGAGGACCTGGGCCGCGACGGCATCCGCGTCAACGCCATCAGCGCCGGCACGATCAAGACGCTGGCGGCCAGCGGCATCGGCGATTTCCGCTACATCCTGAAATGGAACGAGAACAACGCGCCCCTGCGCCGCACGGTGACGCAGGACGAGGTCGGCAAATCGGCCCTTTACCTGTTGTCGGACCTGTCCAGCGCGGTGACGGGCGAAACGCACCACGTCGATGCCGGCTACCATGTCATCGGCATGAAGAACCCCGAGGCCCCGGACATGAGCCTCGAACGCAAGGAGGGGTAAGCCATGGTCACGCCACTGCCGCATGAAAAGGGGTTTCACGTTTCATGGGACCAGTTGCACCGGGACAGCCGCGCGCTGGCCTGGCGGCTGGACAAGCACGGCCCCGAAGAGGGCGGCGCATGGGCGCGGTGGTGGCGATCACCCGTGGCGGCATGGCGCCCGCGATGATCGTCGCGCGCGAGTTGGACATTCGCACCGTCGATACGATCAGCGTGAAATCCTACCATTCGGCGGTGGCAAGGCAGACCAGCGCCGCGAGGCCGAGGTGCTGAAAAGCCCCGATGCCCAGATGATGGGCGATGGCGAAGGTGTTCTGATCGTCGATGACCTTGTGGACACCGGCAAGACGCTGGAACTGGTGCGCCAGCTTTACCCCAAGGCGCATTTCGCAACCGTCTATGCCAAGCCCAAGGGCGAGCCGATGGTGGACACGTTCATCACCGGCGTCAGCCAGGACACCTGGATCTTCTTTCCCTGGGACATGGCCCTGCAATACGTGGAACCCTATCGCGGCAAGGACTGACGGAGGAATCCCTCCATCGACGCGGATCGTGGATAGTGAAACGATCAGGAACCGGGTCAGTCCGGACCCAATCGTTTCGACACGGGAGAGCCGCTGCCATGCCGACCATCGATTCCACCGACCGCAATTTTCACGACTATCTCACAGGCGCCCATACCGGCGTGTCCTATAACGGAATGTCCGCCGCGGGCGCGGCAACACATGTCCCTCCCGCTATGCCGGGGGCGGCCCCCGTCGCCCCCCCGGCACCCGGCGGGATGCGCGGTGTCGCCCTGCCCGACATCGATGCGCCGATCTGGTTCCGTATCGTCACCGGCGCAATTCTTGTCGAGGCGGTCGAAGTCGTCACCTTCGCCACGGGTGAGGCGCTGAAACATCGCCTGACCCTGTGGCTTGCCGTCATTTGCGGGATCGCCGCGCTGATCTTCGGGGTTGCGGTCGGCGTTCCGCCGATGGTGCAGCAAACGCTGCCCTATGCCGAGGCGTCGTTTGCGGCCATCGGCTTCGCGCTGCCCTACGGCGTGCTGCTCGGCCTGTTTGTTGCAGGCACCATTCTTGGGGCTTTCATCGCGGGTGTCCTGACGCTGGCGCTGAACCTGTTGCGGCTGGCCGTGGTTTTGGGCGTGGTCGCCGCGATCGGCTACGGGGCCTATTACATGCTGGTGCTTGCCTGAGGCGGCCTGTCCCCGTCACCGGGTGTTCAACGCATCGACCAGCACGCCCCGCACGACCTCGCGCGGGACATCGGCGGTGACAAAGGCCTCGCCGATGCCCCGCGCAAGGATGAAGCGCAGCTTTCCATCCACAACCTTCTTGTCCTGCGCCATCAGGTCCAGCAGGCCGTTGGCGTCAGGAAATTCGCCAGGAATATCAGACAGATCGCGCTTGGCGTTCATGTCGGCTAGATGCGCCCGGACACGGCTGGGGTCTTCCTGACTGCACAGGTTCATCCTCGCCGACAGCTCGAAGGCCAGCGCACAGCCGATGGCAACGCCCTCGCCATGCAAGAGCCGGTCGGAATAGCCCGTCGCGGCCTCAAGCGCGTGACAGAATGTATGCCCGAGGTTCAGCAGCGCCCGGTCGCCCTGCTCGGTTTCGTCGCGCGCCACGATATCAGCCTTCATCTGGACCGAGCGGCGCACCGCCTCGGCCCGCAGGGCCGTGTCACCCGCGGCCAGCGCCGGACCGTTGTCTTCCAGCCAGCCGAAAAACGCCGCATCCCCCAGCAGCCCGTATTTCTGCACCTCGCCGTAACCGGCCAGGAAATCGCGCGGCGTCAGCGTGCCCAGCACGCCGATATCGGCCAGAACAAGGCCGGGCTGGTGGAACGCCCCGACAAGGTTCTTGCCATGCTCGGTATTGATGCCGGTCTTGCCGCCCACCGAACTGTCCACCTGCGCCAGCAGGCTGGTCGGGATCTGTACGAACCGCACGCCACGGCGCAGGATCGCGCTTGCAAACCCCACCAGATCCCCGATCACCCCGCCCCCGAACGCGACGACGATATCGCGCCGCTCGACGCGTTCCGCGAGCAGCCACTCGACCACACGGATCAGATGCGGCCAGCTTTTGGTCGCCTCGCCCGGCGGCAGGACCAGCGCCTCGGCCGCGACGCCGCCCGCCGCAAACCCGTCGCGGAGTGCCTGCAGATGCAGGTCGGCGACCGTCTCTTCGGTCACGACCCAGACCTTTGGGCGTTTGAGAAGCGGCGCGATTTCCGCCCCCGCCCGCTCGATCAGGCCCTGTCCGATCCGCACATCATAGCTACGATCGCCCAACGGGACCCGCACGATGTCCATGTCGCTCATCTCGCCTCCTTGCGCTGGGTCACCACCGCCCCCGCGTCGATCAGGATGTCCAGCACCGCGTCGGCCGTCTGGTCGATGGACCATCCGGGATCGACCCGCAGCCGTAGCGGCGCCAGGGCATAGATCGGCTGGCGGGCGTGAAAGATCTCGGTCAGGGTCGCCTTGGGATTGGCGGTGCGCAACAGCGGGCGCGTCGTCTTGTGCCGCACCCGGCTCCAGAGCAGGTCAAGCCCCGCATCCAGCCAAAGCACCGTGGCCGTTTCCGTCAGCATCGCGCGGTTGCGCGCGGCCAGCCACGCACCGCCGCCCGTCGACAGGATCGACGGCGCCCCGTCCAGCAGGCGCGCGATCACCTGCGTTTCCTTCTCGCGAAAGAACCCCTCGCCGAAGCGCTCGAAAATCTCGGCGATGCTCAACTGCGCCGCCTCGACGATCTCGGCGTCCGAATCCTTAAGCGGGGCGTCCAGCCGAGCGGCGAGCGCGCGGCCGATGGCCGTCTTGCCCGAGCCCATCATGCCGATCAGCACGATGGTCCGGCGCAGTCGCTGCTGGGTCTCCGGCACGGTTTCGCCCATCGTCGAAAAAATCTTCCTGTCTCTGGCGCAAACGCCCCCGGCATGGCTTATATGGAAACCAAAGCGGCGGCAAACGCCGAAGGGCGACCCAGGATAAAAGGTGCGCAAGCGATATGGGGCGGTTGATCCGATTGGTTTTGATTCTGGGTGTCCTGGGCGCGATCGCCCTCGTCGTCTATGCCTATTCCGGCTATCTGCAACCCGAGCAGACCAGCGTGACGCGACCTGTCGAGTTGAATGTCGACTAAGGCCATGATCCGCCAAGCCGCACCGATCATCGCCGCGGCCCTGACCCTTGCCTGTCCGACCGCCGGTGCCCTGGCGCAGCAGCCCGCGCCCCCGGCCGATGTTCCGGCGACGGCCCCGCCCGATTGGCTGTCGGACACGGTGCACGACCGCATGCGAATGTGGCCACCTCCGCCAGCCGTCCGGCATTCACGATCGAACCGCTCGACGCGGTGCGCCTGGACGCGGTGGGCATTCTGCCGCCGGCCATCACGGGATTCCCGGCGGATTTGTGGGGCAGGTCTGACACGGCGGATCTCGAACGCCTGATCCGGGCACAACCGACCCAGGGCCTGCCGGCGATCCTGTCCTTCACGGAAACGCTGGCCCTGGCCGAGCTTGATCCGCCGCGGGGCGCGGCGGGCGATGGGGCGGGGTTGTTCCTGGCGCGGCTCGACATGCTGCTGGCGCGCGGCGCGCTGGACCAGGCCCAGGCGTTGATGGAGCGCGCGGGCCCGACCGAACCGCAGGTGTTTCGGCGCTTTTTCGATGTGAGCATCCTGACCGACCGGGCCGACCGGGCCTGCGCCGCCATGACGGCCAATCCCGGTATCGCGCCCACCTTCCCCGCGCAGATCTTCTGCCTGGCGCGGACGGGCGACTGGCCCGCCGCGGCGTTGTCGCTGGATACCGGCGCGGCGCTCGGGCGGATTTCGGATGCGGAATACGATGTCATCGCGCGATTTCTCGACCCCGAGCTTTTCGAGGGCGACGCCCCCCTGCCCATCGACACGCATCTGACGCCGCTGGCCTTTCAGATGCGCATGGCGGTGGGCGAACGCCCCGATGTCACCGGCCTGCCGCTGGCCTTCACCCATGCCGATCTGTCCGATCTGGCCGGCTGGCGCGCCCAGCTTGACGCGGCCGAGCGGCTGACGCGCTCGGGCGCGATCGAACCGCAGCAGTGGTTCGCCATCTATACCCAACGCGTGCCCTCGGCCTCGGGCGGGATCTGGGACCGGGTGGCCGCCATCCAGGCGCTGGAGCCGCCCTTCTGGCGCGCGAAACCGCCGAGGTCGCGCGCCGCCTTCCCCCGGCCTGGGCCGCCATGCAGGAGGCAAACCTCGAGACCGCCTTTGCCGAGGTGTTCGCTGACCGCCTGCTGGGATTGCCCCTGATCGGCGAGTCCAGCCTGTTGGCCCGTCGCGTCGGGTTGCTGTCACCGGGCTATGAGATCGTTGCGCAGCAGGCCACGCCGCAAACCCCCGACGAGGTTTTCGCCTTTGCCATCGCGCAGGGACTGCCCGCCACCGCGCCACGTGGCGCCGACCGGCAGGCCCTGGCGATCGCGGCGGGGTTCGCCGAAGATCCCCTGCCCCACAGCTATACCTGGTTTCTGCAGAACGACCGCCTGGGCGAGGCGCTGTTGCGCGCATCCATCGTGCTGGGCACCCCGGCACAGGATGGCGACGATCTGGCTGAGGCGCTGCGCCTGTTCCGCGAGGTCGGCCTTGAAGACGTAGCCCGCCGCGTCGCCCTGCAACTGCTTTTGACCGGGCGCTGAGCGATGCCGCCCGTACCGACCGATCCCGACTGGATTTCCCTGTTTCTCGAGGCGCAGGCCGCCGAACAGGGGGCGGCGCGGAACACCCAACTGGCCTATGGCCGGGACCTGACGGATGCGATGGCATGGCTGTCGCGCCGGGGCAGCGGCTTTGGGCAGGCCGATCGCGCCCAGATCGAGGCGTATATCGCCGATCTCGAGGCCGGGGGGCTGGCCCGTGCGACGCGGGCAAGGCGGCTGTCCTCCCTGCGTCAACTTTACCGTTTCGCCCATGAGGAAGGCTGGCGCCCGGACAATCCGACGCTTCAGATCACCGGCCCGGCCCGCCAAAAGGCGCTGCCCGATACGTTGAACATATCCGAGGTCGATCTCCTTTTGACCACCGCCCGTCAGCACGGGCGCAGCGCCGCGGACAGGCTGCGCAACACCTGTTTGATGGAACTGCTCTATGCGACCGGCATGCGCGTCAGCGAGTTGGTCACCCTGCCTGTCGCCGCCGTTCGGGGCATCCGCACCTGCTGCTGGTCAAGGGAAAGGGCGGCAAGGAACGCATGGTGCCGCTGTCGCCGCCGGCGCGCGCCGCCATCGCCGCATGGCTGACCGTGCGCGACACGGCCGAGGATCTGGCCCGCACCGAAGGCCGCGCGCCGCCTTCGCCGTTTCTGTTTCCCTCGCGCGGGAAGGCCGGGCACCTGACGCGCATGCGTTTTTTCACCCTGGTCAAGGAAATCGCCCTGTCCGCCGGCATCGACCCGGCCCGCGTCACCCCCCATGTCCTGCGCCACGCCTTTGCCACGCATCTTCTGCAGAACGGGGCCGATCTGCGGGCGATCCAGACCCTGCTGGGCCATGCCGATATCGCCACCACGGAAATCTACACCCACATTCTGGACGAACGGCTGAAACGGCTGGTGCTGGATCACCACCCCCTGGCCGATCGCGACGGGTGAGGCGCGCGGCCTGAAATCACCCCACAACGGCCCGCTGGCCACGCTTGCATCTTGAAGCAGGGCGCGCGCGCCCCCATAACCGCCTCATGGACCCGACCCTTCCCGTCGATGCAGCCGCCAACGCGCCTGCCTCGCTTTCCGATCCCACAACATGGATCACCGCAGGTGTGATCCTTTTTCTTTTGCTTTGCTCGGGCTTTTTCTCGGGCAGCGAAACCGCCCTGACCGCCGCGTCACGCGGCAAGCTGAAATCGCTGGCCGACAAATCGGACGGCCCGTCGAAAGGGGCCGACCGCGCCCTGCGCCTGAAAGAGGATAACGAACGCCTGATCGGCGGCATCCTTTTGGGCAACAACCTGGTCAACATCCTGGCCACCTCGCTGGCCACGGCGCTGTTCACCGCCCTACTGGGCGAAGGCGGCGTTGCCGTAGCCACGCTGGTCATGACCGCGCTTGTCCTTGTCTTTGCCGAGGTTCTGCCCAAGACCTACGCGATCAACGACCCCGAAACCTCGGCGGCACGGGTTGCGCGGCCCATCGGCCTGGTCATCGCCGTGATGGCCCCGATCGTCGCCGTTGTCCGCGTCATCGTGCGCGGCGTCCTGCGCGTATTCGGTGTGCGCATCTCGGCGGGCGCCAACATGCTGTCGGTGCAAGAGGAAATCATGGGCGCCTTGTCGATCGGCCATTCCGAGGGGTCGGTCGAAAAGGAACAGCGCGACCGTCTGTTGGGTGCGCTCGATCTGCACGAACGCACGGTCGAGGAAATCATGCTGCATCGCTCCAAGATCGAGATGATCGATGCCGACGCCCCGCCCGAAGAGATATTGAGCCAGGCGCTGCAATCGCCGCACACGCGCCTGCCCGTCTACAAGGACGAGCACGAGAACATCATCGGGGTGGTTCACGCCAAGGACCTGCTGCGCGGGATCGACCGGCTGACCCGCGGCGAGGCGGCGCCGGGTATCGAGGCGTTCAAGATCGCCGACGTGGCGATGAAGGCGTATTTCGTACCCGAGACGACGACGCTGGACGACCAGATGCGACAGTTCCTGCGCCGCCACACCCATTTTGCCCTGGTGGTCGACGAATACGGTGCCCTGCGCGGGCTGATCACGCTCGAGGACATTCTCGAGGAAATCGTGGGCGAGATCACGGACGAGTTCGATATCGAGGATGTGCCGCTGCTGACGCCCGATGCGCAGGGGAATTACCTGGTCGATGGGGCGATGACGATCCGCGACCTGAACCGTGCGACCGATTGGACCCTGCCCGACGAAGAGGCCAATACCGTGGCCGGCCTTGTCATTCACGAGGCGCAGACCATCCCCGAACCGGGCCAGACCTTTGCCTTCCACGGCTTCCGCTTCGAGGTGGCCGCGCGCGAGATGAACCGCCTGACGCAACTGAAAATCCGCAAGCTCTAGGCGGGGCGGCGGTGCCGGCACGCCCGATCGGACCGGCCGGCCCGTTCACCTGCGGGGGGCGCGAGGCGGGGCGGCCCGCAGGATGTCGCATTTTGACATGAACGGCCCCGGTGCCCGCCGTCAGATGGGCAAAACCGACAGGACGGAGGCCGCATGAAACCCACCACCCAAGTCTGTGTCATCGGCGGCGGCGTCGTCGGATGCTCCGTTCTCTACCATCTGACCCGGCTGGGCTGGTCGGATGTGATGCTGCTGGAACGCTCGGAATTGACGAGCGGGTCGACATGGCATGCGGCGGGCGGGTTTCACACGCTGAACGGCGACACGAACATGGCGGCGCTACAGGGCTATACGATCCGCCTCTACCGAGAGTTGGAGGACCTGACCGGACTGTCCTGCGGGCTGCACCATGTGGGCGGCGTCACGCTGGCCGACACGCCCGAACGGCTGGACATGCTCAAGGCCGAGCGCGCCAAGCATCGCTACATGGGTCTCGAGACCGAGATCCTGTCGCCGTCCGAGATCGCCAAGGTCGCGCCGATCACCAATCTCGACGGCATTCTCGGGGGGCTTTACGACCCGCTGGATGGCCACCTCGACCCCTCGGGCACGACGCATGCCTATGCCAGGGCCGCGCGGATGGGCGGGGCCGAGATCGTGCTGCATACTAGGGTCTTGGAGACCAACCCCCGCCCCGATGGCACATGGGACGTGGTCACCGACAAGGGTACGATCCATGCCGAGCATGTGGTCAACGCCGCCGGCCTCTGGGCGCGCGAGGTCGCGGCGATGGCGGGCTGCTACCTGCCGCTGCACCCGATGGAGCATCAGTATATCGTCACCGATGACATCCCCGAAATCTACGAGCGCGGGGCGGAACACCCGCATGTCATGGACCCGGCCGGCGAAAGCTATCTCAGGCAAGAGGGACGCGGCCTGTGCATCGGGTTTTACGAGCAGACCTGCCGCCCTTGGGCAGTGGGTGGCACGCCATGGGAATTTGGCCACGAGCTGCTGCCCGACGATTTCGACAAGATCGAGAACAGCATCGCCTTTGCCTACCGCCGCTTTCCGGTGCTGGAAACGGCGGGCGTCAAATCGGTGATCCACGGCCCCTTCACCTTTGCCCCAGATGGCAACCCGCTGGTCGGCCCGGTGCCGGGTTTGCGCAACTACTGGTCGGCCTGCGGGGTGATGGCGGGGTTCAGCCAGGGCGGTGGCGTCGGCCTGACGCTGGCGCAATGGATGGTCGAGGGCGAGCCGGAGCGCGACGTGTTCGCGATGGACGTGGCGCGCTTCGGCCGCTTCACCACGCCCGGCTACACGCTGCCCAAGGTGATCGAGAACTACCAGAAACGGTTTTCCGTCAGCTACCCGAACGAGGAGCTGCCCGCCGCGCGGCCCTTCCGCACGACGCCGATGTATGACCTGTTCGACGGCATCGGCGCGGTTTGGGGCCAGCAATACGGGCTGGAGGTGCCCAATTATTTCGCCGCCCCCGGCGAGCCGCGCTATGAGACGCCGTCGTTTCGACGCTCGAACGCGTGGGAGGCCACCGCCCGCGAGGTCGCCGCCGTGCGCGCGGGCGTCGGCATCAACGAGCTGCAGAATTTCGGCAAATACGATGTGCAGGGCCCCGGCGCGCGGGACTGGCTGGACCGGATCATGGCGGGCCGGATCCCTGCGCCGGGGCGGCTGTCGCTGAGCCCGATGCTGTCGCCGCGCGGGCGAATTGTTGGGGATTTCACCGTGTCCTGCCTGTCGGAGACGCATTTCCAACTCACCGCCTCCTACGGGGCGCAGGATTTTCACATGCGCTGGTTCACAAGCCATCCGCCGTCGGGTGATGGCGTGACGCTCGACAATGTCTCGGACCGGCGCACGGGGTTTCAACTGGCAGGCCCACGCGCACGCGATCTGCTGCAAGCGGTCAGCCGCGAGGATGTCGCCGGCATGCGCTTTCTGGATGTGCGGCAGGTGACCATCGGGCTGTCCACCGCGATCGTGCAGCGCGTCAGCTATACCGGCGATCTGGGTTACGAGATCTATGTCGACGCGATGGAACAACGCGCGCTGTGGCAGAGGTTGTGGGAGGGCGGACAGGCGCATGGCCTGCGCCCCTTTGGCATGCGCGCGATGATGAGCCTGCGGCTCGACAAGTTTTTCGGCGCGTGGATGCGGGAGTTTTCGCCCGATTACACGCCGGGGGAAACCGGACTGGATCGCTTCATCGCGTGGAAGAAGAACGCCGATTTCATTGGCCGCGCCGCAGCCGAGGCCGAGCGGGCCAAGGGTGCCGAGCGGCAGCTTTGCGCCTTTGTCGTCGAGGCGCTGGATGCCGATGTGGTCGCCTATGAACCCATCTGGCTTGAGGGCGCGGTCGTGGGCTTCTGCACCTCGGGCGGCTATTCGCACCACGCGGGCGTGTCGGTGGCGCTCGGGTTCCTGCCGCGCGACCGGGTGGCCGAGGGGCTGACAGTCGAGATCGAGATTCTGGGCGAGATGCGCCCCGCGCGACTGGTCACCACGCCGCTTTTCGATGCCGACGGCGCGCGGATGCGCGGCTAGGCCCCTGGCCGGGGCGCTCCCGCGCGCTTCGGGCGCTGCCGCGCCCTGCCAGCCCTTGGGCCCGGCACGCTGCGCGTGCGGTCGGTGCCCTGACCCTCGGGTGTAGGTAGGATTGGCTGGCGGGACTTCCATGTGCTGAGTGGCCGTTTGCGGGCAGGTCTGCCAGCAAACAGGCCATATTCATGGTGCAGTGCGAGTCGACGGCCGCGTCAAGGACGCGCTTCGCGCACCGGCTACGCCGGTCTGTCGATCCTTGACCCGGCCGCCGACTCGCGATCTGTCTGCGGTCATGGAGGATGCCATCGATATCGTGCTTTTGGCCGCGGGCCGGGCCACGCGGATGCGCGGGGCCGACAAGATGCTGCAAGAGGTGCCTGTCATGCTGGGCACCGAGCCGTTGATCCGCGCCATGGCGCGGCGCTGCGCCCGCGTGGGTCCGACCCGTGTGGTGATCGCCCGGGATCAGGATGCGCGCCGCGCGGCGGTGGCCGATCTGGATGTCGAGATCGTCGACATCCCGCCGGGCGGGGGCATGGCGGCCTCGATCGTGGCGGGGGTGCAGGGGCGCGATGGCCCGATGATCGTGGTGCTGGCGGACATGCCCGACGTGACGGCGAACGACATCTACCGCCTTGCCGGCCTGTCGCGGCAGGCCCCGCAGGCCATTCTGCGCGCGGCCGCCGCAGATGGAACGCCCGGTCACCCGGTCCTCTTTCCCGCCGACCTGCGCCCGGCGCTGGAGGGGCTGACAGGCGACGCCGGCGCACGCGCCATCCTGCAGGCGCACGAGGCGCGCGTGCATCTTGTGCCGCTGGACGGAGAGCGCGCCTTGACCGACCTCGACACACCCGAGGATTGGGCGCGCTGGCGCAAGGCGCAGCGCTGAGCCCGCAAAAAAGACGGGCCGCCCGGTGGGGGCGGCCCGTTTCGTCTGAACCGAGGGGCCTCGCGTTCAGAGCTGCAGCAATTTGGCCTCGTGCGCCTTGAGCGTGCGGCGCGCGGCGGCATAATCGCTCTGGCCGACGCGACCCTCCAGTTCGGGGAACAGCGTGAGGATCTCGTTGCGCTGCGTCTCGCCCATCGAGCCGAGGGTCATGTCGCCGGGCTGGAAGCTTTCGGTCCAGGCCCCGTCGGACAGCACCACCTCGTGGCGGTCGAACATGAAATGCACATAGGTCGTGCGCATCGTGTCGATCTGGTCGATGCCTTCCATGCCGACCAGATGCTTGGCGGCCACCAGAACCTCGCTTTCGGCGAAGTAGAGCTGGGTGGCCTGACCGCTGGCCAGAACCCGGTGCTGCGGGCTGACCATCATGTCGCGCTCGGGCAGACCGTGGCCGAGGCTGCCGGCCTTGATCAGGATCGGGCGCAGGTTCGGCGCCGTCTGCAACTCGGGCCGGGTCAGGGTGCGGCTGCCGATCCACCGGATCTCCTGGATGCCATTGTCGCGGGTCAGCACCTTGTCGCCTTCGCGCAGGCTCTCGACCGGCACCTCGCCCGTCGGGGTCGCGATCAGGGCGCCGGGCGTGAAGCAGGGGATGACCTTTTCGATCTCTTTGAAGGTCAGGGTCCCCGCGACTTCGGTCTGCGAGGCATCGGTGTAGAAGATCACCGTGCCGCTTTCCCCCGGCTCGCCTGTCGGGTCGATCGCATCGTCGAAGACGATCTTGAGCGGGCCGCCATTCGACAGATCGAGCACGTCGATATCGCCGTCATCGGCATCTTCGCCGCCCGCGACACTGTCGCCGGGTGTCAGGCTGTCGGCACCGACCCCTTCGAGGTAGGTATCGCCAAAGATCGGATCGGTGAACTGGCCGACGGTGAAAGTATCGTTGCCGACCCCGCCCGACATCGTGTCGGCCCCCTGGCCGCCGATGATCAGGTCGTCGCCCTCGCCGCCCTCGATCACGTCATCGTCGATGCCGCCATCCAGCGTATCATTGCCCGACCCGCCGAGGATCGTGTCGTTGTCATCCTCACCCAGGACCAGGTCGTTGCCCGCCCCCGCATCGATGAAATCGTCGCCGTTGTTCAGGATCGGGTCATTGTTGATCGGGTTGACGTTGTCGTCGATCAGATTGACGAGCGGCTCGCCCTCGCCCCCGATGATCGTGTCGTCACCGGCGCCCGAGGAAATCGTATCGTCGCCCTCGCCCCCGATGATGAAGTCATCGCCCGACCCGCTGGTGATGCTGTCGCGGTCGAACCCGCCATCGATGACGTTGTCACCGTCGCCGGCGTCGATCACGTCATCGTCGTCCCGGTCGTGATCGTGTCGTCGCCGGCCCCCGCAATCACCGTGTCCAGATCGTCCGCCGGGTCGGGGTCGCTGTTGCCGACGAAGGGGAAGCCCAGATCGGGCAGACCGTCGATACCGGCGTTGATCAGGTTGTCGCCGTCACTGTCGCTGATCAGGTCGTTGCCCGAGGAGCCGTTGAGGGTGTCGTCATCCACGCCACCGTCCAGCGTGTCGTTGCCCGACCCGCCCGTCAGTGTATCGGCGCCCGCGCCGCCCAGCAGGCTGTCATCGCCCTCGGCGCCGCCCATCGAGTCGTCGCCCTCGCCGCCGTCGAGCGTGTCGTTGCCCTCGTTGCCGCGCAGTTCGTCATTGCCGGACCCGCCCGAGACGCTGTCGTCGCCCAGCCCGCCGGACAGAGAGTCGTCGCCACCCTGTCCAAGGATCACGTCCGCGCCGGTGCCGCCTGTGATGGTGTCGTTGCCCTCGGGGCCGGTCGGATCGGTCACAAGATACATCTGCACGTCGTCGATGGCCGCGCCGACGTTGTTCTCGTCCCCCAGCCCCTCGAATTCCAGGCGGTTGCTGCCGTCGCCGGCGCCGCCCACGACCTCGAATTCAAAGGTCGTCATGTCCCCTTGCTCAGGGTCCACCGTGGCGATCAGTTCACCGCCCCAGTACACGTTGACCAGGTTTTCGCCGGGGCCGGAGTCGGCCGCGAACTCCGAGTCGCCCGCGTCGAACACCAGCAGATAGGTCTGGCCATCCTCGATGCCGGCCACGTCCTGGCCGATGCGGTTGTTGCCCGGCGACCCCTCGAGGTCGAGCCAGTTGGTCCCGTCGGACGCCTCGAGATTGCCGCGTTCATCGTTGTGGACGTTGATCTGCGTTCCATTGGCATCGGTCCAGCCGGGCATGGCGCCGGGCGAGACGAAACCGAACACCGACGTGTTCATGCCCGACGTGTCCTCGAACGACCCGTTCACGATCAGGTTTGGCCCGACCGGCGTGCCGGCCTCGACATCGTCGCCATAAAGCGTGTCGTTGCCGGTGCCGCCAGAGATCACGTCGTCGCCGGTTTCGCCATAGATCAGGTCATCGCCGTCATTGCCCTCGAGCGTGTCGTTGCCCGGGCCTTCGGGATCGGCCGGCAGGGGCGCATCGAAATAGACATCCGTGATGTTCACACCCGAATTGGCGCCGCCATCCTGGCTATGTTCGATCACGATGCGCGACACCGGACCGGGAATGTCGACCAGCATCGAGTAATTCGGCGAATCGTCCTCTTCGTAGCCGCCGTTCGAGTCGGCGCCGTCGATCTCGCCATCGCCGTCACTGTCGATGCCGGTCAGGTTCGCGCCCAGCGTCAGTTCGATCTCGATGGGCTGGCCCGCCGCGTCGAAGGCGAAGACCTTGACCACGCCATCGCCATCGATGTCGTTGACGCGGAAGGCCACATTCTCGACCTCGTCCGAGAAGGACAGCTGGTAGCTTTCGCTGTTGCCCGCACCATTCGTCGTCGACTCGAAACTGCTGTTGTCGTCGATCGTCTCGCCGCCGGTGTCGATACCGGCCACGTTCTGGTCGCTGTCCTCGTAGATATTACTGACCGTCGGCGATTGCGGATCGAGGATCGAGAAGGTGACATCGACATTGCCGGTGTTCTGGGTGAACCCTGTGATGTCGTCGCCATTCTCGATCGGGTCGGCGCCGTTCGGGGTCGGGGGCCTGATCCCACTCGAAGCTTTCGCGCACCGATCCGGGCCGCCCGCCTCGCCCAGCGCGCTGTCGCCGAAAATGACATCGTCGCCGCCATCGCCCGGCACCGAGTCGTCGCCCGACCCGGCATAGACGGTGTCGTCTGCCGCACCCGCAAGGACCGTGTCATCGCCTGCCCCGGCATCGACCAGATCCTCGTCGCCGCCGGTCTGGTTGTCGCCCGCGTCGATCAGGTCGCCTTCGGGGTCGCCGGTGTAGCCCGCGTCGATCAGGTCGCCGTTATCGCTCCCCTCGACGATGAAATCGCCGCCGGGTTCCGCCGTATCGTAGATGGCGACATAATCGATCGCCCCCTTGAAGAACTGGTCGTAATCGCCGTCGTCTTCTTCGCGGGCGCCGAAGGTAAAGCTCTCGTCGTCATTGTCGCCGATATCCATGGTCAGACCCTTGGTATCGGTCTCGACGGATTGGCTGGTGCCGTCGGTGACATTCTCGACGGTCAGTTTCGCGCCGGTTTCCGCATCCCAGCTGTAGGAGGCGTTGATCACGTCACCGGGATCGACCACGCCCGGCGCCGTCTCGAGCGTCGAGACGGTGCCGTCCTTGGTGTAGTGGTCCACCACGACCTTGCCGTCCTTGGTCACCTTGATCGCGAACCAGCCCTCGTCGTCCTTGTCGTCGAACTCGCCGCGGTTGACCACGACATCCGGGCTGGTGCCGACCTGTGCGTCTTGCGTGAATTGAACCTCGATCGTCCCTTCCTTCAGGTCGAAGGGGTCATCCACGCCCGTCACATCGAAAAAATCGCCGTGACCGTCGGTCACCATCTGGTCGCCGGAGGCCGCCGCATCGCCATGGAAATGGCCGTTCTGCGCAAATCCGTCGTCGAGGCCGGTATCCTTGTTTTCCGCACCGCTGCGGAAATCCCAAAGGCCGATCAATCCGGTCACGCTGCCTGGATCGCTGAAATTGGTCATGATCTTTCTCCCAAACGGACCGGAGTTCCGGCCTTGTCCACAGCTGCGGACAACAAAAAACAAACAACTGTGGACGATGCGCCGGCAAAAAGGCGACCGCATCACGCGCGCTGCATCCAATCTGGAGGAGAGGAAAAGGCCATATGGCGCCACGAGCGGACACTCGCAGCCGTCAATGCACCACGATCGTGGCGCACCTACCCCGTGTTCCCGGCGACGGCCGTTATAACCGTCCTATCGCGACAACACCCTCCTCGCATCGAAAGATACGCGTCGTGTGCGGCCGCCCCCGTGGCCTATGGCAAACATCGCCCCCCAGTTGGGCTGCCTTTTTGATACCCGAATTCCGCCACACCCAGAAACTAAAATTGTTCGCGATGTGGCAGACTTGGGGCAAACGCCCCGTGCAGACGGGGGCAATTGAGGCGACATCATGGCAAATTGTTTCCGCACACACGCAACCTGACAGCCCGAAAAGCCAAGCACTCTACATGCTTTCATCTAAAGGGACGTCGGCCAACCGCTGGCGGTTGTTTCCCGCCTTGCGACAATCACGATCGCTCTCAGGAAACAGATTGTCGCCGTCAAACGGCAAAACATGGCACGAACATGTCACCCGAGGGCCAAATGTTGGCGCATTCGCGTAACCAAAACCGAATCAGAATCGATTCGTCCATGCGACGCGGCGCGGCCTTTTGACATGTCTGGAAGACTGCGGATGGTACCCGAGGTCGGACTCGAACCGACAAGCCTTGCGGCGGGGGATTTTGAATCCCCTGCGTCTACCAATTCCGCCACTCGGGCACGCCAGCGCCACTTACCCAAGCCCGCGGGCGCCGTCAATCGCCCGTGTCGCTAGCCGAAGACGACGCCGACCAGCCACAAGGTGACCCCCGGAAACAGCACCAGCAGCACGACGCGCAGCAGATCCGACAGGACAAAGGGGGATCACCCCGACATAGGTCCGCCACATCGGCACGTCGGGGGCCATGGAATTGATGATGAACAGGTTCATGCCCACCGGCGGCGTGATCAGCCCGACCTCGACCACGATCAGCGCGAGGATGCCGAACCAGATCGCGGCCTCTTCGGGGCTGAGCGCGACACCCAGCACCACGAACTCCTGCGCCAGGATGATCGGCAGGAAGATCGGGATCGTCAGCAGGATCATCGACAGCGAATCCATGACGCAGCCAAAGGCCAGGTAGGCCAGCAGCATGACGCTCAGGATGACCAGCGGGGCAAAGCCCGACGCCTCGACCCACAGCACCAGCTGATCGGGCGCCCGCGTCAACGCCAGAAAGGCCGAGAACAGTTTCGCCCCCCACAGGATGAAGAAGATCATCGCGGTCGATTGCGCGGTTTCCAGAACCGCGTCGCAAAACCCGCGGCGGTCCAGCCCCCCGGCCAGCCAGCCATAGACCCCCGTTGCGATCGCGCCGACGGCCGCGCCCTCGGTCGGGGTGAACAGGGCCTGGACGCCATCCTGCGCCCAGTTCCAGTCGGCGGCGATCCCCCCCATCACCAGCCCGAAGATCGCCACAACAGGCCAGACCCGCCATGTCCGGCGCAGGCGCAGACCCAGGGGCACCCGGTCCTCCTGCCCGGCCGATCCGGGGCGCATCCGGACATAGACCGCAACGGCCAGCATGTAGCCAAGGGCGGCCAGCAGCCCCGGCACCACCGCCGCGATGAACATCTTGACGATGTTCTGCTCGGCCAGGATCGCGTAGATCACCAGAATGATCGACGGCGGGATCAGGATGCCCAGGGTGCCGCCCGCCGCCAGAACGCCGGTCGACAGGCTGTCGGAATAGCCGCGCTTGCGCATTTCCGGCAGGGCCACCTGCCCCATGGTCGAGGCCGTGGCCAGAGACGAGCCGCAGACCGCCCCGAACCCCGCGCAGCCGCCCACGGCGGCCATGGCCACCCCGCCCTTGCGGTGCCCCAGCCAGTCCGACGCCGCCTGAAACAGCGCCGCCGACAGGCCCGACTTGGTCGCGAATTGCCCCATCAGCAGAAACAGCGGCACGATCGACAGGTTGTAATCCTTGAACGTGTCATAGGTCAGCGACTTTAGCTGGCTGAGCACCGGATCGGGCCGGCCATAAACCAACCAGGACCCGACGAAGCCGGTGATCGCCATCGCGGCCCCGATGGGCACGCGCAGAAAGATCGCCACAAGCATGAAGGCAAAGGCGCTCAAGGCCAGTTCCAGCCCGCTCATGTCGGCTGCTCCGCGCCGCTCAGCACCCAGTTGAGCGCACGCCACACGGTGTAGAGCGCGGTCAGAAAGAACAGGGCCGCGCCGATCACGGCCAGCCCGTAGGGCACCCAGATGGGCATTTGAAGCTCATAGGTCGTTTCCGGAAAGAACGGGCGATAGCCCATGCCCAACGCCGCGCGTAGCGCGTCCGAACCATAGGGCAGTTTTTCGCCGAACCCGGCCCATAGCCGCCAGACCATGACAAAGGCCGCCGCGGCGATCAGGATATCGCCGAGCAGGCCCAGCACGGCGCGGGCGCGCGCCGGCAAGGCGTTGGCCACCAGATCGACGGCCACATGCCCGCGGTTGAACTGGCACCAGGGCAGGAAACAGAACACCGCCAGCGCGCTGCCGATCTCGACCATCTCGTAATCGGCTCGGATCGGCCCGAGAATCCAGAGACCGTCCAACTGCCGCCCGAGGATCGAGGCGCAGACCATCAGCCCGATCAGCGTCAGGATCGCCCCGCCCGCCAGCGCCATCGCCCCCGCAATGTGTTTGATGACCCGCCCGACGGCCTGCTCGGCGCGCGGTGCCAGTGCCGTCATGCTCCATGCCCTCCAATCGTCGGCCGCGCGGGGGGCTGTCCCCGGACGGCTGCGGTCGCGGCACTCTACGGCGCCGCCTCGGCATGCAAGCCACGCCGGAGGGGCGTTTGCGCGTCAGATGCTTGACGCCATGGCCGAGTTGCGGCACCGCAGCGCGAGGGGTCCGCGGGATCCGCGACAGACAGGAGAGCTATCCATGACGGCGCCACCCGACGAGACCATGGCCATCTCGCACCGGCTGACCGATCTGGCCCAGGACGCCGAGGGCGACACGGTCACGCTGGCCTGGATCCTGTCGCAACTGCACGAACGGGCCTTCGGGCTGTTCCTGCTGGTGCTGGCCCTGCCCTGCTGCATTCCCTTTCTCTACGGCGTGCCGCAGGTCGTGGCCCTGCCGCTGATGTTCGTCTCGGCCCAGATCCTGCTGGGGCGGACCACGCCGTGGCTGCCGAAAAAGCTTGCCGCGCGCACGGTGGCGACAGCGTCGCTGCACAGCCTGGCGCGCCGCGCGGGCCCCTGGCTGCGCCGGATTGAGGCGTTCAGCCGGCCGCGCCTGGTGGCGCTGACGCGCCGCCCGATGGACCAGATCGTCGGTCTCGCGCTGGTGTTGTTCAGCGCCTCGATCCTCGTTCCGCTGCCGGGCACGAACACCGTTCCGGGGTTCGCGGTCGTCATCATCTCGATGGGGCTGCTGCAACGCGACGGCATTCTCGTGGTGCTCGGCTCCATCCTCGGGACCGCCTGGATCGGCACCCTACTTTTGGCCGGGGCGACTCTTGCCACCCTGATCCGCGGCTGGCTAGGCGTCTAGGGCGCGGCGCTGCCCTTGCACCCGACCGGTGTTCGCGTAGAGATCGTCGCAGCGACCCCTCCAAGGACCCTCGTGATGCCCCAGATGCCCCTGACGCTCAGCCGCCGCCAGACGATTGCGCTTGCCGGGCTTGGATCGGCGGTGATCCTGGCCGGGGCCTTTGCCTTCCAGTACATCGGCGGGCTGGCGCCCTGCGCCATGTGCCTGTGGCAACGGTGGCCCCATGCCATTGCGGTGGTGCTGTCGCTGATCGGCCTGGCCCTGCCCGGTGTCGTCCTGGCGCTGGCCGGCGCGGCCAGCATGCTGGTGAATACCGGCCTCGGCCTCTATCACGACGGGGGTCGAACGCGACGTGGTGGGAAGGTCCGTCCAGTTGCACCGGCGCCGGCGGGGATCTGGGCGCGATGTCGGTCGAGGACCTGCTCAACCCCGAGGTCGGCCCCGCCATCGTCATGTGCGACGAGGTCGCCTGGGAGATGTTCGGCCTGTCGATGGCCAGCTACAACGCCATTGCGGGGCTGGTGCTGGCCGCGATCTGGATCATGGCCGCCCGCCGCCCGGCCTGAGCCGCCTTTGCCTGCCCGCCCGGGTCAGTGATAGGTGAACTCGCCCGTGACGTTGCGCCATTCGCCGGGGCCGATCATCTGGCGATGAACGAAGCGCACCGAGTGCAGCGGCCCATCCAGCGATTCCTGCCAGAACTCGATGAAGTCGAACAGTTTCGGGTAATCCGGGGCAAGGTCGTAATCCTGCCAGACGAAGGTATTGAGAACGTTGCGATAATCGGGCATGCGATAGACCATCTCGGCGGTGGTCAGCCCGTATCCCTTCAACAGCAGCCCGGTCTCGGTTTCGCGCATTTGGCACCTCTTGCGTTGCCTCCTCCACGCGACCAGACTGCCAGATCGGGACCAAAAATCAACGAAAACAGCATGTTGGCACTTATTCCCCATGGCTGCCAGCGGGTCAGCGGCGCTGCCATTGCACCCCATATCCCGGCCCTCTATACTGCGCGGCAACAAGATATAGACACGCGACAGGACCAAGGCGCAGCCCGTGACCGACACCCCAGAACCGCCTGAAAACCAAGACGAAATCGGTGCCGAGCCGCCCGCGCCCAGCGGGCCGTCGATCGACATCGCCGCCGAGATGAAGACCAGCTTCATCGACTATGCCATGTCGGTGATCATCAGCCGCGCCATTCCCGACCTGCGCGACGGGTTGAAACCGGTCCACCGCCGCATCCTGTTCGCGATGCACGAGACCGGCAACACCCACGAAAAGGCCTATCGCAAATCCGCCCGCCCGGTGGGCGACGTCATGGGCCAGTATCACCCCCACGGCGACTCGGCCATCTACGACGCGCTGGTACGCATGGCGCAGGATTTCTCGATGTCGCTGCCGCTTCTGGACGGTCAGGGCAATTTCGGCTCGATGGACGGCGATAACCCGGCGGCGATGCGCTATACCGAGGTGCGGATGGACGCGCCCGCCGCCTATCTGCTGGCCGATATCGACAAGGACACGGTCGATTTCCAGGACAACTACGATGGCAAGCAGCAGGAACCCACCGTCCTGCCCGCGCGCTTTCCCAACATGCTGGTCAATGGCGCGGGCGGCATTGCGGTGGGCATGGCCACCAACATCCCGCCGCATAACCTGGGCGAGGTGATCGACGCCTGTCAGGCGTTGATCGAAAACCCCGATCTCAGTTCGGAACAGCTGATCGAGTACATCCCCGCCCCCGATTTTCCGACCGGCGGCCTGATCCTGGGCCGCTCCGGCGCGCGCAAGGCTTATCTGGAAGGGCGCGGCAGCGTCATCATCCGCGCCAAGACCCATGTCGAAGAGATCCGCAAGGACCGCTATGCCATCGTCATCGACGAAATTCCCTATCAGGTGAACAAGGCCTCGATGATCGAGCGGATCGCGGACCTCGTCCGCGAGAAGAAGCTCGAAGGCATTTCCGGCGTGCAGGACGAATCCGACCGCGTCGGCGTGCGCGTGGTGATCGAACTGAAGCGCGATGCGACGCCCGAGGTGGTGCTGAACCAGCTGTTCCGCTTCACGCAGATGCAGACCTCCTTTGGGTGTAACATGCTGGCGCTGAACGGGGGCCGGCCCGAGCAGTTGACGCTGCGCGGGTTCCTGACCGCCTTCCTCGATTTCCGCGAAGAGGTGGTCGCCCGCCGCACCGCGTTCGAGTTGCGCAAGGCGCGCGAGCGCGCGCATGTGCTTTGCGGGCTGGCCGTGGCAGTGTCGAATGTCGACGAGGTCGTGGCCACGATCCGCGCCTCGGCCGACGCGGCGGAGGCCCGAGAGAAACTGATGACGCGCCGTTGGCCGGCTGCCGAGATCGCCGATTACATTCGCCTGATCGACGATCCGACCCATACGATGAACGAGGACGGCACCTACAACCTGTCCGAAACGCAGGCCCGTGCGATCCTGGAATTGCGCCTGCAACGCCTGACCCAGATCGGCGTCAAGGAAGTCACCGACGAGTTGGAAGAGCTCGCCGCCAAGATCAAGGATTACCTCGCCATCCTCGCCTCGCGCGAGCGTATCCTGTCGATCATCTCGGACGAACTGGCCGAAGTGCGCGAGAAATTCGCCGTCCCGCGCCGCACCGAGATCACCGAGTGGTCCGGCGATATGGACGACGAGGATCTGATCGAGCGCGAGGACATGGTCGTCACCATCACGCAGGGCGGCTATATCAAGCGCACGCCGCTGGCCGAATTCCGCGCCCAGAAACGCGGTGGCAAGGGCCTGTCGGGCGGTGGTTTGAAAGAGGATGACGTGGTCACCTCGCTTTTCGTGGCCAACACGCACACGCCGCTTCTGGTCTTCACCACCAACGGCATGGTCTACAAGCTCAAGACCTGGCGCCTGCCGCTGGGCAGCCGCGCCAGCCGCGGCAAGGCGCTGGTCAATATCCTGCCCATCGAGATCGGCACCGGCATCGCCGCCGTCATGCCCGTCGATCGCGACGAAGCACATTGGGACGAGTTGCAGATCGTCTTCTGCACCGACCGCGGCACGGTTCGGCGCAATGCGCTGAGCGATTTCGCCAATGTCATGCGCAACGGCAAGATCGCCATGAAATTCGAAGGCGACAGCGAAGGCTGGCGCATGATCAACGCGCGCATCGCCTCGAACGAGGATGACGTGATGCTGGTCACGAAACGCGGTCGCGCCATCCGCTTCCCGGCAACGGATGTGCGCGTGTTCAACTCGCGCTCTTCGACCGGGGTACGTGGTGTCAAGCTGTCGGGCGATGACGAGGTCGTTTCCATGTCCATCATCCGCCATTTCGAGGCCGACCCGGCCGAACGGGCGGCCTATCTCAAGCAGCGGCGCCTGATGGCCGGCGCCCCCGAGGACGAGGCGGACAGCGACGAGGAAGAGACCGTCGCCGAAGGTCAGCTGTCGCAGGAACGCTATGCGGAAATGTCGGCAGCCGAGGACCTGATGCTGACGATCACGGCGCAAGGGTCGGGCAAGCTGTCGTCCAGCCATGACTACCCCGTGCGCGGGCGCGGCGGGCTTGGGGTCACGGCCATGGACAAGGCCATGCGCGGCGGCCCGGTCGTGGCCTGTTTCCCGGTGGACATGGAGGACCAGATCATGCTGGCCACCTCGACCGGCCAATCCATCCGCGTGCCCGTCGACGGCATCTCGTTCCGGTCGCGCAGTGCGGGCGGCGTCAAGGTCTTCAACACCGGCAAGGGCGAAGAGGTCGTCTCGGTCGCGTGGATCGCCGATCAGGGCGAGGATGAAGACGGGGCCGACGCGGCCGACACCGACACGCCGGACGCGCCGCAGGAATAAGGGGCCAGGGCATGCGCATGCTTGACGCCTTGGCCAGCCGTTTCGACGCTGCACTGGCCCTGGTGGCGCGTGTGCTGATGGCCTCGCTGTTTCTGATGGCGGGCATCTCGCAGATTGGCGATGTCCGCGGTTTCACCGAAAGACTGGCCGCCGATGGCGTGCCCATTGTCGTCGGTGGGCTGGTGTTCTGGGTTCTGATCCTCGGGGGCCTGCTGCTGGCCATGGGATGGGCGACACGCGCCGTGGCGCTGGCCCTTGGGGGGTTTTGCCTGGTGTCGGCGCTGCTGGCCTATTCCGATTTCGAACAGGCGACCGACATGACCATGCTGCTCAAGAACATCGCCCTGGCAGGCGGATTTGGGTTCGTGTTTCTGCACGGGCCGGGCGCATGGTCGATCGACAGGGCCATTGCGCGGCCGTCCGCCGACTGAGGCGCGCCGGACCTCGTGGGGCCTCTCCATGTCTGTTGCATGCGCGCGACAGGGCGCCGCCTGTTGCGCGCAGATCATCGACGATCCGACACCATCGGAATTAAATATCCGCTGACCGACTTTCGGACAGGGTCCGATCCGGGTGTTTCGTGATCAGTGCCCCGTCGTTCCAGCACTTATTCCCGTCGAGACGAAGGACTGCGCCCGTGACATGGGATGACTTGCGCTATCTCGTGGAGGTCAAACGCCACAAGACCCTGACCCGCGCGGCCACGGCCCTTGGCACGAATGTCGCCACCGTGTCGCGCCGGATGGACCGCATCGCCCAGGCGCTTGGCCACCCGGCCATGATCCGCACATCCGATGGCTGGACCCCCTCGCCCGAGATCGCGCATCTGCTTGCCATCGCGGAGGACTTCGATCATCGGATCGAAGCCGCGCGCAACAATTTCGATGGCGGCACCGGGACCGTGAGCCTGACAATCGGGGCCGCGCCCGTGCTGCTGTCGCGGATCCTGTTCCCGCACCTGCCGATACTGCGGGATGACGCGCCCGAGCTCGAGCTGGAGTTTCGCAACCGCATCTTTGAAAGCGGCCTTGGCGATTGCGACATCGTCTTGCTGCGCAGCCGACCGGAGAGCGGCCGCCTGATCGCCGCGCGCATCGCGGATTTGCCCATCGGCATCTATGCCCATCCGCAGGCCGATCTTGCGGGCGACTGGATCGGGATGCCAGATGAATACGAACGCTTCGGCCCGCAGGCCATGGCCAAGGCGTGGTTCGGCCGGCCGCCGCGCATTCGCGTCGAACAGATCGACCAGATCGCCGACCTGATCGAGGCCACCCGCACCATGGGTCCTCTGCCACATGTGGTCGCGGCGAAGTATCCGCATCTGCGCCTGCTGTCCGCCCCGCAGGACGATCTCATCGCATCCGTCTATGCCGCCTATCATGCCAGCCGACGCGGGGACCGCACGCTCGAGGTGGTGCTGGACTGGATGCGTACGGCCTTTCGGACCGCAGCGACTGCCACGCCACCGGCGCCGTCTGCCGCGGCGCACACCGTCGCGTTGCACGACCGCAAAGGCATGTTTGCAGCGCTGTCACTGGCCCCGGCAAAATCGAGGCCATAGCATTCCCAATACAACATCCGGCAGCAAAGCCGGGGTGAGGCAGGAGAATGCGAATGATAGTCTTCGGTGGGTCATGTTGCCTTTCCGTGCGGGTGCTGCTCGGGGTCAGCTACCTAATCGTTGCGGCTTTGGAAATGGTGGCTCCGGGGGCGCTGGCGCCTGCGTCGGGCGATCCGTTCTTGCGCTCGCCCGATCTGGAACTCAAATCCGCGATCGCGCTGCTGATCCTTGCCGTCGCCGCCTCGTGGCTGGTCCTGGGCATCCGCACGCGCGTCATGGCCTTGTTGAGCGTGGCGCTGCTGCTGGGTTTTGCATGGTCGAACCACTACATCCAGACCGGCGGCGTCTGGGCAATTTATGCCGCTTCGGCGGTGATTCTCAGCGGCCCGCTCCTGCGGTTTGGTGGCGGGCGTCACGCCCTGGTCAAGGGCGCATGGCAGGGTCTGGCCTGAGGCACAATCCCCCTCATTTTCAAACCGTTATGCGGCCCGCCCGATCGCCCGGCCGGGCCGCTTCGCTTTTCTGCCACGATCTCGCCAAGACATGATCATGGTGCCCTCAAACTCCTGCCCCGTTGGACGCGCAGCTTTATCGGTGAAACATACCCCTGGTCCCGCATCGAAAAGGACGCGAGAAAGACCATGAGCAACGGAACGACAAGCAGGATCGCCCTCGGCGCCGTCGCGCAAGCGACACTGCGCATCATGATCGCCTCCTATTTTCTGGCCGTGGCCCTGAACATCATTCCGGGCACGGATCTGGCGCTGCTGTTTTCCTGGGCCATCCCGCCGATCTGGGCCGGCGCGCTGGCGGCGGCCATCGTGTTTCTTCTGTCCTTCATGGTGATGATCGCCGTTCACACGCGCGTTGCCGCGCTGTTGCTGGGGCTGATGGTCTTTTACACCAGCTACCTGACCATGGTCGAACTGGGTGTCGAGCGCGAACTGGGCGCTTTCTGGCGTGACCTTGCCCTGATCGCGGCGCTTTTGCTGACCTACAGCGATGCACAGCCCGGCGTCCGCGACCGGCGCGGCCCGATCCATCGCCATGTGGCCCCGCGCCGCGTCACGCTCGGGCTCGACATACCGGCCGGCCGTCATGCCACCCCCGTCGGCCCGGCCACCGCCGAGCCAACGCCCGCGCCACGCAGCCACGCCCCCACGTCCAGTGCCCACCGCCCCATGCCTTCCCCGGCCCCCCGCGCCCCGATCAACCAGGCAGCGGTCGAGCCGGATATCGTGAACATCTTTCTCGACGAGGATCAGTACGCCTGACCGATCCACGCACGCTTAACCAGTCGACCATGTGCCAGGCCAACCCAAAAAGCAGGATGAGCAGTCATCCAAGTCCAGAGGCAGAACCATGAGAGACCTGACAGAATGGCTCCGATTGAACATGAGGGTGTGCCTGGCCGCCACGCTCATCATCGAGGCCGCCATCGGGCTGATGCCCCAACTTGAGAATTGCACCTTGCCCAGTGTGGTCGGGGGCATGGATCACCGCATGGAAATCCCCGCCACCGCCCTGTCGGCGCTGTATTTCGTGCTCAGCTTCTGGCTGATGCTGGGCATTCGGACCGGCCTGACCGCCGCCGTGGCCGCCGTTCTGCTGATCGGCCCCGCCATCCTGACAACGCCGGACGGCGACCCGGCCCTGGCGGTGAAGATCACGCTGGTCGCCGTTTTCTCCGTGCCCCTGGTGCTGTTTGGCGGCGGCCGCTACGCGGTCCTGGAAACCAAGGAAGCGTGGATGCTGGACGAGACCGCCGAAGAAAAGCCCGCGCAAGCGTCGATCTGACACCAACCGGCGCGCACCGCCCGCAAAGCGCGCCGTCCGATGTGGTCAAACGCGCCCCGGCCTTGAGGCTTGGGGCGCGTGCCTCTATGTCCCCCGACATGACACGCGAACTTCATATCATCGGTGGCGGCATGGCAGGCTCGGAAGCGGCCTGGCAAGCGGCCAATCTCGGGCTGTCCGTGGTGATCCACGAGATGCGCCCCAAGGTCGAAACCTTTGCCCACCAAACCGGCAACCTGGCCGAAATGGTCTGCTCGAACTCGTTCCGGTCGGACGATGACGAACAGAATGCCGTGGGCCTGTTGCATTGGGAGATGCGCCAGGCCGGCGGGCTGATCATGGACATGGCCGACACCCACCGCCTGCCTGCCGGCGGCGCGCTGGCCGTGGACCGCGAGGCCTTTGCCCAGGGCGTGACCGAGCGTCTGCTGGCCCACCCGCGCATTCGCGTCGAGACCGGCGAAATCACCGCCCTGCCCGATCGCGGGCATTGGATCATCGCCACCGGCCCGCTGACCTCGGGCGCGCTGGCGCAGGCCATCGCGGCCGAGGCCGGACAAGACAGCCTCGCCTTTTTCGATGCCATCGCCCCCATCGTCTATGCCGACACGATCGACATGGACATCGCCTGGCGGCAGTCGCGCTACGACAAGGGCGAGACCGAAGAGGAGCGCACCGCCTATCTCAACTGCCCGATGAGCCGCGAGCAGTACGAGGCCTTCATCGACGCCCTGCTGGCCGCCGAGAAGACCGAGTTCAAACCGGGCGAGACCGCGGGCTATTTCGACGGCTGCCTGCCCATCGAGGTGATGGCCGAACGCGGGCGCGAAACCCTGCGCCACGGACCGATGAAACCCGTCGGCCTGACCAACCCCCATGACCCGCAGACCAAGCCCTGGGCCGTGGTTCAGCTGCGCCGCGACAACAAGCTGGGCACGCTCTACAATATCGTGGGCTTCCAGACGAAGATGAAATACGGTGCCCAGGCGCAGGTGTTCCGGATGATACCGGGCCTGCAGGATGCGAAGTTCGCGCGTCTCGGCGGCATTCACCGCAACACCTTCATCAACGCGCCGACCTTGCTCGACGACCAGATGCGCCTGCGCACGCAGCCTCATATCCGGTTGGCGGGGCAGATCACCGGGGTCGAGGGCTATGTGGAATCCGCCGCGATGGGCTTGCTGGCCGGTCGCATGGCCGCAGCCGAGATCATGGGCGGCACCCTGCCGCCGGTGCCCCACACCACCGCGATGGGCGCGCTCGTCACCCACATCACCGGCGGGGCCGAGGCCAAGACCTTTCAGCCCATGAACGTCAATTTTGGCCTCTTCCCCCCGGCTGACGGATTAAAGGGCGGGCGGCGCGGACGCCGCGATCGGTACAAGGCCTATACCGACCGCGCCAAGGCCGACTGGACCGGATGGCTGTCGGCGACGGCGCTGGACGCCGCCTGACCGCGCCGCTAGCCTTGTGACCATGACGGATGATTACCTGGACAAGGTCTACCGGCTGAGGACGGACGCAGAGCGCCGCGCGCTCTACGACGACTGGGCCGGGCAATATGACGGCGACCTGACGGCGCAGGGCTATGTCACGCCCGCCCGCTGCGCCGCGGTCGTGGCGGGCAGTGCCCTGCCCAAGGACGCCCCCATCCTCGACATGGGCTGCGGCACCGGCTTGTCGGGTCGGGCGCTCGCGGCCGAGGGGTTCACCCGGATCGACGGCGCCGATGTCTCGACCGGGATGATGGCCGAGGCCCGCAAAAGCGGCGTCTATGCCCGGCTGATCGACCTGTCGGGCGCAACGGCCCCGGCCAATCATTATGCCGCCGTCGTCGCCGCCGGCGTGATCGGCACCGGCGCGGCCCCGCCCGATGTGTTCGACCAGTGCCTCGACCTGCTTTCGCCTGGCGGGCTTTTCTGCTTTTCCTTCAACGACCACGCGCGCGCGGTGCCGGCTTATACCGACCGTCTCGACGCAGCGGTGACGACCGGCAAGGCTCGCATCCTGGCGCAGGAGATGGGCGATCACATCATCGGCCTCGGCTCGCGGGCGATGGTCTATCTGCTCGAGCGTCAGTAACCCCCCGTGCGCACCCGCTTTGCCCCCTCGCCCACCGGGCCGCTCCACCTGGGCCATGCCTTCTCGGCCATCACCGCACATGACATGGTGCGCGCGACAGGCGGGCAATTCCTGCTGCGCATCGACGATATCGACCAGTCCCGCGCCCGCCCGGAATGGGAGGATCTCATCACCGAAGACCTCGCATGGCTGGGCCTGACCTGGGACGAGCCGCCCTGGCGGCAATCGGACCACCTGTCGGATTACCGCGCCATCGTCGAGCACCTGGCCGGGCGCGACCTGACCTACCCGTGTTCCTGCACCCGCCGCGACATCGCCGAGGCCGCCGCCGCCCCGCAAGAGGGCACGCCGAAACACGGCCCCGACGGACGCATCTATCCCGGCACCTGCCGCGGCCGCCCGATGTCGGACTGGACCGAGGGCATGGCGATCCGCCTCGACCTGGCCAAGGCGCTGCCCGATCTCGATGTCGGCTTCACCGAAACCGGCCCGGCCCGTGCCGGCCCCCACCGCGTCACCCTCGCCACGCTGCTGGCGCAGGTCGGCGACCCGGTTCTGGCCCGCCCGCACATGGCGGCCAGCTACCACCTGTCGGTCGTGCTCGACGACGCGGCGCAGGCCATCACCCATGTGATCCGCGGCGAAGACCTGTTCGAGGCCACCCAACTGCAGCGCGCGCTGCAGGCGCTGCTCGGCCTGCCGACGCCGATCTATCACCACCACCGGCTGATCCGCGACGACACCGGCAAGCGCCTGGCCAAGCGCGACGACGCCCGCGCCATCCGCACCTACCGCGACGAGGGCGCCACCCCAGCCGACATCCGGCGCATGATCGGCCTGTAGCGCGGAAACCCGCCCCTTCATCTTGGCAAAAATACCTCCGGGGGAGTCGCCGCAAGCGACGGGGGCAGAGCCCCCTAATCCGTCATCGGCCGCATCAGCTCCACTTCCACGCCATCGCGCAGGGCGGTGTAGAAACAGGACCGCCGATTGGTGTGACAGGCCGGCCCGGTCTGGCGCACCACCGCCAGAAGGCAGTCGCGGTCACAATCGATGCGCAGATCGACCAGCTCCTGCACGTGGCCGCTGGTTTCGCCCTTGATCCAGAACGCCTGGCGCGACCGGCTCCAATAGGTCACGCGACCTGTTTCCAGCGTTTTCGCGACGGCCTCGGCATTCATCCAGGCCATCATCAGAACCTCGCCCGTGCCGTCCTGCTGCGCGATACAGGGGATCAGGCCGTTGGCGTCGTAACGCAGGGTTGATGGATCGAACCGGGTCTGGGGCATGGCGGGACTCTTTGCAAATGGCGATGTCGCCGCTACCTATGGGGAAAGCGACCGAAAGGCAAAGCGCCCATGTCCGCGAACAGCGACCTGATCGACCTCTATTCGCAGAAGATCCTCGGCCTTGCCGCCGATATTCCGCATCGCGGGCGGCTCGAGGGCGCGCAGGCCAGCGTCAAGAAACGCGCGCCGCTCTGCGGCTCGACAGTGACGGTGGATCTTGACCTCGATGAGGCGGGCCGGATTGCGCGGTTCGGACAGGACGTGAAGGCCTGTGCCCTTGGGCAGGCCGCGGCCGCGCTGATGGGGCGCCATGTGATCGGCCGCACGCGGGCCGAGATCGAGACCGCGCGCGATGCCCTGCGCGCCATGCTGAAAGAGGGCGGCCCGCCGCCCGGTGACCCGTTCGACGGCTACGAGGTGCTGACGCCCGCGCGCGAGTACCGCAACCGCCACGCCTCGATCATGCTCTCGCTCGAGGCGACGGCCGATGCCGTGGCCGAGGCCGAGCGCGCCGCCTGCGCCTGACCTTCGCCCCACCTCCCCCCCCAAAAAAACCGCCGCACATCCAGGGGGATGGCGGCGGAAGGATGCGTGTCCATCGGGCAAGGCGTCGGTCCCGGAGCATGGGGACCAGTGACGAGGCAGGTCAGGGGCGCATCAGGGGACAGACGATGCGCCGGTGGCCCTGCCCGGACCGCAGGCAGAAACAGAAACCTCAGATCAGACCGGGCAGATGCAGCAGGACCATCATGAAAATGGCCAGGGCCAGAACGCCGGCGGTATCGGCCAGAAGCGTCTGACGCGATTGGCGCAGGATGGTGGCGATGCGGGTCATGGCGGCGTCCTCCGGTCTTGGGTGTTGATGCTTTGTTCTCATATCTCGCCCCGCGTGTCGAGAACTTTTTAAGAACATTTGAGAACAAACCGGCATTCTGCCGATCAACCCGCCCCGATCAACGCGATCGCCTTGTCCTGTTCCATCAGCCAAAGCAGGATACGCGCGGCCTGTCCCTGCGCGCTCTCGAGGCGTGGGTCGCGCGCCAACAGCGCCCGCGCCCCTGATTGCGCCAGCGCCATCAGCGCCGTCTGGCTTTCCAGATCGGCGATACGGAACCGGGGCACGCCCGACTGCGCCGTGCCGATCAGGTCGCCCGCGCCGCGAATGGCCAGGTCTTCCTCGGCAATGCGGAACCCGTCCTCGGTCTCGCGCAGGACCATCAGCCGCCGCTTGGCCGTTTCCCCAAGCGGCGAGCGATACATCAAAAGGCAGGTCGACTCCGCCGCCCCGCGCCCCACGCGCCCCCGCAACTGGTGCAACTGGGCCAGGCCGAACATGTCGGCCTGCTCGATCACCATGATCGAGGCATTGGGCACATCGACCCCCACCTCGATCACCGTGGTGGCCACCAGCACCCGCGTGCGCCCCGATTTGAAATCGGCCATTGCGGCGTCCTTCTCGGCCACGGGCATGCGGCCATGCACCAGCCCCACCACCCCCTCGCCCAGGCTGGCGCGCAGATGCTTGAACCGCTCCTCGGCCGCGACCGCGTCATAGACCTCGGACTCTTCGACCAAGGGGCAGACCCAATAGGCCTGCCGCCCCTCGGCGATGGCGTCGCGCAGGTGCTGCACGACCTCGTCCATCCGCGCGGTCGAAATCAGCGCCGTCTTCACCGGCGTGCGCCCGGGCGGTTTTTCGTCCAGTACGCTGACATCCATGTCGCCATATTGCGCCAGGCTGAGTGTGCGGGGGATCGGCGTCGCGGTCATCACCAGCATATCCGCCGCCTGCCCCTTGCGGCTGAGGCGGATGCGCTGGGTAACACCAAACCGGTGCTGTTCATCCACGATGGCCAGCCGCAGGTCGCGAAATTCAACATCGTCCTGAAACACCGCATGCGTGCCCACCAGAAGCTGGATGTCCCCGCGCGCCAGCGCCGCCAGCTTGGCCTTGCGCTCGGCCCCCTTGTCGTTGCCGGTCAGCATCTCGATCACGACGCCCGCCTCTTCGGCCAGCGGCTTGAGATTCGCGAAATGCTGCCCGGCCAGGATCGAGGTCGGCGCCATCATCACGCCCTGCCCGCCGGCCTCGACCGCGACCAAGAGCGCCATCAGCGCCACCAGCGTCTTGCCCGCCCCCACGTCGCCCTGCAACAGGCGGCTCATCCGCGTCGGCGCGCCCATGTCGGACTCGATGTCCGAAATCGCCCGCAACTGTGCGCCGGTTGGCGAAAATGGCAGCGCGTCCAGCACCTTGTCCCGCAACCGCCCGTCGCCTTGCGTGACGAAGCCCTTTTTCTTGCGCCGCGTCTGGCGGGCCAGCGCCAGTGTCATCTGATGGGCGAACAATTCGTCAAAGGCCAGCCGTTCGCGCGCCTTGGCCGAGCGGCTCAGATCCTCGGGGCCCTCGGGGGCGTGGGCCTCCCGCAGGGCCGCGCTCCAATCGGGCCATCCCTTCTGCCGTTTCAACTCGGCATCGCACCATTCCGGCAGGTCGGGCACCCGCCCGAGCGCCGAGGTCACGGCTTTTTGCATCCCCTTCTGCGTCACCCCGGCGGTCAGCGGGTAAACCGGCTCGAAGGGCGGGATATCATCGGCCTCATCGACCGGCAGGATATGGTCGGGATGCGCCATCTGCGCCACCCCGTCGAACAGCTCCAACTTGCCCGAGACGACCCGACGCTGGCCCGTTGGCAAGATGCGTTGCAGGTAGTCGGCCCGCGCGTGGAAAAACACGAGTTGAAAGGTGGTTTCCGCGTCCTCCACCTCGACACGGTAGGGCCCGCGGCCGGCAGGCGGGCGGTGACGCCCCACCGTGACCTCCACCGTCGCGGCCCCCGGCAGCGGCACCTCGCGGATCGAGGCGCGCCGCGCCCGATCCACCCCCCCAACGGGCAGGGTCAGGACCAGGTCCTTTGGCGTTTCGACCGCCAGCCCCTTGAAATGCTTTGCCGTTTTCGGACCGATCCCGTCCAGCGTTTCCAACCCGGCAAAGAGCGGAAACAGGATCTCGGGCCGTCCGCGGGGTGTCGCCGGGGCGTCAGCCATCACCGATCAAGGCCAGCCAGCCGTCCTCGTCGATCATCTCGATGCCCAGATCCTCGGCTTTTTTCGCCTTCGATCCCGCCCCCGGCCCCGCGACGACCAGATCGGTCTTGGCCGACACGCTGCCCGACACCTTGGCACCGAGCGCCTCGGCCCGCGCCTTGGCCTCGGCACGGGTCATCTTTTCAAGGCTGCCGGTGAAGACCACGGTCTTGCCGGCCACGGGGCTGCCCTCGGTGGCGCGCGCCTCGGGCGGCTGGATGTCGAGATGTGCGATCAGCCGGTCGATCGAGGCGCGCTCGGCCTCCTGCGCGAAGGTATCGCTGAGCGACAGGGCGACGGTCGCGCCGATCCCGTCAATGCCGACAAGATCGTCCCAGGCCGATTGGGCCGCCTTGGGCACGTCGGCCGCCTCCCATGCGGCGCGGCGGGTCTCGCTGATCTGCGCGCGGCGGCCTGCCTCTCGTGCGGCCGCCTGCTCTTGGGCGACGGCCGCCTCGCCGGCGCGATGGGCGGCGGCGGCCGGGATGGCCTGAATCACGGCCGCTTCAAACGCCGGCCAACTTGCGAAATGTCGTGCCAGATCATCGGCGGCCACCTCGCCCACGTGGCGGATGCCAAGCGCGAATATCACACGCTTGAGGGGAATTTTCCGTTTATCATCAATGGCATCAAAAATATTCTTCGCGCTTTTCTCGCCCCAGCCTTCGCGATTTTTCAACTGCTGCAAGCCAGTGCCATATTTTTCTTTCAATTCAAAGATATCCGCGGGTTCCTTGACCCATCCGTCGCCATAGAACGCCTCGACCTGCTTGGCCCCCAAGCCATCGATGTCAAAGGCCGCGCGACTGACGAAATGCTTCAACTTTTCAACGGCTTGCGCAGGACAGATCAAGCCGCCCGTGCAGCGGCGCACGCTGTCGCCCTCCTCGCGCACGGCGTCCGACCCGCATTCGGGGCAGACACTCGGGAACACGTATGGCTGCGCATCCTCGGGCCGCTTTGACAGGTCGACATCCGCAACCTTGGGAATGACATCGCCTGCGCGATAGACCTGCACCCAATCCCCGATGCGGATATCCTTGCCCTCGCGGATCCTCTCGCCGCGACTGTCGCGGCCCGCGATGTAATCCTCGTTATGCAGGGTGGCGTTCGACACCACCACGCCGCCCACGGTCACCGGCGTCAGCCGCGCGACGGGCGACAGCGCCCCGGTACGGCCAACCTGGATGTCGATCGCCTCGAGCCGGGTCCAAGCCAGCTCAGCCGGGAACTTGTGCGCGATGGCCCATCGCGGCGTGGTCGAGCGCATCCCGAGACGGCGCTGCAGATCAAGGTCGTTCAGTTTGTAGACCACCCCGTCGATATCATAGCCTAGGGTCGCGCGGTCCTGCTCGATGGCGCGGTAATGGGCCAGCATCTCGGCCACGCTGTCACACGCTCGGGTCCGGTCATTGATGACGAACCCGAACGCCCGCAGCCGGTCGAGGGCGCCCATCTGTGTTTCGGCCAGGCTCTCGGACAGCGCGCCCCAGGAATAGGCGAAGAACCGCAAGGGGCGGGCGCGCGTGATCTCGGCATCGAGTTGCCGCAGCGACCCGGCCGCGGCGTTGCGCGGGTTCGCGAAACTCTTGCCACCGATCTCGGTCTGGCGCCGGTTCAACGCCTCGAAATCGGCGTGGCTCATGTAGACCTCGCCGCGCACCTCCAACACCTCCGGGGCGTCATCGATCCGCGCCGGAATATCGTCGATGGTCAGCGCATTGGCGGTGACATTTTCGCCGACGCTGCCATCGCCGCGCGTGGCCGCGGCGACGAGCCGGCCATGTTCGTACCGCAAGGAGAGCGACAGGCCGTCGATCTTGGGTTCGGCGGTAAAGGCCAGGGGCGCATCCGCGGCCAGCCCGAGATAGCGGCGAATGCCGGCGACGAAATCGGCGACATCCGCGTCGTCGAAGGCATTGGCCAGCGACAGCATGCGTTCGGCATGGGTGACCTTGCCAAACCCCTCGGCGGGGGCGGCACCGACCTGCTCGCTGGGGCTGTCGGCACGTTTGAGATGCGGAAAGCGCGCCTCGATCGCGGCGTTTTCACGCTTCAGCGCGTCATATTCGGCATCCGAAAGGGTCGGGGCATCCTCCGCGTGATAGGCCGTGTCGGCGGCGTGCAGCAGATCGGCCAGTGCGGCCAGCCGGTCGCGCGCCTCGGCTTCCGTCAACTGTTGCGGCGCCTGGTTTGCGGATGTTCCGGTGCCGGCCATGGTCCCCCCGAGAAAAGGCTGATCCTTCGGGATAGGTGATAGGGGGCTGGTCGGGTCTGGTCCAGCGGCTTGATCGCCGGGCGGGGCCTGCCGAACACGGGGTCACGGCCCGTTGCACCCAAGGCGGTCGCGACAGACGCGCCGAGACCACCACAGGACGCGCCTAGGCATCGCCCGCCGATTGGACGCTACGCGCTGCGGTCAGGCCGAGGCGACGAGATCCGCGTCGGGCTGCGCCGCGGGGTCGCGCAGCACATAGCCCCGGCCCCAGACGGTCTCGATGTAATTGTCGCCGCCGGTGGCCTCGGACAGTTTCTTGCGCAGTTTGCAGATGAACACGTCGATGATCTTCAACTCGGGCTCATCCATGCCGCCATAGAGATGGTTGAGGAACATCTCCTTGGTCAGGGTCGTGCCCTTGCGCAGGCTCAGCAACTCGAGCATCTGGTATTCCTTGCCCGTAAGATGCACCGGCGCCCCCGCCACATCCACTGTCTTGGCGTCCAGATTGACCGAAATGCGCCCCGTGTTGATGACCGATTGCGCATGGCCCTGGCTGCGGCGGATGATGGCGTGGATCCGCGCGACCAGCTCCTCGCGATGAAACGGCTTGGTCAGGTAATCATCGGCCCCGAACCCGAAGCCCTTGAGCTTGTTTTCGGGATCGTCCAGCCCGGACAGGATCAGGATGGGCGTCGTCACCCGCGCGGTCCGCAGCTGACGCAGCACTTCGTGGCCGGTGATGTCGGGCAGGTTCAGATCGAGCAGGATGATGTCGTAATCGTACAGCTTGGCGAGATCGACCCCTTCCTCGCCCATGTCGGTGGAATAGACGTTGAGGTTCGCGTGCTTCAGCATCATCTCGATGCTTTTCGACGTCGTTGGGTCGTCTTCCACAAGCAGAACGCGCATGTTTTCAGTCTCCGAATCTCGCCTTTTCTCGACCTACCCTGGGATCAAATGGTTAATTACACGTTACCTGTTTGAGCCGGTTGGCCCGGAAAAAACCATGGATGCTCACGCAGATAGCAGCCCTAGTTGCGGAAACGCTGCACCGAAGTTGCTTTCAAAGCTGCAACACCATGGCGCGCGACGGCGCGGCGCCAGCCCTCCAACTCCTCGTCGGAGAGGGACCAGGTGCGAATCGCTTCCTCGGCGGATATCAGCCCGGAATCGACCGCCTGCACGACCAGCGCCTTGCGGCTGGCGACCCAACGGCAGGTATCGGGCGGCGGCAGATCGGCCCGGGTCAAGAGCCGCCCATCGGGCAATGTCACGGCATGGGGCCCCTTGATCCGTCTGATATACATGTCCCCTCGTCTCCCGGAAGTTGTCTCGGCTATCGGCGGTTCTGACGTGGAGTGTTTAATTCGGCGTTAGCAGCGCCTTGTGGATAGGGGTGTTTTTCCTATATTCCGCTCATTCCACGCGCGTAACAGGACAGGAACAGGCCCATGGCCCTAGACCGGCCCCACAGCCTCAATTCGCTTGGCTTGCCCAAGCCGCCCGCCGAGACCCGTGTCGTCGTGGCGATGTCGGGTGGTGTCGATTCCTCGGTCGTCGCCGCGCAGCTCGCCGATGAAGGCTATGATGTCGTGGGCGTGACGCTGCAACTCTATGATCACGGGGCGGCACTGGCCAAGAAAGGCGCGTGTTGCGCGGGCCGTGACATCCACGATGCCCGCCGCGTCGCTGAAGAGATGGGCTTTCCCCATTATGTCCTCGATTACGAGAACACCTTTCGCGAGGCCGTGATCGACGAATTTGCCGACAGCTACCTGGCCGGGGCAACGCCCGTGCCCTGCATCCGCTGCAACGAGCGCGTGAAGTTCAAGGACCTTCTGGCCACGGCCCGCGACCTCGATGCCGATTGCATGGCGACCGGCCATTACATCCAGCGCAAGATGGGGCCGGACCGCGCCGAGTTGCACCGCGCCGCCGACATGGACCGCGACCAGTCGTATTTCCTGTTCTCGACCACGCAGGAGCAGCTCGATTTCCTGCGCTTTCCGCTGGGGCACCTGCCCTCCAAGGCCGAAACGCGTGCCTTGGCGGCCAAATACGGGCTGCCCGTGGCCGACAAGCCCGACAGCCAGGATATCTGCTTCGTGCCCAATGGCGATTATGCCAGCGTGATCGAAAAGCTGCGCCCCGGTGCGGCCGATCCGGGCGAGATCGTCGATATGGCAGGCAATGTGCTGGGCACGCATCGCGGCGTGATCCATTATACGATCGGCCAGCGGCGGGGCCTGGGGATCGGGGGGTTGGCCGACCCGCTTTACGTGGTGAAGCTCGATCCTGACACAAGGCAGGTCATCGTCGGCCCCAAGGAGGCGCTGGCCAAACGCACGGTCCCGGTGCGCGAGATCAACTGGCTGGGCGATGCGCCCTTCACCTCGCGCCCCGAATGGGAGGTCGAGGTGCGGATCCGGTCTACCCGGCCGCCCGCGCCCGCCGTGATCCGGCCGTTGTCCGAGACCGAGGCCGAGGTTGAGCTGGTGACGGCGGAACAGGGGGTCAGCCCCGGTCAGGCCTGTGTCTTCTACGACCCCGAGAGCACGCGCGTCTTCGGCGGCGGCTGGATTCACAAGGGGGTGAGCGCCGATCCGGTCTGAAGGAACGGCGGTCGCCCCGGTGGGGCGGCCGAGGCGTGACCGGGCGGAGCCCCGGCCAAGCGCCGGTCCGGCCTGACAAGGCCTGCGGTCGCCCCGCTGGAGCCGCCGGGGCGTGACCGTCTCGCCAACAGCCCCGGGGTGCCGCGCTACATACCGCCATTCATCAGGAAACTGCGAAACCTGATCGCCTGGTGGCTGACCCGCAGCTCGATCCGGGCGCTGTCCAGCCGCACGATGCTGTCGCCGCGACCCCCCGATGCATCCAACCTGTACCCCCCTGCCCCAAAGAGCGCCATGCTGCCCGCGGGCCGGTCGGCATCGTCGCTGCGCGCGATCTGCTGAAACCGCGCCGACAGGGCACTGCGCGCCTCGGCCTCGGGGATGAGGGCGACGCGGCGCGTATCGTCCCAGGTGATCATGCAGGCCAGCCGGGCCACGGCGTTCTCGGGCCAGACCGCCGCGTCGTCCGGGGCGGCGCGCGTCGCCCCGAACAGGGCGAAAGCCCCCGGATCGGTCAATTCGGGTCGCGGCCAGCCGATCCCGCGTCGCAAGGCCATAGCGCGAACAGGCCACGATCCCGCCCGGTGTCGTGACACCGGCAAGTTCTGTCCCGAACCGGCCCGTCAGCGACCACAGCCACGGATCGCGCAGGCGCATCGCCTCGGGCAGTGGTCCCGTTTCGACCACGACACCGCCAAGCGCCCCGTCCAGCGCGGCGCGAAACCCGTCGCGATCCTGCCAGGGGGCCTCGGACAGGGCGAGCACGGCCTGCGCGTCCAGCATGACCTGTGCGGGCAGGCGCATCGGGATCACAAGGCATAAGGTTAGGGCAATGGCCGCGCGGAACATGCAGCGAAGGTAAGCCATGCAGCCGCCACGACCAGCCTTTGGCCGCCATCGGCGGCGGCGCCGCAGCGATCCTGAGCGTGAGGATTCTGTGGGAAAATGGCGCGGTTGACGGGGCTCGAACCCGCGACCCCCGGCGTGACAGGCCGGTACTCTAACCAACTGAGCTACAACCGCGTGGAGGCCTGATTAGGCAAATCCCAAGGCGGCGTCAATGCCGGAAGCGGCGCTTTTCGCGCCAACACGGATCGCCGCCTGCCCCACCCAGGACGGTGTCCCCCGCGCCACGGCACAACCCGCCCACCCAAACGAAAAACCGGCCCGCAAGGGCCGGCGTTTCATCGCATTGCTGCGGGGATGGTGATGGCGCGGTTGACGGGGCTCGAACCCGCGACCCCCGGCGTGACAGGCCGGTACTCTAACCAACTGAGCTACAACCGCTCACCATGCGCCTTGGGCGGTGCCCGTGGCGTGTGGGGCGGTTTAGGCCCCCGTTCTGCGCCCGTCAAGCGGGCTTTTGCACTTTCGCCGCGGATTTCGCACGATCAGCTGCGACGTTGCGGGCGCGAGGCCGCCAGGGGCCGGGCGCGGGCGCGTTCCCGCGCAAACACATACAGCCCCGCGCCGGCGATCAGGGCGGTGCCGGCCAGCATCGGCAGGCTCGGCACCTCGCCAAAGATCACCCAGCCCCAGAGAATCGCAATGGGTAGCCCGGTGTATTCATAGGATGCCACCGTCGCGGCATTCCCGATCCGGTAGGCTTGGCTGAGGGCATAGCCGACCCCCCCGGCAAGCAGACCGAGCAGGCCGAATTTCCACCAATCCGCCAGCGGCGGCCAGACCCAGGCGCGCAACAGGAACACCAGGCTGTCGCTCTCCAGCCCCTCGGAAAAGCGGCCGTCACCCGCCACAAGGAAAAAGGCCAGGCTCACCAGGATGAAGGTCGTCTGGATATAGACCGCCATGGCCGAAGCGGCCGATTGCGCCCCCAGCTTGCGGGTCAGCACCTGCATGCCAGCATAGCACAAGGCGGCGGCGACCGGCAGCAGCAAGCTCCACCGTGCGATGCCGCCCCAATCCACGCCCGGCGCCATCATCACCGCCACACCCAACAGCCCGATCAGGATGGCCGTCATCCGGTGGCGCCCAACCTTTTCGCCCAATACCGGGATCGCAAGCAGGGTGATGAACAGCGGCGCCACGAAAAACAACGCCGTCGCCGCCCCCAACGGCATCACCGCAAGGGCCGCGAAAAAGGTCATGTTGGCCATGACGATCAACAGCGCTCGGACCAGATGCAACCCCGGCGTCGCGGTGCGCAACATGGCCAGCCCCCCCTCGTAGCGCAGGATCACCAGCGACACGCAGATCCCGATCGCCGAGCGCACGAAGACCATCTGATGCAGCGGGTAGTCGCCCGACAGCAGCTTGATCAGCATGTCATTGATCGAAATGAAGAAAACGCCTGCCAGAATGAAAGCGATGGCACGGGCGTTCGCGCCCTGCGCCTCTGCGTCAGCGGTGCTCATGGCTGCGCCTGTCGCGGCGCAGCCGCCCGCGCGTACCAATCCCATGCGCGGTTCCGATCGCGCAAAAGCGTCGGGTCGGTCGAAAGGGCGGGGCATGACATCATGGGCGCACCCTGCCCCGCCGGCCCGCGCCGGGCAAGCGGTCTCGGCCTCAGGGCAGCGGGATGAACTCGTCGCGATCGGTTGGCGGCAACTGAAAGCGGCCATGCTCCCAGTCGCCCTTGCGCCAAGCCTCTTTCGCTTCGTCGATCCGCTCTTTCGAGGAAGCCACGAAATTCCACCAGATGTGACGCGGCCCCTCCAGCGTATCGCCGCCCAGGATCATCACCCGCGCGCCAGTCTCGCCCGCCCGCAGGGACACGGCGTCACCGGGCCGGAACACCATCATCTGGCCCCGCTCGAACACCTGACCGGCGATTTCGACCGACCCATCCAGCACATAGGCGCCGCGATCCTCGTGGTCGTCGGGCATGGGCAGGCGCGCGCCCGGCTGCACCAGGGCATCGGCGTAAAACATCGGCGAGGGCGTCGCCACCGGGGCCGTGGCGCCATAGGCCGCCCCGAGGATCAGGCGCAGTTCCTTGCCCTCGCCCTCCAGCATCGGCAACGCGGTCTTGGCCGCATGGGCGAAATCGGCCGGTCCATCCTCGGCCCCCTTGGGCAGGGCGATCCAGGTTTGCAGACCGGACAGGCGATAGGGCTGGTTCAGCATGTCGCCGTCGATCCGCTCGGAATGGGTGATGCCATGCCCTGCCGTCATCAGATTGACCGCGCCCGGTTCGATCCACTGATCGGTACCAAGGCTGTCGCGGTGGTGAAACTTGCCCTCGAACAGGTAGGTGACGGTCGCCAGACCGATATGCGGATGCGGCCGGATATCGACCCCCTGGCCCGTCAGAAACTCGGCCGGGCCCATCTGGTCGAAGAAGATGAAGGGTCCGACCATCTGCCGCCTGGGGGCGGGCAAGGCGCGGCGGACCTCGAAATCGCCCAAGTCGCGGGCGCGCGGGACGATCACGGTCTCGATGGCATCGACGGCATCGCCGGTGGGGCATTCGGGGTCGAGGGTGGGGTTCCAGCTCATGTCGGCTCTCCTGCAAGGCTTGCACGCAAAGGTAGGGCTGCGCCAACAGGCTGGCCACCGCAACAGCCGCACGGCGCAAGTGCGCTCTCGCACAACAAAAGCCTAACGCATATCTATTTGTGCGAAATTACAAAAAGCCATGTCTCGACACGACGGGCGCGGCAAGGCGCCCTCGCGGGTTGGCGCGGTGGTGGGTGGTGAGGGACTCGAACCCCCGACATCTTCGGTGTAAACGAAGCGCTCTACCAACTGAGCTAACCACCCGGCCGGTGCGGTGCATAGCCCGCCGAGAACCCCGTCGGCAAGCCCGATTTCGCACTTGCCGCGCCACACCATGACAACGCCAGACAGGCACCGTATCGCGGGGCGGAGGGGAAAATGGTGGGTGATGAGAGATTTGAACTCCCGACATCTTCGATGTGAACGAAGCGCTCTACCACTGAGCTAATCACCCGCCGGGTGGGGCGGTGTTTAGCCCCAAGCCCGTAGCTCTGCAAGAGGGGTTTGCGCCCTTTTCGTGCCAAAGGCGCATGACGGTCGGCTCAATCCTTTTCGTCCGCGCCCGGATCGGCCTCGCCCGGTGCCTCGGTCGCGGCGGATGGGCCCGGTTGCGGCCCCGTGCGCTTGAGCTTGACCGTCAAGAGCGCGCCACCCGGTTTTTCGACCCGCTTTTTGACCATCAGCTTGCCCAAGGGCGACACCGCCAGCTCGTCATGCGCATCGAGAAGCGTTCCCATCTCGGCCAGCACCAGATCCATGACCAGCTTCACATCCGAGCGTTTCATGTCGCTGCGCGCAACAATCGCATCCAGAAGATCGGGACGTTTGGCGCGCTCGGGCGTCTCTGCCGACGTCTTGCTTGCGGTTTCGTCAATTGCGGGGGGCGTCGCGTCGTTCTTCGGCACCACTTGCATCGGCGCGGGCCGCTCGGCGGTTTCCGTCGCCTCGGCCTTTGACGCCGTGCTGGATGGGCCGATGCAGGGGATGGGGTGCTCCGTCTCGGTCCGGCGGGCGTGGATTTCCGCGTCCTGCGCGCAGTGGTGGATTTCCGGGCCATCTGTCTGCTCTCCTCGGCCCCATGCATTGACCGTGCGGGGCTCTTTGTTGCCATACTGGGAACAGTGCTACGGCAAATGAGCGGATTTTTCCAGTGATGACCGAAAACCATGACGCCCCGGGGGCCGAAGCCGTGGCCCGTCAGTCGCGCGGCGACCGCGCGGCCAACCGGATGCGACGCTGATCCCAACGGGGCCAGCCGATCAATTCCGAAACGGTGACGAACCGGAACCCGCGCGCCGCAAGGTCGGAAATCGTCGAGGGCATCGCGCGGATCGTCGGGCCATGGATGTCATGGGCCAGCACGACCGCGCCGGGATGGGCGCTGCGCACGATGCGCTGCGTAACGACCGTGGCGCCGGGGCGTTGCCAATCCTGCGGATCGACCGACCACAGGACGGTTGGCAGATTGCGCTCACGAAACAGCATCAGGCGCTGCCGATCATGGAAGTTGCCATAGGGCGGGCGCATGGTGACCGGCGGGCGTCCGACCGCCTCCTGGATGGCGATGCTGGTGCGGTCGATCTGGTCCAGAACCCCGGCATCGGAACGGCCTGTCAGGTTGGGATGCGACCAGGTGTGGTTGCCGATCTCGTGCCCTTCGGCGGCGACGCGGGCGGCCAGTTGCGGATGGCGCGCGACACTGCGCCCGATCATGTAAAAGGTCGCGCGCACATTCGCGGCGCTAAGGATATCCAGCAACTGCGGGGTCAGGCGCGGATGCGGCCCGTCATCGAAGGTCAGGGCGACCAGCGGCTGGCGCGTGTTGACGCGCTGCACGGTGACATCCGCCCCGCGCGTCACAGGGCCATCGCCCCCGAAACTGGCCGGGATCGCATGCGCGCCCGCCCGCCCCGTCAGCGCAGGGCTGGCCAATGCGGCCCCGATGGCGATCAGGGCCTTGCGTCGGTCGAATCTGGGGCGCGAGGGCTGTGACATGGCAGGGAAACCCGTCGATGGAAGACGATTGAGCGTGGGTCGTTGCATCAATGACAATCAAGCGCCACGCGGCACGCCACCCAGTTTGGCCCGCGACCGTGCCCTCGCCGCAACGCATCATGGCGCCGGCGTGGCAGCAAACCGGCAACACCCTGGCCGTTTGGCCCTTGGGCGCGTCTGGATGCGTCGGTGTCTGCCGAAAAGTCGTCGATGTCGTCGAATCGGGCCACGGGACATCCGTGGCGCGGCCTCGACCTTGCCTTATGGGTGGACACCTTGCCCCGCCTTGTCGCTTCCACCGCCCCTGGCCTGACGCTTTCCACCTCGACCGCCCTTGCCGGTGGCATCGCGGCAAACGGCCTGACGCTCTCGGCGTATCGCGACATCTGGTCAGACACGGTCCAGACCGGTGCCCTGACGGGGCGGCCTCGGGGGCTGATGTGGGCCTTGCGCAACAGTGTGGCCCAAAATCCCGCATGGCCCATCTGCCACAGTCGCCCGCAGCGTCGAATCGACGTTTCTTACCGCGCAAGGCGTGTGGCACGGCCGGTCGCTGTCGCAAATGGCCCGCACCGCCGAACAATGGATTTGACGAAATGTCAGTTTCGAAAGGGGAAAACATGAAACGTCTGCTCGCAACCGCCGCCATCGCTCTGGCCCTTGGCACCGCCACGGCGCCCACCGCCGACGCCGGGGGCATGGTCCATCCGGTCACGCCGCCGATCGTCGTCGTCGAGGACACCGCCTCGAGCGCGCATGGCATCCTGGTGCCCGTGCTGGCCCTGATCTTCGTCGTGGCGGCGCTGCACCACTGATCCGCGCCACGTCCTTCGCCGCGATGGCGCGGCGCAAGAAAAAACCTCGCCCATCGGTTTGGGCGGGGGTTTGTCGTTTCGCCGGGGCGCGCGCGATCAATGGGCGGTTGCGCCCTGCCCCTTGCCTTCCAGAGCGGCCTGGGCCGCCGCGGCCTCTTCTGCCTCCTCGTCCCAGTCGATGCCCTCGGGCCTGGCCGTCAGGGCGTGCTCCAGCACCTCGGAAACGTGACTGACGGGAATGATGGTCAGCCCCTCTTTCACGTTGTCCGGGATCTCGGGCAGATCCTTTTCGTTCTCGGCCGGGATCAGCACCGTGGTGATGCCCCCGCGCAGCGCCGCCAGCAGCTTTTCCTTCAACCCGCCGATGGGCAGGACATTGCCGCGCAGCGTGACCTCGCCGGTCATGGCGATGTTCTTCTTCACCGGGATCTGCGTCAGAACCGAGACGATGGAGGTCACCATCGCGATGCCCGCGCTCGGCCCGTCCTTGGGCGTGGCGCCCTCGGGGACGTGGACGTGGATATCCCACTTGTCCAGACGCGGCGGTTTCACCCCGATCGAGGGCGCGATCGAGCGCACGTAGCTGGCGGCGGCGTCGATCGACTCCTTCATCACGTCGCCCAGCTTGCCGGTCGTCTTCATCCGGCCCTTGCCCGGCAGGCGCAGCGCCTCGATGGACAACAGGTCGCCGCCGACGCTGGTCCACGCCAGCCCGGTCACGACACCGATCTGGTCCGCCTCTTCGGCCAGGCCGAACTTGAAACGGCGCACGCCCAGGAAATCCTCGAGGTTGTCGGAGGTGACGGTGACCATCTCCTCTTCCTTCTTGAGGATCTTGGTCAACGCCTTGCGACAGATCTTGGCGATTTCCCGTTCCAGGTTCCGCACCCCCGCCTCGCGGGTATAGTAGCGGATCGTGTCGGTCAGCGCGGCCTCGGTCAGGTCGAATTCCTTGGCCTTGAGCCCGTGATCCTTGACCTGCTTGGGGATCAGGTGGCGGATCGCGATCTCGCGCTTTTCATCCTCGGTATAGCCGGCCAGCGGGATGATCTCCATCCGGTCCAGAAGCGGCCCCGGCATGTTGTAGGAGTTCGCCGTGGTCAGGAACATCACGTTCGAGAGGTCGTATTCCACCTCGAGATAGTGATCGACGAAGGTCGAGTTCTGTTCCGGGTCCAGCACCTCGAGCATCGCGCTCGCCGGATCGCCCCGGAAATCCTGGCCCATCTTGTCGATCTCATCGAGCAGGATCAGCGGGTTGGTCGTCTTGGCCTTTTTCAGGGCCTGGATGATCTTGCCCGGCATCGAGCCGATATAGGTCCGGCGGTGGCCACGGATCTCGGATTCATCCCGCACGCCGCCCAGGCTGATGCGGATGAACTCGCGCCCGGTGGCCTTGGCCACCGATTTGCCAAGTGACGTCTTGCCCACGCCCGGCGGGCCGACAAGGCACATGATCGGCCCCTTCAGCTTTTTCGAGCGCTGTTGCACGGCCAGGTATTCGACGATGCGTTCCTTGACCTTTTCCAGCCCGTAATGGTCGGCATCGAGGATATCCTGCGCGCGCCCGAGGTCTTTCTTGGTGCGCGATTTCACGCCCCACGGGATCGACAGCATCCAGTCGAGATAGTTGCGCACCACGGTCGCCTCGGCCGACATGGGCGACATGTTCTTGAGCTTTTTCAGCTCCGCCTCGGCCTTTTCGCGCGCCTCTTTCGACAGCTTGGTGGCGGCGACCTTTTCCTCGAGTTCGGCCACTTCGCCGCCCTCTTCGCCGTCGCCCAGCTCGCGCTGGATCGCCTTCATCTGTTCGTTGAGGTAATACTCGCGCTGCGTGCGCTCCATCTGCGATTTCACGCGCGTCTTGATCTTCTTCTCGACCTGCAGCACCGACATCTCGCCCTGCATCAGGCCAAAGACCTTTTCCAGCCGTTCCGAGACATCCAGCGTTTCCAGAAGGTCCTGCTTCTGCTCGACCTCGATGCCCAGATGACCGGCCACCAGATCGGCCAGCATCTCGGGGTCCTGCGCCTCGATCACGCTGGTCAGCGCATCCTCGGGCACGTTCTTCTTCACCTTGGCGTATTTCTCGAATTCCTCGGCGACAGAGCGGGTCAGCGCCGCGACGGATGTCTCATCGCCCATGCGCTCTTCCAGCTCGATCACGCGGGCTTCGAAATAATCCTCGGTCGCGGTGAATTCCTCGATGCGCACGCGCTTGCGGCCTTCGACCAGCACCTTGACGGTGCCATCGGGCAGTTTCAGCAATTGCAACACATTGGCCAGCACCCCGGCGCGATAGATGCCTTCGGGCGTGGGGTCGTCGACCGCCGGGTCGATCTGGCTGGAGAGCAGGATCTGCTTGTCGTCCTGCATCACCTCTTCCAGCGCGCGAACGGATTTCTCGCGGCCGACGAAGAGCGGCACGATCATGTGCGGGAACACCACGATGTCGCGCAGCGGCAGGACAGGATAGGTCGCTTGTTGATCTGGCATTTTGCCTTCCTTGGTTCTTGGCAGGGGGCCCGGCCCTGGCTTGGCAGCGGCCCCGGCCCCTTCCGGGTAAGGATGTCTTAACGTTGGGGCGGCAAGCGGGGGGTTTCAAGCGCACCGCCCCACCCGTTTGACCGCCAGCATGCGCTTCCCGTGCCGGCCGCGCAAGGGAGGGATAGCGGTTTCCCGCCGCGGGCACACAAAATGCTGTGGAGAGCAGCGCGTTGCACCGCCTGACGACCCAAGCGGGCATTTCGACGGCCCGACTGGTCGCCCGCAGGCATGCAACGAAGCCCGGCCAAACGGGCGCATTGTCTTCTCTTGGCAGCCTTGAGCCATGTCAAAGCCCGAGGGTCGTTGCGACTGTAACATTTGACAGGTGTTCGCAAATCCGAGGGAGGCCATGATGCGATTCGAAAGACAGGTCCTGCTGGGGGCCGCATTTGGCGTGCTATGCGCCGGCGGCGCCATCGCCTGCCCCAACCCCGCCTTTACCGGGGCCACGGCATATTTCACCGGCGGCCAGCTTGCGACGCCGCAGACCCTTGCCTCGACCGCGACGGGCGGCGCGCAACTGTCCGCATGCGGCATTCCGGGCACCCGCGGCTATGCAGCGCCGCAGCCCAATTTCACCCTCTATCTCAATCAGATGCAGGGATATGGCCTGAATTTCGACGTCGACAGCGATTGCGACACGACGCTTCTGATCCGGGCGGCGGACGGGACCTGGCATTTTGACGATGATGGCGGCGAAGGTCTGACGCCCGAGATGGATCTGAGCGCACCCCAGCATCTCGAAGGCCGCGTCGATGTCTGGATCGGCACCTATTCGAACACGTCCTGCCCCGCCACGCTGGCCCTGCAGACCACGCCAAGCGCGCCGCAGCCCCTGCCGCCGCAGCCGCCGCAGGTTGCGGGCTGTCCGAACCCGGCCTATGGCGGGCAGGCGGTCAGCTATAACGCCAACCAGCTGTTCACCAGCCAGAGCCTCGGGGTGCTTGCTGCGGGGTCGACACCGCTGTCCTCCTGCCCCGGCATCGACGGGCGCGGCTATGTCAACGCCGCCCCGGACTACAGCTTTTACCTCTCGGGCATGGATCCCTATGGGCTGGAGCTTGACGTGGATGCCGCCTGCGACGCCACGATGTTGGTACGCACCGCCGACGGCATGTGGCATTTCGACGATGACAGCGATGGCAATCTCGATCCGCGCCTGACCCTGCAGCGGCCGACGGTGCTGAACGGGCGCATGGATGTCTGGGTGGGCACCTATGGTGGCAACAGCTGCAATGCCACGCTGAACATGCGCGCCGGTCCGACCGAGTTGCCGCCGCCCCCGCCGCCACCCCCGCCACCGCAGGCCGGATGTCCCAACCCGTCGCTGAACGGTCAGATGCTGGGCTACACCGCAAGCCAATTGGCCGGTGGCCAGAGCCTCGGTGTCATGGCCGCCGGATCGACCCGCGTGGCGGGCTGCGGAATTCCGGGCGGCGGCTATGCCAATGCGCAGCCCGATGTCACGCTGAACCTGTCGCAGATGCAGGGCAGCACTTTGACGCTGGCGGTCGATGCTTCCTGCGACTCGACGATGCTGATCCATGCCGCCGACGGCAGCTGGCACTACAATGACGACGGCAACGGCAATCTCGACCCGCGGATCACGTTGAGCGAGCCCGGCGAGCTGAACGGGCAGCTCGATCTCTGGATCGGCACCTATGGCGGCAACAGCTGCAACGCCACGCTGACCCTTCAGACGTCGGGGTCCGGCGGCGGTGGCATCGTTCCGCCGCCCTCGGCCGGCCTGTCCGGCACCTGGCAGTGGGAGGCCACGGGCGGCACCGTCACGATCAATGCAAACGGGACGGTCACCGATAACATGTATCCCAACACCGGCACCTGGAGCGGTCCCGGATCGGACGGCCGCTACACCATCGTCTGGAGCCATGGCTACACCGATTTCATCACCATGTCCGCGGACGGAAACGCCCTGACGATCATCAACAACACCGGCTATGCCTTTGGCGCCACGCGCATCAGCAGCGGCACGGGCGGCGGCGGCGGCGGTGGCCTGATGGGACGGATCAACGTGCTGTCGGCAAGCTACGGAGTCAATTGCGGCGCGCCGCAAGGCAACGTCACCGGCCATATCGCGGCCCAGTGCAACGGGCAGACAAGCTGCGACTACCGTGTGGATCACACGGTGATCGGCGATCCGGCCGTGGGCTGCCGCAAGACATACCAGGTCTCCTACGAGTGCGGCGACGGCGTGACCCGCACCGCCGAGGCCCCCGCCGAAGCAAGCGGGCGCAGCGTGGCTCTGCAATGCGCCGGCGGGTCGTCGGGCGGCAACACCGCCGCGCTGGAGGGCACCTGGAACATCAATGCCAACGGCCATCGCGGCACGATTACCTTCCAGCATATGGGCGGTGGCACCTGGACCGGCACCCTGACCTTGGGATCAAGCGAACCGATCACGGATGTCGTGTTCAATGCCGCATCTGGCCGGGTCCTCTTCGAACGTCCGAACGTGCCACAGTACTACACGGGTGTCGTCACCGGCGGCGAGATCTCGGGGTCGTTCGAGTCGTTCGGAACGACCTATACCTGGACGGCCACGCGCTGACCGCCCGCGCATGGGCGGCCCCGGTCGCCCCTGCGCAACCCATTTCCCATTGCACAAGCGCTGGAGGCTCCGTTGAAACATCTGTCTTTTGCCGGGCTGGCACTCGGCACACTCATGCTCGCACCCGGCGCGGCCGTGGCCTGCCCCAGTTCGGACTACATGGGCGCAACCCTGTCCTATTCCGGGGCGCAACTGGCGACACCGCAGGTTCTGTCGGCGACAGCCGCCGGCATGATCCCGGTCAGCCAATGCACAAATATCTCCGGCGCTGTCGGCCATGCCGAGATCGCGCCGGATTTCACGTTCTTCTTCAGCCAGATGGGCAACAGGGGCGTCGTCTTCGACGTGCAGTCCGATTGCGACTCGACCCTGATCGCGCATACCGCCGATGGCGCGTGGCATTTCAACGACGATGGCGGTGTCGGGCTGATGCCCCGTTTGACCTTGGGCGGCGCCGGCGTCATGGGCGGGCCGAGCCCGGTCGAGGGGCGGGTGGACCTGTGGCTGGGCACCTATCGGGCAAATGACCTGTGTCCGGCCAACCTGACCGTGCGCGCAAGCGACAGCGCCATCCCGCAGGGCGGATGCCCGAACCCCGATGGCGTTGGCCAGGTGCATCGCTTTTTCGCAGGGCAGCTGATTTCGCCCGTGCGGTTGAACAGCATCTCGGCCCAGGGCGCGACCGAGTTGCGCAGCTGCGGCATTACCGGCACCGGGTTCGTCGACCCGAACCCGGACATCACGCTCGAGCTGTCGAATATGCAGGATCGCATCCTGGACCTTGCCTTTTCCGGGGCCTGCGACACAACGATGCTGGTGCGCACCGCCGACGGGCAATGGCGTTTTGACGATGACAGCAACGGCAATCTCGACCCGCGCCTGACACTGACCGAGACGCGCCAGATGGAGGGCCGGGTGAATGTGTGGATCGGCCGCTATGGGCAACAGGCCTGCATGGGCACACTCACGCTGCACGCGCGGTCGCTGAGCGGTCGGCCGCCGCCGCCGCCGCCCGACAGCGGACCGCTGGCCGGTGACTGGCGTCTTTTGGCCAATGGCTATGGCGGCAGCCTCAGCTTCCGCCCGGCCGGCAACGGGTGGACGGGGGTCCTGACCCTCGAGGGCGGCCCCGAGACACTGCGCGACGTGCGGTTTGACCCCCATTCCGGCCGGATCGAGTTCCTACGCCCAATCCCGGGCCTTGAACAGCACTATGTCGGCACCCTTCGCGACGGGCGGATCGAGGGGCAGTTCAACCAGAGCGGCAGCGCCTACGCCTATCTCTGGACCGCCACGCGCTGAGCCATGCGGATGGGCGGCCCCGGTCGCCCATCCCCGTTCTGTCTCCACGACAGTGGGCGGGGCGCCCTGACACAGCATTCCTTGCACGGCGTTGCGACCGGCGCCCCACGGGTTCCGCGTCGGGGCGCGGCTGGGCCTAGAGGGGCGCGATATCGCCCTCGGCACGCTGCGCGTGAAAGGTGGCCTCGAACGCGGCAAAGCGGCCTTGTGCAATCGCGGCGCGCATGCCGGCCATCAACTCCTGATAATAGTGCAGGTTGTGCCAGGTCAGAAGCATCGAGCTGATGATCTCGCCCGACCGGAACACATGGTGCAGGTAGGCCCGTGAATAGTTGCGACAGGCCGGACAGGTGCAGTGTTCGTCCAGCGGGCGCGGATCGTCGGCATGGCGGGCGTTCTTGATGTTGACCTGCCCGCGACGTGTCCAGGCCTGGCCGGTGCGCCCCGAACGCGACGGCAGCACGCAATCCATCATGTCGATCCCGCGCGCCACGGCCCCCACGATGTCGTCGGGCTTGCCCACGCCCATCAGGTAGCGTGGCTTGTCGGCGGGCAGCATCTGAGGCGCGTAGTCGAGGCAGCCGAACATCGCCGCCTGCCCCTCGCCCACGGCCAGCCCGCCCACGGCATATCCGTCGAAGCCGATGGCCTGAAGGGCCTCGGCGCTTTCGCCGCGCAAATCCTCGTCCAGCCCGCCCTGCTGGATGCCGAACAGCGCATGGCCGGGGCGGTCACCAAAGGCCTCTTTCGACCGCTCGGCCCACCGCATCGACAGGCGCATGCTTTCTGCGATGCGGTCACGGTCGGCGGGCAGCGCGGGGCATTCGTCGAAACACATCACGATGTCCGAGCCGAGCAGCGTCTGGATTTCCATCGAGCGTTCGGGGCTGAGCATGTGCCTCGAGCCGTCGATATGGCTGCGGAAGGTCACCCCCTCCTCGGTCAGCTTGCGCAACTCGGCCAGGCTCATGACCTGGAACCCGCCGCTGTCGGTCAGGATCGGCCCGGACCAGTTCATGAACTTGTGCAGCCCGCCAAGGGCCGCGATGCGTTCGGCGGTGGGGCGCAGCATCAGGTGATAGGTGTTGCCCAGCAAGATGTCGGCACCGGTGGCCGCCACGCTTTCGGGCATCATCGCCTTGACGGTGGCCGCCGTGCCCACCGGCATGAAGGCGGGCGTGCGGATCTGACCGCGGGGCGTGTCGATCACGCCGCTGCGTGCGCGCCCATCGGTGGCGGTCAAACGGTAGGAAAAAACGCTGTGTCATGGCCGCTCTGTGGCGTATCGCACCCCGATTGCCAAGCCCCGCCTAGCGTTCGAGCACCAGCGCCGAGACGCCTTCGGGGTCCGAGATCCGCCGCACGGGATATCCTGCGGCCCAACCGCGCGCCTGTGCCGCCGCGCGCGCGATCAGCGGGTCGCTTTCCGGCAGAACCCGCGCAAAGCGCCAATCCCGTGGCCCGGACACGCCGACGCGCGGCGCCACCAGGGCGGCAAGAACGGCCTCGCCGTCGGGCACCTGCGCCGGTTCGGCCACGGTGCCGGCCCATGGCTCTCGCAGCAGCCGCAGAACCGAGACCGGGCGCGCCGGCACCTGCCCCGACAGACCGGGCGGGCGATAGGCGATGATCCCCTGCGGCTCGGCCCGCAAACCGACCAGATCCACCGGGATGGGCACCTCGCGCAGGATCGCGCCGCGCGACAAGGCCGCGAGGCCCGCCGCCTCGGCGAGATAGGCGCCAAAGGTCAGGCAGCCCGCGCCGCCGCCCGACCACGGGTCCTCCAGCAGGCCGTAGCGCCGCGCCCGCGGCGACGTGGCAAAATCGGCCAGCCGCGCGCGCATGGCCGCGCAGGCCCCCGGGCTGACCTCGGCCGCAAGGACGGCACCGCCCCCGGTCGCAAAGGCGCGGTCCTGCGGCGCGGGAAACCCCGCCTCGGTCACCAGCCCGCCATCCTGATAGGTGGCCAGCACCGCTGACAGGCCCCAGCCCTGCGCCAGCAGGCGCAGGGCCCGCCGCCTGCGATCGCCGGTATGCGAGGTGACGCCGCGCCGGCCATTGCATTGCCAGGCCACCACCAGATGCCCGATCCAGGCGGGCGACATGGCCACGGCCACCGGGTTGGACGCCAGCCGCACAAGGCTTTGGCGGGCCAGATCGGGGCCGCGCATGTCAAAAGGCACGCGCGGCGGCAGATAGGCCAGAACCACGTAATCGCGGCTGTCATCCAAGCCGAGGCGCGTCAGGAAAAGGGGCCAGGGGGCCTCTTCGAAGGGCGCCAGCGTCAGATCGGTCGCATCGCGCGTGACAGTCGGCGTCCCGCGCGCGCTGCTGGCCGTGGTCTCCGGCCCCGCCGGGCCCTGCGGCACGGCCACGCAGCCCGCCAAGGCCGCCACTGCCCCCGCCAAGGCGATTGCCACATGCCGGCGCGCGCTCAATGCCCTGTTGCGCCGCATCTGTCCCCGTGCTTTTGTCGCGCCAAATCCGCCATCGACCCTGACGAGCGATCGCATCCCTGCCAAGACAATCGACCCTTTGCAGCGCCCGGCCCCGCGCCGACCGTTGCCTTGCTACCACGCCTATGCCGGGAGAGGACACAGCCATGCCCGAGAGTGACAGCCCCCTGCGCCTGGGGTGGGAGGAATGGGTCGCCCTGCCGGGCCTTGGTCTGCCCGCCATGAAGGCCAAGGTGGACACCGGCGCGCGCACCTCGGCGCTGCATGCCTTCGACATCGAGACCTTCGGCCCCGCCAGCCGGCCCAAGGTGCGCTTTGCCGTGCACCCCGTGCCGGGCCGCACCGACCTGACCATCGCCTGCTCGGCCGCGATCAAGGACCGGCGCGAGGTCACCAGTTCGAATGGCGAGACCGAGTTGCGCTATGTCATCGAAACCGACCTGTCCGTCGGTGGCACCTCGACGCCCATCGAGGTCACGCTGACCGACCGGGGCACCATGGCCTATCGCATGTTGCTGGGGCGTCAGGCGATCCAGCCCGACTGGGTCGTCGCCCCCACCGACAGTTTCTGCCAGGAAAAGCTGAGCTATGACATCTACAGCTCGGCCCGTGTGAAACAGGCTGCGCCCAAACGCGCCCTGCGCATCGCGGTGCTCAGCCGCGAGGACAATTACTCGACCCGCCGCCTGGTGGCCGAGGGCGAGGAACGCGGCCATACGATCGAGGTGATCGATACCACGCGCTGCTACATGGCGATCAACGCACTGGCCCCCGAGGTGCATTACGACGGCACCCGCCTGCCCCGCTATGACGCGGTGATCCCGCGCATCGGCGCCAGCGTGACCGCCTACGGCACCGCCGTTCTGCGCCAGTTCGAAACCATCGGCACCTATTGCGTGAACGGGGCGGCGGGGATCACCGCCAGCCGCGACAAGCTGCACGCGCATCAGTTGCTGGCCCGCCACAGGATCGGCATGCCGCAGACGGCCTTTGCCGCCTCGCCCAAGGATACCGACAACATCATCGGGCTGGTCGGATCGGGCCCCTTGATCATCAAGCTGCTGGAATCGACGCAAGGAAAAGGTGTCGTGCTGGCCGAAACCCGCAAGGCCGCGCAGTCGGTCATCGATGCGTTTCGCGGCCTGCGCGCCAATTTCCTCGTCCAGAGCTTCGTCAAGGAGGCCGCCGGCGAAGACATCCGTTGCCTCGTCGTGGACGGCAAGGTCGTGGCCGCGATGAAACGCACCGCGGGCGGGGATGATTTCCGCTCGAACCTGCATCGTGGCGGCAAGGCCAGCGCCGTGCGCATCACCAAGGCCGAGCGCGACACGGCCCTGAAATCGGCCAAGCTGTTCGGCCTCGGGCTGGGCCGGGGTCGATCTGCTGCGCTCCGAGGATGGGCCCAAGGTGCTCGAGGTGAATTCCTCGCCCGGGCGTCCAGGGTATCGAGGAGGCGACGGGCAAGAACGTCGCCGCCCATCTCTTCGATGCCATCGAGAAACATGTCCGGCCGCAGCCGGTGCGCAAACGTCGGGGCGCCTGACGGCTTTACCCCGATGCCGCCAATCCTTATATGTCTTGTCGGATATTGAACGAGGCCGCGCATGACCGAACATCAAGAGCATCTCGAAGGCACGCCGCTGATCAAGCCGTCGTCCACGGATCATCCCCTGTACGAGCAGGTGGTCGAGGCCTGCCGCTCGGTCTATGACCCCGAGATTCCGGTGAACATCTTCGATCTGGGTCTGATCTACACGATCGAGATCTCGCCAGAGAACGCCGTCCATGTGACCATGACCCTGACCGCGCCGGGCTGCCCGGTGGCGGGCGACATGCCCGGCTGGCTGGCGGATTCGATCGAACCGCTGGATGGCGTGAAGCAGGTGGACGTGGAAATCACCTGGGATCCGCCCTGGGGCATGGACATGATGTCGGACGAGGCCCGCTTGGAACTGGGGTTCATGTAACCGCCCGCAGACACGACGGCTTTCTCCAATCCGCCCCGGCGCGGCACCGCGTCACCCTGGCACGGATCGCCGCCCACGGACCGGCGCGCGCCGGCCTTGTGCGCGGCGACAAACGGACCCCCCTTCCCCCATGGCCGCCCACACCTTTGCCGCGCTGTTTCTGGCACATGTCATCGCAGACTATCTGGCCCAGACACGCTGGCTGGTCGACAACAAGCGGCGTCCGATCGCGCTGGGCACCCATATCGCCCTTGTGTTTCTGGCGATGGTGCTGACGACCCTGACCTTTTCGCCCTGGTTTCTGGCGCTGACCGCCGCGCATCTGCTGATCGACATCCTCAAGACCTTCGGCATGCCATCGGGCTTGCCCAGCTACATCGCCGATCAGCTTTTTCACATCGCCTCGATCGTCGCTGTCGCCGTCCTGGCGCCGGGGCTGTGGTCGCTCAGCCCGCTCTCCTCGGTCCCGGCGCTTCCGCAGGCTTACCTGATCGCGGGCGCGGTCATCTTTGCCGCGCGTGGCGGGCAATATGCCGTGCTGACCCTGCTCGGCGGGACCGAGCCGCCGGCGCGCGAAGGCGTCGTGACAGGCTGGGTCGAGCGGGTGGGCCTGTGCCTGGCGATCCTGATGGGCCTGCCGCTGCTGGTGCCCGCGATCATGGCACTGAAGCTGATCTATGTCTGGCGCCATTGGGCGCAGCGGTCCCGGCAGGGACGCCGCCGCCTTGTGCTGGGCAGCGTGGTCAGCTTCACCTGGGCCTTTGGCACCGCACTGGGCCTTGCGCTGCTGGTGCCGTCGGCCCTGCCCGGTTGAGCCGAGGCCAAAGACCCCCTACATTACGCCTACAACGCGCAGGAGTAGTCCCGATGTTCGGCATTCCCGGAAAACAGGCCGTCACCCTCACACCCGCCGCCGCCCGGCAGATCGCCAAGCTGATGGCCCAAGGCGGCACACAGGGTCTGCGGATCGGTGTCAAGAAAGGCGGTTGCGCCGGCATGGAATACACCATGGATTACGTGACCGAGATCGACCCCAATGACGAGGTGGTCGAACAGGACGGCGCGCGCGTGATGATCGCGCCGATGGCGCAGATGTTCCTGTTCGGCACCGAGATCGATTACGAGGTCTCGCTGCTGGAGGCGTCGTTCAAGTTCCGCAACCCCAACGTGACCGATGCCTGCGGCTGCGGCGAGTCGATCAAGTTCAAGGATGCCGAGGAACTGGCGGCCGAACGCGCCGCCGCGCAAGGCGGCTGACTTGGCCGTCGCCGAGGCCGATGTCGCGCATGCGATCGAGCTGTTCTCGGATTTGGGAGATATCACAACGCGCAAGATGATGGGCGGCCTGTGCCTGTATCATCAGGGTAAGATCTTTGCGATCCTGATGGCCGACGGGTCCCTCTGGCTGAAGGGCGCGGGTGCGATGGTCGACAGTCTGACCGCCGAGGGCTGCACGCGCTGGACCTACCAGCGCGCGGGCCGGGCGCCGACGGTGATGCCCTATTGGTCGATGCCCGAAAGCGGACTGGACGATCCCGAAATCGCCTGCGACTGGGCCCGCCGCGCCCTGTCTCACCTGTAGACCGGACCGACGCGGACCGCCGCGCAAGGGCTAGTCTTGCCCATGCAGATGAACATAGGTTTCGGTGTAGCGCCGCGACAGGTGGTCACCGGCCAGAATGACCTTGCCCGACCCGATCGGCGCGACATTGGTGTCATGGGTCGGGTTGAAGAACAGCGGCACGGAAATCCGCTCCTCCGGGCCGCCCAGCACACGGTGCAGGGTGGCGCGCACCCGTCCGTTGCTCCACATCTCCAGCATCTCGCCGAAATTCACGACGAACACACCGGGGTCCGCCTGCACTGGGTGCCAAGAGCCATCGCGCAGCGCCACTTCGAGGCCGGGCTGGCCATCGGTCGCCAGCAGGGTGAGGCACCCGTAATCGGTATGGGGCGCGATCCCGAAATCCTTGTCGCCCGCCCAACCGGGCCGCGCCGGATAGTAATTGCCCCGCAATAGCGCCATGGGCTGCGCGAACTTGTCTGCGAAATAATCGCCGTCCTCGCCAATGGCCCGTGCGATCCCCGACAAAAGCGCAAGCGCTACCCGGCAGGCCGCGTCGAAATACGCCTCGATCACATCGCGAAAGCCTGCGGGTGCCTCGGGCCAGCGGTTCGGCGCGTAGAATTGCAGCTGCGCCAAGGGATCGTCCTGGGCCAGGGTGACACCGCAATCGAAGAATTCCTTGTAATCCGGGTTGGACATCGGATCGACCTGTTCCGACTGCGCCGCCCCCCAGCCACGGTTCGATCCCGTGGCGGCCATGTCCACTTTGGCCTTGAGCGCCGGGGGCAGATGGAAAAAGGCCCGATAGGTTTCGATCACACGCGCAACCGCGGCCTGGCCGAGGGCCGTGTTCTCCAGCAACAGGAACCCCGTGTCGAAAGCGCCCGTGCGCACGTGATCCATCGCCTGCGCATCGCCGCGCGCCAATGCAGCCGCATCCACCTTGGGGATCATCGTCGCCTCCGTTCGCAGCGGGCGGCCCGCTTGACCGGCCCGCCTTTCCTTGCCATCCCAAACGGGCAGAGAACAAGGAGTGATGGGCATGCGCGTCAAGCTGGCGGCTGGAAACTGGAAAATGAATGGCACGCGCGCCGCGCTGGCCGAGATCGACACGCTGGTTGCCGCGCATGGCGATGCCGCGATCGAGATCTTGATCTGCCCGCCCGCGACCCTGCTGGCCCCGATGGCCGAGCGGATCGGAACGGCGAAGATCGCCCTTGGTGGCCAGACCTGTCACCCCCAGGCCTCGGGCGCCCATACGGGCGACATCTCGGCCGAGATGCTGGCCGATGCCGGCGCAACCCATGTCATCCTCGGCCATTCGGAACGGCGGGCCGATCACGGCGAAAGCGATGACACCGTCCGGGCCCAGGCGCGCGCGGCGCTGGCGGCGGGGCTGACCTGCATCATCTGCGTGGGCGAGACCGAGGCACAGCGCGACGCGGCGAATACGCTCGACATCATCTCGGGGCAGTTGGCCGGCTCGATCCCCGATCTGTCCACCGGCGAAAGCCTGATCGTCGCCTACGAGCCGGTCTGGGCGATCGGCACCGGCCGGACGCCGACCCTCGACCAGATCGGCGAGGTTCATGACTACATCCGCGCCGAGCTGGAACGCCGTTTCGGCGCGGGGGTCGGGCGGTCGGTCCGGCTGCTTTACGGGGGATCGGTCAAGCCCGGCAATGCCGCCGAGATCTTCGCCGTGTCGAACGTGGACGGGGCCTTGGTGGGGGGCGCCTCGTTGAAGGCCTCCGATTTCGGAGGGATCATCGACGCCCTGCAACAGGCCTGAGCCCCTGCCCCCGAAAGCGCCGCCAGCCTGCAAAGCCGGCGGCGCCTGTCGGGTCGCGTTCCGCGTTACTCGGTGGCCGGAACGAAGCGTTCCGTCGCGATGCGGATGATGCCCTGATAGCTGTCGGCATATTGCACCACCGACAGCATGTAGCGGCCGGGATCGAGACGCAGCGCCAACTGGCTGTTGAGCGACCCGCCCGCATCGTCGTTGAAGGCGATCTCGCGTCCCAGATCGTCGAACAGCGCGATCATCGGGTCGCTGTCGGTGACCTCGATCGCGTCGATCAGGATCATCCCCCGCGATGGCATCTCGAAGGTGAACCATTCGGCATTGCGCCCGCTGACCTGGGCGTCGCGCACGGCGCGGGGCGGCAGCACGCCCATATCCACGACCGGCCACGACCCGTCGAGCGGCGGCGCGGCCTCGCCCAGGGTATAAAGCTCGTTCAACGCGGCCTGCTGGTCATAGCGCGCCACCCGCACCGTCACCGGCAGCTCGGGGTCCGCCAGCGCCCGCATGCCGATGCAATAATCGCCTGCGGGAAGCGGATCGGTGAAATCGATCCGGCTGTTGAGGCTGTCGTAATCGTCGTTCTCGGCCAGCAATTCGCCCTGCCCGTCGAAAACGTAGATGTAGGGATCTGCATTCGGGTTTTCGGCCCGAATCGTCAGGGGCTGCGGCGATGCCAGCGAGAAGCGGTAATACGGGGTGCCGCTGATCGTGTTCGTCGCCTCGGCCCCGCCCTCATCCAGCATCGCATCCAGCATGTCGCCGCCAAGCGGGGTGGCCGGCGTGTCGGGCAGGCAAGGATCGATGCCGACGAAGATCGGCATGTCGGGGTCGCCATCGCCATCGAAGAACCCGCCCGACAGGCCCTGCGTGATCGCGGCATGACCCAATTGTCCCACGGCGATATCTGCCGTCAGGGCGGAGCCGCCAAATCCGCGGGTCGCAAGGCAGTACTCGCCCGGTTGCAGCAGGGTTTCGGCCCGGGATGCCAGCCCGCCGCCCGAGTCGTCGTCGGTCACGACAAGTTGGCCGCCCGCATCATAGAGCTCGATGACGCTATCGCCGCCCGGTGTCGGCTGCGCCTCGAGACGCACCTCCATGGGCTGACTGAGCGAGAACAGGGCCACGGTGCTGCCGCCCGAGGGCACGGGTTGTTCGATCAGCGACAGGGTGCCCATGGCGGTGGCGACATCGGACGCCTCGGGTGTGCCGCCGATCCAAGTGCCGCCCGCCCCGATGCCGCCGCACTCGACCTGCTGGGCCAGGGCCGGCCCCGTCGTCAGGCCCAGGACCAGGGCCAGGGGGGACGCGGCAGCGGCCACGCTCAATCTGAATCTCATCGCAAATCCTCCACATGGTCCGTGCTCATTCAGCGCTCGGACAGGGGCAGACTAACAAGGCCGCCCCCGCCGAGGCCAGAAAAAGCGCGCGCCCCCCACGGGGAAAATCACGCGATCCGCACCGCGGTTGCGACGCCTAGATGTTCTCGCTTCGGATCGCCTCGCAGACGGCATCGGTGACCTGCTGGGTGGTGGCCGTTCCACCCACATCCGGCGTCACGATCCCGTCGGCACAGACCTTTTCCACCGCGCGCATCAGGCGGGCCGAGGCCGCGCCCTCGCCCAGATGGTCGAGCATCTGGCTGGCCGTCCAGAAACTGGCCACCGGGTTGGCGATGCCCTTGCCGGTGATGTCGAAGGCCGAGCCATGGATCGGCTCGAACATCGAGGGAAACCGCCGCTCGGGATCGATATTGGCCGTCGGCGCCACCCCAAGCGACCCGGCCAGCGCCCCGGCCAGGTCCGACAGGATGTCGGCATGAAGATTGGTGGCCACGATCGTGTCCAGCGACTGCGGGGTCTTGACCATGCGCACGGTCATCGCGTCGACCAGCATCTTGTCCCAGGTCACGTCGGGATAATCCTGCGCGACCTCGGCGGCGATCTCGTCCCACATCACCATGCCAAAGCGCTGCGCGTTGGATTTCGTCACCACGGTCAGCAGCTTGCGCGGACGCGACCGGGCCAGGTCGAAGGCGTAACGCATGATGCGCGTGACGCCGACGCGGGTGAAGATCGACACCTCGGTGCCCACTTCCTCGGGCAAGCCCCGGTGTGCGCGCCCGCCATGGCCGGAGTATTCCCCTTCGGAGTTCTCGCGCACGATCACCCAATCCAGATCGCCCGCCTCGACCCCGCGCAACGGCGAGGCGACACCGGGAATGATCCTGGTCGGGCGGACATTGGCATATTGGTCAAAACCCTGGCAGATCGGCAGGCGCAGGCCCCAAAGCGTGATGTGATCGGGCACATCGGGTGCCCCCACGGCCCCGAAATAGATCGCATCGAAGGGCTTGAGCTGGTCCAAGCCGTCCTCGGGCATCATCACGCCGGTTTTCTTGTAGTAATCCGACCCCCAGTGGAAGGTGGTCAGATCAAAGCTCAGCGTCTCTTCGCGCTTTTCCAGCGCGGCCAGAACCTGTGCGCCCGCGTCGATCACTTCGGGGCCGATGCCATCGGCGGGGATGGCGGCGATCTTGTATGTCTTCATTTCGGGCTTCCTGTGCTGGCATGCCGTGCGGCGCGTCATCGGGCGCCCGGCCGGCGATCATCGGTTGGGGAAGGTGTGGCAATTCGAACACCGGCCGGCAATAAGCGCTCGATCATATAAAAAAATGATATTATCCAGGCCGCCATGGATCTGCGACAACTCAGGTGCTTCATCGCCGTGGCCGACACCTTGCATTTCGGACGGGCGGCGCAACGGATGGACATGCTGCCCGCCTCGTTCGGGCGGCAGATCAAGCTTTTGGAAGACGGGCTTGGCAGTCGCCTTCTGGTGCGGACCACGCGCCATGTCTCGTTGACGGCGGCGGGCCGTCGCTTTCTCGACGGCGCACGCGATGTGGTCGAGCGCGCCGACCGCCTTGAAAAGGCGTTTCGCGACGAAAACGAGGATCGCGCCGCCGTCTTGCGCATCGGGGCCATCGACAGCGCGGCCGCCGGGCTGATGCCGCAACTTCTGCCGCATCTGCGCGAGGTGCATCCCGAGATCGAGGTGGAACTGTTCGAGCAAAAGACCATCCGCCTGATCCCGCGCCTGCTGTCCGGTCGCCTGGACATCGCCATCATACGCCCGCCAGAAAGCAGCGACCCACGGCTGACCTTTCAGCACCTGTTCCATGAAACAGCCGTGGTGGCGGTGCCCAAGGGGCATCGCCTGGCCGGGCGCGATGCGCTGAGTGTCGCGGACATGGCCGACGAGCCGCTGATCGTGCCCGACCGCCGCTCGCGTCCGCACAGTCATGACCTGACCATGAAACTGTTTCTCGAGGCCGGGCAAAGCGCCCGCATCGTGCAGATCGCCGAGGAAAAACAAACGATTGTCAGCCTTGTCGGTAGTGGCGTCGGCTTGGCGATCGTTCCGAAATGGGCCTCGCGGCTGGCGGTGGGCGGTGTGGCCTTTGTCGCGCTGAGCCCACCCTCGGCGGCGGTGCGCGACAAGCTTTCGCTGGCCGCAGTCTGGCTGCGCGACACACGCCACCCGGCCCGCGACGCCTTTCTCGAGGTTCTGCATGGCAAACTGGCCGAGATTGCCGCGACGGCCTGATGGGTGTTCGCAATTATTATATAATTTACATGTGCGACGAGCCGAGCTTTTGCCCTTGAGCGGCTGGCTCGGTGCCTTATACCTTCACGCAATGCGCCCGCTGGGGTGCATGCCGCGAGAGACAGGGCAAAACGTCCCGGCGGCAAGAACAGTGGAGGACTAGATGACAAAATCTGCATTTGCGAAACTGACCGTCGTCGCGACGGCGACCGCCCTGAGCACGGGCATGGCATTCGCCCAGGCTGACGCGGATCGCGAGGGCTGGCCCGAAAGCTTTACCGTCGGCACGGCATCGCAGGGCGGCACCTATTTCGGCTATGGCAATGGCTGGGCGAACCTGGTGGCCGAAGAGAGCTGGGCCTTTCGGGCAGCGGCGAAGTGACCGGCGGTCCGATGCAGAACATGGCGCTGGTGCACACCGGCGAGGTCGATTTCGGCATGACCACGATGGGCCCGGCCGCAGAAAGCCTGGCCGGCGGCAACCCGATCGCACCCGGTCTTCAGATGACCAATGCCTGCGCCATGTTCCCGATGTACCAGACGCCCTTCTCGATCACGGCGCTGGCGTCCTCGGGCATCACCTCGGTGTCGGAAATTCCGGCGGGCGCCCGTATCGGCTTCGGCCCCGCAGGCTCGACCTCGGACACGTACTTCCCCCGCATGATGGAAGAACTGGGTGTCGAATTCGACCGCCGCAACGGTGGCTGGTCGGACCTTGGCGGCCAGTTGCAGGACGGTCTGCTGGACGTGATCGCCTTTGCGGCGGGCGTTCCGGTTCCGGCCGTGTCGCAGCTCGAGGTGCAGACCGACATCAACATCATCGAATTCACCGAAGAAGAGCAGGCCCAGATCCTGGAAAGCTTCCCGGTGGCCCCGTTCGAGATCGCGGCCGATACCTACACCACGCTTGAGAACGGCGCACGCTCGGTGTCGATGTGGAACTTCGCCATCGCCAACTGCGCCCTGCCCGAAACCTTCGTCTACGCTGTCGTGGACGCGGTCATGTCGGATAACGAGCGCATGGTGAACGTCCACCGCGCCGCCCGCTCGACCCTGCCCGAGTTCTGGGATCGCAACACCGTCATGATGTGGCACCCCGGTGCAGCCCGCTGGTTCGAGGAAAACGCCAGCGCCGACATTCCCGATGACATGATCCACGGCGACATGTAATCTGGCGCGATCCGGGTCGGGGCGGACCGTTCCGACCTGACCAAGATCACCTCACGGGCCGCGCTCCTCCACGGGGCGCGGCCTATCCAATCACCCGATCAGGGCAAGCCCCCGTTGACGGGGAAAGACAGCGCCGAGCCAGTCGGCCATAGGGGGACATGACATGAGCGACCGGGCCAAGGCCGCCGCAGAGGACCAGATCCAGGGGGCCGTGATTGCCGACGGCGTCGACGAGGAACCCGTCGAGTCCAACCGCCGTCTTTTCACCGGCAAGGCGTATCTCGCCATCGCCACGCTCTCGACCCTTTACGCCGCTTTTCACATGGCCGCGCTGAACGGTCTGTCCGTGTCGGGCATGACGGGGCTCGACCTGCCCTTCCTGCCGCAATTCCCGCTCGAAACCTGGAATTTCCGCATCATGCACATTGCCGGCGCCCTTGCGCTGGGGTTCCTGCTGTTCTCGGCGCACACGTTTGACGGCAAGCAACACCGCGACACGCGCTGGCTGTCCCTCGTTGCCCTGGCGCTGGTCATTCCCGTCGGCATCTCGGCCTTCACGGTCATGGGCTTCATGCAGATGATAAATTCGGGCGATCTGCCCGAAATGGGCGGGCTGATCACCTGGGCCGCTTTTCCGGGCACCGAGATCTACCAGACCGAAATCACCTGGTTCGGCATTCCCCTGCTGATCGCGACGGGCGGTGCGATCGTCACGGGCTGGTTCGAACGGCGCGGGCGCGAGTTGTTCGCCGCCTCGGACGTGGTGCTGGCGCTGTGTGGCATCGTGGTCGCGATGTATCTGGTCACGATCTACGGCACTGCGGCGCGCAACTCGGTCGGCACGCCTTTCGTGCCCATCGGCGTGGCCTTTGCGGCAACCGCCGGGGCGGCCATGATCCTGGAACTGACGCGGCGTGTGGCGGGCCTTGCGCTGGTCATCATCACCGGCGTCTTCCTTGTCTACACCTTCACGGCACATCTGTTGCCGGGCCTGCTGGCCGTGCAGAACCCCTATAGCTGGCAGCGGTTCTTCGGGCATGTCTACTCGGATGCGGGCATCCTCGGGCCGACAACGGCCGTGTCCTCGACCTATATCATCCTGTTCATCATCTTCGCCGCGTTCCTGCAGGCGTCGAAAGTGGGCGATTACTTCGTCAATTTCGCCTTTGCTGCCGCCGGACGCGCGCGCGGCGGCCCGGCCAAGGTGGCGATTTTCGCAAGCGGATTGATGGGCATGATCAACGGCACCTCGGCGGGCAACGTGGTGGCGACCGGCTCGCTGACCATTCCGCTGATGAAAAAGGTCGGCTACGAGAAAAAGACCGCCGGCGCGATCGAGGCCGCCGCCAGCACGGGCGGGCAGATCATGCCGCCGATCATGGGCGCAGGCGCCTTCATCATGGCCGAGATCACAGGCATCCCCTACCAGGAGATCGCCATCGCCGCGATCATTCCGGCGATCCTGTATTTCGCGTCGATCTATTTCATGGTCGATTTCGAAGCGGCCAAGCTGCACATGCGCGGCATGCGCGAGGATGAGCTGCCCAAGTTCCGCGCACTGGCCAAGCAGGTCTACCTGTTCGTCCCGATCATCATCCTGATCGCGGCCCTGTTCATGGGCTACTCGGTGATCCGGGCGGGCACGCTGGCCACCGCGGCCGCGGCCGTCGTCAGTTGGCTGACGCCCCATCGCATGGGGCTGCGCTCGATCCTCAAGGCCTTCGAACTGGCCGGGGTCATGTCGATCCAGATCATCGCGGTCTGTGCCTGCGCCGGCATCATCGTGGGCGTCATCAGCCTGACGGGTGTGGGCGCGCGGTTCTCGTCGGTCCTGCTGGACCTGGCCGCGGCCTCGCAACTGCTGGCGCTGTTCTTTGCCATGTGCATCGCCATCCTGCTGGGCATGGGCATGCCGACCACGGCGGCCTACGCGGTTGCGGCCTCGGTCGTGGCACCCGGCCTAGTGCAACTGGGCATCCCGATGCTGACGGCGCATTTCTTCGTCTTCTACTTTGCCGTCGTCTCGGCCATCACGCCGCCCGTGGCGCTGGCCAGTTACGCCGCCGCCGGCATATCGGGCGCGAACCCGATGGAGACCTCGGTTGCGTCCTTCAAGATCGGGATCGCTGCCTTCATCGTGCCCTTCATGTTCTTCTACAACTCGGCCATCCTGATGGATGGCACCTGGGTCGAGGTGATCCGCGCCGGCATCACCGCGACCTTCGGAGTGTTCCTGCTGTCGGCCGGGGTGCAAGGATGGTTCATGGGCGGACGGTCAGCCTGGTTCCTGCGCCTTGGCCTGATCATTGCGGCGCTCTTCATGATCGAAGGCGGTCTGGTCAGCGACCTGATCGGGCTGGGGGCCGCGGCCATCATCTATTTGTGCAAAAGGTCGTTCACCCGAACCCCGACGCGACCATCCCGGTGCGCGGCGCCGACTGATCGGCCCTGTACCGCCAACGCCGGACCGCAACCGGCCGCGCCACCATGGCGCGGTCGGTCTGATCTGACGGCAGGACTGTGCAGCGCGCGCGGAATGGGGCAGAACACCCCCCATGCAGCGCCTCAGCCAATCCCCCACCGAGCCCGCCTTCGTCCAGAACCCCTATCCGTTCTACGCCCGCGCTCGCGCCGCCGGACCCCTTGTGGTCTGGCAGGAGTACGGCCTGCCGGTCGCGACCACGCACCATGCGATCAACACCATCCTGCGCGACCGCCGTTTCGGGCGCGAGCCGGTGACACCGCCCGACATCCCTGCGCATCTGGCGCCCTTCTATGCCGTCGAAGCGCATTCGATGCTGGAACTCGAACCGCCACGGCATACCCGGCTGCGCGGCCTCGTGCTGCGGGCCTTCACCACGCGCCGGATCAAGGCCCTGGCACCCGAGATCGAGCAGCTGGCCCGTGACCTGATCGACAGTTTCCCTGACGGCCCCTTCGACCTGCTCGACGCCTTCTGCCGACCGATCCCGGTGATCGTGATCGCGCGGCTGCTCGGTGTGCCCGAGGGCATGGCCCCGGATCTGCTGCGCTGGTCCAACGCGATGGTCATGATGTACCAGGCTGGCCGCACGCCCGAGGACGAGGCCCGTGCCGTCGCCGCGACCGAGGAGTTCGTGGCCTTCATGCGTGACTATGTCCGGCGCCGCCGATCCGAGCCGCGCGACGATCTGATCTCGGCCCTGATCGCCGCCGAGGCAGACGGCGACAAGCTCACGACGGACGAGTTGATCACAACTTGCATCCTGCTCTTGAATGCCGGGCACGAGGCGACGGTGCACACCATGGGAAACGGGGTGAAACTGGCGCTCGAGATGGGCGTTCGCCCCGGCACCGCACCCGAGGCCTTCGTCGAAGAGGTGCTGCGCCTCGACCCGCCGCTGCACCTGTTCACGCGATGGGTCTATGACGAGGTCAACCTGTTCGGCCACCGCTTTCGGCGCGGTGACGCGGTGGGGCTGCTGCTCGCCTCGGCCGGGCGCGACGCGGACTGCTACGCGCAGCCCGACCGGTTTCAGCCGACCCGCCAGGGGCCGCCGAACCTCGCCTTCGGGGCCGGGCTGCATTTCTGCGTCGGCGCCCCGCTGGCGCGGCTGGAACTCGGCATCGCCATGTCCGCGCTGTTCCAGGCCTGCTCCGGCCTGCGCCTGGTCGAGGCCCCCCGCTACGCCGAGATCTACCATTTCCATGGGCTCGAGCGGCTGATGGTGACGCGCTGACGCGGCGGCGCTATGCGCCCTTACGGGTTGGACAGGGCGCTCTCGATCCGCGGCATGGCGGCCAGGGCCGCGGCGCGGCCGGCCTTGATCGCGGTCTCGGCCTCGAAAAAGGCCATGGTCGAGAACTCCGTCAGGTCGACCTCGACCACCACATCCGCCGGGTCGGCGGCGGCGCGGGTGCGGCGCAGGTATTCGGTCAGCATGTCGATGGCGGCATTGACCGCGTCGATCCCCTGCGGCGGCGGCGGCACGTCCTCAGGCGGCGGTTGGGGTTGCCAGCCCTCGGGCAGCATCTCGGTGAACCGCGACCCCAGCGTCTTCCACAGGCCCGAGCCCTGCGCTTCGGGCACCCAGACCCGCCCCGAGGGCTTGGCGTTGGGATTGACCGCGATGATGATGTCGGCGCCGCGCGCCCGCGCCACCGAGACGGGCACCGGGTTGGTCAACCCGCCATCCACCAGCCAATGACCGTCGATGAATTGTGGCGTGAACAGGCCCGGTATCGCAATCGAGGCCCGCACCGCCGGCAAAAGCGGGCCATCGCCCAGCCAGATCTCGCGCCCGTTGTCCAGGCGCGTCGCCACCGCCGTGAAGGGCCGAGCCAAAGCGCCGATATCGCAATCCAGCCCCCAGTCCGACAGCACATCGGCGATCGCCTCGCCCGCCACCAGCCCGCCCGATTGCGGACGGAAATCCACCAACCCCAGAAAGCTCGTCTGCGTCAACGCCCGCGCCCAGGCGTCCAGCTCGGCGCGCACGCCCCCGGCCTCGGCCGCGCCGACCAGCGCGCCCATCGAACACCCTGCGATGATGTCGGCCTCGACACCCATCTCGTCCAGCACCGACAGAACGCCCAGATGGCACCATCCCCGCGCCCCGCCCGAGCCCAAGGCCAACCCGATCTTCGGCCGCCGCGTCATCGCCTCGCCCTCACCACCCGAAACACCACATCTTTATCCTGAAAAATATGCCCGCCGGAGGCAAGCCGCGTCAGGGGCTCAAGGCCCCTGTCGCGGCTGCACCGGGCGACGCGCGCCCGCGCGACGCACCCTTTCGGGCGCTATTCGGCGGCGTGTTTGCGGGGCCGCAGCATCGGGCCAAGATAGCGCCCGGTATGCGATCGCTCGACCCCGGCCACATCTTCCGGCGTGCCCTCGGCCACGATCTGCCCGCCGCCATCGCCCCCCTCGGGGCCGATATCGATGATCCAGTCGGCCGTCTTGATGACATCGAGATTGTGCTCGATCACCACCACCGTGTTACCCTGCTCGACCAGTTCGTGCAGCACTTCGAGCAGTTTGCGCACATCCTCGAAATGCAGGCCGGTGGTCGGCTCGTCGAGGATATAGAGCGTCCGTCCGGTCGAGCGTTTGGCCAGTTCCTTGGACAGTTTCACGCGCTGCGCCTCGCCCCCCGACAGGGTCGTGGCCTGTTGGCCCACCTTGATATAGCCAAGGCCCACGCGGACCAGCGCGTCCATCTTTTCGCGGATGCTCGGCACCGCCTTGAAGAACTCCTGCGCGTCCTCGACCGTCATGTCCAGAACGTCGGCGATGGATTTGCCCTTGAACTGCACCTCTAGCGTTTCGCGGTTGTAGCGCGCGCCCTTGCAGGTCTCGCAGGTGACATAGACATCGGGCAGGAAATGCATCTCGATCTTGATGACACCATCGCCCTGACAGGCCTCGCACCGCCCCCCCTTGACGTTGAAGCTGAAGCGTCCCGGCTTGTAGCCGCGGGCCTTGGCCTCGGGCAGGCCGGCGAACCAGTCGCGGATCGGCGTGAAGGCCCCCGTGTAAGTGGCTGGGTTCGAGCGTGGCGTGCGCCCGATGGGCCGCTGGTCGATGTCGATCACCTTGTCGAGATGTTCCAACCCCTTGATCGTCTCGCAGGGCGCGGGCGTCTGCCGCGCGCCGTTCAGCTTCATCGAGGCGGTCTTGAACAGCGTCTCGATGGTCAGGGTCGACTTGCCGCCGCCGGAGACGCCCGTCACGCAGACGAATTTGCCCAAGGGAAACTTGGCGGTCACGTCCTTGAGGTTGTTGCCGGTCGCCTTGACCACCGTCAGGGATTTGCCGTTGCCCTTGCGGCGCTTGGCCGGCACCGAAATCTCACGGCTGCCCGACAGGTATTGCCCGGTGATCGAGGCCGGGTCGGCCGCGATATGCTCTGGCGTGCCCTGCGCCACGATCTGCCCGCCATGCACCCCCGCGCCGGGGCCGATGTCGAAGACGTAATCGGCCTCGCGCACGGCCTCTTCGTCATGTTCGACGACGATGACCGTATTGCCCTGATCACGCAGGTTCTTGAGCGTCGTCAGCAGGCGGTCATTGTCGCGCTGGTGCAGGCCGATGGACGGCTCGTCGAGCACATAGAGCACCCCGGTCAGGCCCGAGCCGATCTGGCTGGCCAGCCGGATGCGCTGGCTCTCGCCGCCCGAGAGCGTCCCGGCATTGCGCGACAGGGTCAGGTATTCCAGGCCCACATTGTTCAGGAACCCAAGCCGCTCGCGGATTTCCTTGAGGATGGCGCGGGCGATCTCGTTCTTTTGCACGCTCAGATGCTCGGGCACCGTTTCGCACCACTTGAACGCCTCCTTGATCGACATCTCGACCACCTGGCCCACATGCAGGCCCGCGATCTTGACCGCCAAGGCCTCTTCGCGCAGGCGATAGCCCCCGCAGGCGCCGCAGGGGCGGTTGTTCTGGTAGCGTTCGAATTCTTCGCGAATCCAGGCGCTGTCGGTCTCGCGATAGCGCCGCTCCATGTTCGGGATCACCCCTTCGAAGCTGCGTTCGACCTGGTAGACGCGGCCGCCCTCGTCATAGCGGAACTTGATCTCGGTCTCGCCCGATCCGCGCAGAAAGACCTGCTGCACGTCCTTGGGCAGATCCTTCCACTTGGTCTTGGGGTTGAACCCGTAATGCTTGGCGATGGCCTGAATGGTCTGCAGGAAATAGGGCGACTTTCCCTTGCGCCAGGGCGCGATGGCCCCGTCTTCCAGCGACAGGGCCGCGTCGGGCACCATAAGCCGTTCGTCGAAGAACAGCTCGACCCCCAAACCGTCGCATTTCGGGCAGGCCCCGAAGGGCGCGTTGAAGGAAAACAGGCGTGGCTCGATCTCGGGGATGGTGAAGCCCGAGACCGGGCAGGCGAAGTTTTCGGAAAAGGTAATGCGTTCGGGCTCGCCCGCGTCCTCGCGCGGGGCGGTCTCGAAAATGGCGATCCCGTCGGCCAGGTCCAGCGCGGTGCGGAAACTGTCGGCCAGCCGCGTCTCGGCCCCTTCGCGCACCACCACTCGGTCCACGACCACGTCGATGTCGTGGCGGAATTTCTTGTCGAGTGTGGGCGGTTCGTCCAACTCGTAAAATTGACCGTCGACCTTGACCCGCTGGAACCCCTGTTTGCGCAACTCGAGGAATTCCTTGCGATACTCGCCCTTGCGGTCGCGCACGATCGGCGCCAGCAAATAGGCGCGCGTGCCTTCCTCCATCGCCATAACGCGATCGACCATATCCTGGACCTGCTGCGCCTCGATCGGCTGGCCCGTGGCGGGTGAATAGGGCGTTCCGGCGCGCGCGAACAGCAGGCGCAGGTAATCGTAGATCTCGGTCACCGTGCCCACGGTCGAGCGCGGGTTCTTGCTGGTGGTCTTCTGCTCGATGGAAATCGCGGGGGAAAGGCCGCTGATGTGATCGACATCGGGCTTTTCCATCATGTCAAGAAACTGCCGCGCATAGGCCGACAGGCTTTCGACGTAGCGCCGCTGCCCCTCGGCATAGATCGTGTCGAAGGCGAGGCTGGATTTGCCCGACCCCGACAGCCCGGTGATGACAACCAGCTGATCGCGCGGGATATCCAGGTCGATATTCTTGAGGTTGTGCTCGCGCGCGCCGCGCACCTCGATCTGCTTCAGCTCGGGCATCGGGGGAACCTGTCGTTAACCGTCTCAGCACAGATAGGCGAGCGGGGCCGAGTCTCCAACCGTAATTTGAGAACGTATAGGGAACGAGCCCTGGGCACAGGGCTGGCTCCGCCGCCGCCGCCCGTCCGCCCCCCCACTCGCCGCGGACCCGATCAGGCCCTTGCGCGTTCCCCCCACCAGACGAGCGGAGGGCGCGATGCTGGAGTTTTTCGAATCCTGGGGCGATGTGATCTCGCCGGTGACGAATGTGGCGATGGTGGCGATCTGGATGATCTATCTACAGGTGTTCTACAACACCTATCGCCGACAGAAACGGACCTCGATCCATATCGACAGGGGCGCCGCGCGGGACGAGACGGCCCGCTGCCTCGTGACCAACATGGGCAAGGAACCAATCTATGTTCTGGCCGTGGTGGTCGATTTCGGTCAACCCGACGGCACGTCGCGCGCCGTCGTCACCGATCGCGACGAGTTGACCGAGACCGAGGTCACCAACCCGATAGACCGCACGACCCAAGGGCCTTTGACGCAGGGCCAGGTCATGGATATCGGCAGTCTGGAGGATCTGATGCTGCGGGGCCGCACGCGCCTGGGCGTGGGTATCGACCGCGACCGGCTGCAGGCGATGTGGGTGTCGCTGGTGGCAATCTCGACCCAGGGCGACCATGTCGTGGCGGCGTCCAAGGGCTTTGACGTGGCGCATGTCGAGGGCCAGAACCCCACCTTCACGCCGCGCACGGTGCTGACCAACCAGATCCGCGCGCGGTGGCGGCGGCGGGATCTGCTGGCCCTGCTCGAGGATCGCGACCAGATCTGACGCCTAGCGCAGGACCTGATCGCGGATCGCTGCGCGATAGGCCAGGGCCGTGGCGCCGGCTCCGACCACGCCGAGGCGATGGCAAAGGGCAGCGACGCCCCGACCCCCAGCGCGGCCAGCATCGGCGTGCCCGAGAACGTGCCGACATTGCCAAGCTGCGCCAGCGCGCCATTGGCCAGGGCGCGCTCGGGCGCGTCCGCGTTCAGCCACGGCACAGCTGCGAAACCGGCCCCCGCCACCACGCCGCTGACCGCCATGGCCAGAACCGACATCGCGGGCGCCATGCCGGGGCCGGCAAGCCAAGTGGCCGCGAAGAGCGTCGCCATCACCGCAAATCCCGCCGGAACCAGATGGCCCGGCAAAATCGCGCGCGCCAGGTACCCGGCCGTCAGCGATCCCGCCAGACCGGCCAGTGGCAAGGCGGCGGCCAGCCACGCGGCCCCAAGCGCGACGGGCAGATATGTCACCAGCGCCAGAAACAGGGCCGCGTAGATGCCATGCCCCAGCGCCGGCGCGAACAGGCGCGGTGTCGCATAGATCACCAGATGATCGGCCAGCCCGGGGGCCGCGCGCCGCGCGCCACCGATGCCCCGCGGCAGCATGCGCCACAAGATCACGGCCACGGCCCCGGCCAGCAGCGCGTGACCGCCATAGACGGGCCCCGCCGCCTCCCCCGCCAGGACGGCCGTCAGGCTGAAACCCACGCCAAAGAAGGTGGCCCAAAGGCCCATGACCATCGGCCGATCGCGGTCGTTCGCGACACCCGCCATCAGGGTCGGGATCGCCACAACCAGCGCCAGGTGCCCCGCCCCCTCGACCACACGCAGCGCCATCAGAACGGGGAAGGGCGGCAACACCGCCTGCCCCGCCCCTGCCACGGCCGAGATTGCCAGCGCCAGCAGGATAACCCGCCGCGGCCCGAGGTTGGCCACCACACCGCCCGCCAGAACGCCGAACAGCACCCCCATCACCGCCACCCCCGAAACGGCGAAGGCAACCGGCGCACCGGGATAGGCCGCCGCAAGCGCGTCGAGCGTGACCGAGACCTTGGCGAATTGCGCCGCGGCGATCAGCCCGGCCAGATAAAGCGCCCCGATCAGGGGCCATGATGTCGAAGGCTGCGCCATGACCGCGCGCATCGCACCCGACCTGTCCGCCGTCAAGCACGACCGACGGGCCGGCGCGGGGAAACCCCACCTTTGCCGGTGCCGCGACTCGGCCTAACCTGACATCGACCTAGCGCCCGCGCCCAATTCGCTGCGGGTCGCGCGCCCAGCAATTCAGCCCAAGGATCTTCACGATGCGCCGCCTTTTCCTTGCCCTTCTCAGCCTGTGCCTGTTGCCCTTGGGCGCTGCGGCGCAAAGCCCCGACCGCGCCAACACGATCCTCGTGCTGGACGGCTCGGGCTCGATGTGGGGGCAGATCGACGGCATAAACAAGATCGTCATCGCCCGCGAGGTGATCGCGGACCTTCTGGCCGACATGCCCGACGATCAATCGCTTGGTCTGACGGTCTATGGGCATCGCCAGCGCGGCAGTTGCACCGATATCGAAACCATCGTCGCGCCCGCCCCCTTCACGCAGGATGAGATCCTGTCGGCGGTCAATGCCATCAACCCGCGCGGGCGCACGCCCATGACCGATGCTGTCGTCGCCGCCGCGCAATCCCTGCGCCATACCGAGGAGCCGGCGACCGTGATCCTCGTCTCGGACGGGATCGAGAACTGCAACCCCGACCCCTGCGCCATGGCTGCCGAACTGGAAGCGGCGGGCATCGGGTTCACCGCCCATGTGATCGGCTTCGACGTCGCCTCGGAACCCGAGGCGCGGGCGCAGATGCAATGCATCGCGGACAACACGGGCGGCCTGTTCCTCACCGCCGACAACGCGGCCGAGCTGTCGGCCGCGCTGCAACAGGTGACGATGGCGCCCCCCGCGGCCCCGGCCGTCACCGCCACGCCGCTGCGCATCGAGGCGCGGTTGACGCCTTCGGGCGCGGTGCCGACACGGGCCATCGGCTGGACGCTCTTGTCGGGCTCGGGCGAGGTTCTGGACACCGGCGCACAAGGCCCCGCGATCACGGCCGAGCTGATGCCCGGCGACTATATCGCGCGCGCCACCCGCGCCGAAGAGGACGGCCCGGTGACCTATCAGACGGCCTTTGCCGTCACCCAGGGCATGCCGGGCCCCGTCGTCGTTGCCATGCCCGAGATCGTCGAGGCCGTCCCCGTCACCTTCACCGCGCGGGTCGAGCCGGACATGACCGTGCCCGCCTCGCCCCTTGTCTGGAGCCTGTTCGACGCCACGGGCCAGCAATTGCTGGGCCCGGTCGAGGCGCCGGGCGGAAACGTGGCGCTGTTGCCCGGTGACTACCGCCTGTCGGTCACCCGCGTGACGCAGGAAACAACGCATGAGGCGACCTTTGCCGTCGCCGCCAACACCCCGCAGGAGGTGGTCGTGCCCCTGCCCGTGCTTTTGGTGGATGTCACCTTGTCGGCCCGCATCGGCGGCGCCTCGGGGCCGGCAATCACCGATCCCGTCCTGTGGGAGATCGAGGGGCGCGACGCCGCTCTGGACACGACCAACCCCGTCACCCTCGGCCTGAGCCGCGGGGCCTATCGTGTGACGGCCTATTGGACGGCGCAGGAAATCGAGGAAAGCGTCGATTTCGTGATCGTCGATCAACCGCGCGAGGTCGCCGTGATCTTCCCCGAACCGCAACCCCGCGCCACGATTACCGCACCCGCCTCGGCCGTGGCGGGATCGACGGTCGAGGTCGGCTGGACCGGCCCGGACAATCGCGGCGATTACATCGGTATCGGTCGGGCCGATGGCGAAGGCTCGGGCTGGGTCACCTATGCCGAGACCGACAGCGGCACCCCCGTCACGCTGCTGATGCCGATCGAGGCGGGCGACTACCTGATCCGCTATTTCCTGCGTGACGGGCGCACGCCCATCGCCAGTGCGCCGATCACGGTGACGCCGGTCGCCGCCTCCATCACCGCGCCCGAAAGTGCTGTGGCCGGATCGACCATCGAGGTCGGCTGGACCGGGCCGGATTATCAGGGCGACTATATCGGGATCGGGCGTGCCGACGGACAGGGCAGCGGTTGGGAAAACTACGCCAACACGCGCGACGGAACGCCCCTGCAGCTTTTGGTGCCGGAAACGCCGGGCGATTACCTGATCAGCTATTATGCCCGTCAGGATCGCACACGCATCACCGCCGTGCCGATCACGGTGACGCCTGTCGCCGCCTCCATCACCGCCCCCGACAGCGCGGTGGCCGGATCGACCATCGAGGTCGGCTGGACCGGGCCGGATTATCAGGGCGACTATATCGGGATCGGGCGTGCCGATGGCCAGGGCAGCGCCTGGGAGAATTATGTCGACACGCGCGAGGGCAGCCCGGTGCAACTCCGCGTGCCGGAAACGCCGGGCGACTACCTGATCCAGTATTTCCTGCGGCAGGACCGGACCGCCATCGCCTCGGTCCCCGTCACGGTGACGGCGGCCGAGGCCACGGTCACGGCCCCCGGGACGGCCATCGCGGGACAGGTGGTCGAGGTCGCCTGGACCGGCCCTGATTACGAGGGCGACTATATCGGGATCGGGCGCTCCGACGGCCAGGGCAGCGCCTGGGCCAACTATGCCTACACCCGCGACGGAACACCGGCCCAGCTGACCGTGCCGCCGGAACCGGGCGACTACCTGGTTCAGTATTTCATGGCGCAGGATCGCACGCCGATCGCCAGCACCCGCATCGTCGTCTCGTCCGCCGCGGCCAGCCTGACCGCCCCCGCCGGCGCGGTCGCAGGCGACACCATCGAAATCGGCTGGACCGGCCCGAACTACGACGGCGACTATATCGGGATCGGGCGCGCCGACGGCCAGGGCAGCGCCTGGGCCAACTATGCGTACACCCGCGACGGCAGCCCGGTGCAATTGCTGATGCCCCCCGAGGGCGGGGCCTATGTCATCCGGTATTTCATCGCGCAGGACCGCACCCCAATTGCCGAGGTGCCGATCACGCTTTCCCCGGTCGAGGCCTCGCTCACCGCGCCGGCCACGGCGCAGGCCGGCACCACGATCGAGGTCGGCTGGACCGGGCCCGATTACGCGGGCGATTATATCGGGATCGGCCGGGCCGATGGGCAGGGCAGCGGGTGGACCGCGTATGTCTATACCCGGGACGGCAACCCGGCACGCCTGGTCCTGCCAGACACGTCCGGGGCCTATGTCCTCCGCTATTTCGTGGCACAGGATCGCACGCCGGTGGCCGAGGTGCCGATCACCCTGCTGCAGTAACCGGCCGGCACGAAAGACAAAGGGCGGCCTGTGCAGGCCGCCCTTTTTGCATGGGGCTTGCGCCGAGATCAGATGTGGATCACGCGGTCGAAGGCATCCAGCACCGACTCGTGCATCATTTCGCTGAGCGTCGGATGCGGGAACACTGTTTCCATCAGGTCCTGCTCGGTCGTCTCGAGCTTTTGGCCCACGACATAGCCCTGGATCAGCTCGGTCACCTCGGCCCCGATCATGTGTGCGCCGAGCAATTCGCCGGTCTTCGCGTCGAACACGGTCTTGATCATGCCCTCGGCCTCGCCAAGGGCGATGGCCTTGCCGTTGCCGATGAAGGGAAAGCGCCCGACCTTGACCTGATGCCCCTGCTCCTTGGCCTGCGCTTCGGTCAGGCCGACGCTGGCCACCTGCGGGTGGCAATAGGTGCACCCGGCGATGCTTTCGGGTTTCACGGGATGGACGTTGTTCTTGCCCGCGATCAATTCGGCCACCATGACGCCCTCGTGGCTGGCCTTGTGCGCCAGCCAGGGGCCGTTGGTCGCATCCCCGATGACGAAGAGCCCTTCGACCCCGGTGCGGCAGTAGTCGTCCGTCACCACGAAGCTGCGGTCGATCTTGGCGCCCAACTGTTCCAGCCCCAACCCTTCGGTATTGGCGACGATTCCGACGGCGGAAATGACGGTGTCGAACTCCTGCGTCTCGGTCTTGCCGTCCACCTCGATATGGGCGGTGACCTTGTCAGCGGCGCGGTCGAGTTGCTTGACCATCGCCTTGGGCATGATCTTCATGCCCTGCTTTTCAAAGGATTTCCTGGCGAATGCGCTGATCTCGGCATCCTCGACCGGCAGGATGCGGTCCATGACCTCGACCACGGTCGTGTCGGCGCCCAGCGTGTTGTAGAAACTGGCGAACTCGATCCCGATCGCGCCCGAGCCGATGACCAGCAGCTTTTTGGGCATATGCGGGGGCATCAGCGCGGTCTTGTAGGTCCAGACCCGCTTGCCGTCGCCCTCCAGCCCCGGCAATTCGCGGGCCCGTGCCCCGGTGGCAAGGATGATGTTCTTGGCCGACAGATCCCGCGCACCCTTGTCGGTCTTGACCGACACGCGGCCCTTGGCGGGGATCGTCGCCTCACCCATCACCACGGTCACCTTGTTCTTCTTCATCAGATGGGCAACGCCCGAGCTGAGTTGCTTGGCGACCCCGCGCGAGCGTTTGACCACCGCGTCGATGTCATAGCCGATGCCCTCGGCCTTCAGGCCGAACTCCTTGGCGCGGTGCATCAGGTGGAACACCTCGGCCGAGCGCAGCATCGCCTTGGTCGGGATACAGCCCCAGTTCAGGCAGATCCCGCCCATGTGTTCGCGTTCGACAATGGCCACCTTCAGGCCAAGCTGGCTGGCACGGATGGCGGCGACATACGCCCCCCGGCCCGGCCCCGATCACCACAACGTCAAAACTCTCTCCGGCCACGGTCGTTCCTCCCGGCGAAATGCGATTTGTTCAACGTTAAACAAAATCGCGCCCGCAGGCAAAGCCCGTTCACCCGCCGCATGGCGGGGTTTCTCGGCACGCAAGGCGTGTGCGCCGCCATGTTGCAGACCCGCGCGGCACAAATGCCTGTGGGTCCGCCCGCGCCCGGCTCAGGCGGCCTGTACCTCGGACAGGATCGCCCCGTAGCCACCGTTTTCCAGAAACGCGCGTTCCGCATCCGTTGACACCCGGCCAAGCGCGGCATTGCGATAGGGAAAGCGGTTGAAGCGGCGGATGATCTCGCGATGCGCGCGGGCATGCAGCAGATTGTCCGTGCCCGCCATCCGTTCGGCCATCAGGCGCACGCAATGGTCCTGATCGGTCAGCCGCTCGGAATGCATGAAGGGCAGATAGAAGAACTGCCGCATCGGGCCATCCACGCGCAGGTCCCAGCCGCGTTCGATCGCGTAGCAGGCGATGCTGCGCGCCCGGTCGTCGCTGGCAAAGGCACGCCCGTCATCGCGGAACATGTTGCGCGGAAACTGGTCCAGCAGCACGATCAGGGCCAGCGCCCCTTGCGCGTTGGTGGCCCAGATCTCATCGAGCGCGCCGCCGGCGGCCGCCTCCCACAGGGTTTCGAATTGCGCCCGGATCTGGGCGTCGAACGCGTCGTCTTTCTTGTACCATTTTTCGGGGCCTGCACCCTGCCAAAAGGCCAGCACCTCGTCTGCTCGGTCGGTCATTTGCCGTGTCTCCTCTTCCTCTCAGATCCCGGATTACCAAGCCTATGAGGCATTTTCCGGGCGATTCTCGGCCATCGCGGCCTCTTCCTCGGCGGCCTCGGCCAATTCCTCGGCAGCCTCGACATAGAGTTCCTGCGCGGTTTCGACCGCCACCGGCGAGGCCGCGCCCGGCAGGATCGACGCGTAGGACACCGCCTCGTATTCGTCCTCTTCGGCATAGGCCGACACGCGCTGTGTCATCCGCCAAACGCCATAGACCGCAATCATGACCAGGATCGCGGCGAGAAACATCCAGAACCCGGCCGGGCCGAATTGCGACATCAGCACCCCCATGGCAAGCGGGCCCAGGATGGCGCCGATCCCGTTGACAAACATCAACCCGCCGGATGCGGCCGCCATGTCCTCGGGATCCAGATAGTCGTTGGTATAAGCGATGATGAGCGCGTAAAGCGGTTGCGCCAAACCACCGTTCAACAGGCCCAACACCAGCAGGATCGTGTAGCTGCTTCCCACCAGAGCGCCGATAAGCGCCACGGCCGCCCCTGCGAAAGAGGCACCGATGATCAGCACACGCCGGTCCATGCGATCGGACAGCCAGCCGATCGGGTATTGCAACACGATCGCGCCAATGAAGAACGAAGACACGAAACCTGACAGTTCCAAAAGCGACAGCTCGATCTCGGTCGCATAGACCGGTGCCATGGCGAACTGGCCCGCAAAAATGCACCCCATCGCGGTCATGCCGATCACGCCGAAGGGCGAGGCGGCATAGAGTTGGCGCAGGGTCATGGGCCGCGCCGCATCGAAGGCCGGGGTCGGTGTGGCGCTGAGCAGGATTGGCGCGAAGCTGAGCGATACGAGGATCGACGGAATGACGAACAGGATCCAACCCGATGGATCGCCCGCCGACAGGATGGCTTGCCCGGCCACAAGTCCAAACATCTGCATCAGCATGTAGGCCGAAAGGGACTTGCCCCGCGTCTCGTTCGTGGACGAGTTGTTTAGCCAGCTTTCGGCGGTCACGTAGACGCCCGAGAGGCTGAAACCGACGATGACGCGAAGGGCCATCCAGACATAGGGATCCGTGACCACCGGGTAGGAGATCATCACGGCCGAGATCAAAGAGGCAAGAGCGGCAAAGACCCTGACGTGACCGACCCGCGCGATGAATTTGGGGGCGAGGGTCGACCCCCCGAGAAAGCCCACGAAATAGGCCGAGCCAATCAGCGACAGCTGGACGGTGGTGAACCCCTCCAATGCGCCGCGAACACCCATGAGCGAACCTTGCAGACCATTGCCGATCTGCAAAAGGAACATCCCGAGCAGCAGGGCCCACGAGGCCCGTATCACGTTCAACATGGCGCGCTTCCTTCGCTTTCCGGCAGGCTGGACCAGCGGTCGCCCCGGCGTCTGTCAGATTCGCGACGGAATCAAAAGCGATGCGTCGCCATAGGAAAAAAACCGGTATCCGTTCGCCAGCGCGTGATCGTAGATCGCCTTGATCCGCGCCTGTCCCATCAGGGCCGAGACCAGCATCATCAGCGTCGATTTCGGCAGATGGAAATTGGTCATCAGTGCATCCGTGACGCGCCAGGTGTAGCCCGGGTAGATGAAGATATCGGTATCGCCCTCGAATGGCCGCATGGTGCCATCCTCGGCGGCGGCGGTCTCGATCAGGCGCAAGGCGGTGGTGCCGACCGGAATGATCCGACCGCCCGCCGCGCGGGTCGCGTTGATCTCTTCGGCGGCCTTTTCGCGCACCTCGCCCCATTCGGCATGCATCTTGTGGGTGGTCACATCCTCGACCGTGACCGGCAGAAAGGTGCCCGCCCCCACATGCAGCGTGACGAAGGTGAACGCGATCCCCCGTGCGGTCAGCGCCGCGACCAGCTCTTCGTCGAAATGCAGGCTGGCCGTGGGGGCGGCAACGGCCCCCGCGCGCTTGGCCCAGATGGTCTGGTAATCCTCGCGGTCGCGTTCGTCGGGGGCGCGCTTGCCCGCGATATAGGGGGGCAGCGGCATCGCGCCCGAGGCGTTCAGCGCCGCGTCGAAATCGGCCCCCGACAGGTTGAAGCGCAAGCGCAACCCATGCTCGAGCGAGACCACATCGGCGCTCAACGCGTCGGAAAACACCACCGTTTCGCCGACGGCCAGTTTGCGCAGCGGCTTGGCGAGCGCCGACCAACTGCCATCGGCCTGCGGCTCCATCAGCGTGACCTCGATCTTGGCCGCGACGGGACCCTGCGCGCTGTCGCGATGGCGATGGCCCGTCAGGCGCGCGGGGATGACCCGCGTGTCGTTCAACACGAGGCGGTCGCCGGGCTGCAGTAGATCGGGCAGGTCGTAGACATGGCAATCGCGCGTGTCGGGCCCATCGGCCACCAGCAACCTGGCCGAGGATCGTGGCCGTGCGGGACGCGTGGCGATCCGCTCGTCGGGTAGATCGAAATCGAAATCATCCAGTTTCATCAATCCTGTCCTCGATCCAAGAAATCGGGCGGCGGCGCGCGAAAGATCTCGCGAAACACCCCGGGGGTGAGAATCGACAACGGATTGACCGTCACGTTCGTGTCCGCCCGCGTGCCGCGCAGCATATAGGAGAACCCGAACAATCCCTCGCGCCTGGGGGCGAAAATGGCACCGATCAATCCGTTGACCACGTAGATGGGGGAAATCACGCCCTGCATTTCAAATTGCCGCGACGCGATGTCATAAACCCCGTCCATCGACAAGCCCAGAGACGGCCCGACCGCCGTGCCCTCGCGCAGGCGAATGCGCTCGGGCGTCAGGCGAAAGCGCGCGTCGACATCGCCAAGGTTGATGCCGTCGCCGCTGAGCTGTTCCAGCAAACCGACAACCGAGATCAGGTTCAGCAACTCGGCCACCGCCGGGGCGTTGCGCAGGCGCGGACCGTCCACCGACAGGCGGCCATCATAGCTGCCCGGTTGGCCGGTGGCCTCGAGGATCAGGTCCATCTCGCCGCCATAGGCGTTGGCGTAGATGCCCGCCGCGCGCAGGGCCGCCCCGCCATCGTCGGATTGCAGCCGCACCGAGGGCCCATCATCCCCGGCCACCAGCACGCCCGACACCTGCGCCTCGCCATTGATCAGGCCCCGGAACTGCCCGTGCAGCCCGCCAACGCTGTTGAGGTCGGCCCGCAGGTTGGTCAGGGCGATCCCCTCAGCCACTTGCAGGCGATCCAGCGCCACGCTGACCGGGCCGGCGGCGGTGCCGCTGGCGCCCGCGCCGCCCGTCCCGCCCGAGATGGCTGGGGCGCTGCGCATGTCCAGGATGCCGCCCGTGACCTCGATCACCGGTGCCCCCCCGGATCGGCCGATCAGCGCCCCCTGCACATCCAGCCATGTCCCGATGCGGAATCGCGTGGCGCTGAGCCGGCCCAGCCCGCCCCCCGGCCGCAAGGCGGACGCCCCCTTGCAGGGTCAGACCGCCCGCCTCCAGCCGCAGGTCGGTCACCTCGGGCTCGGGCCCGAGGCGGATCTCGGCACGCAGATCGCCCGTGCGATCCGGGGCCAGACGCCAGCCCAGGGCGGGAATCGCCATGGCCAGCCCCGACAGATCCGAGCGCAGCGACAGGCGCGGCGGGGTTCCGGCCGCACCGAGCACCAGATCGAGATCGGCCATCCCCTGCCCTGCCATCAGCCAGTCGGGCAGACCGATCCCGAGATCGGCCAACGCCGGGCGCGACAGCCGCGCCCGCGCCTCGAGCCGCGAGCCGGGCGCGGCCCCCGGCCCGATCGCGCGCGACCAGGCTCCTGTGACGGGCACGCCGTCAAACGCCGCCCGACCAGCGATCGCAAGGCGGTTTTCGGCAATCGTGAGGGTCAGATCGTCGGCCTCCAGCAGCCGGCCCGGCACAAGGCTGTCGCTGCGATAGCCGGTGACGGCGCCGTCGGCGGCAAGGGTCACACCGGCAAGCGGATCACTGCCCGCCTCGCGCCGCGCCAGCGAGGTGTCTATCCGCACCCGCGCCGTGACCTGCCCGGTGCCGATCCGTTCGGGCGTCATTGTGCCCGCACGTAGCACGCGCAGGGGCGGGGCATTCAAGGCATGCATCAGCGGCACCAGCCCGCCCTGCAGACGCAGGTCGAACGCGGCCGTGGCGGGGCGCTGGCGCAGATCCGCGATCACCATGTCGGATCCGGCCAGCGAGATGCCCTGCGGCTGCCCCTCGGCGGCGTAGCGCGCGGCATCGACCCGCACCACCATGCGCGCGTCCTCGAGATGGAAATACCCGACCCCGTCAGTCAGTGGCGGCCCTTCGGAAAACGGGGCCACGACCGCATCGGCAAAGTCGAACTGGACCGCGTGGTGCCAGTCGCCCCGCGCGGCACGTCGCAGCGCGACATCGACGCCCGTCAGCGTGCCGCCCTGAACGCGGCGCGCCACCCAGTCCCGCGTCCGCGGCACGGCGGAGACCGGCCAATAGCCCAGAACCGTGTCCACATCGGTGCCGGGCACATGCGCATCGACACGGACGCTCAGCCCCTCGGGCGTGACCATGGCCTCGCCATCGGCCAGGATGCGCAGATCGCCGTCATGGATCACGGCCTGACCGACCTCAAGCCGCATCTCGGGCTGAAGGGTCAGGCGCAGGTCCACCGCCCCCCCCTCCGAGCGCGAGCGGCTCCTCGTAAAGATCGCCCGGCGCGGCCAGAATGCGCGTCAGCCGGAACTGGCCGACAAAGGTGTCGCCCCGCGCCGAGACATCGGCATGGCCCGTGGCCTCGAAGCTGAGTTGTTGCGCGGCCAGCGACAGCTGTCCGAATGCCAGCCTGCGCTGCTGCGCGTCATAGGTCAGAACCGCCTCGATCCCGTCGAACCCGACAGGGTCCGTTTCGGGGCCCAGCCCGATCTCGCCCGCGCCGATGGACAGGGTGCCGCCGAAATCGGACACGGTGCCATCATCGGCCAGCCGCGCCATCAACCCGCCCGAGATCGGCGCGCGCATCGGCCCAAGCCACGCAAGCGCCGGGTCGATCGCCGCCAGATCGCGCGCGCCCAGATTGTCAAATCGCAGCGCGATGCCGGTTTCCCCGACGCCCGAGCGGCGCGAGAATTCCATGGCGACGGTAGCGTCCCGCAGGCCCTGCAACCGGCCCGTCACCGATAGCTCCAGCCCCTCGGCATTGCGCGTCAGGGTCGCGTTGGCCTGTTGCACCCGCAAGACGGGGCCGGTCGTCTCATCCTCCATGTTCAAGGTCACGTCGGTTGCCGATATGGCCCGCAACTGGGCAAAGGCGGGCGCGGCGAACATCGTATCGAGGCGCGCCATGGTTTCCGTCAGCGGCCGTTCCGCCGCGCCACGGCCCGCGCCCATGAAATCGACATCGAACCGCCCGTCGGCCCCGCGCGTCAGATGCAGGCCCGGGCCGCGCACGGTGATGTCGCGCGGGCGCACCTGCCCCCGCAGCAACGGTCCGGGCGCGACCCGCACCTGCAGGGCGGGAAAGGCGGCGCGCTCGACCCCGTCATGGTCCAGCATCACCACATCGCGAAACTCGATCGCCGGGGCCCGCCCGCCATCGGGCAGGGCCAGCGCCATGTCGCCCATGGTGATCCGGTTCGCCTGCATCGCGGCATCCAGATGCGCCTCGATGCGCGCCTGCAGCCCCGCAGGCAGGCTGAGCGGCGCCTGCGTCAGACGCCACCAGAGACCGCCGGCCCCAAGCGCCAGCAGCAGCGGCAGGACCGCCAGCAGCAGCAGCGCCGCAAGACGCCAGCGCCCACCGACGCGCCGGCGGGCGCCGGCCCCAGCCCGAGGGGAAGGATCTTCTGACATGATGGCGCGGCCCGGTTTCCTGCCCTTGCTTAATGCCCTTTATAATCGCTCCAAACCGCCTAGCTTGCAATTGCGTCGGGGTGCGGAGGCGCGCCGGCACGACAGCGACACCTGAACGGAGATTTCCCGATGCCCGAGGCCGGCGATATGGCGCCCGATTTCACCCTGCCCCGCGACGGTGGCGAGACGATCACCCTGTCGGCGCTGCGTCCGCGACCCGTGGTGGTGTATTTCTACCCGCGCGACGATACCTCGGGCTGCACCAAGGAGGCCATCGCCTTCACCGACCTGGCACCCGAGTTCAAGGCCGCAGGCGCCACCGTCATCGGTATCTCCAAGGATAGCGTGGCCAAACATGACAAGTTCATCGCCAAGCATGACCTCGGGGTGATCCTCGCCTCGGACGAGGCGGGCGACACCTGCGAACGCTTTGGCGTGTGGAAGGAAAAAAGCATGTACGGCAAGAAATTCATGGGGATCGAACGGTCCACCTTCCTGATCGATTCCGAGGGCAGGATCGCGCGCGTCTGGCCCAAGGTGAAGGTGCCGGGCCATGCCGACGAGGTGCTTGCGGCCGTACGCGCCCTTTGACCCGCAGCGCACCGGGGAAGGTCGGCCCGTCCGGAACGGCCGGCCGCGCGCCACGCCGTCTTGACGCGCCGGCCCCGGTTTCGCAGACCATCGGCCCATGACCGACATGCCCCCCCTTGCCCAAATGGCCGAGGCCGTGCTGCGCACCGCCGATGGCCGCGGGAAGACCGCCCTGTCGCGGCGCTACGCGGCGCAGTGGCAGGCGGCGCGCGCCCGTGGCGAGACACCCGAAATCGGCAGCGCCACGCCGCCGGACCGCCCCGCGCGCCCCGACCGGCCCGCCTTGCTGGACCCGCGCGATGTGCCGCGCCGCCGCCCCGGCAGCCCGCAAGGCCGCCGCGCCATCCTGCATGCGGTCGCCCATATCGAGTTGAACGCCGTCGACCTGCATTGGGACATCGTCGCGCGCTTCACCGATGTTCCCATGCCCATCGGGTTCTACGACGACTGGGTGAAATCGGCAGACGAGGAATCCAAGCATTTCAACCTGATCTGCGATGTGCTCGATCGCATGGATTGCCCTTATGGCACCCTGCCCGCCCATGCCGGCATGTGGCGCGCGGCCGAGGATACCAGGGACGATCTGATGGGCCGCCTTGCGGTGGTGCCGATGGTGCTCGAGGCGCGCGGGCTGGATGTGACGCCCGGCATGATCGAGATTTTCGAAAGGGCGCAACGCGACGAACCGGCCGCCGCCCAGGCCGTCGAGGCGATGCGAGTCATCTATGCCGAAGAGGTCCACCATGTCGCCTATGGGTCGAAATGGTTCCATTTTCTCTGCGGCCGCCACGACACCGACCCCAGGGATGCGTTCCACGATCTGGTGCGTCGCTATTTCCATGGCGCGCTGAAGCCGCCCTTCAACGAGGAAAAACGCGCCGAAGCGGGTCTGCCACCCGATTTCTACTGGCCGTTGGCGGAGTGAGTCGCGCACCCCGGCACAAGCGTTTTCGGCGCGGCAGTGCCGGCGGGTCGGCGGAATTTTGCCAAATTTCGATGATTTAAGCTGCCTTCCGCGCGGAAAACCGCTAGGATGTTGCTCAAAACGACGGTGTGTCTTATCCCCCGGGCGGGCCGTCTTCACCAAGGGACATGGTGAGATGGTCAAAAAAATCGGGGAAGACGAGGCGCAGGACAGTGAATTCTCAGCTTGCAAGTCGCGTGAACGCGACACTTGAGCGACACTTGCCGGAACAACGGCTATTCCTGAAATCAAACGAAGGCACGCGGTTCGTTCGCCTTCGCCCCCTGACCCAGGCCGGCATGATCCTGGGCTCGGCGGTCCTGGTCGGCTGGACGATCATCGTGACCTCCTTTTTCCTGATCGACACGATTTCCGCCGGCAATGCGCGCGAACAGGCGCAGCGCGAGGAACTGATGTATCAGGACCGGCTGAACGCCCTGGCCGAAGAACGCAACGCCCGCGCGACCGAGGCCCGCATGGCCCAGGAACGCTTTGCCCTTGCGATGGACCAGGTCTCGGACATGCAGACGCGTCTGCTCGACGCCGAGGAACGGGCGCGCGAATTGGAAACCGCCGTCGATCGGATCCAGGCGAGCCTGCGCACCACGATCGAGCAGCGCGACGCCGCCCGGATCGAGGTTGCCGCGCTGCAATCCGAATTGCAGGCGGATACAGGCTCGATGCAGACGGCCGCCGCGCGCGAGCGCGAACTGAGCGAGACGCTGGCCTTCCTGACCGAGGCGCTGGAAGAAACGGCGCAGGACCGCGACCTGACCCTGCTGGCCATGGCCGATGCCGCGCAGACCATCGAAGAGCTGAATTTCCAGGCCGCCCTTGACCAGGAGCGTCAGGAACGCGTGTTCAGCCAGATCGAGGATGCGGTGGCCTTGTCGATGGAGCCGCTGGACGAGATGTTCCGCGCCGCGGGCCTGGCGACCGATGATATCATCGGACAGGTGCGCGCCACCTATTCCGGTCAGGGCGGCCCCTTGACCCCCATCGCCATGTCGACCTCGGGCGACCGGCCGGACCGCCTGTCGGGCCGCGCCAACGAGGTGCTTTCCACGCTGGATCAACTGAACCTCTATCGGATCGCGGCCGAGCAACTGCCCTTCAGCATGCCGGTCGGCGGCAATTATCGCATGACCTCGCCCTTCGGCTGGCGCCGCGACCCCATCAACGGCGGCCGCCGGATGCATAACGGCACCGATTTCGCCGGCGCGCGCGGCACCCCGATCCTGGCGGGCGGCGATGGCGTCGTCACCTATGCCGGGCGCATGTCGGGCTATGGCAACATTGTCGAGATCCGCCACGCCTTTGGCCTCAGCACCCGTTACGGCCACTTGTCGCGCATCCGCGTGAGCGAAGGCGAAAGGGTCTCGCGCGGGCAGTTGATCGGTGATATGGGCAATACCGGACGGTCGACGGGCACCCACCTGCACTATGAGGTGCGCCGCAATAACGATCCCGTAAACCCCATGACCTTCATTACGGCAGGACGCGATGTTTTCTAAATCCAAGATCAACGAACCCGGGCCGAAGCAGGGCGGTGCCTCCGACAGCACGCCAGGCACCGCCGGGAGCTCGGCATCGTCTGGCTCCACATCGACGAAATCGGGAGACCCCATGAACAAGCCCACGAACGCCCCCGCCAAGTCCAAGCCGAGCCCCTCGGTGCTCAGCTCCGATTTGACGGTGGTAGGAAACCTTCGCACCTCCGGCGACATTCAGGTCGAGGGGACGGTTCAGGGCGACATCCGGGCCCATCTGCTGACCGTCGGCGAAAGCGCGAATATAGAGGGCGAGATCGTCGCCGACGATATCGTCGTCACCGGCAAGGTGGTGGGCCGCGTGCGGGGCCTGAAGGTGCGCCTGACCTCGACCGCGCGGGTCGAAGGCGACATCATTCACAAGACGATCGCCATCGAAAGCGGCGCGCATTTCGAAGGCTCGGTGCAACGCGCCGAGGACCCCCTGTCGACCGGGCAGCGCAACACCCCGGCGACGGGTCAGACCAGCCGCCCCGCGACCCCGCCGCCGATGCAGCGCCCGATGGCCGCCGCGTCCAAGAGCGACGACAGCTGACGCTGCCACCGGCCGCGCCCCTGGTGTGGCCCCGCGACAAGATCAAAGGCCGGGCCTGCGCGCCCGGCTTTTTTCTGTCACGTTTCCTGCCCTTGCGGTCAGTCCAGCGGCGTCAGGGCGCGGCGATAGATATGCCACGTCGCATGCCCAAGGATCGGCAGCACGACGAACAGGCCCACAAGAAACGGCATCAATCCCAGAAATGTCAGCCCCGCGATGGTCGCGGCCCAGACCAGCATCACGCGCTTGTTGCGCTGCACCACCTTGATCGAGGTCAGCATCGCGGTGACGAAATCCAGTTCCTTGTCCAGCAACAGGGGCAGCGAGACCACCGTCAGCGCGAACAGCACAAGGGCGAAGACCGCGCCAAAGGCCGTTCCGACCACCAGCATGCTGACCCCCTCGGGCTCCAGCAGATAGGCATAGGACGTGGTGACGTTGGTCAGGACCGATGGCCCGAGGAACAGCGCGAACAGCATATGGGCGAAGAAGGACCAGAACAGGAAATACACGATCACCACCCAGGCCATCGAGGGCAGTTGCCGCAGGCGCTGCCGCCAGATCACGCCGAAAATGTCGTTGCGGCGGAAATCGGTGTCGCCGATCTCGAGCCGGCGTGACACCTCGTAAAGGCCCACGGCCAGAAACGGCCCCAGCAGGGGGAAGCCCACGGTAAAGGGGATCGCCCACCATTCCTGCTCGGTCACGAAGAGGAACAGGTAGATCAGCCAACCACCCACCACGTAGACGTGCGAAAAGAACAGGCCCATCATCGGTTTGCGGTAGAAATCCCGCGCGCCCATCCGTAGCGCGTACCACAGATCGCCCATGGCCATCTGGTTCACGCGCGGCACCTTGGACGGCGCGCCGTGGCCCGACACGTCAGTCATGTTCGCACTCCTCCCGTGCGAAGCTTAGACCGCCGATTTCACATGCGTAAAGCGTCTTGGCGGTGGATGGGGCGCGGGCCCATCATCTCTTCCCAGGCCGCAGCCAGGGTCAGCAGCCTTGCGTCCGACCCGGCCGGCCCGATCAGTTGCAACCCGTGCGACAGGCCATTCCCGGCAATCCCGGCGGGCAGATTCACCACTGGAAGACCCGCAAGGCTGGCCGGGACGACCACCTCCATCCAGCGGTGATAGGTATCCAACCCCTGCCCCGCGATCTCGCGCGGCCAGTCCCAGTCGACCGGGAATGGCCAGACCTGGGTCGAGGGCAGAACCACCGCGTCATACTGCGCGAACAGTTGGTCCAGCGCGGCCAGCCAGTCGCGGCGCAGCGCGGCGGCGGCCTCGACCCGGTCGCCTGTCATCGCCAGCCCGCGCGCCACCTCCCATTGCGCCTGGGGGTTGAGGCGCGCACGGGTGTCTTCGTCGCGGTAGTGGATCGCCAGGTCCATCGCCACGGCAAAGCTGCGCAGGTCGGTCCAGCTTTGCCAGAGCAGATCGGCCGGCACCGGCGGGGCCACCGCCTCGACCGTCCAGCCCAGATCGGGCATGCGCGCCACCGCCGCCTCGGCCGAGCCGAGGATGCCTGCCTCCATCGGATAGGCGCCGCCCCAATCGCCCAGCCAGCCGATGCGCGGTTTGGTCGATGCATCAGCGCTTGCGTCGAATGCCCCACCCGACAAGGTGCCGAGAAAGGCCGAAAGGTCAGCCAGGTCGCGCGCCATCGGCCCCAGCGTGGACAGCCGATGCAGCAGCACCGCATCGCGCACATCGCCCGTGACAAGGCCCACGGTCGGGCGCATCCCCCAGACATCGCACCAGGCCGCCGGGTTGCGCAGGCTGCCCATCATGTCCGAGCCATCGGCGATGGCCAACATGCCCGTGGCCAGTGCCGCCGCCGCGCCGCCGGAACTGCCGCCCGCGGTTTTCGACAGGTCCATCGGGTTGCGCGTGGGGCCGAAGACGGGGTTTGTCGAATGCGAGCCCAGGCCGAATTGCGGCACATTCGTCTTGCCGATGATGATGGCCCCTGCAGCGCGCATCCGGCGCACGATGGCGTCATCCTCGACCGGCACGTTCCCCGCCAGGATCGGTGAGCCCCAGGTCGAGCGCAGCCCCTTGACCCCGACCAGGTCCTTGATGGCGACGGGGATGCCGTGCAGCCACCCCTCGGGCGCCATCGCCTCGGCCAGGCGGGCCTCGCCCATCAGGGTTTCGCGGTCCCGCAGGCTGACGATGGCGTTGACATCGCCATTCACCGCGTCGATCCGGGCCAGCGTGGCACGCATCAGATCGACCGGCGAAAGATCGCGCCGCGCGATGGCCTGTGCCAGGTCGAGCGCCCCAAGGCCCATCAGATCGCGCATCTCTTCCCCCGTTCTTTTCTTGTGTCCCCTTCCCCTAGCCCGGATGTGACGAAGCGCGCAATCATCAGGGCTTGATCCCGATCGAGGTCTGGGCGCAAGAACCCGATAGAAAGACTCGGGCAATGCCACCCGAGGCGAGGAGTTCATGCGTCTCAGATTCCTGCCACCCAGCGTCAGCGCCAACCTGCTGGCCGTGTTGATTGCGACGACCGCAACGATCCCGACCCATCCGGGCACGCCCTCGATGCTGGAGGCATTGGGCACGCGGCTGTTTTCCGACGCCGGTCTGACCGACCCTGACAGAAGCCCCGCCGCGGACCCGACCGCGATGGGCGCAACCCCGATGAGGGGGGCGCGGCCCTAATCCTCGGCGCGGGCGTCGGCGCGGCTTTTGCCCGAAACATCCTGCGCCAGAACGCTGGCCATCAGCCCGTCGAGATCGCCGTCCAGAACGCCCTGGGTATCGCTGGTCTCGAACCCGGTGCGCAGATCCTTGACCATCTGGTAGGGCTGCAACACGTAAGATCGGATCTGGTTGCCCCATCCGGCATCGCCCTTGGCCTCGTGGGCCTCGTTGATGGCGGCGTTGCGACGATCGAGTTCCAGCTGATAGAGACGCGATTTCAAGGCCTTCATGGCGATGTCGCGGTTCTGGTGCTGCGATTTCTCGGAACTGGTGACGACGATGCCGGTGGGCGCGTGGGTGATCCGCACGGCCGAGTCGGTCGTGTTCACATGCTGCCCGCCCGCGCCCGAGGATCGGTAGGTGTCGATGCGGATATCGGCGGGGTTCACGTCGATCTCGATATTGTCGTCCCGACCGGGTAGACCCAGACCGAGGCGAAAGACGTCTCTCGCGTGCCCTTGCCGAAGGGCGAGATGCGGACAAGCCGATGCACGCCGCTTTCGGATTTCAGCCAGCCATAGGCATTGGGGCCGGAAATCTTGTAGCTGACCGATTTGATCCCGGCCTCCGTGCCGGCCTCCTCGGATTGCAGCTCGACCTCGTAGCCCTTCTTCTCGGCCCAGCGGGTGAACATGCGCGCCAGCATCTGCGCCCAGTCGCAGGCCTCGGTGCCGCCGGCGCCCGCGTTGATTTCGAGGAACGTGTCGTTGCCATCCGCCTCGCCATCGAGCAGGGCCTCAAGCTCCTTGGCGGCGGCCACCTTGACCAGATCGGCAAGGGCCTGCTCGGCCTCGGCGACGACCTCGGCATCGTCCTCCCATCTCCCAGTTCGATCAATTCGACATTGTCGTTCAGACCCGACTTGATCTGCTCGTAGGTGGCCAGCTTGTCGACCAGCATCTGGCGGTCGCGCATCAGCTTTTGCGCTGCGGCCTGGTCGTTCCACAGGTTGGGATCCTCGACGCGCGCGTTGAATTCCTCCAGCCGGTGCTGGGCGGTCTCGATATCCATGCGCTGACCCAGCAGGTCCAGCGATTTGCGGATCTTCTCGATATGGCCTTGGGTTTCGGCGCGCATCTTTGTCTGCCTTTCTCGAACGGTGTGGCAGAGATAGAGGATCGCGCGCCCACCCTCAAGCGGGCGCGCGCAGATCCCGCGCGCTAGTAGAGACCGCCCGAGGACAGCGTGCCGAACCCGGTGCCCGTGGGCACGCGCGCCTCACCACCGCCGGTGGTTTCGACCGTCGCCTCTTCGGGGGCGGTGGCGGCGGGGCCGCCCTCGGGCGCATCGCCCTCGCCCGCGCCGAACATCGGCAGGTCCGACCCCATGCCCCAGCCGCCGTCGATGACCGACAACAGCCCCTCATAGGGGGCCTCGCCCTCGCGAAACAGCTCGTAGACCACATGCTCGCCCTGGCTGCCGGCCGGCAGACGCTGACCGGAATAGCGGTCGATCGGATAGAAGGTGCCGCCCTCGGGCACCTCGAAGGCGCCGCCGCCATATTCGCGGATCGCCTCGCGCATGAACTGGGCAAAGACGGGTCCGCACATGCCGCCGCCCGACGCCCCGCGCCCAAGGCTGCGCGGCTGGTCATAGCCGATGTAGCAGCCCGCCACGATGGTCGAGGAAAAGCCCACGAACCACACGTCGCGTGCATCGTTGGTCGTGCCGGTCTTGCCCGCTAAAGGCACGCCCAGACCCGCGCCGCCCACCGTGCCGGCGGCGGTGCCGCGTTGCACGACGCCCTGCATCATCGAGGTTAACTGATAAGCGGTGATCGGGTCGATCACCCGCTCGCGGTTCGACACGATGCGCGGGGCAAGGCCAGCGTCGATCTGCTCGAGATCGCAATCGGCGCACAGCCGCTGATCATGGCGATAGACGGTGCGGCCATAGCGATCCTGGATGCGGTCGACCAGCGTCGGTTCGACCCGCTCGCCACCATTGGCGAACATCGCATAGGCCGCCACCATGCGGAACAGGGTGCTCTCCTGCGCGCCGAGGCTGTTGGCCAGGAACGGCTGCATGTCGTCATAGACGCCGAAGCGTTCGGCATAGCGCGCGACGGTTTCCATGCCCACATCCTGCGCCAGGCGCACCGTCATCAGGTTGCGCGACCGCTCGATCCCGGTGCGCAGCGGCGAGGGCCCGTAAAACTGGTTCGAGGCATTGGTCGGTCGCCAGATGCCATCGCCGGTCTCGACCTCGATCGGGGCGTCGATGACGATGGTATTGGGGCTGTAGCCCGAATCCAGCGCGGCGGCATAGACCAGGGGCTTGAAGGACGAGCCGGGCTGACGCGTGGCCTGCGTGGCGCGGTTGAAGCTGGAGGCCTGGTAGGAAAACCCGCCCTGCATCGCCAGGACGCGCCCCGTGTTCACGTCCATCGCCATGAAGGCGCCCTGCACCTCGGGCACCTGCCGCAGGGTCCAGCGCATGAAGCTGCCATCGCTGTCGCGGGTCATGGCGCGCACATGCACGACATCGCCGACGCTCAGCAAATCGCCGGCCACCCGCGCCTGCGATCCGCGATTGCCGTCTGCGTCCACCGGGCGCGCCCATGTGACATCCTCGGCCGGGATGAAATGGCCGTCCGCGTCCTCGTCCACGCCCTCGATCCCGATCCGGGCGCTGCTGTCGCCGACCGCAAGAACGACGGCCGGGTACCAGCCGTCGATATCGCGCGGAATATCGGCGCGCGCCAAGGCACCACGCCAGCTTTCCTCGTCGGTCAATTCGGCGGGGTCGACCCGGTCCTGCGGGCCGCGCCACAGCCCGCGGTCGCGATCATAGCGTTCAAGCGCGCGGCGCAACGCGGCCTCGGCCACCTCTTGCAGGCTTTCATCCATCGACGAGCGCACGGCATACCCGCCGGTGAAGAACTCATCCTCGCCATAGCGGTTCGACAGCTGGCGGCGGATCTCGTCGGTGAAATAGTTCCGCGGCGGGATCGAGCCGCGATACGCCTCGATATGGCCGCCCTGAACGGTTTCCAGCGGCGCGGCCTGCGCCTGTTCCATCTCGTCGCGGGTGATGTAGCCGTTCTGTAACATCTCGCGCAGCACATAGTTGCGGCGGCTGACGGCATCGTCGTAATCGCGCACCGGATGCAGCGTAGCGGGGCGCTGCGGAAGGGCGGCCAGGTAGGCCGCCTGCCCGATCGTCAGATCCTCGAGCGGGGCGTTGAAATAGGTTTGCGCGGCCGCGGCCACACCGTAGGAGTTCTGCCCGAGGAAGATCTCGTTGAGATACAATTCCAGGATACGGTCCTTGGACAGGCTCCGCTCGATCCGCGCGGCAAGGATGATCTCGCGCACCTTGCGTTCGATGGTGCGGCTGCCATCCAGAAGGAAGTTCTTCATCACCTGCTGCGTGATGGTCGAGGCCCCGCGCACGTCGCGCCCGCGCGAGCGCACGGCCTCGACGAAGGCGGCGGCGATGGCGCGGGGGTCATAGCCCTGGTGCTCGTAGAAATTGCGGTCTTCGGCCGAGACGAAAGCCTGGGCCACGAAATCGGGGATTTCCTCGGCGCTGATGAACAGGCGGCGCTCGGCGGCGAATTCGTCCACCACCTGCCCCTCGCGCGAATAGATGCGGCTGATCGTGGCCGGCGCGTAATTGGCGAGGGTCTCGTGATCGGGCAGATCGCGCGAATACATGAACAGCAAGCCGCCGATGCCAAGCGCGGCAAAGACCAGCCCGAGGGTCACCGCGCTGAACAGCGCGCCGAAAATGCCAGTGATGAATCGGATCATGCCCGCGCCTTTTTCTGCATATCCCGCTTATACGGGGCGCGGCGGATCGGGTCAAAAGCCACAGGCGGGTTTTCGCGCGCCCCAAAGAGGTGCAGATTGCCCCGATGAGCACGCGTCCCGGCCCCGATGACATTCTGCCCACCTACGAGGTCGAGGCCGCGCAATGGGCCGCCACGCGCAACCGCAGCTTGTGGGAGGAACCGGCCCTGCAGGCCTGTGTCGCGGACCGTCCGCCGGGGTTGCGCGTGCTGGACCTGGGATGCGGATCGGGTCAGCCCATCGCCGCGTGGCTCGTCGGGCGGGGCGATCGTGTCACCGGCGTCGATGGGGCGGCCGCCATGCTGGCCGAGGCGGCGGCACGGGTGCCCGAGATGCGGCGCGTTCACCGCGACATGCGCGGCCTGGCGCTCGGGCAGACATTCGACATCCTGTTGGCGTTTAACAGTTTCTTTCACCTCTCGCCGACGGACCAAGAGGGCATGTTCCCGATCTTTGCCGCCCATGCCGCCCCCGGCGCGCGCCTGTTGCTGACCACCGGCCCCGCGGCCGGCGAGGCGGTCGGCACCGTGGGACGCTCGCCCGTCTATCACGCCAGTCTCGCGCCCGAGGCCTATCGGCGGCTATTGATGTCACATGGCTTCGACGTGATCTGGTTCCGCCCCGAGGATGCCGCGTTGATGGGCCACTCGGTCTGGCTGGCCCGGTATACCGGCGGACCGCGCGACGCCTGAATTTCCTTCTCGAAGGAAATTCGGCCCAGTCCGCGCGGATCACTGCCGCAACAGGGCGCTGCGCGCGGCGTCGGCCTCGGCCCAGTCGAGGATGGCCGCGACCAGCGCGCCCTGCATCCGCGCGCGCCAACCCGGATTCAACAGGTTTTCCAGGTCGCCATCGGCGGACATGAACCCGATCTCCAGCAGGACCGACGGGATATCCGCCGCCTTGAGCACCGTAAACCCCGCCGCACCCCTTGGGTGGGAATGCAGCGCCACACCGGCCCGGTCTATGCCCGCAACCAGCGTGTCCGCCAACGCGGCGGCGCGCGGCGCGGTTTCGACCCGCGCCAGATCCATCAGGATGTCGGCCACCACGTCGTCGGTGCCCGACAGATCCACCCCTTCGAGCAGGTCGGCGCGGTCATGCTGTTCGGCCAAGGCCGCCGACGCCGCGTCCGAGGCCGTCTCGGACAGGGTATAGACGGTGGCGCCCTGGGCCCGCCCCTCGGCCACGGCATCGGCATGGATCGAGATGAACAGGTCCGCCCCCGCCGCCCGCGCCAGAGTGATCCGAGTGGGCAGCGGGACGAAAATATCGGCATCGCGAGTCATCACCACCTCGACCTGACCGGTGCGGCGCAGCGCCTCGCGCAGCTCGCGCGCAAAGGTCAGGACGAGGTCGGCCTCGTGATGCGCCCCCCGCACGGCACCGGGATCGACCCCGCCATGGCCCGGGTCGAGAACGACCACCAGCCGTCCATCGGTGCGGCTGATCTCGTCCACAAGCGGTGCGGCCTGCCTGGCGGCAAGACCGGCCTCGGTGCCCGGTGGCGCACCGGCGGCGGCGGCGAAGGCCTCGGGCGTTGCGGGCTCGAGCCGCAGGGTGATTTCGGCCGCACCTGTCACCGGATCGGTCTGCATCGCTGCGACCGCGGGCAAAAGCGGGGCGTCGAGTGTCAGCACCATGCGCGACCAGCCCGGCTGGTAGGCCGCGCCGGTATCGACGCCGGTCACGGCCTCGGCCCCATCGAAATCGGCTGGCAAGCCAGACCAACTTACCTGTCGCAGATCGACCACCACACGATAGGGCCCGGTCAGGCTAAAGACGCGAAACGGCACCGCCTGGGTCAGGGCCAGCGTCATCTCGGCCCCCTGCCCCCGATCGCCGAGCGCGCTATCGCCCGCCAGAACACGCGCCATCGCGCCAAATCCCTGCGCCGCGGCAGGCAAGGACGCGACCAGCGTCAGGCATAGGATCAGAACTGCTCTCAGCACGACATTCGCTCCGGTGTCGTTTGGCGCGACGTTAGCAAAGGTCCGGCGCGGCCCCAAGCCTCGAGTCAAGAGCCGTCATCCGGCGGAGAAAACCGGATCAGGCGGGTCACACCCTCTTCGATCTCGGCCGTGCCGCGCGCGTAGGAGAACCGCAGCGTCCCGCCGCCGCGCCCCTTGTCGAAATCGAGCCCCGGCGTGACGGCCACCCCGGCCTCGGCCAGGATGCGGTCGGCCAGGGCAAGGCTGTCGCCGGTCAGATGGGACACATCGGCATAGACGTAAAAGGCCCCGTCGGCTGGCGCTGTATTGGTCAGGCCGGCCTTGGCCAGGCCGGCCAACAGGATCTCGCGGTTTCTGGCATAAACCGCGCGGTGCTGGTCCAACTCGGCCCGCCCCTCGGGCGACAGGGCGCCAAGGGCCGCGATCTGGCTGGCATGGCTGGGGCAGATGAACATGTTCTGCGCCAGCCGTTCGATGGTGCGCACGTGATCCTCGGGCACGACCATCCAGCCAAGACGCCAGCCCGTCATCGAGAAATACTTGGAGAAGGAGTTGATGACATAGACCTCGTCCGTCACCTCAAGCGCCGAGATGGCCCGCCCCTCGTATTGCAGGCCGTGATAGATCTCGTCCGAGATCAGGGCGATGTTCTGGGCGTCGCAGGCGCCGGCCAGCGCGTCGATCTCGCCCTGCCCCAGCATGGTGCCGGTCGGGTTCGCGGGGCTGGCCACGATCAGGCCGGCCAGATCCTCGGTCAATTGCCCCGGCGTGGGTTGAAACCGGGTCTGGGGCGTGGTGACGAGGCCGACGGGATCGAGGCTCATGGCGCGCAGGATCTGCCGATAGGAGGGATAGCACGGCTCGCCCAGGGCCACCCGGTCGCCCGCGTCGAACAGCGCCGAAAAGGCCAGAAGGAACCCGCCCGACGCCCCCGAGGTGAGCACGACCCGCGCCGGATCGAGGTCGAGCCCGTACCATTCGTCATAAAGTGCCGCGATGGCCGCGCGCAGATCGGGACGGCCCAGGGCGACAGTGTAGCCAAGGGGGCCTTTTTCCATCTCGTCCGCCAGCCGGCGCCGGGCGGCCTCGGGCGCGCCGCTGCCCGGTTGGCCGACTTCCATATGGACGATGTGGCGCCCGGCCTCTTCCGCCGCGCGGGCGGCCTCCATCACGTCCATCACCATGAAGGGATCGACATTCGATCGGGTTGATATGCGCATGCTCTGCCCCCTATGCTCCGCGCCGATCAGAAAGCAGCCCCGAGCCGGGGCGTCAATGCGACCCGCCTGCCCGCCACATCGACACGTGCCCCATCGTGCGCCTGTGTCGCGCAGGTCGCCGCGGCGCTTTGTGCTACGTGGGCACGACCGTGTCCGACAACCGGAGAGAGTGAGCCGAATGAAATTCCTTGCCCCGCTGGCGCTTGCCGCCACCCTTGCCACGCCCGCCCTGGCCGATCTGACCGAGATGACAGATGCCGAGCGCGACGCGTTCCGCGCCGAGGTGCGGGCCTATTTGCTGGACAACCCCGAGGTTCTGATGGAGGCCATCGCGGTTCTGGAAGAGCGTCAGGCCAATGCCGAGGTCGAGCGCGACCAGATGGCCGTGGCCGCCAATGCCGATGCGCTGTTCAACTCGGCCTTCGACTGGGTGGGCGGCAATCCCGATGGCGATGTCACCATCGTCGAGTTCTTCGATTATCGCTGCGGCTATTGCCGGCGTGTCGCCCCCGAGGTCGATGCGCTGATCGAGTTCGACGGCAATATCCGCTATGTCGCCAAGGAGTTTCCGATCCTGGGTGACCAATCCTTACTGGCCTCGCAGTTCGCCATCGCGACACGCGTCGCCCTGGGCGATGACGCCTACGAGACCATGTCGGATGCGTTGATCACCATGCGCGGCGACATGACCGAGGCCGCGCTGATCGCCTTGGCCGAGGAAAACGGCCTCCCCTCGCAAGAGATCGTCGCGGCGCTGGACGATCCGCTTGTGGCCAGCACCATCGCCTACAACCGGGATCTGGCCGGTCGGCTGAGCATCACCGGCACCCCCACCTTCGTCTTCGGCGACCAGTTGGTGCGCGGGGCGATCGGTGTCGATGACATGCAGCGTATCGTCGAGCTCATCCGCGCCGAGGCGAACTGATCCCACGGACAGCCGCATGAAAAAGGCGCCCCGCGGGGCGCCTTTTTGTTTGTCGCGGTTGTCAGGGGTCAGCCGCCGAGCGACCACCACCCTTTTTTCTTGGGCTTGTCCGGCGCTTCCGACGTGTCCGGCTCGGGCCCTGCGTCGGCCAGTGCAGGCTCCGGCTGGGCCTCGGGGTCAGGCGCGGCGTCGGCTTGGGTTTCAGGCGCGGCGTCTGCCTCGGGCGTGGGCTCCGGCTCGGCCTCTCGTTCGGGCTGAACAACAGGCTCGGGGTCCGGGGACGCCACAGCAACGGGCTCGGCCGCGGGCGACGCGTCGCCCCCTTGGGCGGGTTCGGCGACCTCCGCCACTGCGGGCTCCGGCGTGACCTCAGGGGCGGTCGCGCCCTCCGGCGCGGCATCGGCCTCGGGGGTGGGATCGGACGCCGCGACGGCCTCGGACGCATCCGCGGCAGGACTGTCGCTCACGGTCTCGGAGGTGTCGTCCTTGCGGCCAAGCCCGCCCCGACGGCTGCGCCGCTTGCGCTTGGGCTTTTCCTCGCCCTCTGCCTCGGGCATCTCATCCACGGCCTGACCCTCGCCCGAGGGGGCATCGGCCGTGTCGCCGGCTGTATCGTCGCCCGCCTCGTCCGTGGCGGTCTGATCCTCGGCTGCCGATGCCTCGCCATTGGATTTGCGGCGCCCGCGCCCACCGCGGCGGCGGCGGCGTTTCTTGCGGGGCTGCTCGTCGCCTTCGGCCTCGGGGCGCTCCGCCGACTCGTCCGACAGAACGGTATCGGCTTCGACGGCCTGCGCCTCGCCCTCGATTTCCTCCATCAAGGCGGCGATCCATCGACACCACGGGCGCGCTGGCCACGACCTTGCGCGTCGCGGTCTTGAACTTCTCGATCTTGAAATCGGGCGAGATCAGCGCGGCATCCGCCTCGATCCGGACGGCCATGCCATAGCGGGCCTCGATGGCGGCAACATAGTCGCGCTTGTGGTTGATCAGGAAATTCACGATCCCGACCGGCGCCGTCAGCAACACCTCGCGCGAGCGGCCGCGCGTGCCCTCTTCCTCCAACTGGCGCAGGATGGACAATGCAAGACTGTCATCGGAGCGCTGGATGCCCGTGCCATGGCAATGGGGGCAGGGCGTGGGTGGTCGCCTCGAGCATACCGGGGCGCAAACGCTGGCGCGACATCTCCAGCAAACCGAAGGTCGAGATCCGGCCCACCTGGATGCGGGCGCGATCGGTCTTGAGCTTGTCCTTGATGCGCTTTTCGACCGCGGCGTTGTTGCGCCGCTCGTCCATGTCGATGAAGTCGATCACGATCAGGCCGGCAAGGTCGCGCAGACGCAACTGGCGCGCCACCTCTTCGGCAGCTTCGAGATTGGTCTTGAGCGCGGTTTCCTCGATCGAGCCTTCCTTGGTGGCCCGCCCCGAGTTCACGTCGATCGCCACCAGCGCCTCGGTCACGCCGATCACGATGTAGCCACCCGATTTCAGCTGTACCACCGGGTTGAACATGTCGGCGAGATAGCCCTCGACCTTGAAGCGCGCAAACAGCGGCATCGGATCGGCGTAGTGCTTCACGTTCTTGGCGTGGGACGGCATGATCATCTTCATGAAGTCCTTGGCCTGCCGGTATCCGGCATCCCCCTCGACCAGCACCTCGTCGATCTCGCGGCTGTAGAGATCGCGGATCACGCGGTGGATCAGGTTGCCCTCTTCGTAGATCGGGGCGGGCGCGACCGATTTAAGCGTCAGTTCGCGGACTTGTTCCCACTGGCGTTGCAGGTATTCGTAATCGCGCTTGATCTCGGCCTTGGTGCGCTTGGCGCCCGCCGTGCGGATGATCAGGCCCGCGCCCTGCGGCACGTCCAGCGACTGCGCGGTTTCCTTGAGCTTCTTGCGGTCGGCGGCATTGGTGATCTTGCGGCTGATGCCCCCGCCACGGGCGGTGTTGGGCATCAGAACGCAATAGCGCCCCGCCAACGACAGATAGGTGGTCAGCGCAGCGCCCTTGTTGCCGCGCTCCTCCTTGACGACCTGCACCAGCATGATCTGGCGGACCTTGATGACCTCCTGGATCTTGTATTTGCGCGGGCGCGGCTTGCGCACCGGGCGGATGTCGTCCTCGGTGTCGTCATCCGCGACAGTTTCCGCGTCGCTGTCATCGGTGCCATCGGCCTCGTCGGCCTCGGCAGCGTCATCGTCACTGTCGTCACCGTCTTCGACATCGTCGCCCGTGTCAGCGTCGTCTTCGGACACGCCGCTTTCGACTGTGTCTTCGGTGTCGGAGACCGCCTCTGACGACGTATCCTCGGCGGTGTCGTCCACCGGGGCTGCCTGATCCTCGACCGGCGCGTCGGTGTTGGCCTTTGCGGGGGCGTCCGCGGGCGCGGTCGCCGAGCCGCCGTCATCCTGACGGAAGCCCTCGACCGGGCCGGCCTCGTCCTCGGTCTCGGTCAGATCGACCACGTCCATGCCGGCCGGCGCGCTTGTGACCGCGTCGCTGTCGTGCCGTGCGGCCATCGTCTCGGGCGCGGTTCCGTCGGCCTCGGGCTTGTCCGTCGTCTTCTTGCGACGGGTGCGGCGGCGTTTGGGTTTTTGCTCCTCATCGGCCTCGGCGGCCATCGCCTCGGCGTATTCGCGTTCCTCGGCCAGCAGCGCCTCGCGGTCGGCGACCGGGATCTGGTAGTAATCGGGATGGATTTCCGAAAAGGCGAGGAACCCGTGGCGGTTGCCGCCGTAATCGACAAATGCGGCCTGAAGCGAGGGTTCGACCCGCGTGACCTTTGCCAGATAAATGTTTCCTGCCAGTTGCCGCTTGCTCAGCGACTCGAAATCGAATTCTTCGACTTTGGTTCCATCAACCACGACAACCCGTGTTTCCTCGGGATGGGTGGCATCGATGAGCATCTTCTTTGCCATGATGTCCTTGCTCGCAGCCCGACCGGCGGTCGCCCTGGGGGTGCCGCCGCGGAAAGACTGCGTTGTTCTGTAGGGGCGATGTGGCGTCGGTGCAGGCCGGGGCGCTGTGCCCCGTCCCTTCGTCCGATATATGCGTCGCGCCGTTGCATCGCGTCCGTGACTCCGGCGTTCAGGTCCAATCCTGACCGCCAATACATGCCCCCGCACGCGGCTGGGGACGGTTTCAATGGGCCGAAGGGCTGACACGCGCTCGGGCCCGAGTGACCTGCTGCCCCCCGATCGTGGCGGGGTTTGTCGCGCGGCGACGGACGGGTGCAGAGAAACTGTGTGACCGGTCGCCTGTGCGACCGTATCTTCACATTAGGGGATGGAATGCGGCAATGACAATGCAGAAACGTGAATTTCGTGCATGGATGCACGAGACGCGGGGATGATCGGCCGGCTTCGCAGCGGCGCGACGGCCGATCCGGCCCGCAATCACAGGTAGTCCGACCGGCTGAGCCCGTATTTCGCCATCTTTTCGTTCAGCGTCCGCCGGGGCAGGCACAACTCCTCCATCACCGCCGAGATCGAGCCCTTGTGACGGCGCATCGTGTTGTCGATCAGCATCCGCTCGAACGCCTCGACATATTCCTTCAAGGGCTTGCCCTCGGTGGTGATGGTCGGCCCCGTCGCTTCGTTATCGGCCATCAGGAGCGAGGTGATCGAGCCCGAGCCGCGGCGATTCTGCAGCACCGCCCGTTCCGCGATGTTCACCAACTGCCGCACATTGCCCGGCCAGGGCGCCTGCAACAGTTGTGCCGCCTCCTGCGCGGTGACCTGCGGCGCGTCACAGCCGTATTCCTCGGCGAATTGCTCCGACATGCGGTTGAAAAGCGTCAGAATATCCTCGCCGCGGGCGCGCAGGGGCGGGCAGACGATGGTCATGGCCGACAGACGGAAAAACAGGTCGGGCCGCAACACATCCTCGAGCGTCTGGCCCTGCGCGTGCTGGTTGCAGATCGCCAGGATCCGGGTCTGCGGCGGGGTTTCCTGTTCGTTGATGAAGGTCAGCAGGCGCGATTGCAACGCGTTGGGCAGCGCCTCGATATCTTCCAGGCACAGGGTTCCGCCGCGCGCCTCCTCGACCAATGGCAGGCCCTCGTCGGGGGCCGGGCCGAACAGCCGGGCGGCAAGATCGGCCTCGTCATAGGCCGAGCACGAGATGGTGATGAGTTTCTTGGCGGCCCGCGGGCCGACGGCATGCAGCGCATGGGCCACCAGCGTCTTGCCGGTGCCGGTTTCGCCGTCGATCAGCACGTGGCTGTCGGCCTGACCCAGATCGAGAATGTCCTCGCGCAGGCGCTCCATCTCGGGGGACGAGCCGATGAGCTTTTTCATCAGCACCTTGCCGTCACTGAGTTCGCGGCGCAGCGCGCGATTGTCCAGCGTCAGGCGACGCTGGGTGCTGGCCCGTTTGGCCAGTTCGGTCATCCGGTCGGGGTTGAAGGGCTTTTCCAGGAAATCATAGGCGCCAATCCGCATCGCCTCGACCGCCATGGGCACGTCGCCATGGCCCGTGATCAGGATCACGGGCAGGCCGCTGTCCTGCGCCATCAACCGCTTGAGCAGCGTGACCCCGTCCATGCCGGGCATCTTGACGTCGGTGACGACCACGCCCGGATAATCCGCGCCGATCCCCTTGAGCGCATCCTCGCCCGAGGCGTAGGTCTCGGTCTCGAAGCCGGAAAGCGACAGCCACTGGCTGATCGACTGCCGCATGTCCTGCTCGTCATCCACGATCGCGATTTTCATTGCGGCCCCTTCCTTGTTCGTTGCCGTCACGCCCCTGACCCGTCGTCATCCGCATCGGCCGGCCGGTCGCCCAGGCGCGGCAGGCGCACCTCGAACACCGCGCCATCGCCCGCACTGTTGCGCGCGGTCAGTCTGCCGCCAAGGTCCGACACGATACCGGACGAAATGGCAAGGCCCAGCCCGACGCCCTCGCCGGGTTTCTTGGTGGTATAGAACGGCTCGAACAGGGTTTCGAGATCGTCGATGCCGCTGCCGCTGTCGCGCACGCTCAGCACCGCCTCGTCGCCTTCGGCGATGATCAGGTCCAATTCGCGACGGTCGCTTTCCTTCATCGCGTCCAGCGCGTTCCTGAGCAGGTTGATCACCACCTGCTCCAGCCGCAGCCGGTCGGCCAGCACCATCACCGGGCGGCGCGGCATGCTTTGCGTGATCTCGACATCGCTGGAGCGCAGTTGCGGCTCCATCATGGTGATCGCGCCCTTCAACGCCTCGCGCAGATCGACGGGTTCGAGCGCATCGCCGCCCTTGCGCGCATAGGATTTCAACTGCCGCGTGATCGCGCCCATCCGTTCGATCAGGTCGTCGATCCGTTGGAACGAGGACGCCGCCTCGTCCACGCGGCGGCGCTGCAGCAACAAACGCGCGCCCGCCAGATACGTCTTCATGGCCGCAAGGGGCTGGTTCAACTCGTGGCTGACCGCGGCCGACATCTCGCCCAGGGCGGCCAGTTTCTGGCTCTGGGCCAGGCTTTGCTCGGCCTCTTCCAGCGTCTTTTCGACCCTCTGACGCTCGGCGATTTCGCGCTGCAGACGGACGTTCAGACGCCGCAGTTCGGCCGACTCGCGTTGCAGCACCACCGATTGCAGGCGCGCGCGGCGGCTGAGGACATAGAACGCGCCGGCCAGCAGCAGGGCAAATCCCATGATTTCCAGCGCCAGCACCGAATTCACGCGCTCGCGCACCGAGGCATAGGCCGTATAGCTGACGATGCGCCAGCCCCGGAACGAGATGCGGCTTTGCAGGCGGATCGTGTCATCCCCGAAAAAATAGGGACGCGGATCGCCAAAGGCCCAGTCGCCCGTCGCCTCGAGCGCGCGCTGGATCGCGTTGGGGGCCGGCTGACGTTCGAGGGCCTCGTCCTCGGTCAACCCGCGCCAGCGCGGTTCGGTGGACAAGATGATCTGGCCGGTGCTGTCGGTCAGGAACACCGCCTCGGAGGTGCCGCGCCATCGCTCGACGATCCGCGCCAGGTCGACCTCGACCAGGATGACACCCAGCAGGCGGTTGTCCAGTTCGACCCGGCGCGAGAAGGTAAAGCCGAACACCCCCGATTCCGACTGCGAGATGTTGAAAACCGTATCCGAGGACCGCAGGGCCGAAACGAAATAGGGCTCGGACGACCGCAATTCCGACAGGCGCTGGCGGTCGGTGGCTGCAACGACGCGGCCCTCGCGGCTCAGCAGCATCAGCGACGCGGCCCCGATCTCTTCGACAAAGGAAATCAGGTGGGCGGAAGTATTGGAATATTCGTTCTGTTCGAGCGAGCGGATCAGCACCGGATCGCGCGACAGCAAAAGCGGGACAACCGAATGGCGCTGCACCTCGGACAGGATCGACCCTGAATAGAGCGCAAGCCGCAGTTCAGCCCGGTTGCGCGTGGTCTCGGTGAACCGTTCGGTGAGCAGGATGTTGGACACCCAGACCACCGCCACGGCCACCGACAGAAACAAAAGCATGGTCAGGCGCGTCACCCAGGGGCGGCCCACCCTGTTGCGACGGCTGGCTGAAGGGGCGCTGTCTGTCACGCTCATGGGGGTCAGGTTACGCCAGCGGGGGCATGGCGCTCAACCCTCGGCTGCCGCGCGCCCGGCTCAGGCCGCGACCAGCGCTGCGGCGAGGCTGGCAAACAGGACCCCGCCGTCGGTATTGCCATGGGCCGCATCCACCGCGCGTTCGGGATGCGGCATCAGCCCCAGCACCCGCCGATTCTCGGACAGAACCCCGGCGATATGAGCGACCGAGCCGTTCGGATTGCCCTCATAGGCAAAGGCGATCCGGTCCTCGGCCTGCAACCGCGCGAGGCCCGCGTCGTCGATCTGGTAGTTGCCGTCATGATGGGCGACGGGCAACGCGATCTCCTGACCCGGCTTGTAGGCATTGGTAAAGGGGCTGTCGGTCGTGGCGACAGTCAGCGGCTGCATCCTGCAGGTGAATTTCAGCCCCGCGTTGCGCATCAGAACGCCCGGCAGCAGCCGCGTTTCGCACAGCACCTGGAACCCGTTGCAGATGCCCAGAACATGCCCGCCACGTTCCGCGAACCCGGCCACGGCGCGCATGATCGGCGATTGCGCGGCAATGGCCCCGCACCGCAGGTAGTCGCCATAGGAAAACCCGCCCGGCACGCCGACAATATCCAGCCCCTCGGGCAGATCGGTGTCCTTGTGCCAGACCATCTGCGTGTCGAACCCCGCCTGTCGGAAGGCCACGGCAAGGTCGCGGTCGCAGTTGGAGCCGGGAAAGACGAGAACGGCGGCACGCATGGTCGAAACTCCTGATCAGGCGGTGAAATCGGTGATGACGGCCACGCCCGGCGGCGCGGCGCGGTCGAAAAGCTCAAGCTCGGCGGTCGCATCGGACAGGCCCACGCGGCGCGCGATCATCGGCGAGAGGTCCAGATCCGTTGCGGTGAGGAAATCGAGCAGCGAGGGGTAGCGATGGGCCGGCATCCCGCGCGTGCCATAGATGGCAAGCTGGCCGGAATAGACGGCATCCCACGGCAGGTCCATCCGCAGATGATCGCCCGCCGGCATGCCGACCTGAACCATGCGCCCCAGCTTTCGGCAGGATGTCAACGCGTTCTCGGTCGTTGTCGTGACGCCCAACGCCTCGACAGACAGGTGGACGCCGCCGCCCGTGGCCTCGCGCATGGCGCCCGTCGGGTCGTCGCCGCGCGCATCGATCACCACCTCGGCCCCCAGCGCGCGGGCCTGCGCCAGCTTCTCGGGTACGACATCGGCCAGCGCCACGCGCGCGCCCATCGCCCGGCCCAGCATCAGGGCCGCGATGCCCACGCCGCCACCGCCCCAGATACCCAGCCATTCGCCGGGCCTGAGCGCGGCACGCCCCGTCAGCGCATGCCAGGCCGTCGTCACGCGGCATCCCAGCGCCGCGGCAAGTGCCGGGTCCATCCCCTCGGGCAGGCGCGTGAGATTGGCATCGGCATGGGCGACCGCGACACGCTCGGCATAGGCGCCGTCACAGGTGAAACCGGGCAGCACTTGTGTCGCACAGATCGTCTGCTGCCCCGCTTGGCAGTCGGGGCAGGCGCCGCAGGCCAGAATGAAGGGCGCGATCACGCGGTCGCCCACACGCCAGCAGCGCGTCTCAGGGCCGGTTTCGACCACCACGCCGCAATATTCGTGGCCGGGGATATGGGGCAGATCGACCGGGTCGCCCCCGGTCCAGACATGCCAGTCGGACCGGCAGATGCCGCAAGCCAGCACCTCAAGCACAACCCCGTCGCGGGGACAAACCGGGTCGGGCGCGCGGCCGATCTCAAGTGGCTGGCGCCAGCCGGTCAGCCGCGCCGCCCGCATCAGGCGATCTCCACCCGGTAGCTTTCGATCACGGTATTGGCGAGCAGCTTTTCGCACATGTCGGTCACCTGCGCCTCGGTCGTGCCGGGCGCCAGGTCCAGCTCGATCACCTTGCCCTGGCGCACGCCTTCGACCCCGTCGAAGCCCATCGCGCCGAGCGCGGATTTCACCGCCTCGCCCTGCGGGTCCAGAACACCGGGTTTCAACATCACGGTCACGGTGGCCTTCATCGCCCCTGCCCTTCCCTTTTGCAGTCTCATGCACGACCCCGGCGGGGCAGCGCGGTCAATTGATCAGCGTCGGCTTGGTCGGGCCGGCTTCGCGCTGCGGCATGACACCCAGCCGGCGCGCCACCTCGGTATAGGCGTCGGCCAGATTGCCCAGATCGCGGCGGAACACGTCCTTGTCGAGCTTCTGGCCGGTCTCGATATCCCACAGGCGGCAGCTGTCTGGGCTGATCTCGTCGGCCACGATCAGGCGCATGTAATCGCCGTCCCAAATGCGGCCGATCTCGATCTTGAAATCGACCAGCTTGATGCCGACGCCCAGAAACAGGCCCGACAGGAAATCGTTCACCCGCAATCCCAGCGACACCATGTCGTCGAGATCCTGCTGCGTCGCCCAACCGAAGGCGAGGATATGCTCTTCGGCCACCAGCGGATCGCCCAGAGCGTCATCCTTGAAATAGAATTCGACGATCGGGCGCGGCAGGGGCGTGCCCTCCTCGATGCCGAGACGCTTGGCAAGGGACCCGGCGGCGACGTTGCGCACGACCACTTCCAGCGGAATGATCTCGACGGCGCGGATCAACTGCTCGCGCATGTTGATGCGCTTGATGAAATGGGTCGGCACGCCGATGCTGTTCAAGCCGGTCATGAAAAACTCGCTCAGACGGTTGTTCAGAACGCCCTTGCCCTCGATGGTGGCGCGCTTCTCCGCGTTGAAGGCGGTGGCATCGTCCTTGAAATACTGGACGAACGTGCCCGGTTCGGGGCCTTCGTACAGGACCTTGGCCTTGCCTTCATAGACCTTCTTGCGCCGTGCCATGGACAGGTTCTCCCGGGGAAAAGCGAAAAAAGCGGCGATGCCTTGCGCGACACGCCGCCCTTTCCCCGAGCCTATAGGCCAAAGCGCGGAGTGTCGCAAGGCGCGGTGAAGATCGCGGCTTGCGGGCGGGGGGCAGAGCCACGTATTGTCGCGCTCAAACGCCCCATTCGGACGCAGGAGACACCGATGACGACCTTCGACGACCGCGAAAGCGCCTTCGAGAACAAATTCGCCCATGACGAGGAAATGAAATTCAAGGCCGAGGCCCGCCGCAACAAGCTGATGGGTCTGTGGGTGGCCGACATCCTGGGCAAGACGGGCACCGAGGCCGAAGAGTATGCCAAATCGGTCGTTCTGGCAGATTTCGAAGAGGCCGGCCATGAGGACGTCATGCGCAAGGTGATGGGCGATCTGGGCGACAAGGTCAGCGAAACCGACGTGCGCAAAAAATATGACGAGCTTCTGGCCGTCGCCAAGGGGCAGCTGCTGGAAGAGAACTGAGTTCGGCCCGTGCCAGGATCCGGCCCCGCGCGGACGCGGGGCCGTTTTCGTTTCCGGTGGCCGGATCCGGCGATCGGGCCCTTGTGCCGCGACATCACGCAGCTCACGTCAGGATGACGCAAAAGATCGGAGAGAAAGCTCGATGACCAATGCCCTGAGCGACATGCTGGAAACCCGTGACTGGCTGATGGCCGACGGGGCCACCGGCACCACCTTGTTCAACATGGGCCTGCAATCGGGCGACTCGCCCGAATTGTGGAACACCGACCATCCCGACCGGATCGCCGAGTTGTACCGGGGCGCGGTGGACGCGGGCTCGGACCTGTTTCTGACCAATTCCTTCGGCGGCACCGCAGCGCGGCTGAAGCTGCATGATGCCCAGGACCGGGTGGGCGAGCTGAACCGCGCCGCCGCCGAGATCGGGCGCGAGGTCGCCGACCGCGCCGACCGCAACGTGATCGTCGCCGGCTCGATGGGACCAACGGGCGAGATCATGGCGCCGATGGGCACCCTGACCCACGAGAGCGCCGTCGAGATGTTCCATGAACAGGCGGAGGGGCTGAAAGAGGGCGGCGCCGATATCGTCTGGGTCGAGACGATCAGCGCGCCCGAGGAATACGCCGCCGCCGCCGAAGGGGCGCGGCTGGCCGGCATCGACTGGTGTGGCACGATGAGCTTTGACACCGCGGGCCGCACGATGATGGGGTTCACCTCGGCCGATCTGGCCGCGCTGGTGGAACGGATCGACCCCGCCCCGATCGCTTATGGCGCGAATTGCGGCGTGGGCGCGTCGGACCTGATGCGCACCGTGCTGGGGTTCCGCGCGGCCGGCAGCGAGCGGCCGATCATCGCCAAGGGCAATGCCGGCATCCCGAAATACGAGGACGGGCATATCCACTACGACGGCACGCCCGAGTTGATGGCCCGCTACGCCGTCATGGCACGCGATGCGGGGGCCACGATCATCGGCGGGTGTTGTGGCACCACGCCCGCGCACCTCCGGGCCATGCGCGCCGCGCTTGAAGAGACCCCGCGCGGCCAAGCCCCGACGCTGGAGCAGATTGCCGCCGCCCTGGGCGCGTTCTCGTCCGGGTCGGACGGCACCGATCGCGACAGCCCCAAGCGCAGCCGCGGCGGCCGCAGACGGGCCCGCAACTAGGCCGCGCCGCCGTCACCGGGCTTGCGCGCGATCAGATCGACAAGGGCGGACAGGCCGTTGTGACCGATGCCTTCGTCGATTTCGGCGTCGTAATCGGCAAGGCGCAGGATCTCCCACCCGTCGAAAGCGGCCTGTAGCTGGGGGGCGGTATACATGTTCGCGGCATCGGGTGGACCGCCCGTGCCATAGCCGACCTGCCGCGGCGCATAGCCATGCAGCAGCATCAGGCCACCAGGGCGGGTCGCGCGGGCCATGTCGGCGAGCATGCGGTCGCGCGCCGGCGGACCGAGAAACTGGATGAAGATGCCGACAACCGCGTCGAACGCGCGTGACCAATCCCAGGCGTCGATGTCGGCGACGTTGAAATCAACATGCACCCCGCGCGTTGCGGCGAGGTTTCGGGCCTTTTCGACGGCGACGGCACTGCCATCGAAAGCGGTGACCGCGTGGCCCAACCCGGCCAGATGCACGGAATTGCGCCCCTCGCCATCCGCCACGCAGAGAACGCGACGGCCCGGCCCGAGGACATGCGCCCGGTCTGCAAGGAACCCCGCCGGCGCGGTTCCGTAAACATAGTCGTCGCGGTCGAACCGCGCATCCCAGCCCGTCATGAGCCGTCTCCTGTCGCGTTTCGTGAGGCAGGTAAAGCGACGACGACGCTGGGACAAGGTTGTTTTTCTCGAGAAAAACGGACCGGAAAACCCCCGGTTTTCCGCTCCGGAGATCTCGAGATTTCCGTCCCCTGCCGTCACAGCAACGGCAGTTGATCGCCCGGACGCGGCGGGCGATGAAACAGGTCGCAGCGCAGGCGCGGCTGTTCGGTATCGAGGCCCAGCGCCCGTGTCGCCCGGGCAAAGCGCTGCTGGATCAGGTCGGCCCAAATCCCCTGCCCTTTCAGGCGCTTGCCCCATTCGGGATCATAGTCGCGCCCGCCATGCATATCGCGGATCTTGGTCATGACGCGCCCGGCGCGGTCGGGGTGGTGTTCGGCCAGCCAATCGGCCCAAAGACCCGCCACCTCGCGCGGCAGGCGCAGCGGGATGGTCGAGGCCGCCACCGCGCCGGCGTCGCGCGCCGCGCTCAGGATTGCTTCGAGCTCGTGGTCGGTCAGACCGGGCACGAGGGGCGCGGCCATGACCCGCACGGGGCAACCCGCCCTCGTCAGCGTTTCGATGGCGCGCAGACGGTGCGCGGGCGCGGGCGCGCGCGGCTCCATCCGGCGCGACAGATCAGGGTCCAGCGTGGTGATCGAGATGCCCGCGCGGGCAAGCCCCGCCTGCCCCATCTCGCCCAGGAGATCCGCGTCGCGCTCGATCAGCGCGCCCTTGGTGACCACAGCGACCGGGTGGCGATACTCGGACAAGACCTGCAACAGGGCGCGCATGATCCGGCGCTCGCGTTCGATCGGTTGATACGGGTCGGTATTGGTGCCGATGGCGATGACCTTGGGCATGTAACCGGGTGCGCGCAGCTCACGCTCCAACACGCGCGGCGCCTCGGGGCGGGCGATCAGCCGGGTTTCGAAATCGAGGCCGGGCGACAGGCCCAGATAGGCATGGCTGGGGCGGGCGAAACAGTAGATGCACCCGTGCTCGCAGCCACGATAGGGGTTGATCGAGCGGTCGAAACTCAGATCGGGCGAGGTGTTGCGCGTGATGACCTTGCTCGGCACTTCGTCGGCAACCTCGGTGCGCAACAGCGGCGCGTCCGCGCCGCCGCCATGCCAGCCATCGGCCTCGACCACACGATCGTAGCGTTCGAACCGTCCGGCATGATTGGCCGTCGCCGCGCGCCCGCGCCGGCGGGTCGTTGCCATGTCGGGGTCATGCACCATGCCTTAAAACTAGAACATACCATGAACGTTTGCAATGGCAGGTCGCGGCCCGCTGGAACCATGTCGCAAACCGCCATGTGCGGTCGCGGCAAATGCCTACCTATCCTTTCAGGGACATGGGGCCATGCCCGCATCAAGGAGACGCGCAGATGTCCGAGGAAGAAGACGACATCATCCTGTCGGAGCTGGATGACGAGGAGCTCGTCCAGCAGATGTTCGACGACCTCTATGACGGGTTGAAGGACGAGATCGAGGAGGCGGTTCACATCCTGCTGGACCGCGGATGGGAACCCTACCGCATCCTGACCGAGGCGCTGGTGGGCGGCATGACCATCGTGGGCAACGACTTTCGCGACGGGATCCTGTTTGTCCCCGAGGTCTTGATGGCGGCGGGCGCGATGAAGGGCGGCATGGCGATCCTCAAGCCGCTGCTGGCCGAAACGGGGGCCCCGCGCATCGGCAAGATGGTCATCGGCACGGTCAAGGGCGACATCCACGATATCGGCAAGAACCTTGTGTCGATGATGATGGAGGGCGCGGGCTTCGAGGTGGTGGATCTGGGCATCAACAACCCGGTCGAAACCTATCTCGAGGCGCTGGAGACCGAAGCGCCGGATATTCTGGGCATGTCGGCGCTGCTGACCACCACGATGCCCTACATGAAGGTCGTCATCGACACGTTGTGCGAAAAGGGCATTCGCGACGACTACATCGTTCTGGTCGGCGGCGCGCCGCTGAACGAGGAATTCGGCCGCGCGATCGGGGCCGACGCCTATTGCCGCGACGCCGCCGTCGCGGTCGAGACGGCCAAGGACTTCGTCCTGCGCAAACACAACCAGATGGCCGCCGGCGCCTGACGCGCCGGTGCGGATCGTCCCGAGACGGGCGGCGCATCCGGGGCGCGGGCCTTTTCGTTTCGCGGGGCGGACCTTCTGAGAGCGCGCGCCGCTTTGGGCTTGCAGGCGGCGTGTCATAGGTCTTTTGTCGCCCCATGACCGTCTATGCCATTGGCGATATCCACGGACACCTGACCAAGCTGCGCGCGGCGCACGCCCGCGTCGACGCGGACCGTGCCGCCCATGGCACCGACACAGCGCCGTTGATCCATATCGGCGATCTGGTGGATCGCGGACCGGACAGCGCCTGCGTGATTGCCTGCCTGATGCGCCTGCAGGCGCGCGATCCGCGCATCGTCACGCTGACGGGCAATCATGACGCCATGTTCCTCCGCTGGCTCGAGACCGGCCCCGGCCCCGATCCGCGCGACCCGCCGCATGTGCGCTACCTCTCCGACAAGGCCGGCGGCGGGGCAACGCTGGCCTCCTACGATGTCGATCCGACAGGGCCGCCCGACGAGGTCCATGACGAGGCCGTCGCCCGCATCCCGCGCGGCCATCGCGATTTCCTTGCGGGATTGCCGCGCTGGCACCGCGCGGGCGACTGCCTGTTCGTGCATGCGGGCCTCCGCCCCGGCATCCTGGTCGAGGACCAGGACCCCGAGGATCTGATCTGGATTCGCGACGCGTTTCTCGAGGATCCCCGCGATCACGGGGCCCTGGTTGTGCATGGTCACACGCCGGTCGATACCGTGACACATATGGACAACCGCCTCGCCATCGACACGGGCGCAGCTTATGGCGGCCCGTTATCGGCCGTCGCAATCGAGGGGCGCGAGGTGTTCCTTTTGACGGAGGACGGCCGCGTACCCGTCCCGCGCCCGCGCTGATGCCCGCGCGCGATCTGGTCCTCGTGATGGTGGTCGTCCTCGCCTGGGGGTCGAATTTCACCGCGATGAAGATCGGGCTTCAGGAGCTTCCGCCGCTGCTCTTCGTGGGGTTGCGTTTCGCGATCCTATTGCCGCTCCTGGCATTTTTCCGCCGCCCCGCGCCGTGGTGGACGATCCTGGGCGTCGGGGCCTTCATCAACACCGGCCAGTTCGCGTTTCTGTTCAGCGCGATGCGGGACGATGCGACGGCGGGGCTGGCCAGCCTGATCCTGCAAAGCCAGGCCCCGATCACCATCATCCTGGCCGCGATCTTCTTTCGCGAACGGGTGCGCGGCGTGCAGACGGTGGGCATCGCGCTGGCCTGTGCCGGCCTGGCGCTTTTCGGGATCGCGGGGGGAGGGAATGTCACGCTCTGGGGTCTTGTACTGATCTTGACCGGGGCGCTCTCCTGGGCCTGTGGCAACCTCGTGCTTCGCAAATCGCCCGGCGTGAGCATGACGGCGCTGTTCGTCTGGGCCAGCCTGGTGCCGCCCTTGCCGATGCTCGGGCTGTCCATGGCGTGGGAGGGGGGCGACCCGGTCGGCCAGATTGCCGCGCTCAGCCTGGGGGGCTGGCTGGCGGTGGCCTACGTGGCCTTCATCTCGACGGTGCTGGGCTTCTCGATCTGGGGCAATCTGTTGTCGCGGCACCCGGGCGGCCCTGGTCACCCCTTTTGCGCTCTTGATCCCGGTCGTGGGCCTGTCGGTGGCCGCTGTGGTTCTGGGCGAGACGATCACCGGCGGCGAGGCGCTGGCCGCCCTCGTGGTGCTGTCGGGCCTGATCCTCGCCGTTCTGGGGCCACGTTTCGTCGCGCGGTGACCTTCCCGCGCGGCGGTGCCCGCCCCATATTGGGCGCGAGAGAGGAGTCGCCCATGCCCCCTGCCCGTTTCGCCCTGATCCTTGGCCTTGTGATCGCCGCCGGCGGCCTGACCGTAGCCCTTGCGGCCTGGGCCGGCCCGGTTGCGGGCAGCGCCGGCATGGCGCTTGTCATGGTCATCGCCCTGATCGCCCGCGCAGCCCTTGGGCGCGGCGCGTGACGCGGCTCGACGACATCGCCTTGACCGAACATGGGCTGTCGCCCGCGGGCCGGGGCCGGGTTCTGCTGATCGGCTGCGGCGCGCTGGCCCGCGACGTGCTCGCCTTGAAGACCGCCCATGGGTGGGACCATCTCGACCTCGCCTGCCTGCCGGCGATCCTGCACAACCACCCCGAGAAGATCCCCGATGCCGTCGCGCAGGAGGTCGCGGCGAACAGGGGCGCGTATGCGCAGATCTTCGTGCTTTACGCCGATTGCGGCACGGGCGGCCTGTTGCAGGCGCGCTGTGCCGAGCTGGGCGTCGAGATGCTGGAAGGTCCGCATTGCTACAGCTTTTTCGAGGGTAACGACGCCTTCGCCGCGCGCGGCGAGATGACGGCTTTTTACCTGACGGATTTCCTGGTGCGCCAGTTCGACGCCTTCGTGACGCGCCCTCTCGGCCTCGACCGGCACCCGCAGTTGCGGGACGTGTATTTCGGAAACTACGAGAAACTGGTCTATCTGGCCCAAACCAACGACCCGGAGCTGACGCAAAAGGCGCGGGCCTGCGCCCTGCGGCTGGGGCTGGATTTCGAGCGGCGTGTCACCGGGCACGGGGATCTCGAAACAGCCTTGCGGCGGCTCTGAGTGCCAAGAGGGATTGCGCCGGGCCTGCGGCCCGTCGCCCCGCGCGGGCTGCGCCCGCGTGTGGGGGCGTCTGCCCCCGCCGCCTGCGGCGGCTCCCCCGGCATGTTTTTCTGGATAAAGATGAGGATAGAGCACGGGATTGGGTCGATACCGGATCGCGTGTCGGAGGCCGGGCGGCGCGGATAGACGCCTGCCAAGGGGCCGCAGAAAATTGCCGAATTTTCTGCCAGTCACGGCCGTGTTCGGGCGGGTTTGGTGCGACTGGGGCTTTTGCTCGGCCGGGTGGGACTATAGGGAATCGGTGGAGCTGGAGGCGGTGTGGATGGACAATATCAAGGGCATGGCCTGGATGACATTGGCGATGCTGGCCTTTGCGCTGGCCGACATGTTCATCAAGATGACGGTCGATCGCCTGGCCGTGGGCCAGGTGATCCTGTTCTTCGGGGTTGGCGGCGCCCTGGTCTTTGGCGTTGCCGCCAGGATGCAGGGCGCACAGCTGACCTCGCCGGCCTTTTTGTCGAGGCCGGTCCTCGCGCGCAACGCCTCCGAGATCCTGGGCACCGTCTGTTTCGTCATCGCGTTGTCCAAGATCGACCTGGCGACCCTGTCGGCGGTCATCATGTCCTCGCCCCTGCTGGTCACGCTGGGGGCGGCGGTGATCCTGGGCGAGCATGTGGGCTGGCGGCGCTGGCTGGCCATCGGGATCGGGATGGTGGGTGTGCTGATCATCCTGCGCCCGGGTCTCGCCGGGTTCGAGCCGGCCGCGCTCTGGGCCGTGGGGGCGGCGATCGGGTTGTCCGGGCGCGACCTGGCCACGCGCCCGATCCCGCGCGAGGTCTCGACGCTGTTGCTGGGGTGCTGGGGCTTTGTGGCGGCCGCATCCGCGGGGGCGGCGCTGCTGGTTGCGCTTGGCGGCGCGGTGGTGCCCGACGCGTCTGAGACCGCGCAGCTTTTCGGCGCGCTGGCCTGCGCGCTGGTCGCCTATTACGCCATCACGGCGGCGATGCGCGTGGGCGAGATCGGGGTCGTGTCCCCCTTTCGCTACACGCGGCTGGTCTTTGCCTTTCTGATCGCCGCTGTCGTCTTCGGCGAGCGCCCGGATGCCTTTACCCTGATCGGCGCCGGTATCGTCATCGCCACGGGGCTTTATACCTTCTGGCGCGAGACGGCCGCGCGTCGGGCTGTGGCGACCTCGCCCCTTCCCACGGGACGCGCCGGGCGTTAGACCCTGCGGCAATCGAAACAGCCGCAAGCGGAGCTGCCCCCAAATGAGCTACATCATCGACATCCACGCGCGCGAGATCCTCGACAGCCGTGGCAACCCGACGGTCGAAGTGGACGTCACGCTGGAGGACGGCACCCTGGGCCGCGCCGCAGTCCCCTCGGGGGCCTCGACCGGCGTGCATGAGGCGGTCGAACGCCGTGATGGCGACAAGGCCCGCTACATGGGCAAGGGCGTGCAGGAGGCCGTGGCCGCCGTGAACGGCGAGATCGCCGAGGCGCTGGTGGGATTCGACGCGACCGAGCAGGAAGCCATCGACGCCGCCATGTGCGAGCTGGACGGCACCGACAACAAGGGCCGGCTGGGGGCCAATGCCATTCTGGGCGTCAGCCTTGCCACGGCCAAGGCCGCGGCCGATTTCACCGCGCAGCCGCTCTATCGCTACGTGGGCGGCACCGCCGCGCATGTCCTGCCCGTGCCGATGATGAACATCATCAATGGGGGCGAGCATGCCGACAACCCGATCGACATCCAGGAATTCATGATCATGCCGGTGGCCGCGACCTCGATCGCCGAGGCCGTGCGCATGGGCGCCGAGGTGTTCCACACCCTCAAGAAAGAGCTGTCGGCGGCCGGCCTGTCCACCGGCATCGGCGACGAGGGCGGCTTTGCCCCGAATCTCAGCTCGACCCGCGACGCGCTGGATTTCGTCCTGCGCTCGATCGAAAAGGCGGGCTACACGCCGGGCGACGACATCATGCTGGCGCTGGATTGCGCCTCGACCGAGTATTTCAAGGACGGCAGCTACGTCATGGCGGGCGAAGGCAAGACGCTGTCGGCCGAGGAAAACGTCGCCTATCTGGCGGCGCTGTGTGGCGACTACCCGATCCTGTCGATCGAGGATGGCTGCGCCGAGGATGACTGGGACGGCTGGAAGATGCTGACCGATACGCTGGGGGACCGCGTGCAACTGGTGGGCGACGATCTGTTCGTGACCAACCCCGCGCGTCTGGCCGAGGGCATCGAGAAAGGCTGCGGCAATTCCCTGCTGGTGAAGGTCAACCAGATCGGCACCCTGTCCGAGACCATGGCCGCCGTGAACATGGCCCATCGCAACCGCATGACCTGCGTGATGTCGCACCGCTCGGGCGAGACCGAGGATGCCACCATCGCCGATCTGGCGGTGGCCACGAATTGCGGGCAGATCAAGACGGGCAGCCTGGCGCGCTCGGACCGGCTGGCGAAATACAACCAGCTGATCCGTATCGAGGAATTGCTCGGCGAAACCGCCCATTACGCCGGCAAGGGCATTCTGCGCGGCTGACCTCGGGCCCCGGACCGCGACGCCGTGAAGGCCGGGCCATCGCCCGGCCTTTTCTACGTCCGCGCTGCATCAATGCTGCCGGAATCGGCCCGGATCGCCCGCTTGCTCTGGACCTTGTCGCGCAGGCGTTTCACTCTGTCGGGAAGATGACGACTGCACCCTATCCGCGCGGCTCGACCGACCGTCCGACGGCCCCCGTCCTTGCCGCCCCGCAAGGCGAGGGGGCGGCGACGCCGCGCGATTTCTCGGCGCAGATGGCCCTGTTGGTCGAGGCCGATGGCAGCCATTGGACCGAAATGATCTTTCGCTGGTCGGGGATCACGGCGGGCGGGCTGTTGGCGTGGCTCTTTTCAGGCGACTGGCTCTGCCTTGCCTGGGTGGCGGCCTATCTGTCGCTGAATGCGGTGTATCTCGCGACGCTGCATGCGGTGAAGCGGCCGGTCGCGCGGCGGCGCTATATCGCCGCCCTGTTGCTGAATTTCGCCCTTTCGGGGCTGTACACCGCCCTTCCTGTCTACCTGGTGACATTCAAGGATCCCGCGCTGCATTTCATCGGGATTGTCGGCTTCCTTGCGCTGGCTCTGCACAACCTCGTGCAGCATCGCGGCCTGGGGATCGTCGCCCTGTGGGACCAGGGGCTGATCGTGATCGGCGGCAGCGTGGTGGCACGCGAATTGTACATGAACGCCGGCAACGAGGCCGAGCAGATCATGGTCGTGACCGGGACAATGATCCTGATGGTCTATTTCCTGCTGAGCTATCGGTCGAACATCGCGGTCCACAATCGCCTGAGCCGGGCCGAGCGCCTGCGCGCCGAAGGGCAGAAGATGGAAGCGGTCGGGCGGCTTACGGGGGGCGTGGCCCATGATTTCAACAACATCCTGACGGTCATTCTGGGCAATCTCGACCTTTATCGCGAGATCGACTCGCCGGCCGAACGCGATCACCTGATCGACGAGGTCGAAAAGGCCGCCCGCCGCGCGGCGACGCTGACGGCGCAATTGCTGGCATTTTCGCGCCGCGCCACCCTGCTGCCCGAATCGATCCGGCTGGCCGGGTATCTCGATGGGCTGGGCGCGATGCTGGCCCGCGTGCTGCCCGCCAATGTCGATCTGGTCATCCGCCCCCCGGCCCCGATGCTGACGGTCCATGCAGACCCGAACCAGTTGAGCACGGCGCTGCTGAACCTCGTGATCAACGCCCGTGACGCCATGCCGGACGGGGGCCTGATCGAGATTTCCGCCGAGGCCCTGACCCTGCCCGACCCAATGGGCGACAGCCCGGCCCGCCGCGATGGAAGCCGGTTGGAGGGGACATTCTGCGCCATACGGGTCCGCGACCAGGGGACCGGCATTCCACCCGACATGCTGGACGAGGTCCTGCAGCCCTTCGTCACGACCAAACCCCTCGGTCAGGGCTCGGGGCTGGGGCTGTCGATGGTGTTGGGATTTGCCGAACAGACGCGCGGCGCCCTCTTGCTGGGGAACCGGCCGGGCGGCGGCCTCGAGGCCTCGCTGATCCTGCCATCGACAGGTCCGGCGCAAGATGGCGCGCCGATACGGGCCGGTGGCGCGCAGTCGGGCTGACGCTACGCCGCATTTGACAGACAATGGACAGGCCGGAACACTGGAAAACAGGATCGCACGGCTTTGGGAGGAGCCGGGCCCATGCCCTTGGACATGTTATTGACGCTGGTGATCGGCGGCATCGCGGGGATCGCCCTGCTGCTGCATCTGTTCGGCCATTCCGCCGCGCTGCGGCTGGACGCGGATGACGCCCGCCGTCAATGGACGCGGCAATTCCCCGATATCCCGCCAAGCGACGTCCACCTGTCACAGGATCGCGCCGCGGCCCTGATCGAAACGCCGCACGGTCCGGGCCTTGTCTGGGCCATGGGCGCGGATGCCACCGCCCACCGTCTGATCGGGGCCAGCCTGACCGAAACGCGCGATGGTCTGCGCATCGACGTGCATGATTTCGCGGCCCCCGGCCTGCGCGTGCGCCTCGCGCCCGAGGCGCGGGAAACATGGGCGCGGCTGATCGTGACGCAACCCGAGCCCAAGGATGCCAGACCCGCATGACCGAGCCGTTGACCTACCCCGATGTTGTGCAATGGGCCGTGCCGATCTTCATCGCCGCCATCCTGATCGAGTTGATCTGGATCCACCTTTCGGGCCGCGGCGGCCGCTACGAGACGCGCGACGCCGTCACATCGCTGATCATGGGGGCCGGCAATGTCGCCTCCGGGATCGCACTGGGTTTCATCGCCTGGGGCTTTTTCATGGCGCTCTGGGCGATCACGCCGCTGGATCTGGGGACCTCGGTCTGGGTGGTGGCGCTGTGTTTCGTGCTGGATGACCTGCGCTATTACTGGGTGCACCGCTTCGGGCATCGCATCCGCTGGGTCTGGGCCAGCCATGTCAACCACCACTCCAGCCAGCACTACAACCTGACCACGGCGCTCAGGCAGACCTGGACCGGCACGTTCACCTTCATGATGGTGGTGCGCGCGCCCTTGATCCTGCTGGGCTTTCACCCGGCGATGGTGCTGTTTTGCGGCGGTTTGAACCTGATCTACCAGTTCTGGATCCATACCGAGGCGATCGGCCGGATGCCGCGCTGGGTCGAGGCGGTTATGAACACCCCCTCTCATCACCGCGTCCATCATGGCCGCAACCCGCGCTACCTGGATGCCAACTACGCGGGCGTCTTCATCATCTGGGACAAGATGTTCGGCACGTTCGTCCCCGAAGACGATGCCGAGAAACCCGATTACGGGCTGGTGCAGAACCTCGGGACATTCAACCCGATCCGTGTGGCGTTCCACGAATGGGTGGCGATATTCCGCGATCTGCTCCGCCCCGGCCTGACCCTGCGCCAGCGCTGGAACTACGCCGTGAAGCCCCCGGGTTGGAGCCATGACGGCTCGCGCCTGACCTCGGAGCAGATCAAGGCGCGCCACCGCACCCTGCCGCCTGACCCGCGCACCGGGCAGAGGGGCTGAACACGCCGCATTTCCCCTCGACACGGTCATGTCTTTGCCACAAGTTTTTGCCAACGTTCCCCAACGCTTGGCGCGCGAGGTCGAGATACCGTCTGGCACGCCAAGGCCCCTGCAATCCTGACCCCGGCGCGCGCCCCATGCTAGAAACCCTCCTGTCCGGGCCATACGCCCCCTTCACCTTTGCGCTGGCACTGTTGTTCGGCCTTCTCGCCCTGGAAATCGCGGCGCTGATCCTGGGCGGCACGATGATGGGCGATGGCGCGGGGGCGGGCGATCTGGATGCCGAGCTTGATCTCGACTTCGACCTCGCCGATCTGGCTGACATGCCCGAGGTGGGGATCGGCGATCTCGACCTCGATCCGGCCGAGTTCGAGTTGCCCGCCCTCGAAGACGTGGCGACCGAGGCGCCGGCAGCCACGGGCGGTGGCCCCCTCCTTCTCGGGTGGCTGGGTCTGGGGCGCATGCCAACGCTGCTGTGGCTGGCCACGCTTTGCCTGATCGTCGGCTTGGGGGGGCTGATCGTGCAGAACGCGGCCACGGCTTTGCTGGGCAGCCCCCTGCCCGCGATTGCCGCAGCCCTGCCGGTGGCGGGGGCGGCGCTGTGGGCGACGGGCCGGGTCGGAATGGCTTTCGCGCGGCTCCTGCCCCGCACCGAGACCCAAAGCGTCGCCCGGCGTCAGCTTGCCCGCCGTCGCGGCAGGGTGACCCAGGGCACGCCGCGCGCGGACGCCCCGCCGAGGTGCGCGTGCATGACCGCTACGGCAACATGCACCACCTGCGCGCCGAGCCATTCCGCGACGACGACCGGATTCCACAGGGCACCGAGGTCCTGGTGCTGCGCCACCGTGCAACCGGCACGTTCCGCCTCATTCCTCTTGGCGATTGATCCATTGAAAGGAGATTTCATGCAATTCAACAGCCTGCTGATCGCGCTGGTCGCGGTCCTTGCCTTTCTCGTGCTCTTCGGTCTGGTCCTCGGGCGGCTCTACCGCCGGGCCACCCGCGAAATCAGCCTGGTGAAAACCGGGGCCGGCGGTAAGAAGGTGATCATGGATGGCGGCACGCTGGTCGTGCCGCTGCTGCACGAGGTGTCGCCCGTCAACATGAAGACGCTGCGCCTCGAGGTGAAGCGCGACGGCGACGGCGCCCTGATCACGCAGGATCGCATGCGCGTCGATGTGGGCGTTGAATTCTACGTGTCGGTGCAGCCCACCGACGAAGGCATCGCACGCGCCGCCCAGACGCTGGGGGACCGAACCTTTTACGTGGACCAGCTGCGCGAGATGATCGAGGGCAAGCTCATCGACGGGCTGCGCGCCGTGGCGGCCCAGATGACGATGGACGGCCTGCACGAGAACCGCGCCGATTTCGTGCAGGAGGTGCAGAACACCGTCTCCGAAGACCTGCTCAAGAACGGCCTGTCGCTCGAGTCGGTCTCGCTGACCGCACTGGATCAGACACCCTTCGAGGCGCTGGACGAAAACAACGCCTTCAACGCCGTCGGCATGCGCAAACTGGCCGAGGTCATCGCGACCTCCAAGAAAGAGCGCGCCAATATCGAAGCCGAGGCCCAGGTCGCCGTGCGCCGGGCCGAAATGGAGGCCGAACGCCAGAAACTCGCCATCGAGCAGGACGAGCAACAGGCCCGCATCGCCCAGACCCAACAGATCGAAACCATGAAGGCCGCACAAGAGGCCGAGATCGCCGCCCGCATGGAGGACTCGGCCCGCGAAACCGAACGCGCCCGCATTGCCCGCGAAGAAGCCGTCCGCGCCGCCGAGATCGAACGCGAACGCAACCTGCGCGAGGCCGAGATAACCAAGGAACGCGAGCTGGAAGTGGCCGAGCAGGAACGTCAGATCATCATTCAGCAGAAATCCGAGGAAGAAAGCCGCGCCCGCGCCTCGGCCGACCGCGCACGGGCCGAGGCGACCGAGGCCACCGAGGCCGTCATCACCGCCCGCGAGATCGCCGAAGCCGAGCGGATAAAGCAGATCGCCCTGATCGAGGCCACCCGCGAGGCCGAACGCGACGCCACGCGCGTGCGCCTCACCGCCCAGGCCGAAAAGGATGCGGCCCATGACCGTGCCGATGCCCGCCGCGAGGAAGCCCAGGCCGAAGCCGATGCGATCGCCATCCGCGCCGAGGCCAAGAAGAAGGATCTTTTGGCCGAGGCTGAGGGCACGCGCGCCATCACCGATGCCGAGAATGCGCTCAGTTCCAAGATCATCGCGATGAAGGTGGACATGGCGCGTCTCGATGCCATTCCGCGCGTCATGTCCGAAATGGTCAAACCCGTCGAAAAGATCGACTCGATCAGGATCCATCAGATCGGCGGGCTTGGTGCCGGTGGCTCCAATGGCGCGGGCGGCGGCGCATCGGCGGGCGACAAGCCGGTGGTCAACCAGGCGCTCGACTCGGTCATGGGCATGGCGGTGCAAATGCCCGCGCTCAAACGACTGGGTGAGGAACTGGGCCTCAGCCTCGAGGATGGCATGGACGGGATCGTCAAGGGCGTGACCCGCGAAGCCGATACCTGGCAAGACGCCACGCCCGAGGGCGCATCGAACGGAACAAGCGCCAGCCCCGGCACCCCCACCCCAGGCCCGACATCATGAGGCCGACCCCGATCCGGGTCCGCCTGCGCAGATGCGCGCGCGGGCCCGATCGGGGGCAGCAGCCCAAACGCGCCTTGCCCCGCATGACGGCCCTGACGAACAGGAACTGCCATGACCGCTGACCAGATCATCGCAACCTTGCGCCTCACCCCCCATCCGGGAAGGGGGGCATTTTCGCCAGACCTGGATCGACACCGAGGGCCCCGGCCGCCCCGCGGGCACCTGCATCTATTTTCTGCTCCAAGGCGGCGAGGTCAGTCACTGGCACAAGGTCGACGCCACCGAGATCTGGCACTATCACGCCGGCGCGCCCCTCCTGTTGTCGCTCTCGGAAACCGCGGCCGGCCCCACCACCGACCATCTGCTCACCCCCGACCTCGCCCAGGGCCGCCCGCAGATCATCGTGCCGAAGGACCATTGGCAAATGGCCCAAAGCACGGGAGAGCATACGCTGGTCTCCTGCACGGTCTCGCCCGGCTTTCGCTTCGAGGGGTTCACCCTCGCCGCGCCCGGTTTCGACATCCCGCGCAGCTGATCCTCCATCTTTATCCCCAAAATATGCCGGGGGCTTGGGGGCAGAGCCCCCAAAGCCTGAGCCTAGGCCCGCAAGGGCCGCAGGCGAGGCAGGACCAACGCGGCGTCAGCCGCTCCTTTTGCCGGATCGCCCTCAGGGCCGCGAGCGCCGCCCACCGCCCACCGGCGCCGCCACTCCGGTCGTGCCCGGCGCGCTGGTGGGCAGGCCCCGCATCACCCGCGCCGCGAGATAGGCAAAGGCCTGCGCCTCGAGAAAATCGCCATCCAGCCCCACGGCCTCGACCGGGTCGACCGCGCAGCGCAGCGTCGCGGCCACGCCCCCCCATCACCGCCGCGTTGTGCCGCCCGCCCCCCGTCACCAGAACCCGCGCCGGACGGGCCGGCAGATGCTGCATCCCGGCCCCCACCGCCGCGACGGCAACCGCCGCCAGCGTCGCCGCGCCATCGGCGTCCGACAGCCCGTCAAGGCAGTCCACCAGCCCCGCGAAATCGTCGCGGTCCAAAGATTTCGGCGGCATGCGGGCAAAGAACCGCTCGCCCAGCACGGCGCGCACCACGTCGCGGTCGGGCCGCCCATGCAGGGCCAGCGCGCCGCCTTCGTCGCGCGCGCCCAAACCCCGCGCCGCCATGAAATCGTCGATCGGCGCATTCGCCGGCCCGGTATCGAAGGCGACGCAGGCCCCCGGCACCTCGGGGCCGTCCGTGCGGGGATCGACCCAGGTGATGTTGCCCACCCCCCCGAGGTTGAGAAAGGCCACCGGCCCCGCGGCCCCGATCCACCGCGCGCAGGCCCAGTGAAAGAACGGGGCCAGGGGTGCGCCCTGCCCGCCCAACTGCATGTCGGTGCTGCGGAAATCCCAGATCACCTGCCGCCCCGACGCCTGCGCCAGCCGCGCGCCATCGCCCGCCTGATGGGTGCGCGCGCCCTCGGGGTCATGCGCCAAGGTCTGGCCGTGAAACCCCAGCGCCTCGACCGGCTCCAGCCCGTCCAGCGCCTCCAGATGGGCGGCCTCGACCACGCGCGCGGCGGCCTTGGCCCGGTCATCGCCGGGCCAGGTGCCCAAGGCGTCGCGCAGCACCGCGCGTTCGCGCGCATCATAGGGCCGGTAGCGCGTTTCGCCGAACGCGACGATGCGCTGGCCATCGGTTTCGATCACGGCCAGATCGACGCCATCCAGCGACGTGCCCGACATCGCGCCCGCCATGCGCCACCGCTGCCCCTTTTCCTTCATGCCCGTGCCCGTTATAGCCAGCCCCCAAAGCCGCAGCATGGACGCAAAGCGCGATGACCTACCAGCCCAAATCCGATTTCCTGCGCATCATCATCGAGCGCGGGTTCCTGGCCGATTGCACCGACCTGCAGGGCCTTGACGAAAACCTGATCGAGGGTCCGGTCACCGCCTATATCGGATATGACGCCACCGCGCAGTCGCTGCATGTCGGGCATCTGTTGAACATCATGCTGCTGCGGTGGTTCCAGAAAACCGGCAATCGCCCGATCACGTTGATGGGGGGCGGCACGACCAAGGTGGGCGATCCCAGCTTTCGCGCCGATGAGCGCCCGCTGCTGACACCGACCCAGATCGACGCCAATATCGCGGGCATGAACCGCGTCTTCGCGCGCTACCTCGATTACGGCACCTCGGCGACAGGCGCGGTGATGCTGAACAATGCGGATTGGCTGGACGGGCTGAACTATCTCGATTTCCTGCGCGATATCGGGCGGCATTTCTCGGTCAATCGCATGTTGAGTTTCGAGAGTGTGAAATCGCGCCTCGACCGCGAGCAGTCGCTCAGCTTCCTCGAATTCAACTACATGATCCTGCAGGCCTATGATTTCCTCGAACTGTACCGCCGCGAGGGCTGCGTGCTGCAGATGGGCGGCTCGGACCAGTGGGGCAATATCGTCAACGGAATCGACCTGACCCGCCGCGTGCTGGATCAGGAGATCTTTGGCCTGACCACGCCGCTTCTGACCACCTCGGACGGGCGCAAGATGGGCAAGAGCCAGAGCGGCGCGACCTGGCTGTCGGCCGACATGCTCAGCGCGTACGAATTCTGGCAGTTCTGGCGCAACACCACCGATGCCGATGTGGGCCGGTTCCTGAAACTCTATACCGAGTTGCCGGTCGCCGAATGCGACCGTCTGGGCGCGCTGGAAGGGTCCGAGATCAACGAGGCCAAGATCGTCTTGGCCAACGAGGTCACGACCCTTCTGCACGGGGCCGAGGCCGCGCAGGCCGCCGAGGCGACCGCGCGCGAGGTCTTCGAGAAAGGCGGCATGGGCGAGGATCTGCCCACCCTGACCCTGTCGGCTGAGGATCTTGGCGATGGCATCTCGGTGGTGCAGCTGATTACCCGCTCGGGTCTGGCCAAGTCCGGCAAGGAGGCCAAGCGCCTGATCGCCGATAACGGTGCCCGGCTGAACGACGCGCCGCTGACCGATGCGGGGCTGATGATCTCGGCAACCGATCTTGCCCAGCCGATCAAGCTGAGCGCGGGCAAAAAGCGTCACGCGCTGGTCGAACTGGTCAGCTGACGGCGGCACGTTAACGCGATCTTCACCGTGGGCCCTGTAGTCTCGGGCGCATGTTCGACTGTCACGCTTTCGATCCTTGCGACGGGCGCGGCCCCGCCGGCCATGCCGCCGATGCCATGCCCTTGCAACAGACCGCGCTCTGGAGCGCGGCCTGTCGGTCCCTTGGCGCCGTTATCCGCGCCTTGCCTGCGCCTTATGCCGGGACGGCCCTAGTTCGCCATGTGCCCGTTCTGGGCACGATCGCCATGGTGTCGCGGCCGACCGCGGCCCTTGACGTGTCAGGCGCGGCGCGACTCAGGCATGATCTGTCGGCACGCCACCTGGTGGTTCATGCCGAAAACACCGCGCAAGCCAGCGCACTCGCGGCGGCCGGGTTCCGCCGCATTGCCGCCCCGCGCCACATGGCCGAGCTTGACCTTGGGGCCAGCCCGAAAAGCATGGCCGCGCGCCTGTCGGTCAAATGGCGCAACCGCCTGCGCCACGGCCTGCGCCAGCCCGTGATACTTCGCCGCCGCCCCTTCCCCGCCGACCCGTCCCACTGGTTGCTGCGGGCCGAGGCGAAACAGGCGCGGCGCCTGGGGTATCGGCCGCTTCCGCCCGCGATGATCGCAGCCCTGGCCACGGTGCAACCGGGCGCGGCACAGCTGTTCACCGCCTATATGGCCGGGCAACGGGTGGCCGCGATGCTGATGCTGCGCCATGGCCGGGCCGCGACCTACCAGATCGGCTGGACCACGGCCGAGGGGCGCGCGGCCTCGGCGGGTAACCTCCTGATGTGGCGCGCCATGCTGGAGTTGCAGGCGATGGGGGTGGCGCGGATCGACCTTGGCCTTGCCGATCCCGCGGGGGCAGACGGCCTGACCCGGTTCAAATGCGGCACCGGGGCCACGACGCGCCGCCTCGGCGGCAGTTGGCTTGACTCGGGCCTTCTTGCATGGCGCGCGGGCGCAGCGTACCGAACGCCCTGCCGCGCCGCACTCAGCCCGCCACCATGCGCAAGAGCCGCGCGCGCGCCGGTGGCACAGCCCGGATCTCGAGCCCCGTGAACACGTGCAAGGTGCCAAGATCGCGGTCGATCACCGCGTGGTCGCTGACCCAGCCGCCCATCATCAGATAGGTGCGCAGCAATGGCGGCATCTTGGCCTGTGCGCGTTTCAGGTCGGGCTTGCGGCGCAGACGCTTGGCAAAGTCGAACACGGCGGGCGCCTTGACGCGCGGCAACCAGCGCGAGGGGGCGATGTATCTGTCCCGCAACAGGGCAAAGGCGTCGTAATAGTCGCGCGCTTCGGTGCCGTGAAAGGACGAACACCCAAACAGCATCTCGACCCCCTGCGCGTCGACATAGGCCGTCATGGCACCCCAGGCGACGCGCAGGATGTCGGGGTCGCGGCAGGCCGGGTCGATGCAAAACCGCCCCATCTCGACCATCGGCCCGTCAAAGGCCGACAGCGCCGAAAGCTCGTAGAACTGCGCGGAATAGCTGCGTCCGATCTCGGCGCCCGAGGGCAGGTGCAGCATGCGAAAGCAGCATACCAGGCGGTCCGACCGGAGATCCTCGATCAGGACATGGGCGCAGGACGCATCGAAAGCGTCGCTGTCGCGCCCCTCGGGCCGGTCCTGCGCGCCGCCACGAAACGCCCGCCACCGCAGCCGTTGCGCCGCGTCGAGATCCGCGTCGGTTTCAGCCAGCCGCGACCGATACCGCCCTTTCACGAGGCTCAGCACGTCTTGTCCTCCTGCCCTGCCATCCGACACACGGGCCATAGCGGCCCCGCGTGACGGAGGTTTGACACGCACCCGAAGATGACGCTCCGAGCCGTCCGCCACAAGCGGCCCGGACGCCGCAGGCCGATGCATGGAGCGCGCGCACGGCGCGGGGCGTCAGAGGACCTCGCCGAGGTTGATCCGGCCGAAATTCGACAGCAGTTGCTGGAAGAAGCCGAGATTCTGCACCGTCGATTCGGTCACCCGGCGCGACAGTTGCACCACCTGGCCGTCCTCAAGGCCGAAGCGCTCGATATTCTGCACGCGGCCGCCCTGATCAAAGGAGATCGCCACGATCTCGCGTTCAACCACCTCGGGGGCGCGGTAGGTGAAGTTGCGGATCCGATAGGCGGTGTAGAACCAGGCCTCGTCGCGCATCACCCCGGCGGTCGCGGGCCGGCCCACGCGTTCGGCCACCTCGTCGCGGGTGTCGCCAAGGCTGATCTCGGCCAGATCGCCCTCGGGCGGAACATAGCCGTGATTGTCGTAGGTCGCAGCACAGGCCACGAGGCCCAGGCCAAGGATCGCGGCCAATATCAGGCGGTGCGCGGCCCGGCCAAGACGGGGAAGAAGGACGTGATTTCCCATGGTGCCTCTGCTCTCGTTCGTCCGGATCCGGTCGGGTCGCGACGGTGGTGCCGCGTCGGGCTTGCGCCCCGTGCCGACCCTTTGTATCCGCTTAACTTAAGGAGGGCCTCGGGGCAAGACGACCGGCCGTGTCGCGCCCAAGCGCCCTCGCGCCGCAACAAAAGGCCCCGTGCCATGCCGACCGATCCACCGCCCCCCTCGCCTGTGCCCCCGCTGGTCCCCGGACGCCTGTCGCGGGCGGCCCCGCACCAAATCAGCCTCCAGCCCACGGCCGAGGCGCGCGCAGAGCTGGCGCGCGCGCTGTCCATCGATGCGATCCGCAAACTGCGCTTCGAGGGTGCGTTGATCCCCGAGGGCAAGCACGACTGGCGCCTTGACGGGACGTTGGGCGCGACCGTGGTGCAGCCCTGTGTGGTGACCCTGGTGCCGGTGACCACCCGGATCGATGCACCCGTCACCCGACGTTTCCTGCACGACATGTCGCCTCCCGTCCTCGACGACAAGGGCGAGGCCGAGATGCCCGAGGATGACAGCGCCGAACCGCTGCCCGACCGGATCGACCCCTATCAGATCATGGTCGAGGCGCTGGCGCTGAACCTGCCGGACTACCCGCGCGCCGAGGGCGCGGATCTGGGCACGGCGGTGTTTTCCGAACCCGGCATCGCGCCCATGACCGATCAGGAGGCCAAGCCATTGGCCGGTCTGAAAGCGCTGCGCGACAAGCTGGCCAAAGGGTCGGACGACCCGAATTAGCACGGTGATCGCGGCGTGTGGAAAAACGCTTGCATGGCGGGGGAATCCGAGTATGTTCCCGGCCTCATTCGCCCCTGCAGGTCGCGTGGTCTTGTTGACGCGCTGCGCCACCGGATCGACGGGCCGGACCGGCCCACCGGACCCGGCATGACGATCGGGACCGGGGACGAAACGAGATAGAGATACACAGGAACACGGGGCCGGCGCCATCGGGGCGGGGCCCCTCGCAATTTCGAGGTTGAGACATGGCTGTCCCCCAGAACAAGGTCACGCGGTCCCGCCGCAACATGCGCCGCGCCCATGACGCGCTGACCGGCGCCAATCCCAACGAGTGTCCGTCCTGCGGCGAACTCAAGCGCCCGCACCATGTCTGCCCGTCCTGTGGTTCCTACAACGATCGTGAAGTCGTTGCGCAGGCCGACGAGATCGACCTCGACGACGACGCAGCGTAAGTCGATCTGAAGGCGGGCCGGGGATGAGCGACGGCACGGCTCTGACAGGCGAAACGATCCCGGGCACGGTCCTCTCGATCGACGCGATGGGCGGCGACCGTGGACCATCCGTGGTCGTGGACGGCATGGCGAATGCCAGCGCAAAGAACCCCGACCTGCGGTTCATCGTGCATGGTGACCGGCCCGAACTGGAACGTCAGATTGATCGCAAGCGTGGCCTCCTGGCCAAGTGCGAGATCCGCCACGCCGACAGCGTGGTTCGGATGGATGAAAAGCCGTCGCATGTGTTGCGCCACGGCAAATCCACCTCGATGTGGTCGACGATCGAGGCTGTCCGCTCGGGCGAGGCCCAGGTGGCGATCTCCTGCGGCAATACCGGTGCGCTGATGCTGATGTCGATGACACGGCTGCGCAAGATCGAGGGCGTCAACAGGCCCGCCATCGCCTGCCTTTGGCCATCGCGCAACCCCTCGGGGTTCAACGTGATGCTGGATGTGGGCGCCGATATCCGCGCCGATGCCGAGGACCTGCTGCAATATGCGCTGATGGGCGCAAGCTATGCCCGCAACGGCATGGATCTGGCGCGACCGCGCGTCGGCTTGCTCAATGTCGGAACCGAAGAACACAAGGGCCGGGCCGAAATCAAGGTGGCCGCGGACCTGATCGGGCGCGTGGCGCCGGCGGCGGATTTCGATTTCGTGGGCTTCGTCGAAGGCGTCGATCTGCCCTCGGACAAGGTCGATGTCATCGTCACCGACGGGTTCACCGGCAACGTGGCGCTGAAGACCGGTGAAGGCACCGCCAAGATGATCAGCGAGCGCATGCGCGAGGCGTTCAAGCACACGCCGCTCAGCCGTATCGCAGCGCTTTTGGCCTATACCTCGCTGCGCCGCCTGTCCAAAAGCATCGATCCGCGCCGCGTCAATGGCGGCGTGTTCCTGGGCCTGAACGGCACGGTCGTCAAATCCCACGGCGCGTCGGACGCCACCGGGGTGGCGGCCGCCATCAAGCTGTCGGCGCGGCTGTCGGCCTCGGACTTCACCAAGCGTCTGGCCGCGCGCATCGCCCAGGCCGAGCATGCGGCCGCCGCCGCCATGCAGACGGACGCCGACAAAGGGGCCGCCGAATGACATTGCGCGCCGTGCCGGTCGGGATCGGCCATTACCTGCCCTCTCGTGTGGTCGAGAATGCCGAGTTTGAAAAGACGATCGACACCACCGACGCCTGGATCCGCACCCGCTCGGGGATCGAGCGGCGCCATTTCGCCGCCGAGGGCGAGACCACCAGCCAGATGGCGATCGCAGCGGCCAAGGCCGCGCTGGCCCAGGCCGGCCTGACGGCGGGCGATATCGACGCGGTCGTGGTCGCCACCTCGACCCCGGACCTGACCTTTCCCTCGGTTGCGACCATGGTCCAGGCGGGCCTTGGGATGGAGGGGGGATTCGCCTTCGACGTGCAGGCGGTCTGCGCCGGGTTCGTCTATGCCCTGGCCAACGCCAACGCGCTGGTGATCTCGGGCCAGGCCAGGCGGGCGCTGGTGATCGGTGCCGAAACCTTTAGCCGGATCATGGATTGGACCGACCGCAGCACCTGCGTTCTCTTCGGTGACGGCGCCGGGGCCTTGATCCTCGAGGCGCGCGACGAGGCCGGCACCGCCGCGGACCGGGGCGTGCTGGCCACCGACCTGCATTCCGACGGGCGTTTCCGCGATCTGCTCTATGTGGATGGCGGCGTCTCGGCGACCGGCTCGACCGGCGTCTTGCGCATGGAAGGGCGCGAGGTCTTTCGTCATGCCGTTGAAAAGCTTGCCGAAACCGCCCACGCAGCCCTGGATAAGGCCGGGCTGACCGCAGAAGATGTCGATTGGATCGTGCCCCATCAGGCCAATCTGCGCATCATCACGCGCACGGCGCAAAAGATGGGCGTCGGCATGGATCGCGTCGTCGTGACCGTGCAGGATCATGGCAATACGTCGGCCGCGTCGATCCCGCTGGCGATGTCGGTCGGGGTCGCACGCGGCCAGATCAAGACCGGCGATCTGCTGGTCGCAGAGGCCATTGGCGGCGGTCTGGCGTGGGGCGCCGTGGTGCTGCGCTGGTAGCGGCCGGTGGGCGGTGAAACGCCACCCCGCAAACCCCTGCATTGACTTGAGAAATCGCATCCCCCATCCTGCAGCGGATCTAACTGGGGAAGATGTCGATGGCTGGCAAGACTCTGACGCGGATGGACCTGTCCGAGGCGGTGTTCCGCGAGGTGGGACTGTCGCGCAACGAAAGCGCGCAACTGGTCGAACGTGTGCTGGACCTGATGTCCGATGCTCTGGTGTCGGGCGAACAGGTCAAGATCTCGTCCTTTGGAACCTTCTCGGTCCGCTCGAAAACCGCGCGCGTCGGCCGCAACCCGAAAACCGGGGAAGAGGTGCCGATCAGCCCGCGCCACGTGCTGACCTTTCGGCCCTCGCACCTGATGAAAGATCGCGTGGCGGCCGGAAACCGACGCTGACGCCCGCCGCGCACAGCCAAACGCCACAGGGCGGGATCAACCCGCCCGTGACACGAGGACAGAGTGGAATCCGGGGACGGAGCAGGCCATGAGCAAATCCCCCGAAGCGTTTCGCACCATCCGCGAGGTTGCGGATTGGCTGGGTGTCGCCGCGCATGTGTTGCGGTTCTGGGAATCGAAATTCAGCCAGATCCGCCCGGTGAAACGGGCCCGGCGGTCGGCGCTACTACCGGCCCGCCGACATGGAATTGGTGGGCGGAATCAAGGTGCTGCTGCATGATCGTGGCCTGACCATTCGCGGCGTCCAGCGCATGATCCGCGAGGAAGGCACCGCCGCTGTGGCCGCGCTGTCGCCACCGCTCGACACGATGGCCTCCACCGAGGATCTCTTCGAAGGCAGCGCCGAGGAAGCCGCCTGGCGCGCCGACGAAACCCAAGAGGATCTGCCGAAGGCCGACGCCGCGGCGACACAACAGGCCGCACCCCGTCGCGCGGCCGCCGATGACCGTCAGACCCACCTGGCCCTCGATACGCCCGAGACAGACCAGCCTGTCCCCGACACCGCGCCCGAGCCGGACCGGCCGGCCCCCGACACCGCGCCCGCACCGGCCGCGTCGCCGCCCACCGACGCGATGGCCACGCCCGCCCCCGCCAGCAGCACTTGCGCCGATGGCCTTGCGCGCCTTGCCACCTTGGTCGGCGGTACGACCGAGGGCCGGCTCAGACCCGACACGATCACGGCGCTGCGGGCCTTGCTGGCGCGGATGGGCACCGACCCGGCCTGAGGGCGGATCGCAGCCGTCGCGCGCCGCCCGTGCGGTGCGGCCCGGAAAATCCGCACCCACGGCCCCGCCCCCCCTTCGCGCCCGATCTGAAACTTGCTAGAAGGCTCCCCACGTCGGGCTATGGCGCAGCCTGGTAGCGCGTCCGTCTGGGGGACGGAAGGTCGCAGGTTCAAGTCCTGCTAGCCCGACCATGGAAAAACCGCCTTGCCCTGTCGGGTTGGGCGGTTTTTTCTTGCGCGACCCCAATGCCCGGAAAAGAGAGGCCCGCTATGACCGACACCGTTTCCGGCGTTCTTCCCGATCACCGGCTGCGCGCGATGATCGACGCGGGCCAGATCACCGCCGACCGCCCCGTGACGGCGCAGCAAATCCAGCCCGCCTCGCTGGATCTGCGCCTGGGACATGTGGCCTATCGGGTGCGCGCCTCGTTCCTGGCCGGCAAGGGCAACCGACTGTCCGACCGACTGACCGAGTTCGAAATGCACCGCATGGATCTGCGCGAGGGCGCGGTTCTTGAAAAAGGCTGCGTCTATGTCGTCCCCCTGATGGAGGGGCTGGCCCTGCCCGCTGGCGTGTCGGCGGTGGCCAATGCCAAAAGCTCCACCGGCAGGGTCGATTGCCTGACCCGCGTGATCACCGATGGCGGCACCGAATTCGACCGCATCGCCCCGGGCTATGCAGGGCCGCTCTATGCCGAGATCTGTCCGCGCTCCTTCTCGGTTCTGGTCAAGCCGGGCCTCGCGCTCAACCAGATCCGCTTTCGCCTGGGCGAGGCGGTGCTCAGCGACGACGAATTGCGCGCGCGCCACGCGGACCACCCTCTGGTCACCGGCACCGAGGCCGCGGTGATCGATGACGGGCTTGGCTTTTCGGTCGATCTGCGGCCCGAAACCGGCAGCCTGGTTGGATACCGCGCCAAACCCCATGCCGGCGTGATCGACCTGACCCGGATCGCCGCCCATGACATCGCCGAGTTCTGGGAAGAGGTCCGCAGCGAAACCGGCCGCATCATCCTCGACCCCGGCGCCTTCTACATCCTTGTCAGCCAGGAGGCCGTGACCATCCCCCCCGACTGCGCCGCCGAGATGGCACCCTATCTCGCCATGGTGGGCGAGTTCCGGGTTCATTACGCAGGCTTCTTCGATCCGGGTTTCGGCCACGGCATCCCGGCCCGCGGCGTGCTCGAGGTGCGCTGCCACGAGGCGCCCTTTGTCCTCGAACACGGTCAGGTCGTCGGCCGCCTGGTCTATGAGCGCATGGCCCATGCGCCCGAGCAGCTTTACGGCGCCGATCTGGCCTCGAATTACCAGGGCCAGGGCCTGAAACTCTCCAAGCATTTCAAGGCCTGACCCGCCCCTTCATCTTGGCCGAAAAACCTCCGGGGGGCGCGCGCATCGCGCGCGGGGGGCAGAGCCCCCCTGCCCCGGCACGCCCATGTCACGCCCGCCAGCAATACCGCGCAACCGCAGCGCGTCAGCGCTGCCACCGCCGTCGCAGATCGCAGGCCGCAGGCCGAGACGCGCGGCCCTCCCGTCTCAGATTGACCGCCCCGCATAGTCGATCGGATGCGCGTCCAGCGCCGCCTGCTGCTCGGGCGTCAATCGCGCGAAGGGCAGCACATAGGTGTGAATCGAAAAGACCACAGCGCCGGTCTCAGGCAGGCGCAGCAGGCACTGCCGCTCGGATCGCAGGTAATCGGGCCGGACTGTCGGCGTCACCCGCGGATGCGCCTCGGTCGCGGGCTGAAACAGGGCCGGATCGGCATAGAGCAGCGCGTTCTGCCGCCACAGCGGCCGGCCCGGTCGGATGCCGTCGAACAGGCGCTGAACGCGCGGCGCGATGCCGGCGTCATATTGCGCCACGGGGATGTGGATCGCGGTCAGGGGGCGGCCCATCTTCTCGGCCAGCGTCCAGCTGGCCGGGAAACACAGGACGGCCCCCGTCAGAATATGCTCCTCGGCCCCGTCGGGCTTCTGCAGCAGGCACAGATCCTCCTGCACCAGCCGCGCGGCCACAACCAGCGGCCTGTCCGAGGCAAGCGCGACCGTGACGCCATCGGGCCGGGTGACGCTGTCGCCGCTGCGTGAAAACCCCTTTGGCAGATGCGCCAGCACCATCGCCAGCAACTCCGCCGCCGCCGCCTCGCAGCCCGGCACCTCGGCCCAGACGTGCGCGCGCTCTTCCGCGATCAGCCGGTCGCGCAGGGCCATCTGCCCGTCATAAGCCTCGTCCGCGATCAGCCACTCGGCCATATCCAGGGGCGCGATCCCCGGCAGTTTGCGGCCCACCGGCGTCATCCAGGGGGCGCTCGGCAAGCGTTCATGCAGGATTGGGTCACCCATTTCCGACCTTTCATGCCGCGTACTGGCGCGCCGGGCCGGCTCGGCCCTCGCAGGATTTTCCCATCACCATCTTGTGCGTGAGGGAGATGTGCCATGACTGAAGCCTATCGACTTCCCGCGCGCAAGATCGACCCGTCCAAGGGCGTCACCCCGCCCGACGGCACCCTGAACGACCAGGACCGCGTCGAGATCGGCCCTACGCCTCTGGCCTATGCCGAGTGGGCGGCCGCGGGCCTGACGCTGCCCGATCTGCCCGCCATGCGGGCCTGGCGCTTGCAGCGGCTGGTGGACCGGCTGGCCAGACGCTGTTCGACGGCGAGGAGGTCACCGAGAAGGCGCGCGCCATCAAGGGCCCCGACGAGATCCGCGCCATGCGCTGCGCCAGCCATGCCTGCGAAGCGGCCGTCGCCACGATGGAGGCCGCCTGCCAGCCCGGCCTGACCGAGGATGACATCTGGGCGGTGCTGCATGCCGAAAACATCCGCCGGGGCGGCGAGTGGATCGAGACGCGTCTTCTGTCCTCGGGGCCGCGCACAAACCCGTGGTTCCAGGAATGCGGGCCGCGCCGGGTACAGGAAAACGAGATCGTCGCCTTCGATACCGACCTGATCGGCTGTTATGGCATTTGCGTCGACATCTCGCGCACATGGTGGGTCGGCCCCGGCCGGCCCCGCCCCGACATGGTCGAGGCGATGCAGCATGCGCATGAGCATATCACGACCAAAATGGCGCTGTTGCGCCCCGGCCTGTCCTTCCACGAGTTGACATTCGGCGGCCACCAGCTCGCCCCGAAATACGACGCGCGCAAGTATTCCTGCCGCTTTCACGGTGTGGGGCTGTGCGATGAATGGCCCCTCATCGCCTATCCCGACCATTACGTCGACGGCGCCTTCGACTACGAGGTTCAGGCGGGCATGACCTTGTGCGTCGAGGCGCTGGTGGGCGAAGACGGTGGTGATTTCTGCATCAAGCTGGAAGATCAGGTCCTGATCACCGAGGGCGGATACGAGACCCTGACGCGCTATCCGTTCGATCCGGCGCTTATGGGCGAAGGCAGCGGACCGGCGGCCTGAACGACACGACCGCGTGACCTGCCGGGACGCCGGGTTGCGGCCTTGCGCGTCTGCGCACATGCTCCGCCTGCAAGGAGGAGCGCGTCGATGCCCACTGAAAAACTGACCTTTTCCGGCCATGCGGGCGACAGGCTCGCCGCGCGGCTGGACTTGCCCGAGGGGCCGCATCTGGCCACGGCGCTGTTTGCCCATTGCTTTACCTGCGGCAAGGATATCGTGGCGGCGCGGCGCATCGCGGCGCGGCTCGCGGCCGAGGGGATCGCGGTGCTGCGCTTCGATTTCACCGGGCTGGGCCATAGCGCGGGCGAGTTTCGCAACACCTCGTTCACGTCGAACGTGGGCGACCTGCACGCAGCGGCCGAGGCGCTGGCCGAGCGCGGCATGGCGCCATCGCTCTTGATCGGGCATTCGCTGGGGGGCGCGGCGGTGCTCAAGGCGGCGCGCGGCATCGCATCGAGCAAGGCCGTGGTGACCATCGGCGCGCCCTTCGACCCGGCCCATGTCACGCATAATTTCGGCGATGCGCTGGACCGGATCGCGCGCGACGGCGTGGGCGAGGTCGACCTTGGCGGGCGTCCGATCCAGATCGGGCAGGGCTTTGTCGAGGATGTCCGGGGCGAGGCGCTGGCCGGGGATATCGCCCATCTGAACCGCGCGCTGCTGGTGCTGCACGCGCCGCGCGATGCGGTCGTGGGCATCGACAACGCCACGCGCATCTTCACCGCCGCGAAACACCCCAAGAGCTTCGTCACCCTCGACGACGCGGACCACCTGATCACGCGCGGGGCGGATGCCGAATACACTGCCACCGTCATCGCAAGCTGGGTGCAGCGGTATCTCGACCTGTCGCCCCCTGCCCCGCCACCCGGCGCGCCCGAGGGGGTGACCCGCGTGTCCGAGGCAGACCCCGACGGGTTTCTGCAGGATGTGATGGCGGGGCGGCTGCACCATGCCCTCGCCGACGAGCCGCGCAGCTATGGCGGCACCGATCGGGGGTTCGACCCCCTACCCAGTTCCTGGCCGCGGGGCTGGGGGCCGTGCACCTCGATGACGATCCGCATGTATGCACGGCGCAAGGGCTGGCCGCTCGAACATGTCTCGGTGGACGTGACCCATGACCGCGTCCATGCCCAGGATGCACAGGCCGCCGACGCCCCGCTCGACCGTTTCACCCGCTCCATCACGCTGGTTGGCGCGCTCAGCCCCGAGCAGCGCCAGCGCCTGCGCGCCATTGCCGACCGCTGCCCGGTGCACCGCACCCTGGAAGGCGGCGCCAGGATCGAGACCCGCCTGCACGACAGCCCGCCGGCGCCTTGATCCGGATCAAGGCGCAAATCGCAGGACGCGCCCATGTTTCGCCGAACGCTCAGGCAAAGGGAGTGAGGCCATGGGGCTTTTCAGCCGTTTGGACGATGCCAACGAACTGGCCACGGGAATGGCCCATCGCCTGGGCATCGACCTCGAGTCGGGGTTCCAGGGCGGGCCCGTCCAGGCCGCCTACCAGTTTCGGGACATGGTGATGCGATGCTCGACCTGCCGCCACCACGCGGAATGCCGACGCCTGCAAGCCCACAGCATGATGCTCGACTTTCCCCCCCTTTTGCCGCAACCGCGAACGGTTCGAGCGTAGCTGAGACCTAAAGCTCCGACTCCAACGGCAAAAGCGGCGAGGCCTTGATCTCCTCCATGCTCAGCAGGGCGGTGACATTGTGGATTTTCACCTCTGAGATCAGGGCCTGATAGAATCGGTCATAGGCGCGGGCATTGGGCACGCGCACCTTGAGGATATAGTCGATATCGCCGGCCAGCCGATGCGCCTCCATCACCTCGGGATGGGCGCGCAGGGTTTCGAGGAACCGCGATTGCCATTCGGCCTCGTGTTCCGATGTGCGGATCAGCACGAAAAAGCACGCCTCCAGCCCCAGGGCCTCGGCATCCAGCAGGACGGTTTGCCGCCCGATCACGCCGGCCTCGCGCAGCTTGCGAATCCGGGTCCAGACCGGCGTCTTGGACGAGCCCACGACGCGCGCGATCTCTTCCAGCGACCGGCTGGCATCCTCTTGCAACGCGCCGAGGATTTTCCGGTCGAGCGCATCGATCTGAACGGGCATTCCCGCCTCCGTGCTTGGGTGGAACAACGATCCTGTCGCGTCCTCGATACGGAACATTCATCCCTTTTCGCAAGGGATATCTGCCGCTTCACAGGAAAATATTCTATCTTTTTCGCGAAACATAGGTGCGAGGTTCGCCATGCGTCATTTTCCGATCTTTCTTGACCTCGACGGGGCCCGCGTCGTGGTGTCCGGCGGCGACCAGGCGGCGCTGGCCAAGCTGCGCCTGCTGTTCAAGACGCCTGCACGGATCACGGTTTTCGCCGCCGATCCGGCCCCCGATCTGCACGCGCTGGCGCATGCAGGGCGGATCACGCTCATCGCCCGCGCGATGGAGCCAGGCGATGCGCTTTGCGCGCGTCTGTTCTATGCCGCCAATGACGACGCCGCCGAGGATGCCCGCGCAGCCGCCCTGGCCCGCGCCGATGGCGCGCTGGTCAATTGGGTCGACAACCTGAACGGATCGCAGTTCATCACGCCCGCCATGGTCGACCGCAGCCCGGTCACCGTCGCCATCGGCACCGAGGGGGCGGCCCCTGTCCTCGCGCGGCGCATCAAAGCACATCTCGAAAGCCATCTGCCGTCGAACCTGGGCGTGTTGGCGCGAGCCGGGCAGGCCTTTCGCAAGGCGGCCGAGGCCCTGCCGATGGGCCGCAAGCGGCGAGAGTTCTGGGCGGATTATTATGACAGGACTGGCCCGCGCGCCTTCGAACAGAACGGCGCGGCTGCCCTGCCCCGAACCTTGCAAAACCTGCTGGACGACCACTTGGCGGCCAAGCCATCGGCGGGCCATGTGGACCTTGTCGGCAGCGGGCCGGGCGACCCGGACCTGCTGACGCTGAAGGCGCGCAAGCTGCTGGACGAGGCCGATGTGGTGATCCACGACCGGCTGGTCTCGCCCGCGATCCTCGAGCTTGCCCGGCGCGAAGCGGTACTGATCAATGCCGGAAAGAAGGGCTTTGGCCCCGCCATGTCGCAGGAGGAGATCGGCCGCCTCATGGTCGAGCACGCTGCGCAGGGTGCCCATGTGGTGCGCCTGAAATCGGGCGATCCGGGCGTCTTTGGACGGCTTGACGAGGAGTTGGACGCCCTGAATGCCGCCGGAATCGAGTGGGCCATCTGCCCCGGCATCACCGCGGCCAGCGCCGCCGCCGCACAACTGGGCCAGAGCCTGACCAAGCGGGGCCGCAACTCGGACCTGCGGTTGCTGACCGGCCATGACGTCAAGGGCTTTGCCGAACAGGACTGGCGCGCGCTGTCGCGGCCCGGCACGGTCGCCGCGATCTACATGGGCGCGCGTGGAGCGCGGTTCCTGCAGGGCCGACTGCTGATGCATGGGGCCGGCCCGGACACGCCGGTCACGGCGGTGGAAAACGCCAGCCGCATCAAAGCCCGCGTGATCGCCTCGACCCTGGCCGACCTTCCCGCCGATCTGGAGGCCGCCGCGCCCGACGGCCCCGTCATCCTGATGCTGGGCCTTGCCCCCCGCGCTGCCGCAGCACACCTGCCCCAGCTGCAAGAGGAGCTTGCCTGATCGCCCCGCCCCTTTACGCCCAAGGTGCTGACCGCGAACGACCTGCTGCTGGGTGACGCCGTCTGGCTTGCCCCCGACGGGTCCTGGACACGGCAGATGTCGGACGCCCTGTTGATCGAGGACCCGGGCAGCGCCGACCTGCACCTGCTGGATGCCGAGGCGCGGGGCCACGAAGTCGTCGGCCCCTACCTGGCCGATGCGCACCCCGGCGCGCAGGGTCCCGAACCCAGCCATTTCCGCGAAGCGTTCCGCGGGCGTGGGCCGTCGAACCGCCCCCACGGCAAACAGGAAATTGCCTGAGCCGCGACAGGAGAGTGCAGATGTATCGCTATTCCCAGTTCGACCGCGCCTTTGTCCGGTCGCGCGCGGCCCAGTTCCGCGCGCAGGTCGCGCGCCGCCTCGACGGCAGCCTGACCGAAGACGAGTTCAAGCCCCTGCGCCTGATGAACGGGCTCTACCTGCAACTGCATGCCTACATGCTGCGTGTGGCGATCCCCTATGGCACCCTTTCGGCGGACCAGATGCGGCAATTGGCAATGATCGCCGAGCGGTGGGACAAGGGCTATGGTCATTTCACCACGCGCCAGAACATCCAGTTCAACTGGCCCAAACTGGCCGATGTGCCCGACATCCTGGACGCGCTGGCCGATGTCGAGATGCATGCCATCCAGACCAGCGGCAACACGATCCGCAACGTGACCGCCGACCCTTTCGCGGGCGCCGCCGCCGACGAGGTGGCCGATCCGCGCCCCGTGGCCGAGCTGATCCGGCAATGGTCGACCGACCACCCCGAGTTTCAGTTCCTGCCCCGCAAGTTCAAGCTGGCCGTCACCGGCAGCCCCGAAGACCGCGCGGTGACCGCCGCCCATGACATCGGCCTGCGCCTTGTGCAGCAGGGCGGAGACCTGGGCGCGCGGGTGCTGGTGGGCGGCGGGCTGGGCCGCACACCGATGATCGGCAAGGTGCTTCGCGATTTCGTGCCACTGGCTGATCTGCTGCCCTATCTCGAGGCCATCGTGGCGATCTACAACCTGCTGGGCCGGCGCGACAACAAGTACAAGGCGCGCATCAAGATCACCGTCCATGAACACGGGCTGGAGGAAATCCGCGACCTGGTCGAGGCCGAGTTTCCGGCCCGCAAGGCGCTGTTCAACGGCATCGACCAGCAGATGCTGGCCGCCATCACGGCGCAATTCGCCCCGCCCGCCTTTGACCCCGAGGCCGAGGGGAATTTCCGTGCCTGGTATCACGCCGATCCGGCCTTTCGCGCCTTCGTCGATACCAACACGGCCCCGCACCGCGCGCCCGGCTACACGATCCTGACGGTGTCTCTGAAGGCGCCGGGCGAGACGCCGGGCGACGCCACGGCTGACCAGATGCGCGTGCTCGCCGATCTGGCCGAGCGATACGGCCATGGCGAATTGCGCATCAGCCATGAACAGAACGTCATTCTGCCCCATGTGCCGCGCCGTCATCTCAGGGCGATCCACGCCGCCCTGTCCGACGCGGGGCTGGCCAGCGCCAATGTCGGGCTGGTCTCGGACATCATCGCCTGCCCCGGCATGGATTATTGCAGCCTGGCCACCGCGCGCTCGATCCCGGTGGCGCAACAGATCGCCACGCGGTTCGAGGAATTGAAACTGGAGCATGATATCGGCCCGCTCAAGATCAAGATCTCGGGCTGCATCAATGCCTGCGGGCATCACCACGTGGGCCATATCGGCATTCTCGGGCTCGATCGCGCGGGGGTCGAGAACTACCAGATCACCCTTGGCGGCGATGGCGGGCCCGATGCCGTGATCGGCGAACGCGCCGGGCCGGGCTTTGCCTATGACGAGATCGTGGATGCGGTCGAACGCTTGGTGCACGCCTATCTCGCCCATCGCGACGGGCCGAGCGAAGCCTTTCTTGATACCTATCGCCGGCTTGGCGCCGCGCCGTTCAAGGCCGCGCTCCACCCCGAGGACAAGGGACGCGCCAATGCCGCGTGACACGCTTGACTTCGCTCCGGTCGCGGCCCGGGTCAGCCGCCTGAACGAGCGATACCGGCATCACTCGGCCACATCGGTCGTGGAGCGCGCGATCGCCGATGCCGATACCGGGCGCGTGGCCCTCGTGTCGTCGTTCGGGGCCGAGTCCGTCGTCTTGTTGCACATGGTGGCGGTGATCGACCCCGCCGTGCCGGTCCTGTTCATCGATACCGAGTTGCTGTTTCCCGAAACGCTGAGCTACCAGCGCGAGGTGGCGGACCATCTGCGCCTGCGCGATTTGCGCGTCATCCGGGCCAGCCGGACGCGGATCGCCGCGATCGACGCGCAAGGCGATCTGCACCGGACCGATCCCGACGCCTGCTGCGCCTTGCGCAAGGCCGAACCGCTGGACCATGCCCTGGCTCCGTTCGACGCCTGGATCACCGGGCGCAAGCGGTTCCAGGGCGGGCAGCGCGCCACGCTCGAGTTCTTCGAGGCCGAGGGCGCGGCCCGGATCAAGGTCAACCCGCTGGCCCATTGGCAGGCCGAGGACGTGCAGGACTACATGATCAACAACCGCCTGCCCCGGCATCCGCTGGTGGCGCGCGGCTACCCCTCGATCGGCTGCGCCCCCTGCACGACCCCCGTGGACCAGAACGAGGACCCGCGCGCCGGGCGCTGGCGCGGCACCGAAAAGGACGAATGCGGCATCCATTTCGTGGATGGAAAGATCGTGCGCAGCCCGATCCAGCGCGCGTCGTGATACCGGATGAAAGGACCAACAGCGATGACACACAGCGTGATCGTGCGCGACACGGGCTTCGGGCCGGATGACGTTGTCGGCACTTCCTTCGTTCCCTTGGCCGAGGTCGGGGCCACGGGCGCCGCGGCCGTCGCGCTTGCCCCGTCCGATGATCCGGGCGTGCTGGCCCCGCATCTCGACCGGATCACGGTGATCCGCGTCGCCTTCCCGAGTTTTGCCGATGGGCGCGGTTTTACCCTGGCCCGGCGATTGCGCGCCATGGGTTACCGGGGCCGGCTGCGGGCCGCGGGCCATGTCCTGGCCGATCAATACGCCATGGCGCGGCGCGCCGGGTTCGACGAGGTCGAGATCGACGCCGCCCTTGCCGCCCGCCAGCCCCAGGCGCAGTGGCTGGCGCGCGCCGATTGGCGGGCGGGCGACTACCAGGCGCGGTTGCGCGGCCAAGCCAAAGGTTGACGCCACGCCGCCCCTGATCCAGATCAAGGATAACGCCAGGCCCAGGGGCTAAGCCCTGACTGTTCCCAAACGAGCGAGCCCAATCCCGTGAAAGACATCGACGCAGCCGCACCCGCCAAGGCCAAACCCGCCCTTCCCGACGCCCAGACCGTCACCGAAGTGAAACATTGGACCGACCGTTTGTTCAGCTTCCGGTGTACGCGCCCCGCCTCGCTGCGGTTCCGCTCGGGCGAGTTCGTGATGATCGGCCTGATGGATGACCCCGACCCCAAGACCGGCAAGGCCAAACCGATCCTGCGCGCCTATTCCATCGCCTCGCCGTCCTGGGATGACGAGTTGGAGTTCTACTCGATCAAGGTGCCCGACGGTCCCCTGACCTCGCGCCTGCAACATATCGAGGCGGGCGACGAGATCATCCTGCGGCCCAAGCCGGTCGGCACGCTGGTGCATGACGCGCTCTTGCCGGGCAAACGCATCTGGTTCTTTGCCACCGGCACCGGCTTTGCCCCCTTCGCCAGCCTGCTGCGCGACCCGCAGACCTACGAGGATTACGACGAGGTCATCATCACCCATACCTGCCGCGAGGTGGGCGAGCTGCAATATGGAAAGGAGCTGATCGACAGCATCCGTCAGGATGAGCTTTTGGCCGAGCTGATCGGCGAGGGGTTCGCCGACAAGCTGCGCTACTACCCCACCACGACCCGCGAAGAGAGCCCGAAGATGGGCCGCATCACCGACCTGATGCGCTCGGGCGAGGCGTTTCGCGACCTCGGGGTTGAGCCGCTGAACCCCGAAACCGACCGTGCGATGATCTGCGGCAACCTCGCCTTCAACCTGGAACTGAAGGACATGCTGGAAGAATACGGGCTCGAGGAGGGCGCCAATTCGCAGCCCAAGCAATACGTGGTCGAAAAGGCGTTTCTGGACTGACCCGAAGCTGCGCCGCGTCTCAAAACGCCGCATCTCAAAAAGAAACCCCCGCAGCACCGGCCGCGGGGGGTTTTTCGTTGGCTCAGGCCCGGATCGCGCCGGGCCCGGTTCAGCCGATCACTCGCCTAGGCCCAGCAGGCCACGCACCTGCTCCAGAGCCGCCGGCAAAAGCTCGGGGTTGTCGCGGGCGCCTTCCAGCGCGCTGCGTGCGGTGGTCTTGGCCACCGGGTTCAGATCGGACTCGTCGATGGCCGTCAGGGCGGCGTCAAAGTCAAACCCCTCGGTCGTGAAAAGCTCGGCCATGCCGGGCTCTGCGGGCGCCTCGGCGGCCTCGGGGACAGCGCCCGTCACCGCTTCGGCGGCCTCGCCGGCGGCTTCTTCGGTGGCTTCCTCGACAGCCTCGGCCGCAGTGGCAGCCTCACCGGCCGCTTCTTCGGCGGCCTCTTCGACGGCTTGGGCTGCAGCGGCGGCTTCTGCGCCTGCCTCTTGCGCCGCTTGACCCGCGGCTTGGCCGGCCGCCTCGCCCGCCTGCTCGACCGTTTCACCGGCCTCACCGGTGGCCTCGACCGCCTCGTCCACGGTGCCTTCGGCGCCTTGCATCAGGTTGTTGATGGCATCCGTGGCCTCATCGGCCATGTCGCCCATGGTTTCGACCGCGTCGTTCACGGCGCCTTCGACGGTCTCGGCGGCCTCTTCGGCCATGGTCTCGGCCTCTTGCAGGACGCCCTCGGCGGTCTCCTGGGCGGCCTCGCCAGCGGCCTCGGCCGCATCGGCAGCCGCCGCGGCGGCGTCCTCGGCCTCTTCGACGGCCGTGTCGACCGCCTGGTCCGCCTCGTCCGGGGCGACGCCGTTCTGCATCAGAAAGTACCCGCCCGCGCCGAGCGCGGCGAGGACGACGAGAATTATCAATACGCGACTCATTTTGACCCCCACTGGGTTCTGTTCGAGAATGCGCGACGCTTACAACCACATCGAGGATCGCGCAATGGCGGCCCATCGCACCGGCATGGCATCGGGTGGGACAGTACCGGCGTGTTTCGTCCAATTCGCCTTGAACACGGGGGGGTTGAAGGATACCTTGTCGCCTCAAATCAAGGTTACAGAAGGACGACACCCATAGCCCGCAGACCCCATAACGCGCCGCCCACCCGTGACACCGGCCCGCGCGTCAATGACAAGATCCGTGCCCCTGAATTGCGCCTGATCGGTGCCGACGGCGAGAACCTCGGCGTCGTGACCCCGTCACAGGCGATGGACCTCGCGGCACAAGCCGGTCTCGACCTTGTCGAGATCTCGCCCAATGCCACGCCACCCGTGTGCAAGATCATGGATTTCGGCAAGTTCAAGTACGAACAGCAGAAACGCGAAAGCGAGGCGCGTAAGAAGCAGAAGACCATCGAGGTCAAGGAGGTCAAGTTCCGGCCCAACACCGACACGCATGATTACGACGTGAAGATGCGGAACGTGACGCGCTTTCTCGAAGCCGGCGACAAGGTCAAGGTCACCTTGCGCTTCAGGGGTCGGGAAATGGCGCACCAGAACCTCGGGCGTGAGTTGCTGGAACGGGTCGCCGCCGATGTCGAGGGCCTGGGCAAGGTCGAAAACATGCCCAAGATGGAAGGCCGCCAGATGGTCATGATGATCGGGCCGTCCAAATAGGCCCCACCCCGGACCGGGCGCGAAATGGATCAAGGCGTGCCGCGCGGCGCGCCTTTTTCATGTCGCGACACGGGGGCATGGCGCCGCAGCGAAAACCACGATACCCTCAGCGCGAAGCAAGCAGGATGATCGGAATGCGTCTTTGCGGACTAGGACTATTGGCCCTGTGCCTGGGATCCGCGGCACAGGCGGATGGAATCACCCTGTCGGGCAGTGCCGAGATGGGCCTGATCGGTGGCGCGCTGTCGGGCGATGACGCGAACGGCGTGGCCCTGCACACCGATGTCGATCTGCATTTTCATTTTTCCACCACGACCGACAATGGCCTGACCATCGGGTTCGCGGCCGATCTGTCCGATCTGTTGGGGGAAGACGACCCGTTGGAGGCGTTCAGCCGCCGCCACCCGCAGCCCCGCGTCAACGACCGCGCCGATTGAGCCGGCCCGCGTGACACCTGGGCGAACGGGCCGCGGCATGGGCCCGCTCGCCATGGACCGCGTCAGTGAGCGGCCGCAACCGCCCGTCCCGTCATCACCTTGACCAGATGGGCGCGATAGGCGGCCGAGCCGTGAAGATCGGCGATCATGTCGCCCGAGGGCGGTGCCAGCGCATCGACGGCATCCTTCGTGAAGGCCCGGTTCAGCGCCTCCTCGGCCTCGGACCAGCGGAACACACCGTCCGACGACGCCCCGGTGACGGCCACGCGCACGCCGTCGGCGAATTTTGCGACAAAGACCCCCACGAGCGCAAAGCGCGACGCGGGCTGGACGAACTTCTGGTAACTCGCCACCTCGGGCACGGGAAAGCGCACCTCGGTGATGATCTCGCCCTCGTCCAGGGCCGTGGCGAACATGCCCTGGAAATGTCGTCGGCCGCGATTTCGCGCGCATTGGTGAGGATCCGCGCCCCCGAGCCAAGCGCCGCCGCCGGGTAACAGGCCGACGGGTCGTTGTTGGCGAGGCTGCCGCCGATGGTGCCACGGTTGCGCACCGCCGGGTCGCCGATGCGCCCCGCAAGCGCTGCCAAGGCCGGATAGTGGGCCGCGGTCTCGGTCGCGACAGTGGCGTGGGTGGTGGCCCCGCCGATACAGACCTCGCCCGCATCCGACAGGCAAACGCCCTGGATCTGCGGAATGCCCGTCAGACTGACAAGTCGTTCGGGCGCGGCAAGGCGTTGTTTCATGGTGGGCAGCAGGGTCTGCCCACCGCCCAGCGCCTGCGCCTCTTCGGCCCCGAGGGCCGCGACGGCCTCGTCGATGGTGCCGGGCTTGGAAAATTCGAAATTGTACATGAGCCTCTCTCCTTTTCCTCAGGCCTGGTGCATGGCCTGCCAGACGCGATGCGGCGTCAGCGGCATGTCGATATGCATCACATGGGTGTGCCCGCCCCGATGCAGCGCGTCCACCACGGCATTGACCACAGCGGGCGGCGAGCCGATGGCCCCGGCCTCGCCACAGCCCTTCACGCCCAACGGGTTGTGGGTGCAGGGCGTCTGACAGGAATGGTCCACCGCATAGAACGGCACGTCATCGGCGCGCGGCATGGCATAGTCCATGTAGCTGGCTGACAGAAGCTGCCCATCCTCGTCATAGGCGCAGTTTTCGAGCAGGGCCTGCCCGATGCCTTGCGCGAGGCCCCCGTGAACCTGCCCGTCCACGATCATCGGGTTGACGATGTTGCCGAAATCGTCGGCCGCGGCAAAGGACAAGATCTCGACCTTGCCGGTGTCGGGATCAACTTCGACCTCGCAGGCATAGGCGCCCGCCGGGTAGGTGAAGTTGTTGGGATCGTAGAAGGCGGTTTCCTCAAGTCCCGGCTCGATCTCCTCCAACGGATAGTTGTGCGGCACGTAGGCGGCCAGCGTGACATCGCCCCATGCGACCGACTTGTCGGTGCCCGCGACAGTGAACTCACCATCCTTCAACTCGATATCGCCCTCGGCAGCCTCCATCAAATGGGCGGCGATCTTTTTTGCCTTGGCGATGATCTTCTCGGTCGCCCGGACCATCGCGGACCCGCCCACAGCGAGAGAGCGCGAGCCATAGGTGCCCATGCCCATGGGCGTGTTGGCCGTGTCGCCATGCACAATCTCGACCATGCCTTCGTCGATGCCGATCATGTCGGCCACGACCTGCGCGAACGAGGTCTCGTGCCCCTGCCCGTGGCTGTGGCTGCCGGTCATCACGACCAGACCGCCGGTGGCGTTGACGCGCACGGTGGCCGATTCATAGAGGCCCGCGCGTGCGCCCAACTGCCCGACAAGGGCCGAGGGGGCAATGCCACACGCCTCGATATAGGAGTTGATGCCGAGGCCGCGCAGCTTGCCGCGCTTTTTCGACTCTTCCGCGCGGGCCTCGAACCCGTCGCGGTCGATCATCTCCATCAGCTTGTCCATCGTCGCGTGGTAGTCGCCGGTGTCGTATTCCACGGCGACCGGCGTCGCATAGGGAAACTCGGTCACGAAGTTCTGGCGGCGCAATTCCACCGGGTCGACGCCCAGCTCGCGCGCGGCCTTGTCGATCACGCGCTCAAGCTGAAAGGTCGCCTCGGGCCGGCCCGCGCCGCGATAGGCATCGACGGGCACGGTGTTGGTGAAGACGGCCTTCACGTTCACGTAGATCAGCGGCGTCTTGTAGTTACCGGCCATCAGCGTGCCATGCAGCCACGTGGGCACCGAGGGCGCGAAGGTGGACAGGTAGGCGCCCATATTCGCATAGGTTTCGGTCCGCAGCGCGGTGAAGTTGTTGTCGGCATCCAGCGCCAGTTCGATCCTGGTGACATGGTCGCGGCCCTGCGCGTCCGAGATGAACGCCTCGGACCGGCTGGCCGTCCATTTCACCGGGCGTTGCAGCGCCTTGGCGGCAAAGGTGCAGAAGGCTTCTTCGGCATAGTGGAAGATCTTCGAGCCGAAACCGCCGCCCACATCGGGGGCCACGACGCGCAGCTTGTGCTCGGGGATGCCAAGCACGAAGGCCCCCATCAGCAGGCGGATCACATGCGGGTTCTGGCTGGTGGTGTAGAGCGTGGATTCATCCGTGCCGGGCGCATAGTCGCCCACGGCCACCCTCGGCTCCATCGCGTTGGGGGCAAGGCGCTGGTTCACCAGTTCCAGCGTCGTGACATGCGCGGCCTCGTCAAAGGCCTTGGTCACCGCGTCCTTGTTTTCCTCGACGAAGCCCCAGTCGTAGCACAGGTTGCTGTCAAGCTCGTCATGCACCTTGGGCGCGCCGTCCTGCACCGCAGCCTTCATGTCGATGACGGCGGGCAGTTCCTCGATATCCAGTTCGATCGCCTCGGCCGCGCTGCGGGCCTGCGCCGCGCTTTCGGCCACCACGGCGCAGATCGGATCGCCCACATGGCGCACCTTGCCTTGCGCGAGGATCGGGTGCGGCGGCTCCTGCATCGGGTTGCCGTGCCGGTCGGTCACCTGCCAGCCGCAGGGCAGACCGCCCACGCCCTCGAAATCCTTGCCGGTGAAGATGCGGATCACACCCGGCATCTTCTCGGCCTCGGTGGTGTCGATCCCGTTGATCTTTCCATGCGCCATGTCCGAGCGCAGGAAATGCACATAGGCCTGGCCCATGAGGTTGATATCGTCGGTATAGCGGCCGCGCCCGGTCAGAAAGCGCAAGTCCTCGCGCCGCTTGCTGCTGGCGCCGATGCCATGATCCTTCGGCATGGTCGTCCTCCCTGTAAATCAGATCGCTTCGCCGCGGCCCGCCACCATAGGGGGCCGTCGGGAAAGGGGGCCTCCTCCTGCCCCCCCGTTGCGCCTATTCGGCGGCGATGGCGCCCACATCCTGCCCGCTGGCCGCCATGATCGCCTTGACGATGTTGTGGTAGCCCGTACAGCGGCAGATGTTGCCCTCGAGGTATTCGCGGATCTCGCGCTCGGTCGGCTTGGGGTTGTCTTTCAGCAGCGCCGCCGCCGACATCACCATCCCCGGTGTGCAGAAGCCGCATTGCAACCCGTGATGATCCTGGAACGCCTGCTGGATCACCGAGAGCGAGCCATCGGGGTTCGCCATCCCCTCAATGGTCATCACCTCGGCGCCTTCGGCGTCCAGCGCCAGCACCGAGCAGCTTTTGACCGCCTCGCCATTCATATGCACCACACAGGCGCCGCACTGGCTGGTGTCGCAGCCGATATGGGTGCCGGTCATCTTGAGCCCCTCGCGCAGGAACTCGGCCAGCAGGGTGCGGCCCTCGACGTCGCCGGAAACGGATTTCCCGTTCACGGTCATCGTTACCTGGGTCATTCAACTCCTCCCTTGGTTATTGGGCGGTATCCAAGCACGGAACCGGGCATCTGCAAATGGAAATCTTTCGTGAGCGAAACCGCCCAGTCTCGGCGTTGATCTGCAGCGGGTCCGGGTGCTACCGCTTGCGGGTGGGAGGGCGCGCCATGCAGATCACAAGCACCGTCGCAGGACGTGAAAACGCGGTTATCACGCTGTTTTCCGACGTGTTTTCCGACTCCGACGGCGCGGATGAGGGGGCGCTGATCGGCAAACTGGTGCGCCAGATGCTGACCCGCACCCCCGAGGCAGACCTTGTGCCCTATCTCGCGCTGGACGGCGACAGCCTGATCGGTGCGGTGCTGTTCACACGGCTGGCCTTTGCCCAGGATCCGCGCACGGTGTTCCTGCTGTCGCCCATGGCGGTGGCGACGCGCTGGCAGGGTCACGGCGTCGGTCAGGCGCTGATCCGTGCGGCGCTGGAGGATCTGCGCGCACGGGGGGTTGACGTGGCCGTGACCTATGGCGACCCGGCCTTTTACGGCAAGACCGGGTTCCAACCCGTCAGCGTCGAGGCCCTGGCCGCCCCCCTGCCCCTGTCGCACCCCCATGGCTGGATCGCACAGTCGCTGGACGGCACGCCCCTGACACCGATCAGCGGGGGATCGGCCTGCGTCGCGGCCCTTGATAACCCGGCCTATTGGTAGCCCGCCCCGGCGCGACGGGGTCCGCCTGAACGATTGACTTGCATCAAACGCCCTGCGCGCGCCAAGGGTAGCATTCCCCTGCGCCGCGTCGCGTGGCGCGCCAGTCGCACAGGGGTGGGGTGTGGTCGATGCCGAGGCGTGTCCGGCGGGGGGGGGGGCTTGTCGATGACAGATGTGTCGTCCGGTCCTGTCCGCGCGGACCCGCGACACCGCCCCGCCCCATCCACCGTTCCCTTCGGCAGGTCGCCGGCGCGCCGCGCCTCGAAACGGTGGCGATGTCTGATAGGCATGTCTCGACGGACAGAAAGGAAAGTGTCATGTCCCCCTCGTTCAAACCGGCCTTGGCCACCTGCATCGCCCTGGCCCTGACGGCCCCGGCCCCGGCGCAGGACCTCGCCACTTACACAGCCGCCAACGAGGCCGCCATCGCCGCTTGGGAGGCCATGCCGATCACGATCCCGACCGCCCTGTTCATCCAGCAGGAAGCCCCGGCCTACGGTTATTTCGACCCGCGCGAGACCTCGATCTTCCAGCCGGGCGAGCCGCTGATCGTCTATGCCGAGCCGATGGGGTTCGGCTGGCAACGCAATGACAACGGCACCTTCGCCCTGGATGTCGAGGTCGATCTGGTGCTGAGAAACCCGGCCGGGGATATCCTGATCCGGCAAGACGGGTTTGGGCGCTACACCGTCACCACCCGCCGCCAGAACCGCGAGTTCTTCCTGTCGCTGCTGCTGAACCTCGATGGTGTGCCGCAGGGCGAATATGTGCTGGACTACGTCGTCCATGACATGGTCGACGGCGGCGCGGCGACGATTTCGCTGCCGTTCATCATCGCCGCCGGGTGATCCGGGCCGGTCCAGCCCCCGGACCCGGTGCGTCGGCTTCGGCCACATGCCCCGGCCCGCGCAAGGCGGACGGGCCGGCGATGGTGTGATCCCGCCGATCGGGCGCCGCGCCCGATCGGCCCCTCCGACACCGGCCAGGCATGTCTTGTGTCGGAAGATAATGTCGCACGGTGTTGAGGTCGCCCGTCATGGGCCTACCTCTGTTTCAGAAATTTCTGAAATCTCTGCGCGAACAGGATTTTGGCATGACACCAACGCCCCTCCAGCAGGAGTTCATCCTGCATTTCGGAGAGATGGGCAGCCGGTGGGGGATCAACCGCACCGTCGGGCAGATCTACGCCCTGCTGTTCCTCTCGTCCGCGCCGCTCAACGCGGAAACGATCACCGATGCGCTCGGGATCAGCCGGTCGAACACCTCGATGGGTCTGAAGGAATTGCAAAGCTGGAATCTTGTCCGGCTCAAGCACATTCCCGGCGATCGGCGCGACTATTTCACCACGCCGGACGACCTGTGGGAGATCGTGCGCACCCTGGTGGCCGAGCGCAAGAAGCGCGAGATCGACCCCACCCTGACCAAGCTGCGCGAGCTGGAGATGCAGGGCCCCGCAGGCGATGATTATGCCGAGGCCCGCATCGCCGAGCTGCGCGAACTGATCGAGACGATGACCGGCTTTTACGCCGAGTTGGACCGGCTGGAGACCGACCGACTGGTAAAACTGATGACCACGGGCCGCCGCATCGCGGGCCTGATCGACAAGACCGGCGGGGTCATTCCGGCCCTGACGCAACGCAAGTAGCGGACGACCGACCATGGAAACGCTCGACACCCTTATCCTCAGCCGCATCCAGTTCGCGGCGAATATCTCGTTTCACATCCTGTTCCCCACCATCACCATCGCGCTTGGCTGGGTGCTGTTCTTCTTCCGGGTGCGCTTTGCCCAGACGCAGGACGACAAGTGGATGGCGGCCTACCGGTTCTGGGTCAAGGTCTTTGCCCTGTCCTTTGCGATGGGGGTCGTGTCGGGCATCACCATGTCTTTCCAGTTCGGCACCAACTGGCCGGGCTTCATGGAGGTCGTGGGCAATATCGCGGGGCCGCTCTTGGCCTACGAGGTGATGACCGCCTTCTTCCTCGAGGCGGTGTTCATCGGCATCATGCTGTTCGGCTTTTCGCGCGTTCCGGGCTGGCTGCACATGCTGGCCACCTTCCTCGTGGCCTTCGGCACGACGATGTCGGCCTTCTGGATCATCGTGCTGAACAGCTGGATGCACACGCCGCAAGGCTTCGAGATGATCGATGGCCAGGCCTTTGCAACCGACTGGTGGGCGATCATCTTCAACCCGTCCATGCCCTATCGCTTCGCGCACATGATGCTGGCCAGCTTCCTGACCGTGGGCTTCCTGGTGGCCGGTGTCTCGGCCTTCCGCTGGCTGATCGGCGACCGCTCGCGCGAGGTGCGGGCGATGCTGAAGACCGGCGTGGCGATAGGTGCGCTGCTGATCCCGGTGCAGATCTTCATGGGCGACCTGCACGGTCTGAACACCAAGGAATACCAGCCGGCCAAGGTCGCCGCGATGGAGGGGCTGTGGGAAACGCAGGACGGGGCACCGCTGGTCCTGTTCGGCATCCCGGATGAAGAGGCGCGCGAGAACCGCATGGCCATCGAGACTCCCCGGTCTTGCCTCGTTCATCCTGACGCATGAGTGGGATGGTGAGTTGACCGGCCTGAACGATTTCGTGGCCGAGGACGGCACCGTCCTGCATCCGCCGGTGGCCCCCGTCTTCTGGTCGTTCCGCGTCATGGTCGGAACGGGCGTGGCCATGCTGCTGCTCAGCTGGGCGTCGGTCTGGTTCATGTGGCGCCGCCGCGACCGGCACGAGGGCCGGATCAAGGGCCATTGGTTCGCGGTCGAGGGCCTGCCCAGGCCGCTGCTCTACGCGCTGGTCCCGATGGCCTTTTCGGGCTGGCTCGCCACGCTGGCGGGCTGGTACACGACCGAGATCGGCCGCCAGCCCTGGCTGGTGCAGGGGGTCATGACCACCGATATGGCCGTGGCCGATGTGCCGGCGCCGATGGTTCTGGGCACGCTGATCACCTATCTGGCGATCTATGCCGCGCTGCTTCTGGCCTATATCGCCGTCATCACCTATCTCGCGCGCAAGGCCGCGCGTGGCGAGGATGGCCGCGCCATCGACATGAGCCATTCGGGCAAGGCGCAGGTCGCGGCCCTGAGCCCTGCGGAGTGACGCCCATGCTGCCCGACTTCGCAAACCCTGCCGACTGGCTGCCCTGGGCCTTTGCCTCGCTCATGGGCTTGTCGATCCTGATCTACGTGATCCTCGACGGGTTCGACCTCGGCGTCGGCATCCTGTTCCCGCTGGCCGAGCCGGCGGAACAGGATCGCATGATCGGCTCGATCGGGCCGTTCTGGGATGCCAACGAGACCTGGCTGGTCCTGGCGGTGGGGCTGCTGCTGGTTGCCTTTCCGCAGGCACATGGCATGATCCTGTCCACGCTCTACCTGCCGGTCTTCGTGATGCTGGTCGGGCTGATCCTGCGCGGTGTCGCCTTCGAATTCCGCGCCAAGGCCCGCGCGCAGCACAAACGGTTGTGGAACCGCCTGTTTTTCGCCGGCAGCCTGATGACCGCGCTGGCCCAGGGCTTCATGCTGGGGCTTTACATCATGGGCCTTGAACAGACTCTGGCCACATACGCCTTTGCGACGCTGACGGCGGTCTTCCTCGCGGTCGGCTACAGTTTCATCGGCTCCACCTGGCTGATCCACAAGACCGATGGCGATTTGCAGCTCAAGTCGGTGCGTTGGGGCCGCGAAAGCCTGTGGGGCGTGATCCTGGGTATCGGGGCGGTGTCGCTGGCCACGCCGCTGGTCAGCACGCGGATCTTCGACAAATGGCTGGCGGCGCCGCAGGTCTTCTACCTTGCGCCGCTGCCCATCCTGTCAGGCCTGGCGATCTGGTGGTTGTGGCGCATGCTGCGCGCCATGCCCTTTTCGGGCGACCGCCGGTCGTGGTTGCCGTTTTCGGTGACCACAGGGCTGTTCGCGCTGGCCTATCTTGGCATGGCCTACAGCTTTTACCCCTTTGTCGTGCCCAAGCGGCTGACGATCTACGAGGCCGCCGCCGCCCCCGAAAGCCTGTTCATCATCTTCGTGGGCGCCTGCGTCGTGATCCCGGTCATCCTGGGCTATTCCGTGCTGGCCTACGTGCTGTTTCGCGGCAAGGCGACCGAATTGCGCTACGATTGATCACATCGCCATGAAAAAAAGGGCGGCCGTGTCGGCCGCCCTTTTCTTGTTGAAAGCCCGCGCGTCACAGCGTGTCGTCAAGAAACTCCAGCAAGCCCGACCAACTGCCCTGATCGGCCTCGACGTCATAATCGCGCGAGCCGTAGACGGTAAAGGAATGCCGGGCGCCGCCGAAGATCGCGGCATCATGGGGCACGCCGGCCGCGTTCAACTCGGCCATCACGGCGCCCAGATCGCCGATGCCCGACACCGGGTCCGCCGAGCCGTGAAAGAACATGACCGGGGCGCCATTGGCCATCGACCAATCCTGCCCCTCGGGCGTGGGCAGACCGCCATGGAAGCTGACGAAGCCATCTAGATCCGCCCCCGCGCGCGCCGCCTCGAGCACGGCCGCCCCGCCAAAGCAATAGCCCATCATCACCATGTCGTCCGTGGCCCCGGGCAGATCCGCCGCCGCCATGATCGAGCCCATCAGACGCTCGCGGAACGCCGCGCGGTCGCCGTAAAGCGCGCCCGACAGCGCCCGGTAGTCATCGACACCCTGCGGATCGGTCTCGGCGCCGTAGACGTCGATGGCAAAGGCGGTATAGCCGGCGGCCGCCAGCATGTCGGCGCGGCGCTCCTCGTACTCGGTCATGCCGTCCCAGTCATGGACGATCAGAACCGTGCCACGCGGCGTCTCGAGGGCCGTGTTCGTGGCGACGTAGCCTTCGAATTCCATGTCGCCGACCGTGTAGGTGACATGTTCGCCGATGATCTCGGCGGCGGCCAGCGAGGGCAAGGCCGTGGCGATCAGGGCTGAGGCAAGGATGCGCTTGGGCATGTTGGTCTCCCGGTTGGGTCGCTGTTCACGTGGGACAAAGGGTAGCACGCCCCGCCCCGTGTCCAGATCACAGATGCGCGGGGGCGGTTGTGCGCCAGCGCGCGTCAGCGGGGTTTCGGGCCGTCCCTTGGCTGCGGACGCGACGGGATTTCCTTGAGCAAGCCGCCCACCCCCATGGCGGCGATGTCCGCGTCGGTGACGGGGTATCCGCAAATCACGCGCTCCAGCACCCAATCGGCCCCGTTCAGCGCCGGGCTGCGCGCACAGCCCGGCAGACCGATCACCGGCCGCGCGCCGATCTCGCCCAGAAACAGCAGGTTGCCCGGATCGACCGGCATCCCGAACCGGATCAGCCGACCGCCCGCGCGGCGCATCCCCATCGGCGCGACATCCGCGGCGTCCGAAGTGGCCGAGCCGGTGAGGACAAGGGCAAGCCCGGTGTCGAGCCCGGCAAGGGCGGCCGCGATCGCTTCGGCCTCGTGGGCGACATGCACCACCCTGTCCAGCGTGACGCCCAACGCCTCCAGCCGGCCCCGAACGGCGGCGATGCCCTTGGCGTCGGGTTTCTGCGGCGCATCGGCGACATGGGTGACGATCAGCCCGGCCGAGCGCAAGACCGGCGCGATCCGGCGCATGGCCCCGGCCCCGGCGGCGCAGGCCGCGCTCAACGCCGCCTCCGACACGGCATAGGAAATGATCTTGACGGTGCCGACCATGCTGCCCTCGGACACGCGGGCCAGCGGCGGCAGGGTGGCCAGCGTGACCATCGGATCGATCCGGTTCAGCGCATGGATGTCCGCGACGTTCAGATCGACGATCCCCGGCCCCGTGGCGCGGATGTTCACCCGTCCGGTAAAGGCCGGATCGAGGCGCAGGCCCGCGGCCTCCGGCACGGGCACCAGCGCCCGGGCCAGACGCAGCGCGGCCGCGTTCTCGGGCACATCACCGGGGTCCAGCCGGGCAATCGTCACCTGCGTCAGACCGGCCCGCGCAAGATCCGCCACATCCTCGGCGGTCAGGGCGTGCCCCTTTTTCAGACGCCGGGATCCGACCGTCAGACTGTAGGCAAGCAGCCCGCCCTCGGCCTGATCCAGCGCGACCGCCCCGAACCTCATCCCTGCCGCAACCTTTGGGTGACCTCGGCCAGGATCGACACGGCGATCTCGGCCGGGCCACGCGCACCGATATCCAGGCCGACGGGGGCGTGGATGCGCGCGATCGCGTCCTCGGCAAAGCCGGCTTCGGTCAGGCGGGCCACGCGCTTGGCATGGGTTCGCGTGGACCCGAGGCACCCGAGATAGAACACATCCGAGCGCAGCGCCCGCTCGATGGCCGGATCGTCCAGTTTCGGATCATGGGTCAGGGTCACAACGGCCACGCGCGGATCGAGCCCGAGGGCATCCAACGCCTCGTCGGGCCAATCCTCGACAATGGTTTCGCCGGGAAAGCGCGCCGCGGCCCCGAACGCGGGCCGCGGATCGACCAGCACCGGGTCATAGCCCGCCAGCCGCGCCATCGGCAGCAGCGCCTGGGCGATATGCACCGCACCCACCACGACCATGCGCAAGGGCGGGTTATGGATGTGGATGAAGGTCGCGCCATCGTCCTCCATCCCCGAACGGTCCATGCGAAACCTGTCGGGCCAGGCATCGGCGGCGTCGAGCCTGCGCGTGCCGCGCGCGGTATCCACAACATAGGCCACCGGGCAGCGCGCGGCGCGGGCGGCAACGAGATCTTGCAAAAGGTCCACGGGCAGTGCGCCGCCAACGGGTTCCAGCCAGACCCGGATGCGCCCGCCACAGGCCAGTCCGACGGCAAAGGCCTGATCGTCGGAGACCCCGAATTCCAGCATCTGCCCACTGTCGTCGCCCACGGCCTCCATCGCCTCGACCACTACGGCGCCCTCGACGCAGCCGCCCGAGACCGACCCCTCCATCTCACCGTCACCGGAGATGACCAGCTGGCTGCCCACGGGCCGCGGCGCGCTGCCCCATGTCTCGACCACGGTGGCCAGCACCGCCCCCTTGCCAGCGCGGTGCCACTCCAGCGCGATCTCGGGCATGTTCTCCAGATCGTGGGCCATGATGCACACCTCCCTGCCCTTCACCCTAGCCGGGCCTCGGCGGTGCGCAAGTGGACAGACAAAACCCCGGCGCGCGCGGGGCGCGCCGGGGCCTTCCGGTCATGAAACGGGTGCAGCGATCAGTCGGCGCGCGCCACTTGCAACAGCGGCGTGATCCGGCGCACGACGACCCGGCGATTGGCGCGTTCGGCCTCGGCGGTCGAGATGCGCAGATCGCTTTCGCCATAGCCTTGCAGCACCATGTTCGCGGGTGAAACGCCGAAATACTCGGTCAGCGCGCGGGCCACCGTTTCGGCGCGGCGGTCGGACAGGGTGAGGTTGCTCACGGCGCTGCCCACGGCATCGGTATGCCCTTCGATCAGGAAAACCTCGCCGGGGTTTTCCTCGATCAGGCCGGTCATCAACTGCCCGAGGTCGAACAGCGCCTCGGCCTGTCCGGGCTGGATCGCCGCCGAGCCGGTCTCGAAGGTGATGTTTTCGACCTGAACGGCCGGGGCCAGATAGCGCACGCGCTCGATCTGGCGCACCTGGTTGAGGGAAAAGCCACGGTCGATCGCCGCCTGCTGCATCAGGGCGGCGCGCAGGGCGTCCTCGTTGCCCGGTTCGATGCGCGGGGCGGCCGCGCGGTCGGGGTCGGGCAGCGCGGCGACATCGACGGGCGCGACCGCGACGGTATCGTCGAACAGGACGGTTTCGCTGCCGTCGGGCGAGATGACGATACGCTTGACCACGCGCGCCTCGGCGTTGCGGATCGTGACGACGGTCGCGCCATCGGGCTGGCGCACCTCGGTCTGGCTGGAGCCATCGGCATAGCTGCGCGTCGTCACCTCGGCGCCGGGTTGGCGCAGGATGGCGTCATCGTCGCGCAGCACCTGCAGGTTGCCGTTCGGGTCCTGCACCACGACACGGTCCGGGGCGCGACTGACGACCTCGCGATTGCCGTTCAGAAGTGCGCCGATGACAACGGCACCGGCGGCCCCCAGCACCGCGCCCTCGAGGAAACCCGGGCCATCATCGTCGCGGTTGCGCCCATCGGTGGCGGCTGCCGGGTCGCCCGTCTCGGCGAAATCCTCGTCCGAGCGGCGCGCGGTTTCTTCGGTCACGGTCTCGGTCGTTTCCTCGACCGCCTCGGCCGCGTCGGCACCGGCCATGGTTTCCTCGGCGCTGCCAGTGGCGGCTTCCTCGGCGGCGAGGGGCGTTTCGGGCAAGCCGGGGGTTTCGGGCGCGAGTTCGACCTCGATTTGCGCGTCGGCCTCGGCCTCCGCACCGTCGCCGTTGCCGGTTGCCGGCTCCTGAGGCGTTTCTTCGGGGGCGCCCCCGGTTTCGTCGGCCATGTCGGGGCCGGGTTCGGACACGTCCTGCCCAAGCGCCTCTTCGATCTGCTCGGGCGAGTCCACGGGGCCGGCATCGGGGCCTCCATCCTCGGCCTCGGGGGCGGGCTTTCCTGCGGGCTCCTCTGCGGTGTCGGCCTCCTCTGCGGTGCCGGGCGCTTCGGCAGGGGTGGGCGCGTCCGGTGCCTCGACGGGTGCGGCAGGTTCGACCGGGCGCGGCTCGGGCGCGGCGCTCTCTTCGGGGGCCGCGGTCTCGCGATCCGGCGCGGTCGCCTCTTCCGGCGCCGCGTCTGCCGGAGCCACCTCGTCCACGATCTGTCCTGCGCTGTCTGCGGCGTCTTCCACGGCCTCGCCCACGGCCTCGGCCCCGCTTTCGACCGCCTCGCCCGCAGTGTCTAAGGCCTCCTGTGCCCCGTCCAGCAGGCCCTGCGCGGCCTGGGCCGCGCATTCCTCGGGCGACAGACCCGGCGGGCATTCCAGGACATCCCCCGACGGCGCGGCCTCTTGCGCCGCCAGCGGCAGCGGGGCGGGAAGGCTCAACGCAAGGCTGGCCACAAGGGCGGTGGTGGTTGTCAGATTGCGGCGCATGGGCCCTCCGATCGTCTTGTTGCGATTGGTCGGTCAACGCGGCGGCCCGACGGGCAGTTCCCGCGGGCCGCGCAGCCCTAGGCGCCATAGGCGGGGTTTCGCGCGTTGCGGCATGCCCGAGGGGCCGGGCCATGCGCCGATGCCAAATGCGACCCTAGTCCGCCAGCAGGGCCATCAACCGGGCCTTTTCGCCCATGTCGTCCGGGCGGCTGATCGCCTCGGCCAGACCGGCGAGGGCGGCGATGTTGTGACCGGCGCGGAAGGCGTCGACATGGGGCAGCATGGCGCGGATGCCCGCGGCCTTTGGGGCGAACCCCTCCCATCGCAAGAGCGGGTTTACCCAGATCACGCGCCGCGCACTCAACTGCAGCCGCTCCATCGCAGCCGCCAGCCGGTCGGGCTCGTCGCGGTCCAGCCCGTCGGTGATCAGCAGCACCACCGCCCCCTGCCCCAGAACGCGGCGCGACCAGTCGCGGTTGAACGCCTCGAGGCACGACCCGATGCGCGTGCCCCCCTCCCAGTCCTGCGCCTCGGCCCCGGCGGCAGCCAATGCGGCATCCACGTCGCGCTGCGCAAGATGACGGGTGATGTTGGTCAGTCGCGTCCCGAAGGTGAAGGCATGCACCCGCGCCCAGCCTGCGCCCTTCTGGTTGGCCACCGCATGCAGGAAATGCAGCACGGCGCGGCTGTAGGACGACATCGAGCCCGAAATATCGCACAGGCACACCAGCGCGGGCCAGCGCGTGCGATGGTGTTTCGTGCTGAACTCCATGATCTCGCCGCCGCGCCTGAGCGAGCTGCGCATGCTCGCCCGCCAGTCGGGGCTGCGGCCGCGATGCGCGGGGGCGGTCCGCCGGCTTTTCAGCGGTTTCACGGCCAGGGTCATGCGCGCCAGCATGCGCTTGGCCTCGGCCATTTCGGCCAGCGACATCTGCTCGAAATCCAGCGTTTTCAGGCGCTCTTCCCGGCTCATGGTCAGGGTGGCGTCCACCTCGATCTCGGTGCCCTGGTCCTCGGGCTGGTCGATCTCGGGGGCATCCTGCGCCACGCCGTGCAAAAGGGCCTCGGCGGCCCGTTTCTCGGCGGGTTTCGCGGTGCGGTCCTCGGCCACGCCGCGCACGGCGGGCAGCATCAAGGACATCATATGTTCGAGGAACCGCGGGTCGCGCCAGTATAGGCGAAAAAGCTGGTCGAAGGCGTGCCGATGCTCGGGGCGTGACGTGAAACACGCCTGAAGCGTGTAGTAGAAATCGGCCCGGTCGGTGAAGCCCGCCGCCTCGACCGCGCGGATGGCGTCGGCCACGCGCCCCGGCCCGGCGGGCAGGCCGGCGTTGCGCAGCGCCCGCGCGAAATGGGTGATGTTGCGCACCAGTTGCGGGCGTTCGGGCAGATCAAGGGGGGCAAGCTCGGCCATGAAGGAAAACAAGAAGGCCCCGCGCCGCCCGCGTCAAGCGCGACGGCGCGGGGCCGGGACCAAAGCGATCAGTTCAGCGAGTATTCGGTCACGTAAAGCGTGGCGGGATTGTTGGACGAGCGGTTATAGCTGCCCGTCCAGATGTCGTATTGTCCCGTCAGTGGTTGGAAGAAAGTGATTGCTGAATTGGTACCAATCCCCGGGAAATCGTCGTTGTAGTGCCACGACCCGTCCGGTGCGTTGATCAGCAGGACGGTATCGACGTTCGAGCGCGCCTCGAGCACGAAGGACAGTTGCCCCGTGGGCGAGGTGCCGCCGGTATGCGGGTTGCGGTTGTAGAACAGGCGAAAATCGGGGCGCGTCACGACATAGCCGCGTCCAACAAAGGGGCGGCAATTCGCGAGGTTCACGCGCCCGCCAGCCGTCAGGTTGCGCACATAGGGATCGGGGACGAATCCGGCATTCAAGCTATACGAACCAAAGACAGTGGGGTTGTTTGTGCCTGGGCAGGATTGCGCCTGCACGTCCTGCGCCGTCCAGCCCAGCATCGCGGCCATCAGGACGATTGCCGCCGACATTCTGGTGAGAAACTGCATGATCTTGGTCCTTTACCGTCAAGGTTGAAAACACTTAACCAAGCCCTTGCTCACCATGTCAAAAGAAACCGCCTGCAAGGCGGGGTTTCCCGCATCAGGCCGGGCCGGCCTCGGCCTGCAGATCGTCGAGCAACCGCTTGGCCTCGGACCCCTGCAATTTCTGGATGTCGTCCTGATATTTCAGAATCGCCCCCAGCGTGTCGGCGATCACCTCGGGGCTGAGTTCGATCACATCCAGCGCCAGCAGGCATTTCGCCCAATCGATGGTTTCGGCCACGCCGGGGCGTTTGAACAGATCCTCGGTGCGCAACCTCTGCACGAACCCCACCACCTGCTGCGACAGGGCCTGCGAGGCCTCGGGGACACGGGCGGACAGGATCGCCATTTCGCGTGCGATATCAGGGTAATCGACCCAATGATACAGGCAGCGCCGTTTCAGCGCGTCATGCACCTCGCGCGTGCGGTTCGAGGTCAGGATGACGATGGGCGGCTCGGGCGCGCGGATCTGCCAAGCTCGGGGATGGTCACCTGGAAATCGCTCAACGCCTCCAGCAGGAAGGCCTCGAAGGGCTCGTCGGTGCGGTCCAACTCGTCGATGAGCAGCACGGGCGGGCCCGCCGGGTCAGGCCGCATCGCCTGCAAAAGCGGGCGTTCGATCAGATAGTCGGGGCCAAACAACTCGGCCCGCAACACATCCTTGTCGGCGCTGCCCTCGGCCTCGGCGGTGCGGATCGCCATCATCTGCGCGGCGAAATTCCACTCGTAGACGGCGCTGGAGGCATCCAGACCTTCGTAGCATTGCAACCGGATCAGGCGGCGCCCCAGCGCGGCGGCAAGGGCCTTGGCGATCTCGGTCTTGCCGGTGCCCGCCTCGCCCTCGAGAAACAGGGGCCGTCCAAGGCGCAGCCCGAGGAACACCACCGTGGCCAGGGCGCGACCGCAGACATAGCCCTGGGCGCCGAGCACCTCCTGCACCTGGTCAATGCTCGCTGGTCGCATGCCGCTTTCCTCCCACGTGGTTCGCCGTCGCCGGCCGTGGCGCCCATCAAGGCCGCCGCGCGCGGTTGGGTCAACCCCGCTTGGCCAGGACCTGGGTCAACCCGGAAACGCCGGAACGGTCTGTTTCCGGGTTGATCCGCAATCGACACAGTCTGCCCACAAATCGACAAACCCTTTCCATACGGGTCGGGCATTCAACGGTCGCATCGCCCGTGGCACGTTGCCGGGGCGGGTCTTGAAAAGGTATGAGTGTCAGATGCAATCCGTTTCCGAACCCGAGGCAGAACAATTGCCGCGTCACGGCATGACGCGGCCCGAATGGATCGCCCATCTGTCGCAGGTGGGCGCCGGTCATGGATTTCTCGAGCGGATCGGGGCGCGTCATCTGGGCCTTTTCGTCGAGGAAGGCGATACGCTGCTGATCTCCTTCGACCGGGCCGAACGGGTCTATGCCGACAGCGCCGATGGCATGCCTGCCGGGTTCGAAATGGTGCCTCGGCGCGAATGGTCGTTCCTGTCGCTGATGTCCATCGGCCGGGCGGGGTTTCGCGACGCCGAGATCCACGCCTTTTTCGACCGTCTCGTCGATGAGGGCGTGTTCGACAGTTTCGAGAGGGTGCTGTTTCTGGGGCTTGGCCCGGCCAATGGGCATGCGGCCTGCGCCTATTCCGCCGCGGCCCCGGGGGCCCGCGTCATTGCCAGCCGGCCGGCGGCGCGGATCGGCAAGGCCGGCGCGGCGGCCGAGCGCTATGGCAATGCGCCGGCCCTGCTGTCGGCCTGCGAGGCCGCCGTGCTGATGCATGATCCACGCGAACCCGGCGGTCGCGCCAATGCCGAGCTTTTCGCGGATGCCAAGGTCACGCAGGTCAGCCTGCCCTGCACGGCCCCCGATCTCGAGGCGACGATCCTGGATGCCGAGCTACTGTCACCGATGTTCCGGGCCATGGCGAACCTGCGCCTCGATGCGGCGCGCCTGCGCGAGATCCTGCGGCCGGTGCTGCGCGCCAATGGCGATTACCTGATGCGGCTGGCGACGCAGGCGCGGCGCTCGGGCCATCCCCGGCGCGCCGCCGCGATCGCGCGCCATGGCATGACTGCCACGGGCGAGGACAGATTTGCGGCCCTGCTGTCGGATCTGGGCGTCGACGACCGGCCGAACGCGGCGACGGGCTAAAGCCCGCCGGCCTCTTGCAGAAAGGCCACCACCTCGTCCACTCCGCGGCCATCGCGCAGACTGGCCATGACGAAGGGGCGCGTGCCGCGGGCCACCTCGGTGTCCGAGCGCAGCAGGTCGGGATCGACGCCGACATGGGGGGCCAGATCGAGTTTGTTCACGATCAGCAGGTCCGAGCGCGTCACCCCCGGCCCTTTCTTGCGCGGAATATCCTGCCCCGCGGCGGTGTCAATCACATACAGCGTCAGATCCGCCAGTTCGGGCGAGAAGGTCGCGGCCAGGTTGTCGCCACCGGATTCGATCAGGATCACGTCCAGATCGGGAATCCTTTCGCGGAACTCGGCCACGGCGGCCAGATTGATCGAGGCATCCTCGCGGATCGCGGTATGTGGGCACCCGCCGGTTTCGACCCCCTTGATCCGGTCCGCCGGCAGCGCCTGCGCGCGCAGCAGGAACTGGGCATCCTCGGAGGTGTAGATATCGTTGGTGATCACCGCGACCGAATAGGTATCGGCCATCGCCCGGCACAGTTTCTCGGTCAGGGTCGTCTTGCCGGCCCCGACAGGCCCCCCGATGCCCACGCGCAGCGGACCATTCACAGTTTTTCCCATCGCCTCATCCCGACTTTCCGTTTCAATCCTTCGCCGCCTCGATACCGCTGTTCAGGTTCTGTAAATCCGGACCTCCTGGTCCTCATGCTCCATCGCGGCCAGATCGGCCCCGAAACAGGCCGCGCCAAGGTGATCCTCGATCCGGTCGGGATCACAGGCGCAAAGCCTGTCGGCCAGCTGCATGATACGCGGCTGGAATTCCGCCAACATCTGTTGCCCCACCGCCTGCCCAAGCGGCACGAAGCGCACGGCGACCGACACGAGGTTGGCGGCAAAGCCCTGCAGGAACAGGGACAAGACCGATTTTCGGGGCAGATCAAGGCCCCGCGCGGCCAGACCGACGGCCACCGGATAGGGCCGTGCCACCCCATCGCCGCGCCCAAGCCCCGCGACCGTTTCGGCAAAGGCCGCGCCCATCGCGCGCGTCTCCTCCCACCGTTCGGCCGAGCCGGCCATCGCGCGCGCCAGATCGGCCATCGCGTCCGCGTCGCGCCCGGCCAGAACGCCCAGCAGAATCAGGGCATCATTGCGGCCTGCCCCGGCCTCGAGCACCGTCGCGATCCACTCTGTCGCGGTGCGGGCATCATGGACGCGGCCTGCGGCGATATCGGCCTCGAGCCCGTGCGAATAGGCATAAGCCGAGACCGGAAAGGCCGGCGACAGCCATTGCGTCAGATGCAGCAGATCGTCCGACATCATCGCGCGCCCCGACGCCCTGCGCCGCGCAGGCGCGGTCGCCGCATGCGGCCCGGTTCGGCCTCAATGCGAATGATCGTGCCCATGGTCATGTGCGTGGTCGTGCCCGTGTTCATGCCCGTGATCATGGCCATGCGTGCGGCCGTGACCATAGGCCCCGCCCTCGGGGGTGAACGGCTCGGACACCTCGCGCAGACGGGCCCCCAGCCGTGAAAGCATGTCGGCGATGACGTGATCGGGCTGGATCAGCAGGCGACCGGCCTCGATCTGGCAGGGTGTGTGGCGATTGCCCACATGCCAGGCCAGGCGCGGCAAGTCCGGGCCGGTGACCTCGAGCAGCGGTTCGACCGCCGCCTCGACGGCGATCTCGCCGCCATCGGCGGTCAGCAGGACCCCGCCGTGATCCAGCGACACGGTTTGCGGTAGGTCCACAAGCACCCGTTCACCCCCGGCGGTCGTCAGGACCTTGCGCCGCAAGAACCGATCCTCGTAACTCAGCACCACCCGGTCGGCGGGCGTGCCATGCGCATGGCCATGATAGACATGAGCCGTTCTCAGATCCGAGGTCATCTTACCGCTCCGATCGAAACATAGCGCATCATGTCCCGCGCCTCGCCCACGCCCCAGGCCCCGACCGGCGCGATGCCAAGCTCGGGCAGGTAGTGCAGCAATTCGCCATCGCCGTCATAGCGCACCTCGATCGGGATCATGCGATAGCTGCAGGCCCCGATGACCAAACGTGTTTCAGCCTCGAAGCGCATGTCGTGCCGGGTTTCGTCCACGCCGGTCGAATCCTCGGCACGGACCATCGCCGCCCAGCCTCCGCCCGGTTGCGGCTCGGGCATGGCGCCGGGCGGCAAGGGATAGGTGTAGGTGGTTCGCGTTTGCAGGTCGGGCATTCCATTGACCAGATCCTGCGTCTGGATCAGGTAAATGCCCTGCGCCAAAAGGCTTTCGGCGGCGCTGCCGGGCGAGCCAGGCGCATCGAACACGGCGGTGACGAGGTTCGGCGCGACTTGCCGATAGGTCTCGACCGCCCCATCCGCATATCGAATTTCGATCCCGCCCGCGAGGTCGCCGGACTTGGGGCAATCGGCAAGGGCGGCGATGGGCAGGCAAAAGCAGGCCGCCGCAAGGGCCGGGGTCAGGATGTTCATCATCATGCCTCAATACATGAAATAGCGCTGCGCCATGGGCAAGGTTTCGGCCGGCTCGCAGGTGAGCAACTCGCCATCCGCCCGTACCTCGTAGGTTTCGGGATCGACCTGGACCGTCGGTGTCGCCCCGTTGTGGATGAGGTCGGATTTGCGCACGGTGCGGATGCCCTCGACCGCGACGGTTTCCTTGGCCAGCCCAAGGCTCTGGCCAATCCCCGCCGCTTGCGCGGCCTGGCTGACGAAGACGACCGAGGACCGTTCCACAGCACGCCCGAAACTGGCGAACATGGGCCGCGACCAGACCGGCTGTGGCGTCGGGATCGAGGCGTTGGGGTCGCCCATCTGCGCCACGGCGATCGACCCGCCGACCAGCACCATTTCCGGCTTCACCCCGAAAAACGCCGGGGTCCAGATCACCAGATCGGCGCGTTTGCCCAGCTCGACCGAGCCGATCTCGGTGCTCATCCCATGCACGATGGCCGGGTTGATCGTGTATTTCGCGACGTAGCGTTTGACGCGGTAATTGTCGTTGTCGCCCTGTTCCTCGGGCAGGCGGCCACGCTGTTTCTTCATCTTGTCGGCGGTCTGCCAGGTGCGGATGATGACCTCGCCCACCCGGCCCATGGCCTGACTGTCCGACGCCATGACGCTGAACGCGCCCATGTCGTGCAGGATATCCTCGGCCGCGATGGTCTCCTTGCGGATGCGGCTTTCGGCAAAGGCGACATCCTCGGGGATGGATTTGTCGAGGTGGTGGCACACCATCAGCATGTCCAGATGCTCTTCCAAAGTATTCACAGTGTAGGGCATCGTCGGGTTCGTGCTGGAGGGCAGGATGTTCTGATATCCCACGACCTTCATGATATCAGGGGCATGGCCGCCCCCCGCCCCCTCGGTATGGAAGGCGTGGATGGTGCGGTCGCCGATCGCCCTCAGCGTGTTTTCCACAAATCCACTCTCGTTCAGCGTGTCCGTGTGGATCATCACCTGCACGTCCATGTCATCGGCCACCGACAGGCAGCAATCGATGGCGCCGGGCGTGGTGCCCCAATCCTCGTGCAGTTTCATGGCGCAGGCCCCGGCACTCACCATTTCGACCAGTGCCTCGGGGCGCGAGGCGTTGCCCTTGGCCGACAGCCCGAGGTTCACCGGGAAGGCGTCGAAGCTCTGCAGCATCCGCCCGATATGCCACGGCCCCGGCGTGCAGGTGGTGGCGAGCGTGCCATGGGCCGGGCCGGTGCCGCCGCCCAGCATCGTCGTGATGCCGGAATGGATCGCGTCGTCGATCTGCTGCGGGCAGATGAAGTGGATATGCGCGTCAAAGCCCCCCGCCGTGACGATGCGCCCCTCGCCCGCGATGGCCTCGGTCCCCGGTCCGATGATGATGTCGACATTCGGCTGGGTATCGGGGTTGCCCGCCTTGCCGATGGCGGCGATGCGCCCGTCTTTGAGCCCGATATCGGCCTTGGTGATGCCGGTATGGTCCACGATCAGCGCATTGGTGATGACCGTGTCCACCGCCCCGCCCGCGCGGGTGACCTGAGACTGCCCCATGCCGTCGCGGATCACCTTGCCGCCGCCGAATTTCACCTCTTCGCCGTAAGTGGTCAGGTCACGCTCGACCTCGATGATCAGGTCGGTATCGGCCAGCCGCACCCGGTCGCCCGTGGTGGGGCCATACATGTCGGCATAGGTGGTGCGGGGGATACGGGTGGGCATTCAAGTCTCCGGTCGGTCAAAGCGTCATTTGGAGGTTCACAAATCGCGCATCGCTTCCGTGATACGGCGTGAAGCCAACAGAGCGATAAAGGGAAATTGCGGCGGTCAGAAACGGCATGGTTTCCAAGGTCATGCGCCGAAAGCCCATAGTCCGGGCTTCTTCCAGGATCGCATAGCACAGCTTCCGGCCAAGGCCGGTGCCCCGCGCCCTCTCGAAAACGTACATCCGGTTCATTTCGCAATGGGTTGCCGCCTTGCGGCTCAGCATAACGACGCCAAGCGGTTGCTCTGTTGAAGCGGCAAGCAAACACGCACCATTGGGCGGGGCGAAATGGCCCCCTAGATCCGCAAGTTCGGCCTCAACGTCATGGTTCCCAAGATAGGCGTCGACCATAGCATCAGCGTCGCGCGAATACGTGCGGAGGGCCGCGAAATACGTGCGCGTCAGATCTGCGGCGGCCTTGAAATCCGCGGGTATCGCGGCGCGCGCGATGGTTATGGCCGAGGACTCGATCACGCCTTGAACACCTCGTCCACCTCGACCTGCATCGCGGTCACCAACCCGTTGGTCTGCATCGCGGTGCCGATCACGGCCAGCAGTTCCATATGCATCGCGTCGGTCATGCCCTTGGCCTTGGCCTGCGCGGTGTGGGAGTGGATGCAGTAGGTGCAGGAATTCGCCACCGAGACGGCGACATAGATCATCTCCTTGGTCAGCGGGTCCAACTCGCCCGGGCCCATCAACACCTTCAACCTGTCCCAGATCTCGCGCAGGCGGGCCGGATCATGGGCCATCGCACGCCAGAAATTGTTGACGTAATCCGTGCCCCTCAGGGCACGGATCTCGGCGAACACCTCTGCCGCCTCGGGCGACAGGTCCTCGTCACGCAAAAGGGGCACGGTTCCCATATCAGGCCAGCCCCATGATCCGGGCCGGGCCGCCGGTGCCGCCGCGCACCTTGGGCGCGCCCACCATGAGCGTGCCACCCGAGGCCGGCATGGCATCAAGCCCTGCAAGGCATTCGATGCCGTAGCGCCCCGCCGGCAGCCATGCGTAATGCGTGGCGAAATCGGCCGAGGGGCCGTGATCGAGCGACAGGGTGTCGACCGCGATGCAGGCCGCGTTGGTTTCCTCCAGCAACATCTGCGTCGCCTCGATATGGAAGCCGGGGAAATGCAGCGACCCGCCGCGCGCGGCATCCGCGCCCCGGAAGTCATCGGTGCCCACCTTGTCGGCCCAACCCGAATTCATCGCCACGCAGGCCCCGTCGGGGATCTCGCCATGTTCGGAAATCCACGCGGTCAGGTCGTCAGGCGTGACCTGCGTATCGCGATCCTCGGCCGCGCGGGCGCGGATGTCGATCACACAAAGCGGACAGGCGAGGTTTTCGACCGGGATCTCGGCCACCGATTGACCATCGGCGGAAAAATGCAGCGGCGCGTCGATATGGGTGCCCGTGTGCTCGTTTACCGTCAGGACATAGAGGTTATAGCCATTCTCGGCGAAATCGAACTGCTTGTCGTAGGATATGCCGGGCACACCGCCGAAGGTCGGAAACTCCTCGGACAGCTCATGCGTCATGTCCATCACTGTGCGCGGGGCCTGCGCAAAGGCCTGTTTGGGTGCCACAAGGCCGCCGCCCGCAGCGGCCCCCGCGGCCACGGCCGCGCCCCCCTTGAAGAAATTGCGGCGCGACAGCATCCGCTCCTTCACCTTGTTCATCACGCAAATATCGCACATGGCACGTCACTCCCTTTCGTGGTTGTTGCCGTTCGGTCTTGCCGCCGATCGGGCTTGCCGTCTGTCCCGCCTCGCCGTGATCAGAGCCCTCCCTGTACCTGTTGGTTGAAGCCCCAGACGGCGCGCGCGCCGCCATAGGGGACCAGTTGCACCTCGCGCGTCTGGCCCGGCTCGAAGCGCACGGCGGTGCCGGCGGCGATATCAAGGCGCATGCCGCGCGCCGCGTCACGGTCGAAAGCCAGCGCGGCGTTGGTTTCCGCGAAATGGTAATGGCTGCCGACCTGAACGGGGCGGTCGCCGGTGTTCGAGACCTCGAGCACCAACGCCTCGGCGCCTGCGTTCAACTCGATCTCGCCGGGGGCGGTCATCACTTCGCCGGGGATCATGGGTGGCCTCCGGCGGGCGCGGTATGGATCGGGGTCGGCAACATCGTAATGGCTCCTTTGCGCGGCACCATGGCTCAGCGAATGGGGTGATGGACGGTCACCAGCTTGGTGCCATCGGGAAAGGTCGCCTCGACCTGCACGTCATGGATCATATCGGGCACCCCCGCCATGCACTGATCGGCGGTCACCACATGGGCGCCCGCCTCCATCAGGTCGGCGACCGAGCGGCCGTCGCGCGCGCCCTCGACCACGAAATCGGTGATCAGGGCGATCGCCTCGGGGTGGTTCAGCTTTACGCCGCGCAGCAATCGGTTGCGCGCCACCATGGCGGCCAGGCTGATCAGCAGCTTGTCTTTCTCGCGGGGGGAGAGGTTCATCGCATCAGGCGTCCTTTGTCGTCGTCATATCTGCCAGACCCGCGGCACCGGCCGGTTCGTCAGGGTCGTGATGGCCTGTGCAAGGGCGATCCGCAGCCTGTGCGCATCGCGCGACTGGAACCGGGCCGTCAGACGCCCGTCCCAGGCCGAGGCCGCCGCGCGCACAGGGCCGTCCGCAGGCAAGGCCGCGCGCAGCCGGTCCAAGCGATCCCCTGCATTGGGGGCCATCAGCGTGAGGGTGGCCAGCGCTACAGCCCCGTTCAGCCCCGCCACGCCGGGCCGCGCCAGGTCCTCGGGGCCCAGACGGACGACCTCCAGCATGTCAAGGCGTCCTCCGCGCCGGACGCTGCGATGATCTTGTAGCAGAACCTGCGACAGCCGCTCGCCCATCGCCGCGCGGCCCAGGACCAGGGTTTCCAGCATCACCAGTTCGGCATCGGCGGCCATGTCGACCGTCAGGCGCCGGTCGATCGCCGCGCCGTCGAACAGGATCAACTCTTGCGGCAGCCAGTCCAGCACCGCCCCCGCGCCAAGGGTCAGCCGCGTCGCGACCCGTCCGTTGCCCGAGGCCGCCCGATAGGCCCGCTCGGCGGTTTGCGTGGTGCCGACGGCCCGCGCGCCCGCGCCGATCTCCAGTTCATACGCGAGGCGGTCGCCCCCGGTGATCCCGCCGGATGTATTCAGAAACACTACCTCGGGCGCGCGGCCATGCATGCGGGGCAACATGGCCTTGGCGCAGCCCGCCTGAGCCAGGTCCCGCAACCGCGCCGCCGGCCCGCTCCCCAGACGCACCGCCGCGCGACCCCGGGCGCGTTGGTGGCCGGCACGGCAGGCCGGATCGGTATCGGCAAGATCGAACATCGTGCCCCGAGCCTAGGCACCCGCCGGGCGACAAGGCAAGCATCCGTCCGTGCGGGCCTGCTTCTCTGGCAAGAAATGCCCAAGAATCAGGCACTCTCAGGCGCTGCGGTCGATCTCACCGATAAGATCGGACAGCGCGACCCGGCCCGGTTCGGCGCGCGGGCTGTTGGACAGCGCAAAGCTGGCTCCGACGAAGACCGCCACAAGGCCGACACTGCCCATGACGACCGCGCCGGCGAAATCGCCCTCGGTTCCCAGGACGACGCCGCCAGCAAAAGACCAAGCCCCACCAGCCCCATCGCCCCGCCCACCAGAAACATGCCGATCCGCGCGCCCCCGACATGACCCAGCCGGACCTCGACTTCCGGGCGCGCCTGGGCCAGATCGCGCAGCAACCTGTTCATGTCATGGAAAAACGCGTGCTGCTCGGGCGGCGTCCCCGTCATCGAGAGCATCGCCTCCTGCGTCGAAAACTTGAAGCGAAAGGTGGTGAAGGAGACACCGCGCGAGCTTTGGACGGTGAAGGACAGCTCGACAAGATCCGACCAGGGCAGCCATGGTCCATCGTCAAGCGACATCCCCTCGGCATCATGCGCGACGCGACGCGCCGGACGCGCGGGGGCCGGACGAAAACGGAAGCTTGCCATTCCCCTCTCCTGTGGCGACACGCGCTTTGCACCCTCACGCACTATGGTGTAGCGCATCTGACCATGACAACTTCATTGACGATCCGCCGCCCCGACGACTGGCACCTGCACCTGCGCGATGGCGCGATGATGCAAGCTGTGCTGCCCGAAACCGCGCGTCATTTCGGCCGCGCGATCATCATGCCGAACCTCGTGCCGCCGGTGGTCACGGGCGACGATGCCCGCGCCTATCGCGACCGCATCATGGCCGCCCTGCCCGGCGACATGACGTTCGAGCCGCTGATGACGCTGTATCTGACTGAGGCGACGGACCCCGCCGATGTCGCCGCCGCCCATGCCGACGGGTTGGTGCATGCGGTCAAACTCTACCCCGCCGGGGCGACGACGAATTCCGCCTCGGGCGTGCGCGATTTCGACAAGGTCATGGGCGTGCTGGAGAAAATGGCCGAGATCGGCCTGCCGCTCTGCATCCATGGCGAGGTGACGACCCCCGAGGTCGATATCTTCGACCGCGAACAGGTCTTTCTGGACACCGTGCTCGAGCCGCTGCGCCAGCGCGTGCCCGAGATGAAGGTGACGCTGGAACACATCACCACCAGCCATGGCATCGACTATGTCGCGGGCGCGGACGGCGATATCGCGGGCACGATCACCACGCATCACCTGATGATCAACCGCAACCACATCCTGGTGGGCGGGATCAAGCCGCATTACTACTGCCTGCCCGTGGCCAAGCGCGCGACCCATCAGGCCGCGCTGCGCCGTGCCGCGACCTCGGGCAATCCGCGCTTCTTCCTCGGGACCGACAGCGCGCCCCATGCCGATGAGGCCAAGGAATCGGCCTGCGGCTGCGCGGGGTGCTTCACAGCGACCAATACGCTCTCCTGCCTCGCCCATGTGTTCGAGGAGGAAGGCGCCCTCGACAAGCTGGAAGGCTTTGCCTCGCTTTTCGGGCCGGCGCGCTACGGCCTGGCCCCACACGACGCCACCGTGACGCTGCAAAAGCGCGACGCGCCCGCCGCCTACCCCGACAAGATCGACACCGGCGCGGGGCCCGTGACCGTGTTCGACCCCGGCCACCCGCTCTACTGGCATGTGATTGCCTGATCTCAGGACTGACGCGATGATCCCCTCTTCCTACCCCGACGATGCGCAGATGGCGCAGATGGCCGCGCGCATGCTGCTCGATATCCGCGCCGTGCATTTCAACACGGACGAGTTGTTCACCCATGCCAGCGGCAAACAGGCGCCCACCTATATCGACTGCCGCAAGCTGATCTCGTATCCGCGCATCCGTTCGACCTTGATGGATTTCCTGACCTGCAAGGTGATGCGCGCCGCGGGGTTCGAGGCCTTCGACAACGTGGCGGGCGGCGAAACCGCAGGCATCCCCTTTGCCGCTTTGGTGGCCGAGCGCATGGCGCTGCCCATGTCCTATGTGCGCAAGAAACCCAAGGGCTACGGCCGCGCCGCCCAGATCGAGGGCGAGATGCACGAGGGCGAGCGCGTGCTGCTGGTCGAGGACCTGACGACCGATGGCGGATCGAAGCTGAAATTCGTCGACGCGATTCGCACCGCCGGGGCCGACTGTGCCCATACGGCAGTCGTTTTCTACTATGGCATCTTCCCGGAAACCGAGGCACGGCTGGCCGAGCATGGCGTGACGCTGCACTGGCTGACCACATGGGCCGATGTCATCGCCGAGGCCCGCCGCGCCGGCGATTTCACCGAAGCTACCCTGACCGAGGTCGAACGATTCCTCTCCGACCCCGAGGGCTGGCGCGCCTCGCGCGGCCTGTCGTGACGCAGAGATGATTTTCGCGCGCGGCGCGTGGCACATCCGTCACGTCACGGTCACCTGACAGCCAGATATTGCGGGCAGCTTCCTGCGGCGCCCAAGATGCTGTAGGTTGGTGGGGCAAGGCGCGGCGGCGCGAGTTACTCACAGCTTATCCAGATTGACCGTTCCGCACCCGGCCGGTCTATATCCGTGTCTCACATCGCCGCCCGTCAGATCGGCGATCACTGGGGGAGCGACATGACCACATTGATACCGGTCCCGAGCGCGGGCCAGGGCGAGGCCGGCACAGCGGAGGACACGCCGCCGCTGCCGCATAACATCGAGGCCGAACAACAGCTTCTGGGCGCGATCCTCAGCGCCAATGACGTGCTCGACCGGGTCGACGACCTCGTCAAACCCGAGCATTTCTTCGACCCGGTCCATCGCGAGGTCTTCACCATGGCCGCGGGCCGCATCGCCAAGGGACTGGCGACCGATGCCACCACGCTGAAGAACTTCGTCTCGGACATCGCCGGGCTGAAGGATCTGGGCGGCGCCGAATACCTGGTGAAACTGCAACTGGCCGCCATCGCCACCTCGGCCGCGCGCGATTACGCGCAACTGATCCACGACCTCGCCGTGCGGCGCGAGTTGATCGCGCTCGGCGCCAATATCTCCGACCGCGCCCGCGCGATGCGCGACGACATCAGCCCCGATGAACAGATCGTCGAGGCCGAAAGCGACCTGTTCAAACTGGCCTCCACCGGCAGCACCAGCCGGGGCTTCCAGTCCTTCCTGCGGGCCCTGCATGATGCCGTCCAGATGGCCAACGCAGCCCATAACCGGCAGGGGCAGTTGGCCGGGGTCTCCACCGGGCTGACCGATCTCGACCGGATGCTGGGCGGCTTGCACGAATCCGACCTGCTGATCCTCGCCGGGCGTCCCTCGATGGGGAAGACGTCGCTGGCCACCAACATCGCCTACAACGTCGCCAAGGCGTGGAAACAGGGCCAGAAGGAGGACGGCAGCCAAGGCACGATCGAAGGCGGTGTCGTGGGGTTCTTCAGCCTTGAGATGTCCTCGGCACAGCTGGCGCAGCGGATCCTGTCGGAGGCCGCGGAAATCCCCTCGGAACTGATCCGCAAGGGCGACCTGACCGAGGAAGAATTCCAGCGTTATCTGCGCGCTGCGGGCGAATTGGAACGCTGCCCCCTCTATATCGACGACACGCCGGCGCTTCCCATCGGGCAGGTGGCGGCCCGCGCGCGGCGCCTGAAACGCTCGCCCCAGGGTCTCGACCTGCTGGTCATCGACTACCTTCAACTTCTGCGCGGCTCGGCCAACAACCGCGACAACCGCGTGAACGAGATTTCCGAGATCACCCAGGGCCTCAAGGCCATCGCCAAGGAATTGAACATTCCGGTCATCGCGCTGTCGCAGCTCTCGCGCCAGGTCGAACAGCGCGAGGACAAGCGCCCGCAACTGTCGGACCTGCGTGAATCCGGCTCGATCGAACAGGACGCGGATGTCGTGATGTTCGTCTATCGGGGCGAGTACTACAAGGAACGCGAGAAACCCGGCGAGGAAAACCTCGAGGCCATGACCAAGTGGCAGCAGGACATGGAGCAACTCCACGGCAAGGCCGAGGTCATCATCGGCAAGCAGCGCCACGGCCCCGTCGGCTCGGTCGAGCTCAGCTTCGATGGCCGCTACACGCGCTTCGGCAACCTCGTCAAACCCTGGCAGCAGGGCTCGGACGGGTTCTGACCCGCCCCATCTTTATCCTTCAAATATGCATCGGTGCGGACCGCACCGGCGCGGCAAGGGGGTCAAGACCCCTTGTCGCGCGCCCCGTCGGCCCATGCGCGGCGCAATGCGCCTTGACCCGCGCGCGCGCAGGTCCGAGACAGGCGGCATGGGAACCGGAACGCTTCATATCGATCTCGACGCGCTGGCCGCGAATTGGCGGGCGCTGGATGCGCGAACCGGCTGCGAGACGGCGGCCGTGGTCAAGGCCGATGGCTACGGCCTGGGTGCGGCGCGCGCCGCCACGGCGCTGGCGCGGGCCGGGGCGCGGCGGTTTTTCGTCGCCACCGCCGAAGAGGGTGCAACGCTGCGCGCCGCCTTGGGCCAAGGCCCCGAGATCAACGTCTTTTCGGGCCATATGGCGACGGATACCGCGCTGATCCGTGACGCCAATCTGACGCCGATGCTGAACGACGCGGCGCAACTGGCGCGCCACCGCGCCGCCCTGCCCCAGGCCGCCTATGGCGTCCAGCTCGACAGCGGCATGAACCGGCTGGGGATGGAGCCCGCCGACTGGGCCGCCCTGCGCGGGCAGGCCGAGGCCGGGCCCCTGACCCTTGTCATGAGCCACCTTGCCTACGCGGATGAGCCGGATCACCCGCAGAACGCCGAGCAACTGCGCCAGTTCACCGAGATGACGGCCGGGGTCTCCGTGCCCCGCTCCCTCGCGGCGACGGGCGGCATTCTGCTTGGTCCCGATTACCATTTCGACCTGACCCGCCCCGGCATCGGCCTTTACGGCGGCCTGCCTTTCGACGCGGCGCAGCCGGTCGTGCGCCTGTCGCTGCCCGTGATCCAGACCCGCGACGTGATGCCGGGGGAACATGTCGGCTATGGCTGCACCTTCACCGCCGCGCGCCCCACGAAGATCGCCACCCTTTCGGCAGGCTATGCCGACGGGCTGATCCGCGCCATGTCGGGCAAGGCACGGCTTTTCGCGGGCAACACGCCCTGCCCGCTTGCCGGGCGCGTGTCGATGGACCTGCTGACGGTGGATGTCACCGACCTGCCCGAGACGCCCGAGGCGCTCGACATCCTGTGCCCATCACAGACGGTCGATCACCTGGCCGAGGCGACGGGCACCATCGGTTACGAGATCCTGACCTCGCTCGGGCCGCGCTACGCGCGCCGTTACGCCGGCGAGACGGCCTGATGACCCGCGCCGGCCTGCTGGCCCCGCTGGCCGTCCTCGGGCGGGCGACACTGGGCCTGTTGGCGGGCAGCGGGCGGTTGGCGCTGTTCGTGCTCGGGATCCTGCGCCATATCGTGACGCCGCCGTGGTACCTGCGCGAATTGGGCCAGCAATTGTTGCATATCGGCTGGCTGTCGCTGCCGGTGGTGGGGTTGACGGCGCTGTTCACCGGGGGCGCGCTGGCCTTGCAGATCTACGCGGGCGGGTCGCGGTTCAACGCGGAATCGGTTGTGCCCTCGATCGTGGCCATTGGCATGACACGCGAACTGGGCCCGGTTCTGGGCGGGTTGATGGTGGCCGGTCGCGTCGCCGCCGCCATCGCCGCCGAGATCGGCACGATGAAAGTGACCGAACAGATCGACGCGCTGACCACGCTCAGCACCGATCCCACGAAATACCTCGCCGTGCCGCGGGTTCTGGCCGCCACGCTGACGTTGCCGCTGCTGGTGGCCGCGGGCGACAGCATCGGCATTCTGGGCGGCTATCTGGTGGGCATCAGCCGCCTGGGTTTCGACGGGGTGACCTATCTGGACAATACCGCCGATTATCTCGAGGCGTGGGATGTGATCTCGGGGCTGATCAAGGGCGCGGTCTTCGGGTTCATCGTGGCGGTGATGGGCTGCTATCACGGTCTGCGTTCGGGGCGCGGGGCGCGCGGCGTCGGGCGGGCCACGACCAAGGCCGTCGTCGCCGCCTCGATCCTGATCCTGGGCGCCAACTACCTGCTGACCGAGGTGTTCTTTCGCGCATGATCGCCATCTCTGACCTGCATAAATCCTTCGGTGCCGCCCCGGTGCTGCGCGGCGTCACGCTCGAGGTGCCCAGGGGCGAAAGCCTGGTGGTGATCGGCGGCTCGGGCACCGGCAAGTCGGTGCTGCTGAAATGCATTCTGGGGCTGGTCACGCCGGATTCGGGCAGCATCACGCTGAACGGCGCGGATGTGACCGGCACGGGCCGCGCGGCGTTCCTGGCGCGCTTTGGGATGCTGTTTCAGGGGGCCGCGCTGTTCGACAGTCTGCCGGTCTGGCAGAACGTGGCCTTTCGACTGGTGCGCGGCCCCGATCGCCGCCCCAGGGCCGAGGCGCGCGAGATCGCCCTGGCCAAGCTGGCGCGCGTGGGCCTGGGCCCCGAGGTGGCCGACCTGCACCCCGCCGAACTGTCCGGCGGCATGCAGAAACGCGTGGGCCTGGCCCGTGCCATCGCCGCCGACCCCGAGGTGATCTTTTTCGACGAACCGACCACCGGCCTCGACCCAATCATGGCCGGCGTCATCAATGACCTGATCCGCGAGATCGTGGCCGAGATGGGGGCGACGACGATCACCATCACCCATGACATGAGTTCGGTGCGCGCCATCGCCGACAGGGTGGCGATGCTGCACGCGGGCAAGATCCGCTGGCACGGGCCCGTGGCCGAGATGGACAGCGCCGAGGACCCCTATCTGCGCCAGTTCATCACCGGTGCCGCCGAGGGGCCGATCGAGACCTTGCGCTGATCCGACCAGCGGCGTGTCCACCTCTGGTCGGCGCGGGCGGGGTGCGGTAAGTCCCCGCCGAAGGAGAGACGCCCCATGCCCCCGCTCGATCCCATCGCCATCGTCGAGGCCATCGCCACCGTCTTCTGGACCTATGCGGCGATCGGTGCGGGCGAATGGCTGTGGCGCGTCCGCCGCACCGAGGCCAGCAGCCATATTCCCCATGTCACCGACCTGATCGCCAACCTGGTCCCGGCGATGATCGCGCTGGTCGTCATCGTTCTGGCAGGCGCGTTTTTCGGGCTGCCCACGGTGGTGGTCGTGATCGCCGTGCTGTTTCCGGCGGGCCTTGCCTTTGGCGTGCATATGTCCCTGAACGATCTGCGCGACACCGCCCATTGGCAGGGCGAGGTTCTGCGCCTCGCCCTCGTGCTGATCGTCGCGGCCGTTGTGATCTGGTATCGACAACTGCGCTAGGGCGGGCTTGCGTGGGGCAGTCTACGGGCGCATCTGTCGAGCATGAGCCGTTTTCTGATCGGGGCGAACCTGTCGCTCCTCGTGCTGTTTCCGCTGGCCTGGGCCGCGCCGCTGATGCGCGCGGGGCTGTTGCCGTTGTTCGGGCTGTCCGAGGTGTCGGTTCTGTCGGGGCTCGGCGCGCTCTGGGCGGGGGGGCGAATGGGGGCTGGCGGGGTTGGTGGCACTTTTTGCCCTGGTCGCGCCGATGGCCAAGACGATCCTACTGGCGCTGATCCACCTGTCGCGGGCGCCCGCGCGCCTGCTGCCCGCCGTGCAACTGATGGGCAAGCTGGCTATGGCGGACATCTTCCTGATCGCCGTCTACATCACGCTGGCCAAGGGGCTGACCCTGGGCCGGGTGGAAACGGCCTGGGGCCTGTGGCTGTTCACGGGCTGTGTGCTGGCCTCGCTGGCGATCTCCATCGAAACCGGCCGCCGCCTGCCCCGCTGAGGGGCAAGGGACACTGGCATTGACCGGGCGGGGCCGCTACATGCCCGGCATGGACCCGATCAACCTCGCCCCCGCCCTTGCCCTGACCCTTGGCACCTATGCGCTGCTGGCATCGCTGGCCTGGCTGCGGCGCGTCTCGGCCGAAAAGGTCGCGGGGCGGCGCAATGGCATCTTGCTGAACCTTGCACGACGGGCCGGCCCGCCGGTGATCGGCGGGATTGTCCTGCTGATCGCGGGCACCGTCTTCGGCGTGATCGGCGCGGGCGGGGTTGCGGGCGTGCTGGTGGCCGGGGGCCTTGCCTACGGGCTGCATCGCGGCCTTGACGATCTGCGCGCCAATGACAAGCGGGTGCTGGCCCTGCGCCTTGCCATGACGGCGGCGATCTCGATGACGCTGATCTGGCAGGCCGGCCTGTTCTAAGTCGTCTGGTCAAGCGCGCCTGCCTGCGATACCCCCCTCGCCATGGCAAAACCCGTCACGACTTTTCTCTGTTCCGCCTGCGGCGCGACCCACAAGAAATGGGCCGGGCGCTGCGATGCCTGCGGCGCGTGGAACACCATCACCGAAGAAACCCCGCTGTCTCAAGGCCCCTCCGGCAAGGGGCTGGGGGCGGCCAAGGGCGCGCGCGTGCCCCTGTCGGACCTGCGCACCGAAGAGGCCCCGCCACCGCGACATTCCAGCCAGATGGCCGAGTTGGACCGTGTTCTGGGCGGCGGCCTCGTGCCCGCCTCGGCGACGCTGGTGGGCGGCGATCCGGGGATCGGGAAATCGACGCTGCTGTTGCAGGCTGCCGCCAGTTTTGCGCGCGCGGGCCTCAAGGTCGTCTATGTCTCGGGCGAAGAGGCCACCGCACAGGTGCGCATGCGCGCGCAGCGCCTTGGCCTGGCCGACAGTTCGGTGCTGCTGGCCGCCGAAACCAACCTGCGCGACATCCTGACGACGCTCGAGGCCGAGGCCCCCGACCTCGCCATCATCGATTCGATCCAAACGATGTGGCTGGATACGGTGGACAGCGCGCCCGGCTCTGTCAGCCAGGTGCGCGCCTCGGCCCATGAATTGACCACCTTTGCCAAGCGGCGCGGCACATCCGTGATGCTGGTGGGCCATGTCACGAAAGAGGGCCAGATCGCGGGCCCCCGCGTGGTCGAACACATGGTCGACACCGTGCTCTATTTCGAGGGCGAGCGCGGGCACCAGTTCCGCATCTTGCGCTCGGTCAAGAACCGCTTCGGCCCGGCGGACGAGATCGGCGTCTTCGAGATGACCGGCGCGGGCCTGTCCGAGGTTGCCAACCCCTCGGCCCTGTTCCTGTCGGACCGCGAGAAACCCTCGCCCGGATCGGTCGTCTTCGCCGGGATCGAGGGCACCCGCCCCGTGCTGGTCGAGGTGCAGGCGCTGGTCGCGCCCTCCTCGCTGTCGCAACCCCGCCGCGCGGTCGTGGGCTGGGATGGCGGGCGATTGTCGATGATCCTTGCCGTGCTCGAGGCGCGGGCGGGCATCACCTTTCAGGGCCTGGACGTCTACCTCAACATCGCGGGCGGCATGCGCATCAATGAACCGGCCGCCGATCTGGCCGTCGCCGCCGCGCTGCTGAGCGCGCGCGAGGATGCCGCCCTGCCGGCCGAGACGGTGGTTTTCGGCGAGCTGTCGCTGTCGGGCGCGCTCAGGCCGGTGAGCCAGGCCGAAAACAGGTTGAAAGAGGCGATGAAACTTGGTTTCTCCACCGCCATTGCACCCGTGGGCTGCAAGATTTCGCAAGACAGCGGCGTGACGGTTCAATCCATGGCGGATTTGCCCCGTTTCGTCGGAGAGGTTTTCGGGGCAGGTTGACCCCGCATGTCACGACAAGAGAAAGGCGCGGGCAGCCATGGAAGGTTTCACCATTTTCGACGGGGTCGTGGCCGGCGTCATCGTGGTTTCGGCGATCCTCGCCTATTCCCGCGGCTTCGTGCGCGAGGTGATGTCGATCTTCGGCTGGATCGGCGCGGCCGTCCTTGCCTTCATCTTCGCGCCCAATGCCCTGCCCCTGATGAACGAGATCCCCTATCTGGGCGATTTCATCGGTGGCAGTTGCGAGTTGGGGATCATGGCGTCCTTTGCCGCGGTCTTTGCCGTGTCGCTGGTCGTCATCTCGCTGTTCACGCCGGTGTTTTCCTCGGCCATCCAGCAATCGGCCATCGGCGGCGTCGATGCGGGGCTGGGCTTTCTCTTCGGGGTGGCGCGGGGCGTGTTGCTGGTCGTGGTGATCCTGATCGCCTATGACCGCGTCGTCGGCGACGAGCCCATTTCGGCGATCTCCGACAGCCGCTCGGTCCAGGTCTTCGCCAGCCTGCAGGGCGATGTCGAAGACCAGATCCCGACCGACGCGCCGGGCTGGATCCTGCAACGTTACGAGCAGTTGACCAACACCTGCGCGGCGCAGTGACGCCTCAGGCGCGGGCGGCGTGGCGGCCAAAGCCCACCAGCCCGGCCAGCAGCACCGCCGCCGCGCCCAGCCAATAGAGGTAAAGGCCCAATTCGGCGACCTGTCGCACCGTATCCCAGCCCAGATCGAAGATGCCGCGAAAATCGGTCAGCGACAGGCCGATTTCGGCCACCTGATCCTCGGCCCGCCACAGTTGCCAGCCGACATAGCCCCAGGGCAGCGCGCCGGCGAAAAAAGTCAGCCCGCGATGCGGCCGTCCCGCCAGCGCCATCAGCAGCGCCAGTCCCGCCAACAGGAAACTGGCCCCAAGCACCGCCATTTCGCGCGGCAACTCGATGCCATAGTCGCGCCAAGCCGTCTGCAGGGCGTCGAAGGGGCGCAGCTCCATCCCCAGTCCGACATCGACCCAGGGCAGCGCGCCGCCGGCCAGCATCGCGGCCGCCCCGAGGATCGCAACTCCACGCATCACCCATCCTCCATCGTCAGGTCGCGGCACTCTCGGACAGGGGCCGGGGACGGTCAAGGCGTCGCAATGTGACGTCGGCATGACAGCAAGGGTGACAGAACTGATTTCACCCCTTAGATGAAGCACCGTGTGACGAGCCATGCGGGGGAATCGCCCCCGCCCCTGCCAGCACCGGAGCGCGCTGATGCCCCTGCCCCAGTTTCCCCGCCACCCTTTCGACACGGTCGGCGACGACAAGCTGCGCGAGGAATGCGGCGTTTTCGGCGTGACCGGCGTGGCCGATGCCGCGAATTTCATCGCCCTTGGCCTGCACGCTCTGCAACATCGCGGGCAAGAGGCCGGGGGTATCGTGACCCACGACCCCGAGCACGGGTTTTCCTCGGCCCGCCGCTTTGGCCTGGTGCGGGACAATTTCACCTCGCAGAAGATCATGGAAACCCTGCCCGGCGCCATCGGCATCGGCCATGTGCGCTATTCCACCGCCGGGTCCAAGGGCGCCACGCAGATCCGCGACGTGCAGCCCTTTTTCGGCGAGTTCGCCATGGGCGGCGCGGCGATTGCGCATAACGGCAACATCGTGAATGCCGACGAACTGCGCCGCGAATTGATCGAGCGCGGCTCGATCTTCCAGTCCTCATCGGACAGCGAATGCATCATTCACCTGATGGCGCGGTCCTTGCAGCGCAACATCCCCGAGCGGATGAAAGACGCCCTGCGCCGCGTCGAGGGCGCGTTTTCCGTCGTCGCCATGACCCGCACCAAGCTGATCGGCGTGCGCGACCCGCTGGGGGTGCGCCCGCTTGTCCTTGGCCGTATCGGCGAGGGGTGGGCGCTCAGCTCGGAAACCTGCGCGCTCGATATCATCGGTGCCGAGTTCGTGCGCGAGGTCGAACCCGGCGAGATGGTCGTGATCAGCCCCGAGCACGGCGTCGAAAGCTTCAAGCCGTTCGAGGCCAGGCGCCCGCGCTTCTGCATCTTCGAACATGTCTATTTCTCGCGCCCCGACAGCATTCTCGGCGGCCGCTCGGTCTATGAAACCCGTCGGCAGATCGGTGTGGAACTGGCGCGCGAGGCCCCGGTCGAGGCCGATCTGGTCTGCCCGGTGCCCGACAGCGGCACGCCGGCGGCCATCGGCTACAGCCAGGAAAGCGGCATCCCCTACGCCATGGGGATCATCCGCAACCAGTATATGGGCCGCACCTTTATCGAGCCGTCCGAGCAGATCCGCAACATGGGCGTGCGGCTCAAGCTGAACGTGAACCGCGCCCTGATCCGGGGCAAGCGGGTGATCCTGGTCGATGACAGCGTGGTGCGCGGCACCACCAGCCGCAAGATCAAGGAGATGATCCTCGATGCCGGCGCGGCCGAGGTGCATTTCCGCATCGCCTCGCCGCCCACGGCCTGGCCCTGTTTCTACGGCGTCGACACGCCCGAGCGTGAGAAACTGCTGGCCGCGACCATGACCGAGGATGAAATGCGTCGCCATCTCGGCGTGGCCTCGCTCAAGTTCATTTCGCTCGACGGGCTGTACCGCGCCGTCGGCGTGGCCGAAGGGCGCGACCCCAAGGCCCCACGCTATTGCGACGCCTGTTTCTCGGGCAATTACCCGGTGCAGCCCACCGACATGATGGCCAAAGGTTTCGAACTGGCCGAACCGGCCGAGTAAGCGCCACACCGCGAGTCGGCTGGCGGGTCAAGGATCGCGCGCAGCGCGACCGCGCAAGGCGCGCCCCGCCCAAACCGTGACGGCGTGGCGCAGCCAAACCGTCATGGGCGGGAGGGCCCGGTCAAAAAAAAACGCCGCCCCCGAAGGCGCGGCGCTCTCCAAACGCTCTGTCGTGGGTCAGGCGCGCTTCAGCGCCTTCCAGCCGCCGGCGACGACCAGCGCCACGATCAGCGCCTTGACCGCATCGCCCAGCAGGAAGGGCGCGACAAAGGCGCCCCAGACGCCCGCCGCCGACAGGCCGGCCCAGCCCGCGTCGATCCCGGCCAGCGCGGCCAGACCCAGCGGCCATGCGGTGCCGGGAATGTAGAGCAGCGCCGACAGCACCAGCGCCACCAGCGTGGTCGAGATCACGCCACGCGCCCAGCCCCGCTCGGCCGCGTAACCCGCACCCCAGGCCAGACCCACAAACCCCACAAGGAAGCCGGCGGTCGGGCCGGCAAAGGCCACGCCGTTCAGCCCGCCCGCGAAAACCGGCAGGCCCGCCGCGCCCTCGGCCAGGTAGGCCATCAGCGTCACCGCGCCCAGGCGCGAGCCGAAGGTGAAGCCCACCGTCAGGATCGCGAGCGTCTGCAGGGTCATCGGCACCGGGAAGAACGGCACGCTGATTTGTGCGGCCAGCGCGATGAACAGCGTGCCCAGCACGACCGCGGCGATCTTGCGGGCCAGGCCCATATCGCCCATCGTGGCGTGAAGAAGTGTGGTGTCGCGGCCCATCGGCGCCTCCCGTCGAAGTGATGTCCCAAAAAACTCGACTTCCCGTATCCCCGCCCCCTCGTCGCCTGTCAAGCCGAAGCCACGCGCCCGCCCGTTGCGACGCGCGGGCGCATCCCCTTGCATCCCCCGCGCCAAAGGCGCAGATCGCGGGGCGATGAGCAAGATACTTGATGGCAGGATTGCCCTTGTCACCGGGGCCTCGCGCGGGATCGGCGCGGCCTCGGCAGAGTGGCTCGCCGAACACGGCGCGCATGTTGTGGCAGTGGCCCGCACCGTCGGCGGGCTCGAGGACCTGGACGACCGGATCAAGGCCAAGGGGGGCGAGGCCACGCTGGCCCCCATGGACCTGACCGATGACGATGCCATCGCGCATCTGTGCCGGTCGATCTATGACCGCTGGGGCAAGGCCGATATCTGGGTCCATGCCGCGATCCATGCCAGCCCCCTCAGCCCGGCGCCGCATATCCAGAAGAAGGACCTCGAGGCCGATATCGCCGTCAACATCCGCGCCCTGTCGCGGCTGATCGCCATGGTCGAGCCGCTGATCGCGCCCGCCGAGGCGGCGCAGGCCATCTTCTTCGACGATGACTGGGAGGCGAAATTCGGCGGGGCCTATGGCATGTCCAAGGCCGCGCAGCGCGCGCTGATCGAATGCTGGCAAAAGGAAACCGTCAAGATCGGCCCGCAGGTCCACCTGCTGCGCCCAGCGCCGATGCCCACGGCGACGCGCGGACGCTTCTACCCCGGCGAAAACCGTGACAAGCTGGCCCCTCCCGGCGCCGAGGCCGCGCGCCTGCTGGCCCCGCTTTTCACCTGACGGATCAACGCCTGCCCTTGCAAGACGCCGCACCCGCACGGGGCGGCGTCTTTCGTTTACGGCGCGCGACGTGTTCCCCTACTCGGGCTTTTTCGCCATCTCGTCGGCCAGCGCCTCGGCGCGGGCGGCCAGTTCGGCCAATCCGTCGGTGACCTGATCGGGCAGTTCGGTGCGCGGCCCGGCCTCCTGCAATTCGGCGATGCGGCGCGCGCGGTCGGCCAGGCGTTCCTCGGCCGAGCGCAGGGCCTTTTCCTGTGCCGCCACCTTGGCCTGCGTCTCTTTCAACTCGTCCTCCAGCGCGGCCGTCTTGTCGGCCAGCATCAAGCCCGCCATCAGCAGCATCCGGTCCGACGGCATGCGCCCGATCTGTCCCAGGATCACGGCGGCCTCGGTGTCCAGCAGATTGGCGGCGGCGCGCAGATACGGCTCTTCGCCTTCCTGGCAGGCCACCGAAAAACTGCGTCCTCCGATCTCGATCTCGACCTCTGGCATGTCAGGACTCCTCGGTCTGGGGGGCGGGCGCGGGCGCGCCGGCCTCGATATCGGCCAGAATGCGGGCAAGTTCGGCGGCATCGGCCGCACGCGCCGCCTTCAACATCTCGATCTGTCCCAGAAGGGCCTGATTGATCCCCTCGGCGTCCACCTCCTCGGACGCAAGCACCTCGCCGACCTCGTCCGAGACCTGTTCGCAAAGGGCCTGCAATGCGCGCATCTCACCGCGCATCGACATGATCCGGCCATCGGGATCGCCGCCGCCGGCCTGCATCGCCTCATCCGCCGCATCCTGGGCGGCATCGCGGTCTTCCCAGGCGGCATTGCGCTGGTTCTTGAGCCGCTTGGCCCGACGCTGAAGCGTTTCGATCACCTTTTCCTGTTTGGCGATGGTCGCGGCCAGATCCGGCGCCGCTGTCTCGGCCGGGGGGGCGGAGGCGGGTGCCGCATCGTCCTGCAGCGCCGCGATCTGCGCCTGCAAGGCCTCGCGCGCGGCCGTGGCCTCGGCCAGTTCGCCTGACAGACGTTCGGCCTCGGCGCGGGCGGTCTGTGTGGCGTCGGTCGCGGCGGAGAGTTCCGCGGCCAGGCTCTCGGCGGCGTCCTTGCGCGCGGCGTCGGCCTCGGTCACGGCCCGCTCCGCCTGGTCGAGCCGGGCGGCCAGATCGTCGCGCTCCTGTGTCAGCGCGGCAAGGTCGGCGCTCAGGCGTTCGGCCTCGGTCCGGGCGGTTTCGGCCTCGGCCATCGCCTTGGCCAGATCCTCGTCGCTGCGGTCGTCCGGCGGCGCGTCGCGCGCCGCCTCGGCGGTGTTCAGCGCCTCCTGCGCCTCGCTCAGCCGCGCCTCCAGCGCGGCGACCCGTTCCGTCATCTCGGCGGCCTGCGCCTCGGCCTCGGCCCGGTCCGCCTCGGCGGCCTCGGCGCGGGCCTGCAAGGCGTCCGTTGCCCCGTCGCGCCCGGCTGCGTCGGCGCGCAGGCGTCCCACACCCTCGGCTACCCGATCGAGCGCGGCGGCAAGCCGCCCCTCGAGCGCACTCAGTTTCTCGAATTCGGCACTGTCACCCATGATCCGGTCCGACCCCCGTCCTGCCTGTTCTTGCCCTGCCCGGTCTTGTCCGGCCTGTTTTGTCCGGCCAGCCTGCTCAAAGCCCCACGCGCACCCAGCGTCCGGTGCGGCGGGCCTTGGTCTCGGTGTCAAACGAATCGCAATCCGCCCCGATTTGCAAGGGATTCCCCAAAACCCGGCGGAAACGGCGCAGCCCGGCACGCCAGGTAACTGGCCGGCGCGGCGGAAGCGCGGCGCGGGGCACGCGCCTTGCACTTCATCCCGCCTCTGGTATCACGCGCGCATCTTGCCACCGGAGCGTCCGCGGCGTGGCCCGCGACCCATTGCAGAGGATTTCCGCCCATGGATCTCGCCGCCCTCGCGCAGAACCACCCCGACCATTGGCGCCGCGCCGCAGCCATCCGCACCTTGACGCTGGATGCCGTCGCCGCCGCCAATTCCGGCCATTCCGGCATGCCGATGGGCATGGCCGACGTGGCCACGGTGCTGTTCGAGAAACACATGACGTTCGACGTGACCGCCCCCGACTGGCCCAACCGCGACCGGTTCATCCTGTCGGCGGGCCATGGCTCGATGCTGATCTATTCGCTCCTCTATCTCATGGGGTCCGAGGACATGACGCTGGAGCAGGTCAAGAATTTCCGCCAACTGGGCAGCATCACCGCCGGCCACCCCGAATACGGCCACGTGAAAGGCGTCGAGACGACCACCGGCCCCTTGGGTCAGGGCATCACCAATGCCGTGGGCTTTGCCATGGCCGAGGAATTCCTGCGCGCCAAGTGGGGCAAGAAGATCATCGATCACTACACCTACTGCATCGCCGGCGATGGCTGCCTGATGGAGGGCATCAGCCACGAGGCCATCGGCCTGGCCGGGCGGCAGGAACTGTCGCGCCTGATCGTGTTCTGGGACAACAACAACATCACCATCGACGGCACGGTCGACATGGCCTGCCGCACCGACCAGGTGGCCCGCTTCGAGGCCGCCGGCTGGGACGTGTTCGAATGCGACGGCCATGACCCCGTCGCCATCGACGCCGCCATCACCGAGGCCAAGGCCAGCCCGCGGCCCGCGATGATCGCCTGCAAGACGCATATCGCGCTCGGCTCCTCGGCGCAGGACACGTCGAAAGGGCATGGCGCGCTGACCGATGCGCAGCTGATCGCCGACACCAAGAAAGCCTATGGCTGGGACAATGCGCCCTTCGATATTCCCGCCGACCTCAAGGCCGAGTGGGAGGCCATCGGCACCCGCGGCCGCGCCACCCGCGAGGAATGGGACACCCGCTTTGCCCTGATGTCCGAAGGAAAGCAAAAGGACTTCACCCGCGCCTTCGCCGGTGACATGCCCAAGAAACTGTCGGCCACCATCAAGGCGCTGAAAAAGCAGGTGTCCGAAACGCAGCCCAAGCTAGCCACCCGCAAGGCCAGCGAAATGGCGCTCGAGGTGATCAACCCGATCCTGCCCGAAACCCTGGGCGGGTCGGCCGACCTGACCGGCTCGAACAACACCAAGACCGCCGATCTGGGCGTCTTCACCCCCGAGGATCGCGCCGGGCGCTATATCTACTATGGCATCCGCGAGCACGGCATGGCGGCGGCGATGAACGGCATGGCGCTGCACGGCGGCGTGCGCCCCTATGGCGGCACGTTCTTCACCTTCACCGATTACGCGCGCCCGGCGATGCGCCTGTCGGCGCTGATGGGGATCAATGTGCAATACGTGATGACCCACGATTCCATCGGCGTGGGCGAGGATGGCCCGACGCACCAGCCGGTCGAGCACCTGGCGATGATGCGCGCCACGCCCAACTGCCTGGTCTTCCGCCCCGCCGACGCGGTCGAGGCCGCCGAGGCTTGGGAAACGGCCCTGTCGCAGAAAACCTGCCCCTCGGTGCATGTCCTGTCGCGGCAGAACCTGCCCACGGTGCGCACCGAGCACAAGACCAAGAACCTGACCGCGCAGGGCGGCTATGTTCTGGCCGAGGCGGAAGGCAAGCGCGAGGCGATCCTGATGGCCACCGGGTCCGAGGTGTCGATCGCGCTGGCCGCGCGCGACCTGTTACAGGCCGAGGGGATCGGCACGCGCGTCGTCTCGATGCCCTGCTGGGAGCTGTTCGAGGAACAGGACGAGGCGTATCGCCGCCGTGTCCTGCCCGGCGGCCCGGTGCGCGTCGCCATCGAGGCGGCGATCCGCTTTGGCTGGGACCGCTGGCTGTTCGGCGAACGCGGCAAGCGCGAGAAATCGGGCTTCATCGGGATGCACGGCTTTGGCGCCTCGGCCCCGGCGGCGGACCTTTACGCGCATTTCGGCATCACGCCCGAGGCGACGGCGGACAAGGTCAAGGCCCTGCTCGGCCGCGGCTGAGCACGCCGATACCGGAAATGACGGAAGGGCGCCCCGGCGGGCGCCCTTTTTCAATGGCCGCCCGCGCCGCCCAGGCCCACGGCCCGCAGAATCGGCGCAAACACCCGCGCCACCACCGGGATCAGCGCCAATCCCAGCGCCAGGCCCAGGATGCCGTCGATCACCGCCTTGACCGCCCACATGGCAAAGCCCCCGGCGCCTTCGACTAGATGGGCGACGCCGTCGATCAGGTGCTCGGGCGCGTGCCAGCCCAGTTCGGCCGCGCCATGCACGATGATCGAGCCGCCGACCCAAAGCATCGCCGCCGTGCCCACGGTCGTCAGCAGTTTCAGAAAGCCCGGCATGCCGCGCACGATCGCGCGCCCGATGGCCCGGCCCAGGCGCGTGCGCCCCTCGGCGGCCATGTGCAGCCCAACGTCATCGGCCTTCACGATGATCGCGACCGAGCCATAGACCGCTACGGTGATGCCGATCCCGGCCACCCCGAGGGCCGCGGCCTGGAACCAGATATTGCCCACCTCCAGCGCCGCCAGAATGATGGTCATGATCTCGGCCGACAGGATGAAATCGGTCTTGATCGCGCCCTTCACCTTCTGCTCTTCGAGGTGGACCGCATCGGTGATGTCCTCGTCGATGGGCTTGTCGATCTCGGGATGCGGCGTCAGCACGTGCCAGATCTTTTCCGCCCCCTCGTAGCACAGATACGGCCCCCCCCAGCATCAGCAGCGGCGGAATCGCCCAGGGCGCGAAGGCCGAGAGCAGCAGCGCCAGTGGCAACAGGATCACGAGCTTGTTGAAGATCGAGCCGCGCGCGATCTTCCACACGATCGGCAATTCGCGCGCTGCCTCGAACCCCTGCACGTATTTCGGCGTCACGGCGGCATCGTCGATCACGGCGCCCGCGGCCTTGGTGCCGGCCTTGGCCGCCTGCCCGATCACGTCATCGACGGACGCGGCCGCCACCTTGGCGATCGCCGCCACGTCATCCAACAGTGCCAGAAGTCCGCTCATCACGCCTCTCCATGCCGCGTTCCGGGGGCGGAGCATAGCGGCCCGCCCTACCCTGACAACCCGGCGCGGGGGGGCGGAGGCTGCCTGAAAAAGCGGCAATGCGGGGTCCGGTGTTAGCGCAAACCCCGCATGTTTACGCTAACAAGCTGCAGAAACTAGGTTTTTCAAGCTTCCCCGAACGGGCATGCTTTTGTATGCACGCCTCGAAACGCATTGGATTCCAAACCAAGAGGCGCGCGATCATGACCATCACACTCGGCATCAACGGCTTCGGACGCATCGGCCGCTGCACGCTGGCCCACATCACCGAGGCCGCCCGCAACGATGTGCAAGTGGTCAAGATCAACGCGACCGGCCCGATCGAGACCAGCGCCCACCTGCTGAAATACGACAGCGTGCATGGCCGCTTTCCCGGCGAGATCCGCGTCTCGGGCGACACGATGGATCTGGGCCGCGGCCCGATGCAGATGTTTTCGACCTACGACCCGCAAGAGCTGGACTGGGAAGGCTGCGATGTCGTCCTCGAATGCACGGGCAAGTTCAACGATCGCGACGCCGCCGCCGTCCATCTGGGCCGCGGCGCCAAGCGCGTGCTGGTGTCGGCCCCGGCCAAGAATGCCGACAAGACCGTGGTCTACGGCGTGAACCACCGCGAGTTGCTGGACACGCATCACGTTGTCTCGAACGGATCCTGCACCACCAACTGCCTTGCCCCGCTGGCCAAGGTACTGAATGACGCCATCGGCATCGAGCGCGGCATCATGACGACGATCCACAGCTATACCGGCGATCAGCCCACGCTGGACCGCCGTCACAGCGACCTCTACCGCGCCCGCGCCGCCGCCATGGCGATGATCCCCACCTCGACCGGCGCCGCCAAGGCCCTGAAAGAGGTGCTGCCCGAAATGGAAGGCCGTCTTGATGGCACCGCCCTGCGCGTGCCGACGCCGAATGTCTCGGCCGTGGACCTGACCTTCGAGGCGGGCCGCGACGTCACGGTCGAGGATGTGAACGAGATCATGCGCGAGGCGGCCGAGGGCCACATGCGCAGCGTTCTGGCCTACGACCCGGAGCCCAAGGTCTCGGTCGATTTCAACCACACCACCTACAGCTCGATCTTCGCACCCGACCAGACCAAGGTCGTCGGTGGGCGGACCGTGCGCGTCATGGCCTGGTATGACAACGAATGGGGCTTTTCGGCGCGCATGGCCGATGTCTCGGCCGCGATGGGCCGCCTGCTGCACTGAGCGCCCCGACACGCCATGCCAGCCATCCGAACCGCCCTCGCGTGAAATGGTTTTCGCTGGCGGTAATTGACACGGGTCAAAGCGGAAGATCGTATCGGATGAAATAATCCTCCTGCCGGATGCTGCCCGGCACAACGGGAGGAGAAATCATGGCACCTCAGAGCTTTTCCGGGGCCGCAACGCGCATTGGCGCTGCGGCCCTTTTTCTTTTCGGCATCTGCGCTGACGGCGTCGCGGCGCAGACCTGCCCGGATGTGGGCCTGTCGGGGCGACCGCTGAGCTATTCCGCCGGCCAGTTGACCGGGGCCGGACAGACCGTCAACGTCATGGCGGGCGGCAATGTCGATCTCAGGGGGTGCGCCTCGGTGCCCGGCCATGGCTGGATCATAGAGGGGCCGGATTTCGAGTTGATGCTGTCGGCCATGCCGCCGGGGCAGTCGCTGACACTGTCGGTGGACGGCACCTGCGATGCTGTCCTTCTGGTCAATGATGCCCGCGGTCGCTGGCACTACAATGACGATGCGGGCGGCACGCTGGACCCGTTGATCACCCTTCCGGGCGCGTCGAACGGGGTCCATGACATCTGGGTGGGGACCTTTGGCGCGGCCACCTGTCCGGCCACGCTGACCCTGCACGTCAGCGGCACCGGAGCCGCGCCGCCGCCGCCACCCTCGAATGTGGTGCGCTTCGACCTGCCGCGCGTGCGCGGGGAACTGGTCGATTGGTGCGTGACCTGGGGGGCGGATTGCGGCCAGGGCGGCGCCGACAATTTCTGCCGGTCGCAGGGCTATGCCCGCGCCGAAAGCTGGGAACGCTTCCCCGGTCAGCGCACGCTGGTTCTGGGCGATGATCGCATCTGCCCGGGTGGCTGTGATGCGTTGCGCGACGTGGTCTGCACCGGCAGTGGCGGCGCGGCCCCACCGCCTCCGCCCAGCCTGCAACAGACCTTTGCCGTGCCGCGCGTGCGTGGCGAGATCGTCGATTGGTGCGTGACCTGGGGGGCGGATTGCGGCCAGGGCGGGGCCGACAATTTCTGCCGGTCGCACGGCTATGCCCGCGCCGAAAGCTGGGAACGCTTCCCCGGTCAGCGGACGCTGGTGCTGGGCGATGATCGCATCTGCCCGGGCGGCTGCGACGGGTTGCGCAATGTCGTGTGCACCGACTGAGGGCCTCCGCCACCCCGCCGCCCGATGGCCGCTTGCATGACGGAGGAAAAGAGCTGTGACCCCGACATCCCCGAAACCGGCGTGGCCACGTGCCCTCGCCCTGCTGTCCGCCCTGTTGTTCAGCCTGGCCGCCGTCCCGGCCATGGCACAGCGCGACCCTTGTCCCTGGACGAATGACGGGGAATGCGACGAACCGGGCGGCACGGGACTGTGCGCGCCGGGGACGGATCGCGCGGATTGCGCCAGCGGCTCGGGGGCGGCCGGCGCAGGCGAGGGCGGGGTGTTCCCCGCGCCCACGATCGACGGGCGCGAGATCGGGCAGAGCGGCCCCTACCGGGTGGATTGGTGCCTGCGCTACGGCAGCGCGTGCGGCCAGCCGGCCGCCGACGCCTTTTGCCGGCGGTCCGGGTTCGACCGGGCTGCGGACTGGCAAACCACCGGCCACAGCCCGACCGTCGTTTTGCAGGGGCAACGGCGGCTGTGCTCCGGCGCGCATTGCACGGCGCTGGCCAATCTGCGCTGCATCGGGCGATCCGCCCCGCCCCAGCCACCGGCCCCGCCCGCCCCGCCGGGCGGCGGCGATCCCGGCACCGACCGGACCGATCTGATCCCGATCCCCCGCATCAATGACCTGCCCATCGATATCTGCCTGAACTGGCAACGCAATTGCGGCCAACCCAGCGCCGACCGCATCTGTCAGGCCCTGGGGCGCGGCACCGCGCTGAGCTATGACACCCGCCCGGCCCCGGCCACCTGGGTTCAGGGCGATCAGCGCCAATGCACCCCGGCCGCCAATAACGGCCAGGCCTGTCTGGCCATCGTCGATCTGGTCTGCTCGGATGCGCGCCCCGACGGCACGGGCGGCGGCGCGTCTGGGGGGTGTCAGCCCGATCCGGGCACAATGGCGACATTGAACAACATGGAGGAACGGGTCGGGGCAGATCCTGTGCTTCGACGTGACCGGGGCCGCCCATGTCCTCTACGGCGTACTGCTTGGCGGGGCGGAGGGCGTCTATTCCTTCAACTCGACGCTGGCGATGGCGGCGGTCCAGGCCGGCGTTCTCGGCAATGGCCAGAGCGGGCAGGTCCGGGTCGAGATCCTGCCCGGTCCGGGGCTGTTCCGGGGCACGACGCGCTACGGGGTCACCTCGGGCGACAGCGATCAGAGCGGGATTGGCCATCTGGCCTTTCGCTTCGTCGAGGCGCGATAAAGGCGGTGCCGGGTGGGGGCGCGCGGCCGTGACGTTTTTCGCCTTTGCCCTGCCGCGTGGCGCGTGGCAGGTTGCGCCCTGCGGCAGGATCGAGACCTTGGCAGGAGATGACCCGACATGACCGACAGGGTGGCGTTCTACCTTGCGGGGGCGATCCTGCTGGCCGCAGCCGCGGATGCCCTGTTCAACGACGGTCGCCTGATGTTCATGACGGCGCAGCGCGTGCTGGAGTTGTTGCGTTGGGTCGCGTTTTGGCGTTGACGAAGCGCGGCCTGTCCGATTGCATCCTCACCGTGTGGGTGATAGCTCGCTGTTAGCGGTAACATATCGATCGAAACGCCGCAGAAAACGCAAATTGCCGGGGCATGCGCCCCTTATCTCGCGGAGGAGATCATGGCAGTCAAAGTGGCCATCAACGGCTTCGGACGCATTGGACGCAATGTCCTCAGGGCGATCATCGAATCGGGGCGCACCGATATCGAGGTGGTGGCGATCAACGACCTGGGCCCGGTCGAGACCAACGCCCACCTGCTGCGCTTCGACAGCGTGCATGGCCGGTTCCCGGCCGAGGTGACGACCACCGAAACCTCCATCGACGTGGGCCGAGGCCCGATCGCGGTCACGGCGATCCGCAACCCCGCCGACCTGCCCTGGGCCGATGTCGATATCGTGCTGGAATGCACGGGCATCTTCAAGGGCGACAAGGCCAAGGTGCATCTGGAAAACGGCGCCAGCCGGGTGCTTGTCTCGGCCCCCTCGGACGGGGCGGACAAGACCATCGTCTACGGCGTGAACCATGACACGCTGACCGGCGACGACCTGCATGTGTCCAATGCCTCCTGCACCACGAACTGCCTCGCCCCCGTCGCGCATGTGCTGCACAACGCCATCGGGATCAAGCGCGGCTTCATGACCACGATCCACAGCTACACGGGCGATCAGCCGACGCTGGACACGATGCACAAGGATCTCTACCGCGCCCGCGCCGCGGCCATGTCGATGATCCCCACCTCGACGGGGGCCGCGCGCGCCGTGGGCCTTGTGCTGCCGGAACTCGACGGCAAGCTGGACGGCGTGGCGATCCGCGTGCCCACGCCCAATGTCTCGGTCGTCGACCTGACCTTTGAGGCGGCGCGCGACACCTCGGCCGAAGAGATCAACCGCGCCATCCATGCCGCCGCCGAAGGCCCGCTGAAGGGCATTCTGGGCGTGACGGACATGAAGCTGGTGTCGATGGACTTCAACCACGACCCGCATTCCTCGATCTTCGCCACCGACCAGACCAAGGTGATGGACGGCAACATGTGCCGCATCCTGACCTGGTATGATAATGAATGGGGCTTTTCCAACCGCATGGCGGACACCGCCGTGGAAATGGGAAAATACCTCTGATCCCCTGATCCACCCTCGGGGAAACCGCGCGCCCGTGATCGGCAGCGCGCGGTTTTCCATGCGTGGTAGCGCAAACGCGCCTGACCTTCCGGCCCAGCCGCGCTATCACACCGCAAACGCCATAGCGGAGACGATCTAGATGAGCTGGAAAACCCTCGACGACATGGAATTGGCGGGCCGTATCGTTCTGACCCGTGTGGACATCAACGTGCCGGTCGAGAACGGCGAGGTCACCGACGCCACGCGCATCGAGCGGATCGTGCCCACCGTCCACGACATCCTCAAGGCGGGCGGCAGCCCCGTGCTGCTGGCCCATTTCGGCCGCCCCAAGGGCAAGGTCGTGCCCGAGATGTCGCTGGAACCGCTGGTGCCCGCGCTGGAAAAGGCATTCGGCCATCCCGTCACTTTCGTCGCTACGCCCACGCGCGGCGCGCTGGAAAGCCTGCCCGAAGGGGCCATCGCGCTGCTCGAGAACACCCGCTTTGCGCCCGGTGAGGAAAAGAACGACCCCGAGATGGCGCAAGTCCTCGCCGGTCTGGGCGATGTCTACTGCAACGATGCGTTTTCGGCGGCGCACCGGGCGCATGCCTCGACCGAAGGGGTCGCGCATCGGCTGCCCGCTTGCGCGGGCCGACTGATGGAGGCCGAGTTGACCGCGCTGGAAGCCGCGCTTGGCAAACCCAGGCGCCCGGTTCTGGCCGTGGTGGGCGGGGCCAAGGTCTCGACCAAGCTGGACCTGTTGGCCAACCTGATCGAGAAGGTCGACATGCTGGTGATCGGCGGCGGCATGGCCAACACCTTCCTCGCGGCGCAGGGCCTCGACGTGGGCAAATCGCTGTGTGAACACGACCTTGCCGATACCGCGCGCGAGATCATGGCCAAGGCCGAGGACACGGGATGCGAGATCATCCTGCCCTCCGACGTGGTCGTGGCCGAAGAGTTTCGCGCCCACGCCCCCAACACGGTGGTGGCCGACACCGCCGTGCCCGCCGATTGCATGATCCTGGATGCCGGCCCCGACAGCGTCGAGCGCATTCTGGGCGCCATCGACCGGGCCGAAACGCTCATCTGGAACGGCCCGCTCGGCGCATTCGAGATCGCGCCGTTCGACGCCGCCACCAACGCCGCCGCCGCCCATGCCGCCGCCCGAACCGAGGCGGGCGAGCTGATCTCGGTCGCCGGCGGGGGCGACACGGTCGCCGCGCTGAACAAGTCGGGCGCGGCGGATCGGTTCACCTACATCTCGACCGCCGGCGGGGCCTTTCTGGAATGGATGGAGGGCAAGACCCTGCCGGGCGTCGCTGCGCTGGACCAAGCTTAAGGCAGACGCACGCCCGAATCGCGCTAGGCTGGGGCCGTCCGTTTCCGAGGGAGGCCCCGCCATGCTGTCCATTTTCCGCACCCTGCTGCCCCGCGCCGCGCTGATCGCCGGCGCGCTGGCCCTGCCCTTGCCCGCGACCGCGCAGCAGGGCGACCCCCGCCCCGGCTTTGCCGAGATCCTCGCCCCCGACCGTCTGGCCGGGATCGTGGCGAATTTCGGCATCGCCGCGCTGCGGACGCAGATGGAGGTGGAATACCAGCACCTCTCGACCGACATCTTGCGCGGCCAGGTCAGCCTGTCGGGCGTCACCTTGCGCCCACAACTGCCCCATGACCGCGCGCGGCTATGCGAGATCACACTGGACCGGGTGACGATCTCGGCCAGCCCCTTCGCGGCGGTCACCGACATTTCCGCCGCCCGCGTGGGCGCGGTCGGTGCGGCGGCGACGCTGGCCTGCCTGCCGCCCGACACGGCCATGCCCCTGCGCACGATGGGCCTGGGTCAACTGGCCTTCGACCGGGTCGGCGTGGATCTGGAATACGTGACCCTGACCGGCGGATTGCTGATCGACGGAACCGCGGCCCTGAACGGCATCGGCGTGCTGGATCTGTCGGCCGCCGGCACCATCCTGCCGCGGCCGGGGCCGAACGGGCGCCCCGGCGACCCGGCCATCCGCCTGACGCGCGCCGTGCTCAGCTTTCAGGACCGGGGCGGCTGGGACGCGGCCGAGGCGATCATGCCCCCCGCCCTGCGCCAGCCCGACGCGGTGGTGCAACTGGGCACCGAGGGGTTGATCGACCTGTTGACCGAGGGCGGCACGCAGGCCATCGGCGCCGCCGAACGCGCCTTTGTCGATGACCTGATGGCTGAAATCGCCCGCTTCATGACCGATCCCGGCGAACTGACGCTCGAGGCCGTGCTGCCCATGGGCGGGCTGACCATCGAGCCCGAGGCCTATGACAAGCCCGCGCGCCTGATCTCGCTGTTGGCGCTAGATGCCCGCAGCGCGCCTTCGGCCCGCGCCGCCCTGATCGACAGTGCCACGCTGGCCCGCCTGGGGGCCGAGGACCTGAGCGATGACGAACGCCTGACCCTGGGGGCCGCGCTGCTGTCGGGCGAAGGCGTGCCGCGCGCGCCGTCTCGCGCGCTCGAGGTGCTGGCCCCGCTTCTGGCCTCGGACGATCCGGCCCATGCCGAGGCGGTGCTGTTGTCGGCCCGCGCCATGGCCGCGCGCGACCCCGCACAGGCCTATGAGTTGGCCCTGCAGGCCCCGGGTGCCGTGGGCGTTGTCAGCCTGCTCGACGGGCTGGAGACCCAACTGGGCACGGGCGACGTGCTCGACCTGCAGGCCGGCACCACCCTGAGTGCCGAGACATTGGCCCCGGCCCTGCCCCAGGGCAATGACCCGCGCGCCCTGCGCGACCTTGCGGTGGCCTATTTCACCGGGGCCAGCCAGCCGCGCAACTATGCCAATGCCTATCTCATGGCGCTGTTGGCGGATGCCGCCGGCGATGTCGGGGCGCCGCAACTGCTGACCGAGATCACCGGGCGTTTCGATCTGCGCGGCCCCGAGGTGCGCCGGCTCTGGGCCGCCCGTTCGGCCGAGATCGAGGCGCTGGCGCTGTCGTCCTGGATCGAGGGCGATCTGGCCGCGCGCTACCGCATCGACTAACCCCGGGCGGCGCGATGTTTGCGCCACCATGATTTACAGCCCACCGGCCCCGGCCTACACCGGGGCCGGAAACCTGTCATGCCGAACAAAGGAGTGCCCGACATCATGGCCAGCGACGCGATGAAAGAGCAGATGAAAAACGGTCAGGGCTTCATCGCCGCGCTCGACCAGTCGGGCGGGTCCACCCCCAAGGCGCTGCGCCTTTACGGGGTCGAAGAGGACGCCTATTCCTCCGAGGCCGAGATGTTCGACCTGATCCATGCCATGCGCGCCCGCATCGCCACCGCGCCGGCCTTTACCGGCGACAAGGTGATCGGCGCCATCCTGTTCGAAATGACCATGGATCGCGAGATCGGCGGCAAACCCTCGGCCACCTATCTGTGGGAGGACCGCGGCGTCGTCCCCTTCCTCAAGATCGACAAGGGCCTGGCGGACGCGGCCGATGGCGTGCGACTGATGAACCCGATCCCCGGCCTTGACGGCCTGCTCGACCGCGCCGTGGCCGCCGGCATCTTCGGCACCAAGGAACGCTCGGTCATCGACGCGGCCAACCCCAAGGGCATCGCCGAGAACGTCGCCCAGCAGTTCGACCTGGCCCATGCCGTTCTGGCCAAGGGGCTGATGCCCATCATCGAACCCGAGGTGACGATCTCGATCCCCGACAAGGAAGCCGCCGAAGAGATCCTTCTGGCCGAGATCCAGAAGAACCTCGACAAGCTGCCCGAGGGCCAGCAGGTCATGCTGAAACTGACCCTGCCGACCAAGGCGAACCTCTATGCGCCGCTGATCGCGCACCCCAAGGTGCTGCGGGTCGTCGCCCTGTCGGGCGGCTATGCCCGCGACGAGGCGAATGCCAAGCTGGCCGAGAACGCGGGCATGATCGCCAGCTTCAGCCGTGCCCTGACCGAGGGGCTGTCGGCGCAGCAATCGGACGAGGCGTTCAACGCCGCCCTGGCCGAGGCGATCGACGCGATCCACGCCGCCTCGATCACCTGATCGCCTGCGCGGCACCGGAGACGACAAAGGCCGGGGCATGGACCCCGGCCTTTTCTTGTCCGTGTCGGCGCCTCAGCCCTCGGCGACACCGGAAAAATAGGTCTGGATGAAGGTCGGCTCGCCCATCCGCTCCAGCAGGTCGAGCTGCTGGTCCAGCCAGCCCCAATGCCCTTCTTCGTCGATGACGATGGACTCGAACAGCATACGGCTTCCAATATCGTTGGCCTCGAACGCCTCGCGCGCCGATTTGGAATAAAACTCGATCGCCTCTTCCTCGTCGGCCCGGTCGGTCTCGAACATCTCTTTCAGGCTCTCGGCCTTGACCGGCTCTTTCTGGGCCACCATCCGCGGGGTGCCGCCCAGATACAGGATGCGCTCGATGAACTTGCCGGCATGGCCCAGTTCTTCCTGCATCTCGTCGCGCATCGTCGCGGCCAGCTTGTCCAAGCCCCAATCCTCGAGGACATGGGCATGCAGCAGGTATTGCTGCGCGGCGGTCAATTCCATCGACAGGGCTTGCTGCAGCGACGCTAGGCTGGACTGGTTACGGGGCATGGGATGTCTCCTTTGGCACGAAGTTTATCACGTTTGACATCGACGTAAGCACGTGGTGACGCCACACAAGATGGCGCAACGCCGCTCCGCCGCGCATCGGCAGCGCCTGTAACAGGGGGGATTCCCATTTGCGGCCGGATGTGCGATTCTCTTGCCAAAGGTGGCCATCAGAGACCGCCGAGCCGAGGCAGAAAGACAGCGATGTTGCGCTCCGTTTCACCCACCGGGCTGATCCTGCCCCTCCTCCTGATCGTGGGGGCCTATTTCACCTTCATGGCGGTTCAGGGCAACAATGGCCTGTTTCAGCGCATCCAGATCGAGTCCGAGGTCGACCGCCTGTCGCGCGATCTCGCCCGGCTCGAGGCGCAGACCCAGCGCATGGAAATCCTGACGCGACGCCTGTCGGACGATTACCTCGATCTCGATCTGCTGGACGAACGCGTGCGCGCCGTCCTGGGCTATGCCCGGCCCGACGAACTGATCCTGCCCTGATCCGACGTCATTCGCCTCACGCATGGCTGTTCTGCGCGGCTTTCGCGCCGTTGCGTCATCGTGGGGGGTGCATTCACGCTCGGCGTTTGCTAAGGATTGTTCAACGTTAAACTATTCCCGCGCAGAGGGAGGGGGCAAAGCCTATGGCAACCCGGAAAACAGCCGCGAAATCAACGGCCAAACCCAATGTCTCGGCCGACGAGCTGAAAACCTATTACCGCGAGATGCTGCTGATCCGACGATTCGAGGAGAAAGCCGGCCAGCTTTACGGCATGGGTCTGATCGGCGGGTTCTGTCACCTTTACATCGGGCAGGAGGCCGTGGTGGTCGGGCTCGAGGCGGCCGCCGGCGAAGGCGACAAGCGCGTCACCTCGTATCGCGACCACGGCCACATGCTGGCCTGCGGCATGGACCCCAAGGGCGTCATGGCCGAGTTGACGGGCCGCGAGGGCGGCTATTCCAAGGGCAAGGGCGGCTCGATGCACATGTTCTCTAAAGAGAAGCATTTCTACGGCGGCCACGGCATCGTCGGCGCGCAGGTGCCCATCGGCGCGGGACTGGCCTTTTCCGACAAGTACAAGGGCAATGACCGCGTGACATTCGCCTATTTCGGCGATGGCGCGGCCAACCAGGGCCAGGTCTACGAGACCTACAACATGGCCCAGCTTTGGGACCTGCCGGTGATCTTCGTGATCGAAAACAACCAGTATGCCATGGGCACGGCCGTCAAACGCTCGACCAAGTCGCCGAACCTGTGGGAACGCGGCGCAGCCTACGGCATCGCCGGCGAAGAGGTCGATGGCATGGACGTTCTGGCGGTGAAGGCCGCGGGCGAAAAGGCCGTGGCGCACTGCCGCGCGGGCAAGGGCCCCTACATTCTCGAGGTGATGACCTATCGCTATCGCGGCCACTCGATGTCGGACCCGGCCAAGTACCGCACCCGCGAAGAGGTGCAGGAAATGCGCGAAAAGCGCGACGCGATCGAACATGTGCGCCAGCTTCTGCTCCAGGGTGACCACGCGACCGAGGACGACCTCAAGGCGATCGACAAGGAAATCAAGGAGATCGTCAACGAAAGCGCCGAGTTCTCGAAACAGAGCCCCGAGCCCGCGCTCGACGAACTTTGGACCGACATTTACGCCGACGCGGCGCCGCAGACCGCCTGATCGGAGGGGACAGACCAGATGGCAACCGAAATCCTGATGCCCGCGCTTTCGCCCACGATGGAGGAAGGCACCCTTGCCAAGTGGCTGGTGAAAGAGGGCGATACCGTCGCCGCCGGCGATATCCTGGCCGAGATCGAAACCGACAAGGCCACGATGGAATTCGAGGCCGTGGACGAGGGCGTGATCGGCAAGATCCTCGTGGCCGAAGGCACCGAGGGCGTGAAGGTCAACAGCCCCATCGCCATCATCGGCGAAGAGGGCGAGGACATGGAGGCCGCCGAGGCCAGTTCCTCGCCCGCCCCCGTGGCGCTCGAAACCTCCGAAGGCCGCGCCGATCCGGCGCCGTCGAACGGGGCCGCCCCTGCCCCCGCTGCCCCCAAGGCCGACACCAGCCCCGACTGGCCTGCCGACGCCGAGATGAAAAAGCAGACCGTGCGCGAGGCGCTGCGCGACGCCATGGCCGAAGAGATGCGCCGCGACGACACCGTCTTCGTCATGGGTGAGGAAGTGGCCGAGTATCAGGGCGCCTACAAGGTGACCCAGGGCCTTCTGGACGAATTCGGCGCCAAGCGCGTGATCGACACCCCGATCACCGAGCACGGCTTTGCCGGGCTCGGCGTCGGCGCGGCCTTTGGCGGTCTGCGCCCCATCGTCGAGTTCATGACCTTCAACTTCGCCATGCAGGCGATTGACCAGATCATCAACTCGGCGGCCAAGACGCTCTACATGTCCGGCGGCCAGATGGGCGCGCCCATGGTCTTCCGCGGCCCCAACGGCGCAGCGGCCCGCGTCGGCGCCCAGCACAGCCAGGATTACGCCGCCTGGTATTCGCATATTCCCGGCCTCAAGGTCGTGCAGCCCTATTCGGCCGCCGACGCCAAGGGCCTGCTGAAAACCGCGATCCGCGACCCCAACCCGGTCATCTTCCTCGAAAACGAGATCCTCTATGGCCGCTCCTTCGAGGTGCCGCAGGTCGAGGATCTGACCATTCCGTTCGGCAAGGCACGGGTCTGGCGCGAGGGCACGGATGTGACCATCGTCAGCTTCGGCATCGGCATGACCTACGCGCTCGAGGCCGCCGAGCAACTGGCCAGGGACGGGATCGAGGCCGAGGTGATCGACCTGCGCACCCTGCGCCCCATCGACTATGACACGGTCATCGCCAGCGTCATGAAGACCAACCGCTGCGTCACCGTCGAAGAGGGCTTCCCCGTCTGTTCCATCGGCAACCACATCGCGGCCCATGTGATGCAGAACGCGTTCGACTATCTCGACGCGCCGGTCCTGAACTGCACCGGAAAGGACGTGCCGATGCCCTATGCCGCGAACCTCGAAAAGCACGCGCTGACCTCGGTCCCCGAGGTGATCGAGGCCGTGCGCGCCGTCACCTACCGCTGAGGAGAGCCGCAGATGCCCACAGAGATCCTGATGCCCGCGCTCTCGCCCACGATGGAGGAAGGCACGCTTGCCAAATGGCTGGTGAAAGAGGGCGACACCGTCAATTCCGGCGACATCCTGGCCGAGATCGAGACTGACAAGGCCACGATGGAATTCGAGGCCGTGGACGAAGGCACCATCGGCAAGATCCTCATCGCCGAAGGCACCGAGGGCGTGAAGGTGAACAGCCCCATCGCCGTTCTTCTAGAAGATGGCGAAAGCGCCGAGGATATCGGCACCGCCGGGGGCCCCGCACCGTCGGCGCCGCAGGCGTCCGACGCGGGCAAGGAGGCGGCCGCCCCTGGCGGCTCCGACGCGCCCGCGCCCGTCGCCGCCGCCGCCACCCCGGCGCCCGCCGCGCCCACGGGCGGTGACGGCAGCCGCATCTTCGCCTCGCCGCTGGCGCGCCGCATCGCCGCCGACAAGGGGCTCGACCTCGCTCAGATCAAGGGCACCGGTCCGCGCGGGCGCATCGTCAAGGCCGATGTCGAGGCCGCCCAGCCCGGCGCGGCCCCTGCTGCCGCAGCCCCAGCCGCCGCGTCCGAGGCTCCGGCCGCGGCATCGAAACCCGCCCCCGCCGCCATGCCCGCAGGCCCCGATGCCGCGCAGGTCATCAAGATGTACGAGGGCCGCGCGTTCGAAGAGGTCAAGCTCGACGGCATGCGCCGCACCGTCGCCGCCCGCCTGACCGAGGCCAAGCAGACCATCCCGCATTTCTACCTGCGCCGCGACATCAAGCTCGACGCGCTCTTGGCCTTCCGCAGCCAGCTCAACAAGCAGCTGGAAGGGCGCGGCGTGAAGCTGTCGGTCAACGACTTCATCATCAAGGCCTGTGCCCTGGCGCTTCAGGCTGTTCCGGCGGCCAATGCCGTCTGGGCCGGCGACCGGATGCTGCGCCTGAAACCCCGGACGTGGCCGTGGCCGTCGCCGTCGATGGCGGCCTCTTCACCCCGGTTCTGAAGGATGCCGAGATGAAATCGCTCTCTGCCCTTTCGGCCGAGATGAAGGATCTCGCCACCCGTGCCCGCGACCGCAAGCTGGCCCCCCATGAATATGTCGGCGGCGCCTTCGCGATCTCGAATCTCGGCATGTTCGGCATCGACAATTTCGATGCGGTCATCAACCCGCCGCATGGCGCGATCCTGGCCGTCGGCGCGGGCGTGAAGAAACCCGTCGTCGGCGCCGATGGCGAACTGGCCGTGGCCACCGTCATGTCGGTGACGCTCTCGGTCGATCACCGGGTGATCGACGGTGCGCTCGGGGCGGAATTGCTGCAACAAATCGTGGACAACCTCGAGAACCCCATGGTCATGTTGGCCTGAGGGCGGCGCCAGCCCGGCCCGCCCCGACAATCCGGACTCATCAAGGGGTGCAAACCTATGAACTGGAACGATGTCGTGGCCGAGGGCCAGGTCCATATCGAGGATTATTGCGGCAAGCAGGAAAAGGCCGCCAGTGGCTTTTTCGCGCTGCACGAGGCGACACTGGAACCCGGCGCGCTCGACACCAAGCACAAGGAACTGATGGCATTGGCCATCGGGATCGCCAAGCAATGCGTCGATTGCATCGGCTTTCACACCAAGGCCGCCAAGGCCGCCGGTGCGACCCGCGCCGAGATCGAGGAAACCGTGTCGGTCTGCGTGATGATGGGCGGTGGCCCGTCGCTGATGTACGGGACCAAGGCGCTCGAAGCCTACGACCAGATGCCCGAGGCGTGAGCTGTCCGCCGACTGCGCGAAACCTCGCCTGTGGGCTGATCTGGATCAGCGACTCGTTGACAATGCAACGGCAGGCATGGTTTAACGCCACTCGGGATACAAAGGCATACGCGGCCGCGCCGGAGGAGACGTAGACGCGACCAGAAGGGGCAGCGCCGTCAAGGTCTGCCCCTTCTTCGATTCAGGGCCGCGCCCCGGATTCTTTTACAAGATTTCACGACAGACGACGCCACACCCCCGGCGCCAGCCCCTCGAGTGTATGCGGGCCGATCTGCCAGCGGATCAGCCGCAGCACCGGCAGGCCGACATGGGCGCACATCCGGCGTACCTGGCGGTTCTTGCCCTCGGTGAGGGTCAGGCGCAGCCAGGCCTCGGGCACGGATTTGCGAAACCGCACCGGCGGGTCGCGCGGCCACAGCCAGTCGGGCTCGGACACCGCCTCGATCTTGGCGGGCCGGGTCAGACCGTCCTTCAACGTCACACCCTCGCGCAGGGCTGTCAGCGCCGCGTCATCGGGGGTGCCTTCGACCAGTGCAAAATAGGTCTTGGGCGTCTTGGCCCGGGGCGAGGTGATGCGCGCCTGCAAGCGGCCATCGTCGGTCAGCAGCAAGAGCCCCTCGCTATCGCGGTCCAACCGTCCGGCGGCATAGACACCGGGCTGGTCGATATAGTGCGCCAGCCCCGGCCATGTCCCCTCGTCCGTGAACTGGCTGAGCACGTTCATCGGTTTGTTGAACGCGATCAGCATGACGCCGGCACGGATGCACAGACCGCTGTGCGGCCACATTGATTGACCACGCCAATGATCAGGCCACATGGGCGCGTAACCATCAACGGAGTTCCCCCATGATCCCGCATCGTTATGCCCCTGTCCTGTTCTCGCTCATTCTGTCCGGCCTGATGTCGGCCATCGTGTCGGCCATCGCCACCTTTCGCACGGTCGGCTTGCCCGCCGATTTTGCCGCCATCTGGGTCGGGTCCTGGCTGACCTCTTGGGCCATCGCCTTTCCGGCCGTTCTGGTCGTGGCCCCCATCGCCCGCCGCCTCGTGGCGGTGCTGACGACCCGTTCGCAGCAGGGCTGAGCCGTCGCATGTAAGTACGGCCTGTGTACGCCCGGTGTACGGGGTGCGACAGGGTCCGCGCTCAATGCGCCTCGGCCCAGTTTGCCCCCTGCCCCGCATCGACCACCAGCGGCACATCCAGATGCACCGCCGGGTGCGCCGCCCCCTCCATCACCTCGCGGGCGCGGTCGATCAGGCTAGTCCACGGCCCCCTCGTCTACCTCGAAGATCAATTCGTCATGCACCTGCAACAGCATGGTCGCGGGCAGATCAGCGATGGCGGCCTCCATCCGGACCATGGCACGGCGGATGATGTCGGCGGCCGTCCCCTGGATCGGCGCGTTGATCGCGGCCCGCGCGGCAAAGCCCGCGGTCGGCCCCTTGGCCCCGATCTCGGGCGTGTTGATCTTGCGGCCAAAGAGCGTCTGCACGAACTTGTGCTCCTTCGCGAAGCCCTTGGTCGCGTCCATGTAATCCTTGATGCCGGGGAAGCGTTCGAAATAGCGGTCGATGAATCCCTGCGCCTCGGCGCGCGGGATGCGCAGGTTGCGCGCAAGGCCGAAGCCGGAAATCCCGTAGATCACGCCGAAATTGATCGCCTTGGCCTGCCGCCGCACATCCGGCGTCATCTGGTCCAGCGGCACGCCGAACATCTCGGACGCGGTCGCGGCGTGAATGTCCTGCCCCTCGCGGAAGGCCTGCTTCAGCGCGTCGATCCCCGCGATATGCGCCAGGATGCGCAGCTCGATCTGAGAATAATCGAGCGAAACCAGCACTTTGCCCGTCTCGGCCACGAAAGCCTCGCGAATGCGCCGCCCTTCGTCCGAGCGCACGGGAATGTTCTGCAGGTTCGGATCGGTCGAGGCCAGCCGCCCCGTATTCGCCCCGGCGATCGAATACGAGGTATGCACCCGCCCCGTGTCCGGGTTGATGTGGTCCTGCAATGCGTCGGTATAGGTCGATTTCAGTTTCGACATCTGCCGCCAGTCCAGCACGCGCGCGGGCAGATCATGCTCGGTCGCCAGATCCTCCAGCACATCCGCCGGCGTGGAATACTTGCCGGTCTTGCCCTTCTTGCCGCCTTCAAGGCCCATCTTCTCGAACAGGATCTCGCCCAGTTGCGCGGGCGAGCCGACATTGAATGTCTCGCCCGCCAACGCGTGGATCTCATCCTCCAGCGCGGCCATCTTCTGCGAGAACGCGTTGGACATGCGCGACAGCGTATCGCGATCCACCTTGATGCCCGCCCGCTCCATCCGCGCCAGAACCGGCACCAGCGGGCGCTCCAGCGTCTCGTAAACCGTCGTCACCTGCGCACGGTGCAGCTGCGGCTTGAACAGCAGGCCTAGGCGCAGCGTCACATCCGCATCCTCGGCGGCATAAGGCGCAGCCTTGTCGATCTCGACCCGGTCGAAGGTGATGGCCGATTTGCCCGAGCCGATCAGATCCTTGATCGGGATGCAGTGATGCGACAGGTAGCGCTCGGCCAGCGTGTCCATCCCATGCCCATGCAACCCGGCGTTCATCGCATAGGACATCAGCATCGTGTCGTCGATGGGCGCGACGTCGATGCCGTAGCGGGCCAGCACCTTGACGTCATACTTGGCGTTCTGCGCCAGCTTCATCACCGCGTCGTCCTCAAGCAGCGGTTTCAGCATCTCCAACGCCACGTCCAGCGCCATCTGCCCCTCGGCCAGCGCGTCGTCCGAGAACAGGTCCCCGCCCGCCCCGCCGCCGCGATGCTGCAACGGGATGTAGCAGGCCTTCCCCGGCGCCACGGCCAGCGAGACACCCACCAATTCCGCCCGCATTTCATTCAGCGAGGTCGTCTCCGTGTCGAACGCCACCGAGCCGCGCGCATGGGCGGCGTCGATCCATCTCTGCAGGGCCGCCGCGTCGCGGACGATCTCGTAGTCCTCGGGCTTGATCGGTGGAAACTCGGGCGCGCTTTCGGCCTCCTCGCCCGAGGCCGCCCCGCCCGGATCGGTGTCGGGGATGGTCGGCGGCGCGACGCCCATCTCCTCGGCGATGCGGCGGGTCAGCGTGCGGAACTCCATCTGCGACAGGAACTCCAACAGCTTGTCCGCCTCGGGCTCGCGCACCTCCAGATCGTCGAGGCTCTCGTCCAAGGGCACCTGGTCATCCAGCGTGACGAGTTTCTTCGATAGCTCGATCTGCGCGCGCTTCTCGATCAGCGTCTGGCGGCGCTTGGGCTGCTTGATCTGCTCGGCACTGTCCAGAAGCGTTTCCAGATCGCCATATTCGTTGATCAACAGCGCGGCGGTCTTGATCCCGATCCCCGGCGCGCCGGGAATGTTGTCGACGCTGTCGCCGGCCAAGGCCTGCACGTCGATCACGCGATCGGGGCCCACCCCGAACTTGGCTTCGACCCCCTCGGCATCGATGCGGGTGTTCTTCATCGCGTCGAACATCTCGACCCCGCCGCCGACCAGCTGCATCAGGTCCTTGTCCGACGAAATGATGGTGACGCGCCCGCCCGCCTCGCGCGCCTGGCGGGCCAGCGTGGCGATGATGTCATCGGCCTCGAACCCCTCCAGCTCGATACAGGCCAGGTTGAAGGCCCGCGTCGCCTCGCGCGTCAGCGGGATCTGCGGGCGCAGATCCTCGGGCATGGCGTCGCGATTGGCCTTGTATTGGTCATAGAGGTCATTGCGGAACGTATGACTGCCCTTGTCGAAGATCACAGCCGCATGGGTCGGCGCATCGGGGCCGGTATTGGCCTCGATCATCTTGTGGATCATGTTGCAAAACCCCGACACCGCCCCGATGGGCAGCCCGTCGGATTTCCGCGTCAGTGGCGGCAGCGCGTGATAGGCCCGAAAGATGAAGGCCGATCCGTCCACCAGGTGCAGGTGATGTCCCTTGCCGAATGCCATGATCCCTCCGCGCGCGCGTCTGCCCCGGTTCCGAAACGTCCGGGCGCGCCCCGCAACCGGGAAGGATCGGCGCCCCGGAAGGTGTCAGGCCTTTTGCCCGTCCTCGCCCAGGACCTTGTCGGCGAAATCGGCATGCACGAACAGCTTGTCGCAATAGCCGCACTCGACATGGCCCGTGTCGCGATCCAGCGACAGCCAGACGCGCGGGTGCCCCAATGCGCCTTCACCACCGTCGCAACTCACGCGCCAGGCGTTCACGATCTCGGTTTCGGGGGCGGGTCTGGTCATGCTCGGTCGTCCTCCTGCTTGTCCCACGCGGGACCGCACCTTAAGTCGCCATTCGGTATCGCAGCTTGCACGCGGCCCGACAAGGCCCGGAAAGGACCATCACGATGACCCAGACCCAGACCCGCACCGCCATCGAGATCCGCGGCCTGACCAAGACCTACGCGGCCTCGGGGCGGGCGCCGGCGAAACAGGCGCTCAAGGGCGTGGATCTCGACATCCCGACCGGGTCGATCTTCGGGCTGCTGGGGCCGAACGGGGCCGGCAAATCGACCCTGATCAACATCATGGCGGGGATGGTCCTGAAATCGTCGGGCTCGGTCAGGATCTGGGGCTTCGACCAGGATGTGAACCCGCGGCAGTCACGCGCCGCAATCGGCGTCATGCCGCAGGAACTGAACCTCGACCCGTTCTTCACGCCCCGCGCCGCGCTCGAGGTGCAGGCCGGGCTCTACGGTGTGCCGAAATCCGAACGCCGTTCGGACGAAATTCTCGAACTCGTCGGCCTTACCGACAAGGCCGAGGCCTATGCCCGCACGCTCTCGGGCGGCATGCAGCGCCGCCTGCTCCTGGGCAAGGCCCTGGTGCACGCGCCCCAGATCCTCGTCCTCGACGAGCCGACGGCCGGGGTCGATATCGAATTGCGCCAGATGCTCTGGCAGAATGTGCGCCGCCTGAACCGGGCCGGGATGACCATCATCCTGACCACCCATTACCTCGAAGAGGCCGAGGAAATGTGCGACGAGATCGCCATCATCAACCATGGCGAGGTGATCACCCGCGACCGCACCGAAAACCTGCTGGCGCGGATGGATCGCAAGACGCTGCTGATCTGGCCCGAGGGCGCGGCGGGCGAGATCACCCTGCCCGAGGGCGTCACGCTCGAACGCCGCGAGAACGGGGCGCTCGCCTTGTCTTACCGCACCACCGACACCAGGCCGGGCGCCATCCTCGACGCCGTCCGCGCCAGCGGCACCGCGATCCGCGACATCCGCACCGAGGATCCGGACCTCGAAGACGTCTTCGTGTCGCTGACCTCGGGCCGCGCTGCCTGACCCCCTTCATCTTGGCCGAAAAACTCCGGGGTCCGGGGCAGCGCCCCGGAACCTGAGCCGCCCCGGCAAGGGGCGGCGAGGCGAAAGGTGTGCGGCGCAAGCCGCTCCGCTGTCCTGGCGGCCCGGCCTCAGACCGCCTTGGCCAGCATCCGGCCCAACGGGCGACCGCCCAGGATATGCAGATGGTAATGGGGCACCTCCTGCACCCCGTCGCCGCCTGCATTGGAAATCACCCGATAGCCCGCCCCGCCCATGCCCGGGGCGACCTCCAGATCGGCGCAGATCCGCGCGACGACGCGGTGGAAATCCACGATTTCGGCCTCGCTGGCCTGGGCCGCGAAATGATCCAGCGTCACATAGGCCCCTTTGGGGATCACCAGCACATGCACGGGGGCCTGCGGGGCGATGTCGTTGAAGGCCAGCGTATGGTCGGTTTCCATCACGGTGCTGTTCGGGATCTCGCCGCGCAGGATCCTGGCAAAGATGTTCTGGTCGTCATAGGCATAGGCCATCGCTGGGGGCTCCTTCAGTCGGCAAAGAGATAGGGGGTATCGGCCAGCGCCTGCCCGATCTCGGGGGGCGTGTCGAAAAAGCTGCTCAGCACGGCGCCGTTGACCTCGGGGTCGCGATCCTCGCGGACCCGCCAGTGATCGTTGAACTCGGCTTCGCGGATGCGCACCGATTCGTACTGGAATTCGTGGCGCAGCGTCGGCAGCATGCGCTGGATGACCTCGGTCGGGGTTTCTTCGGTCGCCAGCCCCACACGCCGCGCATGGCCCACCAGATACTGATCGTCGAACACGCATTGCAGCTCGAGCAGACGGGTCGCGGCGCGATCGGACATGAAATCGCGCATCAGGTCGATATTGGCCGGATCCAGGCAGATCATCAGACGATCCGTGTCGTAGTAATCGAACAGCATGCGCATCAGCGCGCGGCGGTGGCGGTTGCGTTTGTCGAGCGTCCGCTCGATCCCGCCAAGATGCGGCACCGTGCAGCTTTCCTCGTCGAAGAGGTATTCGACCCCGGCAATGCCCAGCCGATCCTCGGCGGCGTAGAGCATGCGCTTGGCCACATGCCATTTCTTGCAGACGATCATCAGCAATTCGCGATCCGGGCCAAGCGTCGCCTCGCGCTCCCAGAACCGGGTGCCAAAGCGCCGCCCGATCCGGCCCCGTCCGGTCAGGAAGGCATGCAGCTTGGCCCCCTCGCGCCCGACGGTGAAATCGGTGCGCCCCGATTCCCACAGCGCGCCCAGGCGCTCCTTGAGGACCGTCGCCTCGGGGCTGATCTTGCGCGCGAACAGGTAATCCTGACTGATCAGCAGATCGAACTGGTCATTGTAGAAGGTGACCGGCATCCCGTAATCCGAGAACATCTTGAACGTCAGGGTGCGGCTTTCGATCTCGCGCTCGGGCACCAGGTGGCGCACCAGCGTCTGGAAAAAGGTCTCGTCCGGGATCCAGGTGGTGCGGAAAAAGCGCACGACATCGGGCCGTTCCTTGCAGAAGGCCAGGATCGCCTCGATGGTGCGGCGGCGCAGGCACCACCACTGGCTGCCGATCATCACCTCGATATCGCGGGGAATGCGCCGCTCCAGCCCCAGCCGTTTCTGGATCTCGAACATGGTATAGAAGGCGCGCTTGTGCTTGCGCTCGTTGAACCAGTGCCGATAGATCAGCCGCTCGGCCTTGAACCCGGTCTTGATCCAGTCGGAGGCGAAGAAATCGAAGCTTTCGATATAGTCGCGGTCCGCCGCGTCGAGAAACCGATGGGCATAGGCCGCCGATTTGACAGATCCGCAATCGCCCGAGAGCATGTAGAAATGGGTGGCGCGCGCAAAGGCCTCGACGGCGGCCTGCACGGCGTTCAGCGTGGCCTGCACGAGGCTCCACTCGCCCCAGCCGCATTTGATCCGTTTGGCGAACACGACATTGGGGTTGTCCTTGAGCGCGTCGCGGATCTGGGCGAAGGCCTCGGGCCTCGCGCGGGCATCGAAATGGATCGACACGTAGTCGCCAGTCGCCGTGAGACGCTCGGCCTGGCGGATGATGGCCGGCGCGTCCTTGTGGCAAAGAAGAATGAAGGCGATTTTTGCCATGCCGGAAACGATTAGCCTCAAACTTGCCTTTTTGTTTGCTCATTACTAGCCGAGCGAGATTGATAAAACATCACTTCTTTGGTCTTTTCTGATCGAACCCGCAGCGGCATACCGGCAGCACGCATGTGCGACAAGGCAGAGGCAACGAGTATGGGGTTTCCCGGAACCTGGATGACCACCAGCGAAAGCGTCGTGTACCGCGTGGTACCGAAATGCGCCTGCTCGACCATCGGGCAGATCATGTACTACACCGACAATGGCGAATTCTTCGACGGCGACATCCACGATGCCCAGTCGGGCATGCACAAATGGGCGTTCGACGATAGCCAGCCGCTGATCACCAGGAACGTGACCGGCCACGGCTCGTACGCGTTTACCTGCGTGCGCAATCCCTACACGCGCATCCTGTCGTCGTTTTTCGACAAGATCTGCGGCATCCAGCGCAATGGCCGACGCTATCGCGGCAACATGGTGCCGCTTCTGATCCAGAAATACGGGATCGAGGTCGGCGGCGACGACGGCAAGGGCGAGTTCGACCAGATCGCCAGTTTCCGCCGGTTTCTGCTGTTTGCGCGCGATACGATCCGCTGGCGCAAGCCGATGGACCCCGACATTCACTGGTCGGCCATGTCGGGCCATGTCTCGACCTTTGTCGTCAATGGCGGCACCTACGACCACATCTTCTGGACGGAAAAGTTCAACGAGGGGATGCAGACGGTGCTCGACAAGATCGACGTCGCCCACCCGATCGCGCTGCAGGACGTTCCGCGTTTCAACGAAAGCGAGGGGCACGGCCCCAAGCGCGCCCACCCGGTCGAGGACTATTTCGACGATCTGTCGATGCACCTGGTCTACGAGATCTACAAACGCGATTTCGAGCTTTTCAAATACGATTTCGAGAACCCGGCCAACAAGATGCCGATCGGCGAGATCGACCTCGACGAGGTGCACGCCAAACTGGGCGAGTGACGCCTTTTCCGCGCCGACCGTTGCGGGGATGCCGCATTGCCGGGTCAAGCCGCAGCCGATGGCAAACGCGACGTTGCGTCGCGTGCGCGGGCGGGGCTAGCCTTGCCGCGTTTACCAAGAAGGTCTTTCAGACAAGAGGTACGGGATGTTCGATTTCACCACGGCCACCGCACGGCGCGGCGCGGTCGCGGCACTGCTCTGTGCCTCGGTCTTGTCGGCGGGCGCGATGCCCGGCGCGGCGCAGACCGCCAGCCTGGCCCAGCAGCGCGACGCGGTCTTTGCCGAAATGCTGGCCGATCCGACCAACCGCGACGTGATGATGCGCTATGCGCAACTGTCGGTTCAGATGCGCGAGTTCGAGGCCGCCGTCGCCACGCTGGAACGGCTGATCGACCTCGAGCCGCGCAATTCCACCGCGCGCGTCGAGCTTGGCATCGCCTATTTCTCGCTGGGGAATTACGACCTGGCCGAATACCATTTCGCCGCCGCCGAAGCCGGCGGCGCCCTGACCCAGTCCCAATCCGCCCAGGTCGCGCGCTACCGCCAGGAGGCCACGCGCCGCGACGCCGACAGCGCGTGGTCGGCGCATGTGGCGCTTGGCTATGCCTTCACCGAAACCGACCTGTCGCAGTCCGAGGGCCTGTTCGGGTCGGCCAGCCTGGATTGGCGGCTGGATCTCGGCGGGCCCTTCGTGACGCAATGGGTGACCGAGGCAGCGCTGTCCAGCTACCTGCCCGGCACCGATTTCGACGACATCCTGTTCAATTCGCGTCAGGAGATGCGGCTGACCACCGGCCCCGAGTTTCGCCTGACCGGCGACACCTACGGCCCGCGGCTGCGCCCCTATGTCGAGCTGTCGATGGTGCGCTTTCCCGACGACCCCTTCGACCTGAACACCGATTTCGACAGGGCCGCCATCGGCATCGCCTACCAGAACCCGCATAACGAGCGTTGGACCACCTTTGCCGATCTGTCCTACGGCACGGGCGAGTTGCTGGAGAATGGCGGCGAGGACTTCACCTATCACGAGGTGATGCTGGGCGCGGTCTTTCGGCCGTCGCGCGACACGCGCCTGCGCCTGACCGTGTCGGCCGAGGGCGCCGAGTTCGATTTCACCACCGACACCGCCTATGGTCTCCGGCTCGAGGCGCAGCATGCCTTCGACGCGCCCTTCGATCTGCCGCGGCAATGGGTGGCCGGGGCCTTTGCCAGCGCCGACTGGATCACCACCGACTACGACTTTGCGTTTTTCGACGATGACGAGGAAACCCGCACCGCCTTCGGCGTGATGCTGCGCAGCTTCGTGACCGACAGCCTGTATCTCGAGACCCGCGTCAGCCATGTGATGACCGAATTGAACACCGGCCCCGATCAGGATGCCTCGGTCGTGTCCGCTCAAATCGGATGGGAGTTCTGAGATGCCGCGCCTGACCTCTGTCGCCCGCCCCGTCCTGGCCGCCGCGCTGCTGGCCATCGGCGCCCTGCCCGCCGCCGCACAGCAGATCGGCACCGTCGCTCGGCCGAGCGACTGCGCGGCACCCCGCCGGGGGCGGCCACCCGCACCCTGGGTGTCGGCACCGCGCTGACGGCCGATGAAACGGTCCAAAGCTCGGCCACCGGGCGCGGGCAGCTGTTGTTCGCCGACCAGTCCACCCTGTCGCTGGACCCCGAACACCACCATCGTTCTGGACCGCTTCGTGTTCGACCCCAACCAGGGCGCGGGCGAGATGGGCCTGCAACTGACCGAAGGTGCGCTGCGGTTCATCGGCGGCACGCTCAGCCGCGACGAGCCGGCCACCATCACCACCCCCTCGGCCACGATCGGGGTGCGCGGATCGTCCGCGCTGGTCTTCGCCTCGGGCGGCGACACCTATGCGGTGTTCATCGCCGGCGAGCGTCTGTGCCTTGCCACAGCGTCGGGCGGCACCGCCTGCACCAGCCGCCAGGGCGGCGTGCTGGGCAATGACGGCTACCTGGGCGAGGTATCGCCGCAATTCCTGGCCTTTCTGCTGCAACTGATCGACGGCGCGCCGCAATCGGGCGGTGGTGCGGGCCTGGGCAGCGGTGTGGACACCCCCAACCCCTCGGACCGCGGCCCGGTCTCGACCGGCGGGGAGGAGTTCGATTTCGACCTGTTCGAGGACGGGTTCGACATCGACACGATCATCGGGTTCTTCGCGGGCGAGGAATGCCTTCCGTTCTTCTACGAAGAACTCGGCACCAACCGCGCGGCCCCCAATGAAATCTACGAAGGAATCTTCTGCTTCGGCGGCGATTTCTGAGGCCCGCGCCTAGCGTTTCGCGGTCGCCACCGCCGCCCCGATCCAGTCGGCGGGCGGCGGCGCACGGTAGAACGCCTCGATCCGGTCCAGATAGAGCCGCGTCAAGAGGGCGGTGTCGCAGAAATCGACCTGTAGCGCGGCAAGGGCGGCAAAGCCCTCTTCGGCGCGGGCCCAGTTGCGCGCCAGGTAGTCGCCCCGCGCCTCGACCAGAAGCTGCGCGAAACGCTCGACATCCGGGGCGCCCGCGGGCAGGACCGTGGCGATCTCGACCGGGGTGCCGAACCCCTTGACCGCGATCAGGTCCAGCACGATGGCCACCAGCCCCTCGGCCGCGCCGTGCCCGGCGGCGGCGGCCGTGGCGGGACCGACGCAGGCCGCGACGCCGTATTGCCGCGTCAGCCCCTCGAGCCGCGCGGCCAGGGTCACGCTGTCGCCGATACAGGTGTAGGACAGTCGGTCGCGCGATCCCATCAACCCGACCGAGGCCGGGCCGGTGTTGATCCCGATCCCGACCGAGACGGGCGGCAACCCCTCGTCGTGCAGGGCCGCGTTGGCGCGGGCGGCGGCCTCCTCGACCGCGAAGATCGCGCCAAGCGCCGCCTCGGCATGATCCGCGCGCGCGATGGGGGCGTTCCAGAACGCCATGACCGCATCGCCCATGAACTTGTCGATGGTGGCGCCGCGATCGACCAGCGCCTCGGCCACCGCGGACAGGTAGGTGTTGACCAGTGTCACGACGCGGGCCGGGTCCATCCCCTCGGTCACGGTGGAAAAGCCGCGCATGTCCACGAACATCACCGACAGATCGCGCTCGGCCCCGTCGGGGGTCAGGGCCGCCTCGGGGTTGGCCTCGATCCGCCCGATCAGTTCGGGCGGCAGGAAATAGGCAAAGCGGTTGCGGATTGACCGGCGCGCGCGCTCCTTGGCGATGAAGCCCAGGGTCGTGCCCGGCACATAGACCGCCACCGCCGTCAGGACCGGCAGAACCGGGTTGAACAGCCAGCCGCCGGAAAACGCCCACAGCCCCCCAAGGATCGCCACCGCCACCAAGGCCGCCGCCGCGATCAGGCCCGCCACAGGATGCTCGCGCAACTGCAAGAGCGTCAGCACCCCGCCGATCAGCACGATCACCACCACCTCGAGGCCGAACATCCAGTCGGGCCGCGTCAGGAAACTGCCCGAGACGATCTGTTCGATGACCTCGGCATGCAGCATCACGCCGGCCACCTGCCCGCTCAGCGGCGTGGTGCGGATGTCGAACAGCCCCTGCGCCGAGGACCCCACCAGCACGATCCGCCCCGCCAGCCGTTGCCGCAACTCGGGGTCCGGCCCGTCCAGTTGCAACACCTGCGCGGCCGGTGTGACCCGCGCGGGCTGATCGCCCGCGAAATGGATGCGAAACCGGCCATCACCCTCGACCGGGTAGCTGAGCGCCCCGCTGCGCATGGCCACGGCCGCATTGGTCCCGCCCGACACCTCGCCCGAGGCTTCGGTCGTGCGCAGGATATGGCCGCCCGCGCCTTGTGCCACGCGCAGGAGTTCCGCCGACAGCGCGGGGATCAGGGCCTCGCCCACCTGGCTCACCATGGGCACGCTGCGGGTGATCCCATCGGCATTGCGCCCCAGGCTGACCATGCCCAGCCCCGCCGCCGCCTCGGTCAGGGCGGGCAGGTTCTCGACCGCCGCCGGGTAGCGCACCAGCCCCGGCGGCACCGTGCCGGTCACGGCGATCCCCGCCATGGGGACGGGCCGACCGCCCTCGGGCGCGCCGGCCACGGACAGAACCACGGGGCGGCCCGCAATCGCCGCGGCGAAGCGGTCGTCATGGGGCGGCAGCCCCAGATCGGGCAGGATCGGGGGGATGCCCTCGGCAAATCGCGCCCAGCTTTCGGCGATCCGCTCGGGAGAGGTGCGGTCCGGCTCGGGGAAGAGCACATCGAACCCCACTGCCGCGGCCCCGTGATCGAACAGCCGGTCGGTCAGGGCCGCCATGTAGCTGCGCGGCCAGGGCCACTGCCCGAAGGCATCCAGCGAGGCCTCGTCGATATCGATGACATGGACCGGCGCCTGGGGATCATAAGCGCGCGGGCTGGCGCGCTGGTAGGCGTCGAACACCGAATCGCGCGCCCGTTCGAGGATCAGCGGCGCGGCCCCGGCCAGCAGCAGCATCAGCGCCGTCATCCCCAGGCCGAGCAGCAGGGTGATCCGCCTCATCTCCTGCCCCGCCCTCGGGGCCCGTCATCGGGTTTTCGCGGCACCGGCAGCCCCTTTTCGCTTGTCGCTATCACCCTCGGATCGTGGGCGATTTTGGCCGCTGTGGCAAATGCCGCCTGCCCCGACCGGCACGAAAGCATTGGCGGTGCGACTGGCCGCTAGCTCAGGCCCGCCTGGCTTTCGGGGTCGATGGCCGGGATCGTGTCGCCCGAGGGCGCCGCGCCGGTCACCGGCCGGCTGCGCGCCGCGCGGTCCATCGGCACGCTGTCGGCGACCTTGCGGGCCAGTTCCTGCCCGAAGAGGGCCACCATCGCATTGTTCAGCGCGGGCTTGCGCGCCATCATCGCCTTGAGCGGCCCGATCGGCAGACGGATCACGGTGCCCCCCTCGGGCAGGCGCACATCCGCCGAGGACGGATTGCCCGTCAGAAACGCGATCTCGCCCACAAAGGCCGGCCCGCCCACCGGAAAGCTCTTGCCCTGTTTGCTGATCTCGATGCGGTCCGAAAACACCAGCATCAGGTGTTCGACCGGCTTGTTTTCCAGCGTCAGTGGCGTGTCGGGGCCCACGGTCTCGCGCTCCATGATCTTTGCGATGCGGCGAAACTGCCCCGGTGTCAGCGTTGCGAAATGGCGCAGCAGGGCGCGGTCCTCGGCGCTCATGCGCCAGGTCGTCCGCTCGAGCAGGATCAACAGGATCAGCGCCACGTTCACCGCGACCAGCGACATGTTGGCCAGCACCGATTGCAGGATCGGCTCGGGGCGCAGGGCGTAGAACAGCACGTCGCAGACGATGCCCGTGGCCACGAGGAGACGCAGCACCAACTCGTCGCGCACCGCGAAACCCGTGATCTTGAGCGCAAGCCCAAGGCCGAGAAGAGCGGTCAGATAAACGGGATCGGTCATTCAAAAGGGCCGTTCTGGAACAATTGGCAGCAATACCGCGGCCAGACGGCCACCCCGCCTTGTTATCGAAGGGGGCGCGGAACGCAAAGCCTTGCGTGCCTCAAACCGCCCGCGCCGGCGCATATGAAGTTTTCATGACAATGCGCGCAAAACGATCTGCATCAAATCCGGCCCGGCCCATGCGCCCCAAGCTGCGCCTGCGAGACAACCAACAGACCGCCCCGCCCCGGCCCCCGCGCCGCGCGGGGCCGCCTCAGATGATCGCCGAGGAGACCGGACATGGAGGACAGGACGACTGACAGCGCGATAGCGCGTGGCGGCGCGCCCGCACGCCCCGTCGCCACCGACCGCCCGACCATCACCCACCCCTCAGGGCGCAACATGGACCCCCTGATCGAGGTCCGCGGCCTGAACCTGTGGTACGACAGGGGCGCCCCGCCGGCGCTGTCGCAGATCGATCTCGATCTCTACCCCGGCGAGGCGCTGGCGTTCATCGGGCCGTCGGGCTGTGGCAAATCCACGATGCTGAAATGCTTCAACCGGATGCATGACATCACGCCCGGTGTGAAGATCGAGGGCCGGATCACCCTCGAAGGCGAGGACATCCACGATGCGCAAGTCGATCCGCCGCTGTTGCGCCGGCGCTTTGGCTGGGTGGCGCAAAAGCCCAACCCGTTCCCCAGCACGATCTGGCACAATGTCACCTATGGCCCGCAGTTGCACGGGTTGATGCGCGACCGGGACGAGTTGGAGGCCCATGTCGAGGATTGCCTGCGCCGCGCCCATCTGTGGGACGAGGTCAAGGATCACCTGCACGAGATGAAGGGCACCGACCTGTCGGGCGGGCAGCAGCAGCGCCTGTGCATCGCCCGCGCCCTCTCGACCAAGCCCGACGTGTTGCTGATGGACGAACCCACCGGGTCGATCGACCCCATCGCCACCAAATCGGTCGAGGACCTTGTGCTGGAACTCAAGCTGGACAAGGCCATCGTGATCGTGACCCATTCGATGATGCAGGCCCGCCGCGTCGCCGACAGGGTGGCCTATTTCCACCGTGGGGCGTCTGCTGGAGATCGGGCCGACCGAACGGGTGTTCACCGAAACCCGCACCGAGGAGGCCCGCGCCTTTATCGAAGGTCAATTCGGCTGAGGGGGACGCAGCACCGGCCCGCGTTTCGCCGTCCCTTCGGGACGCCGACCCGGCGGGGGGCCAGCCCCCCGCACCCCCCGGCATATTTCGAGGATAAAGATGACGCGCGCGGGGTCTGACCGACAGGGGGCCGGACGCGGGCCTAGATCAGGCCCTGCTCGGCGAAAACCTCGCTGAGCGGGCGCGCGGGCCGCGGCCCCACATGGCGGATCACCTCGGAGGCGGCGGCCACGCCCATCCGGCCGGCCACCTCGATGTCGTGGCCCGTGGCCATGCCAAAAAGGAACCCGGCGGCGAACTGGTCGCCCGCGCCGGTGGCATCGACCGGGGTGATGCGCTCGACCGGGATCTCGACGCGGGCGGCCCCGCGCAGGATCTTCACCGGCTCGCCGGAATGGGTGCAGACCACGATGTCGCAGATCGTGGCGGCCTGGGCCAGCGCGGCGTCCAGATCCTCGGTCTGGTAAAGCGCCAGCCATTCCTCGTGATTGCCGATCACGTAATCCATCTGCCCCTCGATCAGGTGCAGGAAATCGGCGCGGTGACGGTCGACGCAGAACGGATCGGAGAGCGTGATGCCCACGCGGCCCCCGCCCTTGCGGCAGTGATCGGCGGCGGCGGTAAAGGCGGTTTTCCCCTCGGGCTTGTCGTAGAGATAGCCCTCGAGAAACAGCCAGCGGGCATTCGCGGCCACGCTGGCATCCACGTCGCCCTCGTCGAAATCGGCGCCCGCGCCGAGATAGGTGTTCATCGACCGCTCACCATCGGGCGAGACAAAGATCATCGAGCGCGAGGTCGGCGCCTCGGCCTCTGCCGCGGGCGGGTTCGGAAAGGCGGTGCCGCCCTCTTCCATGCCCTTGGCGTAGAATTGGCCCAGCGCGTCATCCTTGACCTTGCCGAGGAAGGCCGTCTTCAGACCCAGAGTGCCCGCGCCCGCCACCGTGTTGGCGACCGATCCACCCGGCGCCTGCACGCGATCGGACATGGCGGCATAAAGCAGTTCGGCGCGGTCCTGCTCGATCAGTTGCATGATCCCTTTCTGGATGCCCATGTTGTCGAGAAAGCTGTCATCGCCATGGGAAATCACGTCGACGATGGCGTTGCCGATACCGACGAGGTCGTAGTCTTGGGTCATGTCAGGTCTTGTCCTTTTTTCGCGCGGGGGCGTTTTGGGGTGGGCTCGACCGTCTTGTCCTCGAAGGGGCAGAGGTCGCGGATCAGGCAGGCGGGGCATTTGGGTTTGCGCGCAACGCAGGTGTAGCGCCCGTGCAGGATCAGCCAGTGATGGGCGTGCAGCTGGAACTCGGCCGGGACATTATCCTCGATGGCGCGCTCGACAGCATCGACGTCCTTGCCCGGCGCGATGCCGGTGCGGTTGCCGACGCGGAAGATATGGGTATCGACCGCCTGCGCGGGATAGTGCCACCACATGTTCAGCACCACATTGGCCGTCTTGCGCCCGACACCGGGCAGCGATTGCAGGGCCGCGCGACTGGACGGCACAACGCCGCCATACTCCTCGACCAAAATACGGCTCAGCTTGATGACGTTCTTGGCCTTGTTGCGGTAAAGGCCGATCGTCTTGATGTGCTCAATCAGCCCTTCTTCGCCCAGGTCCAGCATCTTTTCGGGCGTATCGGCGATCTGGAACAGCGTTTCGGTGGCCTTGTTCACCCCCGCATCCGTCGCCTGCGCGCTGAGTGCCACCGCCACGACCAGCGTATAGGCGTTGACGTGGTTGAGCTCTCCCTTCGGTTCGGCCGCGGCGGCGTGGAACCGGGTGAAGATCTCGTGCATCGCGCGGTAGGGCAGTTGCTTGGCCATGCCCCCTAATGCCGCTTGCCGGGACGAGCTACAAGAGACGCTTTGGCGCAAGAAGCGGGTCGCGGGCCTGCGGGGCCGCGCCTAGATTGGGACAAGACAGGAGAGACGCGATGACCGAGCTTGCCCCCAACGCCCCCGACGCCCCCGACGCCCCCGAGATGGCCTATCACTTTCACATCGTGCGACGCGCACTGGACGTCATCGACGCCGCCGCGCCTCCCGGCCCGTCGCTGGACGATCTCGCGCGCGAGATCGGCCTCAGCCCCGCGCATCTGCAACGGGTTTTCTCGCGCTTTGCCGGGGTCAGCCCCAAGCGCTACCAACAATACCTGACGCTGGATCACGCCAAGCGCCTGCTGGCCGACCGCTACACGGTGCTGGACACGGTCGCCGAAACCGGCCTGTCGGGCGGCGGGCGGCTGCATGACCTGTTCCTGACATGGGAGGCGATGAGCCCCGGCACCTACGCCGCCAGAGGCTCGGGCCTGACGATCCGTTGGGGCCGGTTCGACAGCCCCTTTGGCCCGGCCATCGTCATGGGTACCGATCGCGGAATCTGCGGCATCGGTTTCGCCGCCGAAACGGGCGAGGCCGCCGCTTTGGCCGACCTGATGTCGCGCTGGCCCGAGGCGACCTATCTCGAGGACCCCGCCGCCATCGCGCCGTGGACCGAGGCCGCCTTTGGCGTGTCGGGCGGCGACGTGAAGCTGGCCCTGATCGGCGCGCCCTTCCAGATCAAGGTGTGGGAAGCGCTGCTCTCCGTCCCCTCGGGCCATGTGACCACCTATTCCGAGATCGCCCGCGCCATCGGACGCCCCAGGGCGGTGCGCGCGGTGGGCACGGCGGTGGGGCGCAACCCGATTTCATGGCTGATCCCCTGCCACCGGGCACTGCGCAAATCGGGGGGGCTGGGCGGCTATCACTGGGGCCTGCCGGTCAAGCGCGCCATGCTGGCCTGGGAAAGCGCCGCGGCCGAGGCCCCGCCGCGCTGAGTCTTGCGCAGGTTTTCGCCAAGCGTGTTTTTCCCCCTGCGCAGACCCGCGCAGGGTGTTATATCTGGCACCAATCCGGCCGCGCAGCCCTGCTGCGGTCGCAAAACACGTTGCAGAGCAGGAAATTCGCATGAACCTGATGTCCAAGACCCCGATTGCCGTGATCACCGCCGCGACGCTGGTGCTGACCGGCTGCGTGTCCAACACCGTGCAGGACCCCAACGCCAACCGCACCCGCGACGGCGCCATCGTCGGCGGCATGCTGGGCGCGTTCTTCGGCGCCACCGCCGATGATGACAACCGCGGCCGCAACGCCGTGCTGGGGGCCGCGGCCGGCGCACTGGCGGGCGGCGCCATCGGCGCGGCGCTGGACCGGCAGGCGCGCGATCTGCGGGCGTCCATGGCCAACGAGCGCATCGCCATCGAGAATACGGGCGAGGAACTGATCGTTACGTTGCCGGAAGGTATCCTTTTTGATTTTGATAGCGCGGCGATCCGAGCCAGTCTGCAGGCAGATCTGCGCGCGCTGGCGCGCAACCTGCAGCAATATCCCGACACAACCGTGGACGTGGTGGGCCATACCGATAGTACTGGCTCGGCTGAATACAATCAGGATCTCTCTGCGCGGCGTGCAAATGCAGTTGCAGGCGTCTTATTGGAAGAGGGCGTCAACCCAGCCCGTGTCAGAGCCTTTGGACGAGGCGAAAGCGAGCCCGTACCCGGAGTCTCTGTACAGGATCCCTCCGTTCAATATTTGCACCGCCGGGTCGAGGTCATCATCCGTCCGCGCGCCTGACCCGTCCCGCCGATCCGCCGCCGCAAGACCCCGGCAATGCTGGACTTGCGCGGCGATGCGGTCATAATCCTTGACCAATATCAGGGAGGGAGGTGCCGCGTCATGCCGTTTCAGCGCATCGAGGCCGAGAAACTGTCGCACAGCGTCGTGCGGCAGATCGAGCAACTGATCCTGCGCGGCATCCTGCGCCCGGGTGAACGCCTGCCCTCCGAGCGGGAACTGTCCGAGCGCCTCGGCGTGTCGCGGCCGTCCTTGCGCGAGGCCATCGCCGAGTTGCAGGAGCGCGGGTTGCTGGCCACGCGGGCGGGCGCCGGGATCTACGTGGCCGATGTTCTGGGCTCGGCCTTTTCGCCCGCCCTCATCCGGCTGTTCGCGCAGCACGAGGAAGCGGTCTTCGACTATATCGCCTTTCGCCGCGACCTTGAATCGATCGCCGCCGAGCGTGCCGCGATCCATGGCTCGGACACCGATCTCAAGGTGATCGACACGATCTTTCGCAAGATGGAAGCCGCCCATTCCAAGCGAAACCCCTCGGACGAGGCGGAGCTGGACGCCGAGTTTCACCTCGCCATTCTCGAGGCGTCGCACAATGTCATCCTGCTGCACATGATGCGGTCGATTTTCGACCTGTTGCGCGAAGGGGTGTTCTTCAACCGGCAGATCATGTTCAAGAACCGCACGATCCGCGATCTTCTGCTGGAACATCACCGCGCGATCAATGACGCGCTGCAGGCGCGGGATGCCGCCGCCGCGCGCGCCGCGGTGATCGAGCATCTGAGCTTTGTCGAAGAGGCGCTGGAGGCACAGCGCAAATCCGAAAAGAACGAGGAAATCGCACGGCTGCGCTACGAACACGAGCAGGCGCGCGGATAGGGCGCCGTTTTCCGCGCGGAAAACGGACCGGATTTCTCGAGAAATCCGGCCGCGCCCGGCTCAGTCGGCGGCGCCCCCGGCAAAGGCGTTGCCATTCTGCCAGTCGCAGGGGGCCTCCTGCATCTCGAGATGCAGGCGGTCGGTGGTGACGGGATGCGCGCGCGCGATGGTATCGTTCAGGGCGATGCCGAGGCCGGGGGCCTTTGGCGCCTCGAGAAGCCGCCCTCGACCTGCGGGCGCCCCGAGACGAGGGCGTCATGGAACGGGCTTTCAATCGCCTCGACCATCAGGATGTTCGGACAGGTCACGCCCAAGTGTACGTTTGCCGCCCATTCCACCGGCCCGGCATAGAGATGCGGCGCGATCTGCGCGCCCGCCGCCTCGGCCAGAGCGGCGATCTTTTTCCCCTCCCACAGGCCGCCGGCGCGGCCAAGGGCCGGTTGCAGGATGCGCGCGCCATGGGCCAGCGCGGCGGCGAACTCCGCCTTGGTGGTCAGGCGTTCGCCGGTGGCCACCGGGATCGTCGTGGCGCGGGCCACAGCGCCGAGCGCGGGAAAATCGTCGGGCGGCACGGGTTCCTCGAACCACAGGGGATCATCGGGTGCGATGGCCTGGGCCAGCCGGATCGCACCGGCGGGCGTGAATTGGCCATGCGTGCCGAACAGCAGGTCGGCCCGGTCGCCCACCGCGCCCCGGATCGCGGCACAGAAATCGGCCGAACGCGTGATGTCGGACATCGCGGGCATGTGCCCGCCGCGCATCGTGTAGGGGCCGGCGGGGTCGAATTTCACTGCCGTCCAGCCCTCGGCCACGCGGGCGCTGGCGGCCTCGGCGGCCAGCTCGGCGTCGACCCAGAACCGGTTGGGGTCGTGATGCGGCTCGGGGTAGAGGTAGGTATAGGCGCGCAGCCGGTCGTTCATCCGCCCGCCCATCAGCGCCCAGACGGGGCGGTCGCGCGCCTTGCCCAGGATATCCCAGCAGGCCATTTCCAGCCCCGAAAACGCGCCCATCACGCTCGGGTCGGGGCGCTGCGTGAAGCCAGCGGAATAGGCGCGGCGGAACATGGTCTCGACATTCTCGGGGCTGGTGCCCTGCATGTGGCGGGCAAAGACATCCGCGATCACCGCGGCCATGGCCCTGGGGCCGACGGCGCTGGCATAGACCTCACCCAGGCCGGTGATCCCGTCATCGGTTGTCAGGCGCAGGATCAGCCAATAGCGCCCGCCCCAGCCCGGCGGTGGCGGCGCGACGGGAAAGATCTCCAGATCGGTCAGGCGCATGATCGGCGGTCCTTGCTGTGGCGTGTGGCGGGCCGGTGGGGGGCTGTCTGCCCCCCACACCCCCCGAGAGGTATTTCGACCAAGAAGAAGGGGCGGGCCTAGTCGAAGGTGATGACGTTGCGTCGGGCCTGGCCGGTCTTGGTGTCGGCGATGGCCTCGTTGATCTGGTCGAGGCGCCAGCGTGTCGAGATCAGTTCGTCCAGTTTCAGGCGGCCTTGCCGATAGAGCTCGATCATCCACGGGATGTCGCGGCCCAGCACGATGTCGCCCATGAGCGAGCCGCGCACCCCCTGCCCCGTGGCCGCCAGGATCACCGGCTCGTAGGAGGTGGTGTCGCCGGAATGGGGCATGCCGACGGCATAGACCGTGCCGCCCGGGGCGAGGAAGCGGGAGGCCATGTCATAGGCCGGGATCGCGCCCACCGAGACGAAGACATGATCGGCGGCGCGCCCGCCGGCGGCGGCCTTGGCCGCGCGCCAGGGTTTGTCGCCCGAGGCCGGAAGGGCCGCCGTGGCGCCAAAGTCCAGCGCGACGTCCAGCTTGGTCTCTTCGAGGTCGAGCGCGATGATATGGGCCGCCCCCGCGATCCGCGCGCCCTGAATCGCGTTGAGCCCCACGCCGCCCGCACCGATCACCACCACCACGTCGCCGGGGCGCACGCCCGCCGTGTTCACCGCAGCGCCGACCCCGGTGGGCACACCGCAGGCCAGCAGGCAGGCGACGTCGCCCGGGATATCGTCGCCCAGGGGGGCGGTCTGGCTGACATGGACGGTGACCTTTTCGGCGAAGGCCCCGCAATTCATCGCCTTGGTCACCTCGGTCCCGTCCGGCAGGCTCAGTTCCGGCGGCAGCGGCTGGTTGCCGGTGCAGTAGACCGGTTTCGCCGTGGCGCAGGACGGGCAATGCCCGCAGGAGCGGATCAGGGTGACGAGGACGCGATCGCCCTCGGCCAGCGCGGTCACGCCGGGGCCCCGCGCGGTGACCCGGCCCGCCGCCTCGTGCCCGTAGACGGCCGGCAGATCGCCGCCCCAGGCGCCCTCGATATAGGAAATGTCGGAATGGCAGATGGCCACGGCTTCGAGCGTGACCTGAACCTCGCCCGGGCCAGGATCGCGCAGATGCACCGTTTCGACCTTTAGCGGCGTGTTGAATGCGCGGCACACCGCGGCGCGGATTTCACTCGGCACGGGGTCCCCTCCCTCCTGTGTCCCTGTCGTGCAGCCTGCGCGCCCCGGCCCGCGCGCGCAAGGCCAAAGGCGGCGGCCGTTGGCCCGTGCGCGACCTGCTTGCACGCGCGCCCCGTCTGGCCGACAACCAAGGCAAGCCGACAGAGGAGGACCCACCGATGGACTGCATCCAGCTGGACGATGTGACCTTGCACGTGAAGCAGGAGGGGCCCGCGGACGGGCCGCCGGTGCTGTTCGCCAACTCGCTTGGCACGGACCTGCGCCTGTGGGACGACGTGGTGGCGCGCCTGCCCCGGGGGCTGCGCCTGATCCGCTATGACAAGCGCGGCCATGGCCTGTCGACCTGCCCGCAAGCGCCCTACACGATGGGCGCACTGGTGCGCGAGGCCGAGGGGCTGCTGGATGCGCTGCAGGTCAGGGAGGCCGTGGTCGTCGGCCTGTCCATCGGCGGCATGATCGCCCAGGGGCTCGCGGCCAAGCGGCTGGATCTGGTGCGCGCGGTGGTGCTGTCGAACACCGCGCCCAAGATCGGCACGCGGCAGATGTGGGCCGATCGCATCGCGCAGATCCATTCCGGGGGGCTGAGTTCGATGTCGGACGCGATCATGGAGCGCTGGTTCTCGAAACCCTTCCGCGAGAGCCCGGCCGTGACCCCGTGGCGGCGCATGGTCGAGGTCACGCCCGAGGCCGGGTATGCGGGCTGTTCGGCGGCCATCGCGGGCACGGATTTCTACACGACGACGGCGGCTCTGCGCCTGCCCGCGCTGGTCATCGCGGGCGATCAGGACGGCTCGACTCCGCCGGACGTTGTGCGCGAACTGGCCGACCTGATCCACGGCGCACGATACGAATTGATGCGCGGCGCGGGCCACCTGCCCTGCGTCGAGGACCCCGACACCTATGCCACCCATCTGACCGATTTCCTGCGCGACATCGGGCATCTGCCGGGGGGCCGCGCATGAGCGTGACGCCCTTCGACAGCGCGCTTTATCGCGGTCTTTTCGGAGATGACGAGATTGCCCGGTTGTTTTCCGACACGGCCGAGCTGCGCGCGATGATGCTGGTCATGGGCACGCTGGCCAGGGTGCAGGGCCGCGCCGGCGTCATCCCCGAGGTCAGCGGCGCCTTCCTGCACCGTGCCGCGATGGAGGTGCAGATCGACCCCGCCGGCCTTGCCGCCGCGACGGCGCGAAACGGGGTCACGGTTCCGGGGCTGGTCACGGCCTTTCGCGCCGCGCTGAATGCGCCCGAGCATGCGCCCTACCTGCATTGGGGCGCCACCAGCCAGGATGTGCAGGACACCGCGCTGATGCTGCGCCTGCGCCAGGCCCTGATGCTGATCGGAGGGGCGGTTGGGCCGGGCGTTGACCGGGCTGGCCGATCTGGCCGAGGCCGAGTCCAACACCGCGCAGGCGGCGCGCACCTATGGACAGGTGGCCACCCCCAGCAGCTTCGGCGCCCTGATCGCCAGCTGGGGCGCGCCGCTGATCCGCGCCCATGATCGGCTGGGCCGCCTGCGCGAGAGCTGCCTGTGCGTGTCGCTGTCCGGGGCGGCGGGCACCGGCGCGATGCTGGGGCCCGACCCCGACGCCCTGCGCGCCGCGCTTGCGCAATCGCTCGGCCTCGCCGATCCGGGCGAAAGCTGGCACGCCAGCCGCGACCGCGTGGGCGAGATCGCGGGCTGGCTGACCGCCATCGCGACCACAGGCGGCAAGATGGGCGAAGACCTGATCCGCCTGACCCGCAGCGAAGTGTCCGAGATCCGCCTCGACGACGCGGGGGGCTCCTCGACCATGCCGCAGAAACAGAACCCGGTCGGGCCCTCGGTTCTGGTGGCGCTGGCGCGCCAGGCCGTGGCCCTCGACAGCGTGGTGCGCGGCGCGGTGCTCCATGGCGAGGCGCGCGACGGCGCGGCCTGGTTCGCGGAATGGCTGGCCCTGCCGCAACTGGTGGCGGCGGCGGCGAAATCCGCCGCCCTCATGGCCGATCTGTCGGGCGCGATCACCCCGACCGGGCCGCCATGGCCGCCCGTGCCACCGACCCGCTCGGCCTCATCCATGCCGAGGCGCTGTCCTTTGCGCTGGCCCGTCACCTGCCGCGCCCCGAGGCGCAGGCCGCCGTCACGGCGCTGGCGGCCCAGGCGCGCGAGACGGGTACTCCCCTGCCTGACCTCGTGGCGCAGCGCCACCCCGAGGCCCCGCTGCCCGATCTGTCGCCGCCCGCGACACTCGGCACAGCGCCCGCCCAGGCCCCGCCTTTGCGAAGGCCGCCCGCGACACCGCGGCCCGGATCGCGGCGGCGCACGCCCCTGGCTGACCCCACCCCATCTTCATCCTTGAAATATGCAGGCGCGCGCACCGCGCCACGGCGCCGAGAGGGGGCTCGATGCCCCCTCTCGGCGCTTCCCCCGGGCGACGCGGCATGCGCGGCGCAAACCCGATGGACTCCGGGCCCATTGTCAATCTAACTTGACAGATATCTGACAACGAGACCCGGTCCATGCGCCTGCCCGTCCTGTTCATCCTGATCACCGTCTCGCTGGATGCGATGGGCATCGGCCTGATCCTGCCTGTCATGCCCGAGTTGATCGCGGATGTCCGGGGCACCGGCCTGAACGATGCCGCGCTGTGGGGCGGGATCCTGTCGGCGGCCTATGCGATCATGCAATTCGGCTTTGCGCCGACCATCGGCAACCTGTCGGATCGGTTCGGGCGGCGTCCCGTCCTGCTGGTCTCGATGGCGGTGATGGCGCTGGATTACGTGGTCATGGCCATCGCGGGGTCGATCTGGCTGCTGCTGGCCGGACGCATCGTGGCGGGGATCACCGCCGCGACCCATTCCACGGCCTTCGCCTTCATGGCCGACATCACCGAGCCCGAGAAACGCGCCAAGGCCTTCGGTTTGGTCTCGGCGGGGTTCGGGATCGGGTTTATCCTGGGGCCGCTTCTGGGGGGGCTTCTGGGCGATCTCGATCCGCGCGCGCCCTTTGTCGCCGCCGCATGCCTGGCTGCGGCCAATGTCGTCTTCGGCCTGCTGATCCTGCCCGAAAGCCTGCCGAAAGAGCGCCGCCGCGCCTTTGACTGGCGCCGCGCCAACCCGGCGGGCGGGCTGATGCAGATGGGCAAGCTGCCGGGGGTGCGACCCCTTCTGGCGGTGATGCTGGCCTATCAGATCTCGAATTTCGTCTACCCCGCGATCTGGGCCTACTGGACGCAGGGCGCATTCGGCTGGGATGCCGGGATGGTGGGGGCCTCGCTGGCGGCCTACGGGGTTGCCATGGCGGTGGTGCAGGGCGGGCTGGTGCAGCCGGTGCTGCACCGCCTTGGCGAGCTGCGCGCCGTGACATGGGGCCTGATGCTGAACACCGGCTGCCTGATCGCCTATGCCCTGATATCGCAGGGGTGGATGATCTGGGTGATGATCCCGATCTCGGCGATGGGGGCGATGGTCGCCCCGGCCTTGCAAGGCGTGCTCAGCCGCGCGGCGGGGGCCGACCAGCAGGGCGAATTGCAGGGCGTGCTGGCGTCGCTGTCGGCGCTCTCGATGATCCTGTCGCCCTTGATGATGACACAGGCGTTTTTCTGGGCCACGCGCGAGGGCGGCGCGATCTGGTGGCCGGGCGCCCTTTTGCCCTGGCGGCGGGGTTGATGGCGTTGTCTTTGATCCTGTTTCTCGGGGCGCAGGCCCGTGCCGTGGCCCGCACCCCGGCAGAGTGATCTGATCAGAGGGATTGCGCCGCGCCTTGCCGCGTCGCCCGGGCAAGCGCGGCAAGGGGCATCGAGCCCCTTGCCGCGCTGACGCCTCCGGCGGGCATATTTGCGGGATAAAGATGGGGCGGGTTCAGCGCTCAGGTGGCGGTGAGCACCGATGCGAACGTGTCGGCATCGACATTGCCACCCGAGGCGAGCGCGATGACAGGGCCGTCGTCCAGGACCTCGCCGTGGAACAGGGCGGCGGCCAGGGCGACGGCACCGCCGGGTTCCAGCACCAGTTTCAGCCGGTCGAACGCCGCGCGCATCGCGGCGCGGACCTGATCCTCGGTCACCACGATACCCGGCCCGCAAAGGCGCTGCATCACCGGGAAGGTGATTTCACCCGGTTGGGGCGTCAAGATGGCGTCGCAGAACCCGGCCTCGGGGCCGGTGTTGCGTTGGATCGTGCCGGCGGCCAGCGAGCGGGCGGTGTCGTCGAACCCCTCGGGTTCGACCGGGCGGACGGTCATGGTCGGGGCGCGGGCCTCGAGCGCCAGCGCGATGCCCGAGGTCAGCCCCCCGCCGCCGCAGCAGGTCAGGACGGTTGCCCCCCTGATTCCCACGGCCTCCGCCTGTTCCGCGATTTCCAGACCGCAGGTGCCCTGCCCCGCGATCACCTGCGCGTTGTCGAAAGGTTTGATCAGGGTCAGGCCGCGGTCCTTGCACAGGCGCGCGCCAATGACGTTGCGATCCTCGCCCCCCGCCCGGTCATAAAGCACCACCTCGGCCCCGTAGGCGCGGGTGTTCTCGATCTTGAGGCGCGGCGCATCGGCGGGCATCAGGATCGTCGCCGGGATACCATGCAGTTGCGCCGCTCGCGCCACACCTTGCGCGTGGTTGCCCGAGGAATAGGCCAGCACGCCCCGCGCGCGCGTCTGAGGGTCGAGCGCCGAGATCGCCGCCCAGGCGCCACGGAACTTGAAGCTGCCGGTGTGTTGCAGCACCTCGGCCTTGAGCCAGACCGGGCGTCCGGCCATCGCGTCGAGCAACGGCGCATTGAGCAGCGGGGTGCGGCGCACGACGCCCGCCGCCCGCGTGGCGGCGGCCTCGATCATCGCGATATCGGTCATTGGGCGCGCTCCAGCACGGTGTCGATCACGGCGCGCGCGCCGGGTTCGTCGAGGAAGGGCACATGGCCGCGATCGGCCAGCTCGGCAAAGGCCATGTCGGGGCGGCGGCGGCGCATCTCGGCCGTGGTTTCGGACGACAGGATGTTGGACTGCGCGCCCCGGATCAGGCCAAGCGGCAGCCCGTCGAACGCATCGAACAGCGGCCAGAGATCAGGCTGCACGGCGTCCGGTTCAAAGGCGGGGGCCACGGCCTCGCGCAGGCGGGGATCGTAGCGCAGGGCAAGACCATCGTCGGTCTGGAGATAAAGGCGGCGCGCGAAATCGGCCCAGGTGGCGGCCGGCACGTTCTGGAAACTGTCGGCATAGGCCACGGGAAAGGCGGCGGCGGCTTCCTCCAATGTGCGGACCCCGGGGCGCTTGCCGATATACTGCATGATCATCGACAGGCCCTCGGGCATCACATCGGGGCCGATATCGTTGAGGATCACCCCCGCCAGGCGATCCTTGGCGGTGGCGGCCAGCATCATCGCCACAAGCCCGCCGCGCGAGGTGCCGAGGATCACCGCCCGCGCGATCCCCAGATGATCGAGCAGGGTCAGCACATCGCGCGCCTCTTGCGGGACGCTGTAAGTGGCCGGGTCGCCGTGATCGGACGCGCCGCGCCCGCGGAAATCCATGCGGATCACGCGGGCGCGATCGGCGTAGTGGTCGAGCACCGGCTCGAAATCCTCCATGTTGCGGGTCAGGCCCGGCAGGCACAGCAGCGACGTGCCGCCCCCCTGATCGTCATAGGCCAAGCGCAGGCCATCCTCGGCGGTCACGAATTCCATCACAGCATCTCCAGCAACTCGGGCACGCCCGAGAGATCGGCCATCACGTGATGCGGGCGGGCCGGCAGGCGGTCGACCGGCTCCCCGGCGCGGTTGACCCAAAGCGTCGTGAAGCCGTAGGCGGCCGCCGAGGCCGCATCCCAGCCATTGGACGAGACGAACAGCACCTCGTCACGCCGACAGTCAAAGCGCGCGCCAACCAGGTCATAGACCCGCGCGTCGGGCTTGAAGACGCCGACCTCCTCGACCGACAGCACCGCGTCGAGCGCGTCGCGCAGCCCCGCCGTTTCGACCGCGCCCGACAGCATCTCGGGCGAGCCGTTGGACAGGATCGCGGTGCTCTGCCCCGCCGATGTCAACGCGGCCAGCATCGCGGGCACCTCGGGATAGGCCTCGAGCCGCCAATAGAGGCCCAAAAGCGCCTCGCGGAGGGTGGCGTCGTGATCCTGCCCCGCGCGTTCAAGCGCCCAGTCCAGCCCATCCTGCGTGACCTGCCAGAAATCGCAATGGGTGCCGGTCACCGCCCGCAGCCAGGAGTATTGCAACTGCTTGGCCCGCCAATCGGCCGAGACCTGCGGCCAGACCGCGGCGAACCCCTCGCGCCCCGGTTCGACGGCCAGCGCCCGCGCGGCGGCAGAGACATCGAACAGCGTGCCATAGGCATCGAAAACGCAGACCCGGATTGCCATGATCACCCCTTTTTTCCATGTCGTGGCCACAGTGGCACAGGGCGGCGGCCCCGACAATCGGCCGCGCGGGGGGTTTCAATACGGTCCCGGACCTCCTAGATTTGTGTCGAGCCAACGCAACAGCCCTGCGCCCACGGCGCGGCCCTGCGAAATTCACACATTCCCAAAACAGAGAGATCGTCATGACCCAGGCCAAGCCGGGCACCACCGTGTCCATCCACTACACCGGCACCCTTGCGGACGGCACCACCTTCGACAGTTCGGAGGGGCGCGACCCGCTGACCTTCCAGATGGGCGAAGGCCAGATCATCCCCGGTCTGGAAAACGCGCTGTCGGGCATGTCCGAAGGCGAGAGCAAAACCGTCACCATCCCCGCCGACGAGGCCTATGGCGCCCATCGCCCCGAGGCCATCCAGCAGGTCCCGCGCGAGGCGGTGCCCGATCACATCCCGCTGGATCTGGGGACCCAGTTGCAGGTGCAGACGCCCGAGGGCCAGACCCTGCCCGTGACCGTGGCCGAGGTGACCGACGAGACGGTGACGTTGGATGCCAACCACCCGCTGGCGGGCAAGGACCTGACCTTTGCCGTCGAGCTGGTCAAGGTCGCCTAAACCTTTCGCGCCGCGCCCCCGCCGGATCACCGGTCGGGGGCGTGCGCCAACCCCGGTGGCGCGAGGCCAAAGGCCCGCCGCACCCGTTCCAGCACAAGGCCAAAGGGCCGGCTGAGCAACACCATCAGCCACACCGCCGAGCCAAGCGCGATGGCCATTTCACCGACATCCGCGCCCGCGACCCACAGGATCATGGCATAGACCGGCACCTGAAAGCTCAGGAAAGCCGCGATATCGAGGGCCGTGCGCGCGATCAGCCCACGCGCGGGCACACGCCGGAACCACATGTCGCGCCACATGCCATAGGGCCGCCCGGTCAGCACCATGACCGGCACCGTCAACGCCCTTGTCACCAAGACCTCGCGCGGGGACATCCCGGCCAGCAACAATTCGGTTAAGCCCGCGACGATCGTGAAGAACACGATGGTCGTGCCGGTATCGACCACAAATCCACGCATGATACCGCGCTATCACCCCCTGCCCCGCCATGCCAGCGCCATGCGCCGTGTCATTGCGCAGCCCCCAATTGCGTGCTTGGCTTTCCCCATCGGCAACCGCCACGAGGACTGCCCCATGACCAGCCGCATCGACAAGCTGCGCGCCCAGATCCGCGCCGCCCAGAGCGAGCTTTTCGACGAGATCGAAGAGCGCCGCGCGCGCTTTCGCTACAGTTTCGCGGGCCGCCGCGTTCAGTTCGAGGGCGAGATCCGCGCCCGCCACCGGGCCGCGCGGGAAAACCTCGTCAGCTTTCTGTCGCGCGCCCGGCCGCTGGTGCTGCTGACCGCGCCGGTGATCTACGCGCTGATCCTGCCCTTCGTGCTGCTCGACCTGTTCGTCACCGTCTATCAGGCGGTTTGCTTTCCGGTTTACGGCATCCCGCGAGTCCGCCGGGCCGAGTACATCGTGATCGACCGCCACCAGTTGCAGTATCTCAACGCCTTGCAAAAGCTGAATTGCATCTATTGCGGCTATTGCAACGGGCTGATCGGCTATGTGCGCGAGATCGCCGCCCGGACCGAGGCCTATTGGTGCCCGATCAAGCATGCCCGCCGCATCGCAGACCCCCATGATCAGTACACGGGCTTTGCCGATTTCGGCGATGACAGCGGGTTTCAGGCCCATGTCGAAGCACAGCGCGCCGCACTGAAGGGGCGGGTCGATCAAACCTGACGTCGTCCGGCGGTGAATTTCATCTTGGGATCGCTCAGTTTGTCCGCCGGCCCCGCCCAGGCATAAGCCAGCAGGCAGGGCTCCTGATCGCCGATGGTGATGCGGTGCTCGTCGCCGGGGCGGTTCAGGATCAACGAACCCGGTGCATAGACGGCGGCGTTGTTTTCCGACCATGCCCCCGAGACCGAAATATAGCTTTCCTCGATCTCGGAATGACTGTGCTGCGGATAGGTGGTGCGCGGCGCGAACAGCACGAAGCCGAGGATCAGACGATCCCACGCGATCGGGCCGCGCGGCCCCAGGATCTCGCAATAGGCGTATTTCCGGGCCAGCGCCGGCGGCACCTTGTCATAGCCGTATTCCCATGTCAGCCGGTCGCGTTGTTCGCGCAATGCGCGCGCCATCCCCTGCATCGAGCCGCGCTCGCCGGTGTCCAGCGCCCGCGAGAAATGCGCCGTGACCGGCTTTTGGCTGATTGCGCGCGGGGTAATCGGCGGATTGGCCGCGATGATCCGCGACAACTCCTCGCGCACCTTCTTGCGGTGACTGCGGATCGCGGGGCTGCCCCCGGCCCGAGCCGTAGCGATAGAGCGTCTCGAACTCGCGCAACAGGTAGATCCAGTTGGGCTGATCGCTCAGACGGTCGGAGATCTGTGGCGTATCCATCGGCGCGAAACGGCCTGCGTCACAGGTTTTCGGGCTGCGCCATGCCCAGCACGTGATAGCCGCCATCGACCGCGATGATCTCGCCCGTGGTGCAGGCCCCGTAATCGGACGCCAGATAAACCGCGGTGCCGCCCACTGCCTCGAGCGTCGCGTTGGCGCGCAGCGGCGCGTTGGCCTCGGTTGTCTTGAAGGTCTTGCGTGCGCCGCCGATGGCGGCCCCCGCCAGCGTCTTCATCGGCCCCGGAGAGATCGCGTTGACGCGGATCTTCTGCGGCCCGAGGTCGTTGGCAAGATAGCGCACCGAGCTTTCGAGCGCCGCCTTGGCCACGCCCATCACGTTGTAGAACGGCGTCACCCGGTTCGACCCCTGGTAGGTCAGCGTGATCATCGACCCGCCCACGGGCATCAACTCCGAGGCGCGCTTGGCCACGTCGATGAAGGAATAACAGCTGATCGTCAGCGAATTGCGGAAATTCTCGCGCGTGGTGTTGATGAAGCGCCCCGTCAGTTCCGCCTTGTCGGAATATGCGATGGCATGGACCACGAAATCGAGGGTCCCCCATTCCGCCTTGATCCGGTCGAACGCGGCATCCATCGAGGCGTCGTCGGTCACGTCCACATCGACCAGCAGGCTTGCGCCGACGGACGCGGCCAGGGGCTCGACCCGCTTGCCGAACGCCTCGCCCTGATAGGAAAACGCCAATTCGGCCCCTTCGTCGGCCATCGCGCGGGCGATGCCCCAAGCGATCGAGCGCTCATTCGCGACGCCCATCACAAGGCCGCGCTTGCCCTTCATCAAATCGGTCATGTCACATCATCCGTCAAACCGCGAGAGCAGCATCGACCCGTTCGTGCCCCCGAAACCAAAGGAATTCGTCATCACGGTATCCAGCCCCGCGCCTTCGACCAGCGCGGTGGCGATCTCGGACGCATCCAGATCCGGATCCAGCGTTTCGACATTGATCGAGGGCGCGATGAAATCATGTTCCAGCATCAGCAGGCAGAACACCGCCTCCAGCGCGCCGGCCGCCCCCTGCGCATGGCCCGTCATCGACTTGGTCGAGGAAATCGGCGGCGTGGATCCTGCGCCAAAGACGCGGCGCACGGCCTCGACCTCGCCCACGTCACCGACCTTGGTCGAGGTGCCGTGCGCGTTGATGTAATCGACCTTGCGCCCCTCGGGCAGCGTTTGCAGGGCCAGCCGCATCGCGCGCTCCCCCCCCTCGCCCGAGGGCGCGACCATGTCATGCCCGTCCGAGGTGGCGGCAAAGCCGGTGACCTCGGCATAGATTTTCGCGCCGCGCGCCTGCGCGTGCTCCAGATCTTCCAGCACCAGCATCGCGCCGCCGCCCCCGATCACGAACCCGTCGCGATCGGCATCGAAGGCGCGGCTGGCGCGCTGCGGCGTGTCGTTGAATTTCGAGGACATCGCGCCCATCGCGTCGAACAGGCAGGACAGCGTCCAGTCCAGTTCCTCGGCGCCGCCGGCGAACATCACGTCCTGTTTGCCCATCATGATCTGCTCGGCCGCGTTGCCGATACAATGCAAGGACGTCGAACAGGCCGAGGTGATCGAATAGTTGATCCCCTTGATCTGGTAGGCCGTGGCGAGGTTGGCGGAAATCGTGCTGCTCATGCATTTGGGTACGGCAAAGGGGCCGATGCGCTTGGTCCCGCCCGATTTCAGCACCGTCTGGTGTGCGGCGAACATGGCGCTGGTCGACGGCCCGCCCGAGCCCGCGATCAGCCCGGTGCGCGGATTGACGATGTCGCCCTCGTCCAGACCCGCATCCGCGATGGCCTGCCCCATGGCGATATGGGCATAGGCCGCACCCGGCCCCATGAAGCGCAACGCGCGCTTGTCGATATGGTCCGACGGATCGATCTTGAGCGTGCCGGCAATCTGGCTGCGAAAGCCGTGCTCGGCCATCTCGGCACTGGCCTCGATGCCGGACCGGCCTGCCTTGAGGCTGTCCACCACCTCGGCGGCGGTATTTCCGATGGGCGAGACGATGCCCAATCCTGTGACGACGACGCGGCGCATGGGCGGGTTCCTCCGTTACCTCGGCGCGGTGTGTAGTGCAGTCCCGCCACGTAGCGCAACAGCGCTTTGCACGCGCGTGCGGTCCGGCGGAAACCGGCGCTCAGCTTTCGCTCAGCGCGACCTTCATGTCCTTGACCTGATAGATCACCTCGCCATCGGCCTCGACCCGGCCGTCGGCCACACCCATGGTCAGGCGGCGGGTCTGCACGGCCTTGGTGAAATCGACGGTATAGGTCAGCATCTTGCGGTCGGGGCGGCACCATGCCGGTCAGCTTGACCTCGCCGACGCCAAGCGCATAGCCCCGCCCCTGCCAGCCGCGCCAGCCCAGGTTGAAGCCGGTCAGCTGCCACAGACCGTCAAGCCCCAGGCAGCCGGGCATGATCGGGTTGCCCGGGAAATGGCAGTCGAAGAACCACAGCTCGGGCGTGATGTCGAACTCGGCCACCACGTGCCCCTTGCCATGGGCGCCGCCATCCTCGGAAATGTCGGTGATCCGGTCCATCATCAGCATGGGCGGCTCGGGCAATTGCGCGTTGCCGGGTCCGAACAGCTCGCCACGCGCGCATGCCAGTAGGTCGTCCTTGTCGAAACTCGTGGGATAGTTGGCCATGGCCCCCCGCCTGTCCTGTGCGTCCTGCCCGATCACCGCCGGGCGTCAAGATTTGCCTCGTCTATCACCCGCGCTTGAGCGGTGGCAAGGCCGCGCCCCCTGCGGCAGATTCGGTTTTGCAATTGAAACCAAGGGGGCAATACCCCTATATTGTTGTCGAATGATAAGCATGTGCAGGAAGGCGACGGTCGGATGACGCCCGCGATGACCCCCGAAGCGCTCGAGCGCGGAAAAACCTGGCTGCAGGACGGCAAGCTGCGGCCCACCCGTCAGCGCCTGACCCTGGCCGCCCTGCTGATCGGGGATGGCGAGAACCGCCACGTCACTGCCGAAAGCCTGCATGACGCCGCGCTGGCCTCGGGCGACAAGGTGTCGCTCGCCACGGTCTACAACACCCTGCGCGCCTTTTGCGACGCCGGCCTGATGCAAGAGGTCACCGTCGATGGCAGCCGCAGCTATTTCGACACCCGCATGGACGAGCATCCGCATTTCTTCATGGAAGATGCCGGCCGCCTGACCGACGCCCCCAAGGCGGGGATCGAGATCAAGACCCTGCCCGAGGTTCCCGAAGGCTACGAAGTGTCGAAGGTCGATGTGGTCATTCGCCTGCGCCGGGTCGACTGAGCCCCGGCCACCGGCCGAGGCAGAAAATCCCGGGATTTTCTGACAGGAAAAGCAGGCTTTTCCTGCACCGGCCCAGTGGTGGCGCTTTTGCCCTAGCCAAGCGCGGCACAAGCGGCTAACGCCCTGCCAACCCTGACATGACCAAAGGCCCCCGTTCATGGACCTGCGCAATATTGCGATCATCGCCCACGTCGACCATGGCAAGACCACGCTGGTGGACAACCTTCTGAAACAATCCGGCGCCTTCCGCGAGAACCAGGCCGTGGCCGAGCGCGCGATGGACAGCAATGACCTCGAACGCGAGCGCGGGATCACCATCCTGGCCAAGGCGACCAGCGTCGAATGGCACGGCACGCGCATCAACATCGTCGACACCCCCGGCCACGCCGATTTCGGCGGCGAGGTCGAGCGCATCCTGTCGATGGTGGATGGCGTCGTGTTGCTGGTGGATGCCGCCGAAGGGCCGATGCCGCAGACCAAGTTCGTCACCGCCAAGGCGCTGGCGCTTGGCCTGCGCCCCATCGTGGTGCTGAACAAGGTCGACAAGCCCGACGCCGAACCCGACCGCGCGCTGGACGAGGTGTTCGACCTCTTCGCCGCGCTTGACGCGAACGAGGATCAGCTCGATTTCCCGCATCTCTATGCCTCGGGGCGCGCCGGCTGGTGCGACCCGGATCTCGACGGCCCGCGCAAGGACCTGCACGCGCTGTTCAACCTGATCGTCAACCACGTCGCCCCGCCCCGGCAGCTCAAGCATGTGGACGAGGATTTCCGCATGCTGGCAACCACGCTCGGCGCGGACCCGTTCGTCGGCCGCCTTTTGACCGGTCGCGTTGAATCGGGCCGGCTGAAGGCCGGCGCGACGGTCCACGCCCTCAGCCGCCATGGCGAACAGATCGAACGCTTCCGCGTCTCCAAGATCCAGGCGTTCCGCGGCCTGTCGCTGCAGGAAATCGACGAGGCCGTCGCAGGCGATATCGTCACACTCTCGGGCATGGCCAAGGCCACCGTCTCGGACACGATCTGCGCGCTTGCGGTCGAAGACCCGATCCCCGCGCAGCCCATCGACCCGCCGACCATCTCGGTGACTTTCGGCATCAATGACAGCCCGCTGGCGGGCCGCGACGGCAAGAAGGTCCAGAGCCGCGTCATCCGCGAGCGCCTGATGAAAGAGGCGGAATCGAATGTCGCCATCAAGGTCACCGACACCCCCGGCGGCGAGGCGTTCGAGGTCGCGGGCCGCGGCGAATTGCAGATGGGCGTGCTGATCGAGAACATGCGCCGCGAGGGGTTCGAGCTGTCGATCTCGCGCCCGCAGGTCATCCTGCGCGAGGAAAACGGCCAGACGGTCGAGCCCGTCGAAGAGGTCACGATCGATGTCGATGACGACTATACCGGCGCGGTGATCGAGAAACTGACCGGCCCGCGCAAGGGCGAGTTGGTCGAGATGAAGCCCGCCGGCGCCGGCAAGACGCGCATCGTGGCGCTGGTCCCCTCGCGCGGGCTGATCGGCTATCATGGCGAGTTTCTGACCGACACGCGCGGCTCGGGCGTGCTGAACCGCGTGTTCCATTCCTGGGCCCCGCACAAGGGCGCGATCCCAGGCCGCCGCGCGGGCGTTCTGATCTCGATGGAAAACGGCACCTCGGTGGCCTATGCGCTGTTCAACCTCGAAGATCGCGGGCGGTTCTTCATCGGCGCGCAGGAGGATGTCTATCAGGGCATGATTCTGGGCGAGCACAGCCGCGAAAACGATCTCGAGGTGAACCCGCTCAAGGGCAAGAAGCTGACCAATGTCCGCGCCGCGGGCAAGGACGATGCCGTCACCCTGACCCCGCCGGTGCGCCTGTCGCTGGAAGAGGCCATCGCCTATATCGACGATGACGAACTGGTCGAGGTCACACCCAACGCCATCCGCCTGCGCAAGCGCTATCTCGACCCGCACGAGCGCAAGCGACAGGCCCGCGCCAGCGTCTGACCGCCGACGCGGGGCCCCGGCGATTGACCCGGTGCCCACACGCGCCCATGCTGCCCGGCATGACGCATCGCACAGCTCGACGTTCGGGACACTGGGCCGCGGCGCTCGCCATGGCGCTGCTGCCCACAGGCCCGGCCCCGGCCGAGCCCGTGGCCTGCCCCGACGGCCGGACATCGGTCGAGGGCGCGGGCGCGACCGCGCCGGTCATCTGCGACATCGTCGCGGCCGGCCGCCGCGAGATCGCCCAATGCGGCGGCCTCGACCTGTCGCGGCCCATCGAGATCGCGATCAACCCCGATCTCGGGCTGCACTGCGTCGGCCAATACCATTGCGGGGAAAACCGGATCGAGCTTCTGCCGCCCGATACCTATCTCGAGGGCACCGCCATGTCGGCCAACAGCGCATTCGCCACCATCGCGCCCGATGCCTATTTCGCAAGCATCATCCGCCATGAACTCGCCCATGCCGCAATGGATACGATGATGGACTGCCCGTTCGAGCATTGCCTCGTGGGCCAGGAATACGTCGCCTATACGCTGCAGATCGAATTCCTGCCCGGCCCCGAGCGGGACGCCTTCCTCGCCGGTCTGCCCGAGGTGACGCGCCCGGTCTCGCGGGACGAGCTGACCCCGATGACGCTCTTCATGGCGCCGGGCATCTTCGCCCAGAAGGCGTGGCTGCATTTCAGCGCCCGGCCGGACCCGTGCGGCTTTCTCGGGCAGGTCGCCCGCGGTACCGTCCTGCTGGACCAGGACAGGTTCTAGCCCATCCCCCGAACGGCGAAAGCTGCGGGGGGCACCCGCGGCTTTGTGGCTCTCGCATGGTCGGCGGCCGAAAGCTGCGCCTCAGCCTTTCTTGGACCCGCCGGCAAAGAGGTGATCCATGCTCAGCGACGGCTGATCGCACCCCGCCTCGCCCACGATCTTGGCGGGCACGCCGGCCACCGTGGTGCAGGCCGGCACCTCGGCCAGCACGACCGACCCGGCCGCGACACGGCTGCAATGGCCCACATGGATGTTGCCCAACACCTTGGCCCCGGCCCCGATCAACACGCCGTCGCCGATCTTGGGGTGGCGGTCTTCCTCTTCCTTGCCGGTCCCGCCCAGCGTCACCGAATGCAACATCGAGACATTGTCGCCCACCACCGCCGTCTCGCCGATGACGATGGAATGGGCGTGGTCGATCATGATCCCACGGCCGACCCGCGCGGCCGGGTGAATATCGACCGAGAACACCTCGGAAATGCGCATCTGCATGAAATAGGCCATGTCCGCGCGTCCCTCGCGCCACAGCCAATGGGCCACGCGATAGGCCTGCACGGCCTGGAATCCCTTGAAGAACAACAAGGGCTGGATATAGCGGTGGCAGGCCGGGTCGCGGTCGTTGACGGCGGTGATATCGGCGCGCGCCGCCTGCCCCAGCGACGGATCGGCGGCATGGGCGGCGTCCGCGATCTCGCGCAAGAGCTGTTCCGACATGTCGCCCGAGGCCAGTTTCTGCGCCATCCGGTAGGCCAGCGCATCCTCGAGGCTCGCATGATGCAGGATACAGGCATGCACCAACCCGCCCAAGAGCGGCTCGGCGGCGATGGCGGCCTCGGCCTCATCGGTGATCCGGCGCCAGACCGGGTCCAGTTCCGTGGGATGGCTGCGGGTGCGGGCCATGGCGCCCTCCTGTCCTCTGTCGCGCTCCCCTCCATATAGAGCATGCCCGCCCAAGGCCCAAGGCCGAAAGCCCCGCGCCAAGGGCATCCCCCTGGCATGACCCGTCATATCGGCGCGCCCACCCCATCTTTATCCTTCAAATATGCACCGTGCGGCACGCACGACAGCGCGGCAAGGGGCTCGATGCCCCTTGCCGCGCTTCGCCCGGGCGACGCCGAAGGCGGCGCAATCCCTCAGACCGGATCGGGCAGCGACAGGTTCGCGAAATGCGCTACCAGCCGCAGCGTCCCGCCCGCGAAATCGCCCCCTGTCGCGGTGATCTCCAGCGCGGTGGGCGACCAATAGACCTGCGGCGCGCCGGGGCCGTTCACCCAGGAGTTCACCGCCAGGCCCAGCCCCGAGCCGTAGCGCGCCGCATCGCCCGCCACACCAAGGCTCCAGGCCGTCGCCGTGCCGGTGATCTCCGCCACGACCCGCCCGTCACGCCAAAGGCGATGGCCCGCGCGGGAAAGGCGATCGGCGTGGTGACCGAGGCCCCCGGCGTCAGCGTCACCTCCATTTCGACCGCCCGCATCGCCAAAGCCGCGCCGCCGGGCGAGAGCGTCAGCGCCCCCATCCGCCAGCCCGCCCCGTCGAAGATCGCGGGCGCGCCCGCATCCAGCACCGTCGCGCGCCAGCCCCGCCGCGCGGGCGCAAACACCCAGCCGCCGCCCAGCGCGATGGCCACCGTCCCGGCCTGCCCGGCCCAGTCGTTCACCGCGCCTGCCGGCACGCCATAGCATGTCCCCTCGGGCGCCGAGGCGGGGGGCGTCGTCTCGCTGACCGAGGTTAGGACCAGCTGCGCCAGCCCGTCCAGACGGCCCAGCGCCTCGTTCACGGTCACGTGTTTCTGCGCCTGTGCGGGCGCCAGCATCGGAAGGCTCAGGTTGGGCGTGTCAGTCATCGATCTCGATCCTTGCAAACGGGCCCGGTCCGAACCGGTCGGAAACCTGGGCAACCTCGATGGAATAGGCGGGCGCGGTGCCATCGGCGGCGCGCATCGCGTCGGTATAGGTGAAGGCCGGGGTGGCCAGCGTCTCCTCGCGGCGCAGGCCGGTGGCGTCCAGGATCCGCAGCAGGTACATCTCGCTGGCCTCGCCCAGCGGCACGTCCAGCCCCTCCCAACTGTCGGCGTCGATGCGCGAGCGGCGGATCCACGTCACCGCGCGCGCGGCCCCGATGCGGCGACTACGCAAATGCGCGGGGCTGTAGGGGCGCAGGCCGATCCCCTGAAAGGCCAGCACCGTTTCGCTGTAGCTGGGGTCATCGACCGCGCGCCGCCCCGGCCCGACGCGCCAGTAGCGGGCCAGCCCACGCGCGGCGGCGGGCAGATCGACCTGCCCCACCGCCCCGTCGAGCAGCACGAAAAGGCTGCCCTCGGGCCAGATGGCGGGCATGGTCGCGTCACTGCCCTGTTGCCCGCGCAGGCGCAGGCCGATCTCCCACAGATCCGTGCCGACGAGCGTTGCGCCCTGAAACTGGATCACTTCCCAATCCGCCCCATCGCCCGAGCCGATCGCGGCCAGGTTGGCACCGTTCAGCACCGCCGCCGCCTCGGCCCCGGACGGCGCCCCCGTGGCGATGCGCAGCCTGAGCGGGCCGCCGCGATCCCACAGCCCCGGCGTGGCGGCGAAAAGCGGCGTCTCCAGCGTGCCGGCGACAGCGCCCTGTTCGACCAGACGGTTCAACTCGAACCCGTCCGGGCCCGGGGCGGCGTAGACGGCGGCCGTGCCGGGCCATGGATCGGCGGCCACGGCGATATGCGGGGCGTGGGCCACCTCGTCCCCGGTCAACAGCGGCAGATCGAGAAAGATCGCCGAGACCGGCAGGGGCGGCACGAATTGCGACTGCTGGATCGCCTCTTCGACCTCGTCCGAGGGCTCGGGCGTGGTGGGTTCGACGCGGACCGCCTCGATCTCGCGCGCGCCCCGCGCCTCGACCCGGTCGATGCGCCAGGTGCTGCCATCGGCCAGCGCAATCATATCGCCCGCGCCAAGGCCGCGGCGCGAGGGCGGCAGCGCCAGTTTCACCGCGTCGCGCGCCACGCGCGCCTCGGCCAGCCAGCGTTCGGCGATGGCCTGCCCCTCGGCCCCGGTCAGCGCCAGCGGCAGGCTGCTGTCATTGACCACATCCGCCCCGTCGCCGGGATGCACCGCCTCGGCGACACGGCCCTCGTAAGTCGCCTCGGCCTCTGTATAGCCCAGCCGCAGGCGACCCACCGTCTCGGCCTGGGGCGCGCGGATATGGGTGAACCCGCCCACCCCCTCACCGTCCAGCGCGGTGCAATCGCCCTCGATCACGGCGGCGGGGCGCGGCGCCACGGGCAGGAACACGACCCGGCCCTCGCGCTCGACCGCATGAAAGCCGTGTGCCAGCATCAAGGGCTGCAGACGGGCGCGCGCGCTTTCGGTTTCGCCCGACAGATGCCCGCGCACCAGCCCGCGCAGGCGCGAGACGTCATACTCGTCCGGGCGCAGGCCCGCCGCCTCGCAGATCTCGGCCACCACCAGATCCAGTGGTGCGGCATCCAGCCGCCCGGTCAGCCAATGGCCGCGCCGCCAGTTGGCCCCATCGGCCCAGCGCGCCCGATCATTGGGAAAGGCCGGCCAGGGCCGCGCATCCCAGGCCCAGGCATAGGCGTGGTCCATCTCCAGCATCGGGCCGCCATAAACCTCGGAGACGGGGTTGTTCGCCGGATCCTGCCAATGGGACATCACGGCGCGCAGGTATTGCGCCTGGATCAGGTCGTCGCGCCGCCCGTTCGAATGGCGCGGGATGGCGCTTTCGGCGCTTTTTTCGTCGAGGAACGCGTTGGGCTGGTTGGCGCCTTTGTCGATGGCCGCGCATCCGAATTCGGTAAAGCGGATGGGCTTGGATTGCGGCACCCAAGGGCTGGCCGCCGACTGCCGCACGCCGCCGCGCCGCTCGTGATGGGCCGAGGCCCACCACCCCAGCAGCGCCTTGTAGGCATAGACCCAATCCTCGCCCGCTGCGCCATCGACAATCGGCACCCGGCGCTGCGCGGCCCGAGCCTCGGGGGTGGGGTAAGTACCACGCGCCGCCCTCGCCGCCCTCGATATTGGCGCGCAGGTAATCGAGATCGTGGATCGCCTCCCAGTCTTGGGCATCGGTGTGATCGATCCCCTCGCGCCAATCGGCCGTGGGCATGTAATTGTCGATCCCGATGAAATCGATCTCGTCATCGGCCCAAAGCGGATCGAGATGGAAATACACATCCCCCGAGCCGTCCTGCGGGTGATAGCCGAAATATTCGCTCCAGTCGGCGGCATAGGTCAGCTGCGCATCGGGCAGCAGGGCGCGCACGTCGGCGGCCAGAGCGCGGTAGCGCGCCACCGCCGGAAAGCCTGCATCATCGCGCATCTGCGTCAGCCCGCGCATCTCGGAGCCGATGCAGAACGCCGCGACCCCGCCCGCCGCCGCGCAGAGCGCCGCGCAATGCAGGATGAAGCGCGAATAGGTCCATTCCTCGGGACCGTGATAGGCGACCTCACCGGCGCTGACGGTGAAATCTGCGGCCGTGACCGTGCCGAAAAACGCCGCCACCGCCGCCGCATTGGCCGGCGTGCCATCGGGGCTGTCGGGGTGCCCGGGCGCAAGATCGCCGGTGATCCGCCCGCGCCAGGGCAGTTTCGCCTGCTCGGTCCCGCCCCAGGGGTCGGGCAACCCGTTCCCCGCCAGGACCTCCATCAGCAGGAAGGGGTAGAACATCACCTGCTGCCCGCCCGCGTGGATGGCGGTGATCGCCTCGATCACGCTGTCATCGGCGGGCGTGCCGCCATAGACGGGGCGGTCGTCGGCATCGCGGGCGATTTCCTCGGCATCCTTGCGGGTCAGCCCGCCGACCGTCCAGCGGTGCTTTTTCGCCTTGCGGCCGCGATCCTCGACCTTGGGTTTTACCCGGCAGGACCCGGCGCGCAGATCGTCGCCGAACCACGAATAGATCAGCGACACCGCGCCCAGACTGGGCAGCGTGTCGCGCAGGGTCTCCAGCGACTGCGCGAAATCCGACAGCCCCCCCTCGGCCGAGACATTGGCCGCCCCGCCCGAGCCCAGCGCCCCGTCATAGGCGACCGCGCTGGTGGAGAGCGCATATTCGCCGGTGCCCGGCATCATCGCCACGGCGCGCAGCATCTCGGCGGCGGCGGGCAGATGCGGGGCCTGCGGCTGTGCGCGGCGCACCACCTCGAAGGAGAACTGCGGCACGCGGTTGCCATAGGCCGACAGGTCCAGATCCTCGAAGACGACATAGGCGATGCCGCGATAGGCCGGCACCTCGCCCGCGCCCTCGACCGCCTCGATCAGCGGGTCGGGTAGCTGATCCTCGCGGCCCGTATAGACGCGCATGGTCACGCTCTGGCGGTCGATCTCGACCCCGTCGGCCCAGATGCGGCCCACGCGCGCGATCTCGCCCTCGCACAGCGCGACGGCCAGGCTGACCGAATAGGCATAGGTCACCGTCTTGGGTTGCGGCGCGGCCCCCTTGCCGCCGCCCGATTTCTTGCGCGTCTCGACGAATTGCGTGGCCCAGATGACCTGACCGCCCAGGCGCATCCGCCCGAAGAGCCGCGCCACCGGCGCCCCCTCGCCCGCGCCGGTAAAGCGAAAGCGCTCGACACGGCCCTGTTCGATGGCCTCGGCGCCCGCGCCCATCAGGCGCTGGTCGATCACGCGCCCGACCGTGGCCCCGACCGCCCGCCCGATCACCGCGCCCGTCAGGCCGAAGATCGTGGCATTGGTCATGCCGCCAAGGGCCGCGCCCGCCGCGGAGAGGAGGATTGTCGCCATGTCTCAGATCCTTTCAGGAAAGGCAAAGCGCGCCACGACGCGCCGCGCCCAGGGGCCGGACAGGCGGCTTTCGACGACGCCCCGGCCCGAATAGGCGTGGATGAAGGTCTCGGCCCCGGTGGCCACCTCGCCCTGCACGCCCATGTGTTTCGCCACGCCGCCCGCCCGCATGCGGAACAGCAGCACGTCGCCCATCGCGGCCTGCGCCACGGGTTTTTCGCGCATGTGCCGGCGCGCGGCCTGCCACAGGCGTTCCTCGCGCGCGGCCTCGGACCAGTCGGGCGTATAGCCCGGCACCGCCTCGGGTAGTGCGCCGAACCGCTCGCGCCAGATCCCGAGGATCAGCCCAAGGCAATCCGTCCCCGCCCCCCGGCACGAAGCCTGGTGCAGATAGGGCGTGCCCAGCCAGCGCCGCGCGGCACTGACGATCTCGGGGCCGCTCATCTGAGCGACCCGCCGGTCTTTTGCGATTTGCGCGCCGGGTGGGCCGCCATCCAGTCATCGCCGGGAATATCGGGAAAGCCACGAAAATTCAGCAGGTTGGCGAATTTCAGCTTGCAGGTTTCCATGCGCTTGTCGCAGCCGGCGGTCAGCCGCACCGTCACACCCGGCCCCAAATCTGCGCGCAGGCTGTCCCACAGCTCGACCCGGCGGCGGCCCTGATCGTCCAGCCGGTCGCGCTTGATCGCGCCCGACAGGCCCGCGCCCGCGCCGTCCAGCACGTGCAACACGCCGCGTTCGAACCAGCGCGGCTCGAAAGGCAGCGCGCCGTCGAAAATGAAGACGCGGGCGTTTTCGACCGCAACCGGGGCCGCCTCGGTGGCATACCCGGGCGCGGAGAGGTCGAACCCACAGGCCGCATCCCCCAGAACGGCGGAACAGGCGCGCTGATAGACGCGCCCCTGCGGCCGGTTCAACACCTCGGCCAGGCCCCGCAGCTCGGCGGTAAAGGCCCCCTCGGCGCGGCTGATCTCGCCCAGGAAACCGCGGAATTGCAGCACCCGGTTTTCGGGGGCGTCCCATTGCACCATCCACGCCTCGATCCGCGCACCGTCGAAGCGGCCCGCCTTGATGTCGGCCTCGGTGATGGCGGCATCCGACAGGGCGCCCACGGCTTCGGTATTGTCGACCGACAGGCCCGTGGTCTGGCTGAGTGCCGCCGCCGACAGGCCGGTGCCCGCGCGAAAGGTCACCCCGTCGAAACTCAGGTCCCGGTCATGGTCGGTGAAGCCGTAGCGCGCACCATCGGTCCGGGTCAGCGTCCAGCAGCGCGCCACATTGGTCGCGCCGGTGGACAGATGGGCGTCCAGCCCCGCCGCCCCGCTCATAGCCGGATCTCCACCACCGGCACGCTCAGCGCCTCGCCCGCCTGGAACGAGGCGACGCTGGCCTGGATCGTGTCGGTGTCGAACCGCACCGGCACGTCGAACTCGAACCCCGCCGTCACCTCTTCGCCCGCCTCGGGCGCGTCGGCAAAGCTGATCTGCCCGGTGGCATGATCGACGGTGAAATGCACGCCCTGCACCAGTTCCTCGGCCGAAACGCCGGCCAGAACGGTGCCCTGAACCGGCTTGTCGATGGGGCGCACATAGGCGATCTCGCCCGAGGCATAGCGTTTCGACAGGGGAAAGGTCGTCGTTACCCCGTCGCCCGTGCCGATCCGCTGATCGCGAAAGGCGGGCGTTTCCGAGGGCAGGCAGGATTTGAAATCCGACCAGTCCTTCCACCGAAAGCCGTAAAGCTGCCCGCGCCGCGCCTCGAAAAACGCGATCAGCCGCGCGATATCATCGAGCGAGCGCATCGCCACGCCCGCATCATAGCGGCGGCGCGATTGCGCCCACGGCGTGTTGCGTTCCTCGAACCCGTTGGTCAGCGTCACCACCTCGGTGCGCCGCTCGGGCCCGCCGACCGAGCCGAAGCTCAGGGTGGCGGGAAAGCGAACCTCGTGAAATCCCATGTTTCTCGGCCTTTCTCAGCGGTTGCGCTGACCACGGGCCAGCGCGCGGCCCATCTCGGCGGCGATCTGGCTCTGGCTGCGGCGGAAGCCCTGCACATCGGGCGTGGTGATGTTCATGGTGACCGTCACGGCCCCGCCGCCCCCGGCGGCCTGCACGCCCAGACGCCCGTCGGCGCCGCGCGTCAGCGGCATGATCGCCTCGGGGCCGGCCTCGCCCATCAACCCGGTGCCGCCGCGCATGGCAAAGGGCGTCGGCCCGCTGACCACACCGCCACGGGCAAAGGGCGTCACCCGCCCGCCGGAAAACGCGCCCCCCTTCTCGAAGGGCAGCAGGTTGGTCATCAATCCGTTGATCCCATTGGCGATCACGCCCCCAACCGCGTTCTGCACCGGCCGCATCGCGGTGTTGTAGGCGGCGTCGATCATGCTGGTCGCCACCGTGCGCAGCGCGTCCGACAGGCGCATCCCGTCAAAGACCAGCCCGTCAAAGGCGCGCCGCAACCCGCCGCCGATGGCGCGGCTCATGCTCTGCACCTCGCGGTTGGTATAGAGCATCGCGCCCTGCATGCCCTGCAACTCGGCCTGGAACGCCGCCGCGATCGAGGTCGCGCCAGACAGCGTCGTCTCCAGATCGGCGATCTGCGCCTCGAACCCGTCGAGATCGTCACCCATGTCGGCCATCGGCCTTCTCCTCTCGTGTCGGTTGGTCGGGAAAGCGCGCCAAGAGCGCGTCCAGCGTGTCACGGCGCATCGGCGCGGCCCCGGTTCCCTCGCCCAGCATCAGCAGCAGCTCGGCCGGGGTCAGCGCCCAGAACTCGGCCGGGCGCAGGCCGAGGCCGTGGATGCCCGCCCGCATCAGCGCGGGCCAGTCGAACCCGGCCCGCGGCGTCATTGCGCGCCCCGAAAGGCCAGCGCCAGAAGGCGCGCGGCGACCCGCGCGGCCTCGATCACGCCGCCCTCGATCTCGGCATGGGCCAGATCGCGCAGATCGCCCTGCCAGCCGCCGCCGCGCAGCCCCGCGCAGATCAGCGCCAGCACGTCGCCTGCGCGCGGCCCCTCGCCCTCGAAGCGTTCGACCAGCGCCGGCAGGCTGCCGGCCCCCAGACGATCCTCCAGCTCGGCCAGTGCGCCAAGGGTCAGGCGCGCGACATGGCGCTGCCCGTCGATGACCAGCGCGACCTCGCCTGCATGGGGGTTTGCCATCGGCCTGCCCCTCAGATCGCGGTGAAGGTCAGCGCGCCGGCCGAGGCCATGGCCATTTCATAGCTGGCCTCGCCGTCATGGCTGCCCGCATATTCGATCGAGGTGATCTGGAACGGCCCCTCGATGATGCCGAAATCGGGGATCACGACCTGGAAATCCGGCAACTCGCCCGACCAGAAGATCGCGCGCGCGCGCTCGTCGGTATTGGCGTCGCGAAACACGCCCGACCCCGAAATCGCGGCCGTGCGTACGCCTGCGCCCGACAGCAATTCGCGCCAGCCGCCGGTGGACTCCAGGCTGGTCACATCCACCGTTTCCGCATTGAAGCTGAGCCGCGTCGCGCGCAGCCCGGCGATGGTCTCGAACTGGCCCGAACCATCCATATCGACCTTGACCAGCAGGTCCTTACCGCTTTGAGCCGTCATGTCTTTCTCCAATATTAAAAATGGGTTGCGAGGCATTACTCAAGTATCACACGAGGTCGATCCGCGCGCGAAACCAGATCTCGATCTCGCGCCCGGCGCCGGCGCGCCGCGCCCGCGCGCGCAGAAAGTCCAGGCTGACGAGACGCCCGCGCGCCAGGCTCAGCGCCGCACCGTCCAGCGCGTCGGAAATTGCGACGGCCAGCGTCTTGGCGGCGGCGAAACCGGGCCCGTCGGTGATGACGCTGACCGGCAGATCGTGGATCGCGCCCGCCCCGGTCTTGTCCGAGCGGTCGCGCACGCGTTCCGGCCCGAGGTTGACATAAAGCGCGGGCACCGGGCCAGGCGGCAGCGCGTCGTAGATGGCGCCCTGCGACAGCGACGCCACCTGCGCATCGGCGCTCAGCGCCTCGTAGATGGCCGCTTGCAGGGATGCGGCGGCGGCGTAACTCATGCGCCCGTCTCCTCCTTGGCAAAGCAGATCAACGTGCGGCCGGTGGCGTCGCCCTCGGTCACCGCCTCGATGCGAAAGATCCGCACGCCCTCGCGGAACCGCATTTCGGGCCGGGGGCGCGAGGGGGCGCCCGGCGGGGCCGCGCGCACCGTGATCCTGAGATTGACCTGCGAGGCGACATCGACCTCGCGGCCCGCGCCGCGCGGCGCGACCTCGGCCCAGAGCCGGCCCAGGGGCACCCAGTTTTCGGTGTAGCCGCCCGCGCCATCGGCCAGCCGTTGCGGTGCCTCGAGCGTCAGGCGGCGCGACAGGTTAGGCACGCTCATGCCCCCGCCCCCCGCAACCGGACCGAGCGGTGCGGCTCGATCAGGACCGACACCGCAAACGGGATGCCCTCGTCGGCATTCACGTTCTGGCCATAGAACTCGCCCGCCAAGAGCAGCAACGCCTGGCTGAGATCGGCGGGCATCACGGGCCAGTCATCGGCAAACCCGGCGGTAAAGGCGATCTCGGCCGACCCGCCCGTCGGGATCGGCGGCAGGCGCATGCCCGTGGCGATCAGTTGAGGGCGGTGCGCGTCCTCCTGCAAATGATAGGCGGCGGGGTCGATGACCGTCTCGGCCCCGCTGCGATTGATCAGGGTCAGGCTGTCGATCGCCGCCACGGGCGCGATCGGCAGGCGGTGCGCCTGATCGGTGGACCAGTGGCCGATCGTCAGCAGGAACCGCCGCCGGAACAACGCCTTGCCGGTGCGCGCCTCGATCGCCGAGGCGGCGGCGCGCAGGCAGCTTTCCAGCCGCGCGTCCTGGTCGGCGTCATCGGTGAACCCGCGCGACAGGCGCAGGTGATCTGCCAGTTCGGCAATGGGTAGGACGCCGCTTTGCGCGCTGGTCAGTTCGACCATCATCATGGGTATCATCTCCGGGAATTCCTGCCTCGGGCCTTGGGGGACCGGGATATTGTTGTTGTGCAGGGCCGGGGCCCTGCGGCGCTCGGGAGTGGGAGAGGAGGGACAGGGAGGGCGGCGGCACGAGACGCTGCTCATGCGGGGAAACGCGCAGCTGGATCGCCCCTGCCGCCGCCGCCCCGCTCCGGCCGAAAACACGCCGGGACGGGGGTGCCGGGCCGCGCCCGTCAGGCGGTGCCGAACTTCATCAGCTTGATCGCCGCGAAATCGGTCACGTCGCCGCCCACGCGCTTGGTGGCATAGAACAGCACATGCGGCTTGGCCGAGAACGGGTCACGCAAAACGCGCAGATCGGGACGTTCGGCGATGGTGTAGCCCGCGCCGAAATCGCCAAAGGCGATGGCCGCCGCGTCGGTGGCGATGTCGGGCATGTCCTCGGCGATCAGCACCGGATACCCCATCAGGCGGGCCGGTTCACCCTGGCTCAGGCCGTCGGACCACAGGAAGCGGCCATCGGCATCCTTCATCTTGCGGACCGCCCCGGCGGTTTTCGAGTTCATCACGAAGCTGGCATTGGCGCGGTAGCGGGCGCCGAGCGCGTAGACCAGATCGACGATGGCATCGGCGGGGTTGGCCGCATCGAAATCGCCGTCGGTGCCGGTGGCGACATAGCCCAGGCTGCCCCAGGCCCAGCTGCCGTTCTCGACCATCGGATGGGTCAGAAGACCCGTGGGCTTGCCCGACCCGTCGCCGTTGAGGAAGGCGTCCGCCTCGGCGCGGGCGAACTTGTCGGCGATGCGGGCGGCCAGCCACCCCTCGATATCGAAGGCCGCATCGTCCAGCAGGCGCTGGCTGGCCTTGGGCAGGGCCGACAATTCGTGCAGCGGGATCGAGATGCGCTCGATCTGCGGCGTGTCGGTTTCGCCCGTGGCGCTGGTTTCGTCGGCCCAGCCGGCACCGGCATCGGTGGTGTCGATGAGGACGTCGAAACTGGTCGCCTCGACGGCCACGACATTGGCGATGGCGCGCAGCGAGGACGAGGATTGCAGCACCGACTGGATCGTCTCGGCCGTCTGCGGATCGACCAGATAGCCGCCCTCGGCGTTGACGGCGGTGTTCATCGCCTTGCCTTCCAGGTCGAGGCCGCGCAGCGCGTCATCCTCGCCGCAGCGCAGATAGGTCGACAGCGCCTTCTTGTGCGGCGCGCCGGTGTCGATCTCGGCGGTCAGCGCGGGGCGGGCATGGGTCATGGTCTTGGTGGTCAGCATGGAAATCCGCTCTTCCTGTTTTTGAAGCTTCACTTGCATGTCGTCTTGAAATTGACTGATTTCATTCATGAAACCGGCAAGTGCCGATTTCACCTCAGCCAAGGGGGCCGAAGGCTCCGTCTCGGTCATCACGAACACCTCTCTTACGGTGGGATCAGCGGGCCGAACGCGCCGCCAGTTTGCGGCGGGCGTCCTGAAACACCGTCGCCAGGTCACGCAGGTCGCTGGCCTTGGCGTCCGGCGCCGTGGCCGCGGCAACCCGCGCCTCGGGGAGCATGGGGAAGGTCACCAGCGACACCTCCCACAGCTCCACTTCCGACAGGAGACGCTGCCCCTTGTCGTTCTTGTGGGCGCGCACCGTGCGATAGCCGATGCTCAGCCCGTCGATGGCACCCGCCTCGATCAGGGCCGCGGCCTCGCGGGCGCGGGCCACGTCATCGAGAAGGCGGCCCTTCACGAACAGGCCCCTGGCATCCTCCGAGACGCTGTCCCAGATGCCGATGGGCTCGCGCGGGTCGTGCTGCCACAGCATCTTGACCCGACGCTCGGCCGTCAGGCTGCGGGCGTATGCCCCCGGCTCGACCACGTCGCCGCCCTGATCCGCCGCCCCGAAGAGCGAGGCATAGCCTTCGATCTTCACGCCATCCTTAAGCGTCAGATCCGCGTCGAAGCGGCAGAACTTAGTCTCAAGCCCTGTCTCGAAAAGTCCATTCATATCGGTCTCCTATCCGCCGACATTGAGGTTCAGCAGGTGGTTGATTCCCTGGGCGAGGATCACGCTGACGACGCCGAACACCGCCAGCCACAGGCGCTTTTCCAGCCGCTCCAACGCGGTTTCGATGCCCTGCAGGCGAAAGCTCAGCGCCTGCCAGCGTTCTTCCAGCACCCGTTCATTCGCCTCGATCCGGGCGTTGGCGGCGTCGAAAGGCGCGTAGAGGTACCGCGAGCCGCCCGTCGCCTCGCGGCCACTCATGCCTCCTCCGGGCGCTCGGGCAGGCCGAGCATGCGGCGTTTCTCACCCTCGGTGAGGAAATCGGCCTCGGCCACCCGGCGCCATTGCGCCTCGCGCTCGACCGACAGCGCCGGGACCTGGTCGAGGTCGGGGCGCAGGTCGATCGGCTCGCCCCCCAGCCCCGAGAGCCAGAAAGACAGCGTCGCCAGCACCTTCTGCGCCAGGGGCAGCACCGTCAGCCGGTAGAAGGCGCGGTTGGCCTCGGCGTAATTGGCGTAGGTCGCATCGCCGGGGATACCCAGCAGCATGGGCGGCACGCCGAAGGCCAGCGCGATGTCGCGGGAGGCGGACTCCTTGGTTTTCTGGAACTCCATGTCCGAGGGGCTGAACCCCATCGGTTTCCAGTCGAGCCCCCCTTCCAGCAGCATCGGGCGGCCCGCGTTGCGCGCGCCCTGGTGGTGGCTTTCCAACTCCATCTGCAGGCGGTCGAACTGGTCTTGCGACATCGATCCGGCGCCATCCACGCCCCGATAGATGATCGCCCCCGAGGGCCGCGCGGCATTGTCCAGCAACGCCTTTGACCAACGCGCGGCGGCATTATGGACGTCGATGGCCGTCGCCGCCGCCTGGATCGGGGCCAGACCGTAGTGGTCGTCCTGCGGATGGAAACCCTTGATATGGCAAATCACCTCGGGCGCGTAGCGATGCTTGCGGCTGCCCACGGTATAATCATAGGCCATGGGCCAGCCATCGGCGCCGGGCACCAGCGCCATGCGGTCCGAGCGCAGGACATGCAGCTCGACCGGCCAGCCGGGTTCGGGTGTGACGGCCTCGAGATAGGCGTTGCCCGACAGCATCAGCTGCGCATAGGCGGCCTCGAGCAACTCGGCCCGGCCCTGGCCCGCATTGGGCCGCGCGATCAGCGCCAGCGCGGGGTGCGCCTCGTATCGCCGCGTGCTGTCCTGCGCCACGATGGGCAGGGCGGCGGCGGCCTCGGCGATCAGGCGGACGGCGCGATAGCCCACCGGGTTGCCGAGAAAGCCGTTCTTCGTCAGCGAAACCGTGTCGCGCGGCGACCAGGCGACCCGCCCCGCGCTGCCCCAGACGGCGACGCGCGCGCTGGCCGAGGCCTTGCGCTCGGGCGTCTGGGGTTCGTTTTTCCTCAGGAAATCCAAAACCATGCGCTATCTCTCCTCAAGCCATGCAAACGGGCGCGGCGACCGGATGGTCCCGCGGTCAGGGCGCGCGGCGCGCGCCGGGTCAAACTGTCGTCAAAGTCCGCGGATCGCGGGGTTCAGCCGGTTGGCCGCCGGGGCGATCAGCCCGTCGGTCAGCGCCCAGACCAGCGCATCCAGCCGGTCGGGGCTGCGCCCGCCCTGATAGCCGGTCAGCGTCATGCGGCACATCTCGTCTTCCAACTCGGGCAGGCTGCCCAGATGCGCGACGCGCCCCTGTTCATAGAGCGCGGCGACGGGTTCGGCCCGGGCGGCCTTGCCACGGGCGGCGCGCACGGCGCGGTAATTCACCAGCGGGTCCACCTGCCGCATCAGCGTTTCGACAAGATCACCGCCCTGGTTCACCTCGGCCACCATGCGGGCGGCCTTGTGGCGGTGATAGGCGGCGCTGGCGGCCTCGGCCCATTCGGTCGGGCTGACGGCGCGCAGGCTGCAATCCTCCAGCACCACGGCGCGCCAGTCGCGCACCGGCCCCTGTTCGACGATGCCGACCACCACGATGCCGCAGGCGTCCGAGGCGTCATGGCCCGTCACCGGCGGGTCGACGGCGACGATCACTCGCATGTCGCCCGGGCGCACGCCGGTGCGGCTGCGGTCGATCTGCGCCCGCTGCCACAGCGCGCCGTCGACATCGTCCAGGAGCTCGCCCGCCAGTTCCTGCCGCCCCAGCCGCGTGCCGGCATAACGTGCCTGCACTTCCTCCAGGAACGAGGGCGCGAGGAAGGCGCGGTTGGCCTCGGTCGGGGCGTGGGTCATCACCGTCGAGGGCCGCGCCAGCAGGTCCTTCAGCGCGGGCACGTTGCGCGGCGTGGTGGTGACCACGGCCTGCGGGTGCCGGCCCAGGCGAAGACCGAATTGCAGCATGTCCCATGTCTCTTGCGCGTTGGGCCATTTGGCCAGTTCATCGGCCCAGGCGGCGTCGAATTGCGGGCCGCGCAACGCCTCGGGGTCGTGGGCCGAAAACAGCCGCGCCTCGGCGCCGTTGGGCCAGACCAGCAGGCGTTCGCCCGCCACCCAGCGCGGTTTGCGATCCGGCGGAGAGCAGGCCAATATCCCGCTCTCCCCCTTCACCATCACCGCCAACGCCTGGTCATAGGTCTCACCCAGCAGCGCCACGCGCCGGGCGCGGCCCGGATCGCGCGGGCCGGCGCCCTCGACCATCGACCGCACCCATTCGGCCCCGGCGCGGGTCTTGCCCGCGCCGCGCCCGCCCATCACCACCCAGCTGCGCCAATCCCCCATCGGCGGCAACTGGTGCGGCAGCGCCCAGACCTCGAACAGCCAGGGCAGCGCCGCCAGCGCATTGTCACTCAGGCTGTCCAGAAACGCCGCCTGCGCCTCCGGCGTCGCGGAGGCAAGCAAGCCGCATTTCGACCTCGGCCCGCGCCCCGTCGAGGTCGAGCTTGCATCCATTGCGGTCTGTCCCAAATCGTTTGCTTCCTGCGGCACGGGCCTTCTCCTGCATCTCCATCGTGAACATCAGGGCGTTGTTCATCGCCTTGACGTCCTTGATGACCTCGCGTTCGCCGGTTTCCGGCATGCTCCTGAGCACCTGCACCGTGTCCCTGAGGGCCTCGATCGTGGTGTCGAAAGCCTCCATCGCGTAGGCCACGATTTTCTCCGCCTCTTCCAGCGTGAGGTCGAGTTGAATGTTGTCGGTCATTGAAAATGTCCCCGTGATCGGAAATGCGTTCCCCGAAGCACGAGCAAGACATGAAAAAACGGCCTCGGGGGTATCCCCGGGCCGTTCACCCACGTCATCCAGCGTGTTACAAGTGATGCCACGGACCGCGCGCAGGGTCAATAGTTTTTGTGTTTTCAAGGGGTTAACGAATGCGCCGCGCGGTAACGACCTGTTAACCCGGCCGCCCCTTCATCTTGGCAAAAAAACTCGAAAAAAGCGGCCCATGGCCGCCGCGCGCGGGTGGGGGTCAAGACCCCGCCCGCGCGCCGCCTGCCCGCGACAAGCCCTTGTTTCACTGGTTCGCGCGCTCGGCCTCGATCTGCCGCCAGCGCGCGACATTCTCGTTATGCTCGGCCAAAGTCACCGCAAAGGCATGGCCGCCCGTGCCATCCGCGACGAAGAAGATGTACGGGGTTTCGTCGGGGTTCACCGCCGCCTCGATCGCCGCGCGGCCCGGATTGGCGATGGGCGTGGGCGGCAAACCGTCGATCACATAGGTGTTGTACGGCGTCTCTGCCCGCAATTCCGAGGCGCGAATCCCCCGCCCAAGCACGCCCTGCCCGTTCGTGATTCCGTAGATCACGGTCGGGTCGGTCTGCAGGCGCATGCCGCGGTTGAGGCGGTTGACGAAGACGCTGGACACCTGCCGACGCTCTTCCGCGACGCCGGTTTCCTTCTCGATGATCGAGGCCAGAATCAGCGCCTCTTCGGCACTGGCCAGGGGCAGGCCATCGACTCGGTTTTCCCAGGCCGCGGTCAGGATCGCCTCCTGCGCGGCCTGCATCTCGGCCAGCAACGCGTTGCGATCGGCCCCGCGCCGCATCTCGTAGGTATCTGGGGCCAGCATCCCCTCGGGCGGGATCTCGGCCACCTCGCCCGACAGGAAATCGGCGCGGTTCAGCCCCTCGACGATCTGCCAGCTGGTCAGCCCCTCGGGGATGGCCACGCGATAGACGCTGATCGCGTCGCTTTCGACCAGCTCGCGGTAGATGGCCGGGATCTCGTCGTCATAGGAAAACTCGGCCAGATCGCGCAGCGCCTCCTCGCCCGGCACGCGTTCGCGCAGGCGCAACTCGCCCGTGCCGTCGATGCGCAGCACATAGGTGGCGACATAGCGGAAGGTCGAGGGCCCGCCCGTGGTGACGATATCGAGGATCTCCTCCATCGAGGCGCGCGCCGGGATCTCGTAATTCCCGAACCTCAGATCGCCCGCCCGGTCGGCATATTCCGTCCCGAGGCGGAAAATCATGGCGCTGCGCACGGCCCCGGCCTCTTCCAGCCCGTCGGAGACCGCGCCGAGCGTGGCCCCGCGCGGCACCTCGTAGAAGATGGGCTGCTCCAGCGGCCCCTCGGCCTGGAACTGGTGCTGGCCCCAGCCGATGACGCCCGCCAGCGCGATCAGCGCCACGATCAGAAAGCTCATCCCGTTCGCGGCAACGGATTTCCACATGATCGCTTACACCTTGCCCATGATGAGACAGGCATTGGTGCCGCCAAAGCCAAAGCTGTTGGATTGCACGATGTTGATCTCGGCCTTCACCGCCTCGTTGGCGCAGAGGTTGATCGGCGTCTCCGCGGCCACGTTGTCGAGGTTGATGGTCGGCGGCGCGACCTGGTCGCGCATGGCGAGGATGCAGAAGATCGCCTCGATCGCGCCGGCCGCGCCCAGCAGGTGGCCGGTCGAGGATTTGGTCGAGGACATCAGCACCCTGGAGGCATGATCGCCCATGACGCGCTCGACCGCGCTCAACTCGATCGTGTCGGCCATGGTCGAGGTGCCATGCGCGTTCACATAGTCGATATCGCTGGCCTGCAGGCCCGCGCGTTTCAGGGCGGCGCGCATGGCGCGTTCGGCGCCTTCGTGATCGGGCGGCGGGGCGGTGATGTGATAGGCGTCGCCCGACAGGCCATAGCCCAGGATCTCGCCGTAGATTTTTGCGCCGCGCGCCACCGCGTGCTCGTATTCCTCCAGCACGACGATGCCCGCGCCCTCGCCCATGACAAAGCCGTCACTGTCCGCATCCCAGGGGCGGCTGGCCTTGGTCGGATCGTCGGCGCGCTTGGTGCTGAGCGCCTTGCAGGCATTGAAACCGGCGATACCGATGCCGCAGATCGGCGATTCCGCGCCGCCCGCGATCATCACGTCGGCATCGCCCCACTGGATCAGGCGGGCCGCGTCGCCGATGGCATGTGCCCCGGTCGAGCAGGCGGTCACGACGGCATGGTTGGGCCCTTTGTAGCCATGGCGGATCGACACCTGCCCCGAGACCAGGTTGATCAGCGCGCCGGGCACGAAGAAGGGCGACACGCGGCGCGGCCCCTTTTCGTTGAGCGTGATCGAGGTATCGGCGATGGAACTCAGCCCCCCGATGCCCGATCCGATCAGGACCCCGGTCCGCTCCAGCGCGTCGGCGTCCTCGGGGGTCCAGCCGGCATCCTTGATCGCCTGATCGGCGGCGGCCAGCCCGTAGAGGATGAAGTCATCGACCTTGCGCCGTTCCTTGGGCGCCATCCAGTCATCGGGATTGAAGGTGCCGTTCGTGCCGTCGCCAAGGGGCAGCTCGCAGGCATAGGTGGTGCCATAGCCGGTCGCATCGAACCGCGTGATCGGGCCCGCGCCCGACTGCCCGGCCAGCAAGCGCGACCAGGTTTCCTCGACCCCGCAGGCCAGCGGCGTCACCAGCCCCAGCCCCGTCACAACCACTCGACGCATGTTTCTCGCCCTTCTTGCCAAACTTCGGGTTCTGATACCGCCAGAGGGGGACCGGGGGCAATCCCCTGCCCGGCCCGTCCTCGGCAAGGAAGCGCCGCCGCACCGCCGCGCCAGCCTGCGGCGCAAAGAAAAACGGCGCCCCGGGCGGGACGCCGTTTTCCACAATCCTGTCAGGACTGGCGCTTACTGCGCTTCCTTGATGAACTTGACCGCGTCGCCGAAGGTCTGGATCGTTTCGGCGGCGTCATCGGGGATCTCGATGCCGAACTCCTCTTCGAAGGCCATGACCAGCTCGACCGTGTCCAGCGAGTCGGCGCCCAGATCGTCGATGAACGAGGCGCTCTCGGTCACCTTGTCCTCTTCCACGCTCAGGTGCTCGACAACGATTTTCTTCACGCGATCTGCAACGTCGCTCATCTTGATGTCCTCATTCCTAGCTTGCGCCCCTCGTCTCTTCGGGCGCTTTCGTTTGCGTTCTGCCTGTCCGGCCACTCAATCCGCCCCGAGGGGCCGACCGGAAAGCAAGATGCCCCCGGCAAAACTGCGCCGCTCATAGCATAGTTCCCGACGAAGGCAATGGGGGGCGGGCCGCAAAATGACGCCGCGGCAGCCCTGCCATGGACCTTGTCAGATCATCGCCATGCCGCCGTTCACATGCAGTGTCGCGCCGGTGACATAACCGGCCTCGGGGCTGGCCAGATACAGCACCGCCGCCGCGATCTCGGCCGGATCACCCATGCGGCCGGCCGGGATCTGGGTCAGGATCTTGTCCTTCTGATCGTCGGTCAGCTTGTCGGTCATCGCCGTCTGGATAAAGCCCGGCGCGATGCAGTTCACGGTGATGCCACGGCTGGCGACCTCGTAGGCCAGCGATTTCGACATGCCCACCAGACCCGCCTTGGCGGCGGCGTAATTGCCCTGACCGGGATTGCCCGTGGCCCCCACGACCGAGGTGATGTTGACGATCCTACCCCAGCGCGCCTTCATCATGCCGCGCAAGCTGCCGCGACACAGCCGCATGGCCGCCGTCAGGTTCACGTCGAGGACCTGCGCCCATTCGTCGTCGGACATGCGCATGAACAGGTTGTCCCGCGTGATGCCGGCATTGTTCACCAGGATGTCGAGGCTGCCCATGGCTGCGGCCGCCGCCTTGGGCAGGGCATCGACGACCTCGGCATCCGACAGGTTGCAGGGCAGCACATGCGCCCGCTCGCCCAGATCGGCGGCCAGCGCCTGCAGCGGGTCGACCCGCGTGCCCGACAGGCCCACCGTGGCCCCCGCGCCGTGCAGCGCGCGCGCGACATCCGCGCCAATCCCGCCAGACGCGCCCGTCACCAGCGCCGTTTTTCCCGTCAGATCGAACATACCCGTGCCTCCGCTCCGTGATGGTGCGCCCGTCCCTAGCAGGTCGCGCCGCGGCGTTCCATAGCCAGAGCGCCGGGCCTAGTCGGCGGCCACGAGCGGCCGGATCAGCGCGCTGTCGGGGTCCAGTCGCTGCACCCCGCCCAGGGCGCGCAGCGCCTCGATCTCGCGGGCAAAGCCCTCGTCGCCCAGGATCGCCAGCGCAAAGCGCCGCCGTTCGGCCACGGCCACGTCGCTGCGGTCGAAGGGCAGCCCCAGATCGCGCGCGCCGGCGGCATCGCTGACGCGAAACCTGCCGCCGTCGATGCGCCGCTCGGTGCCGGCCAGCCACAGCAGGATGGCGTCATTGTCCAGCGTGCCGACCGCCCGCGTGCTCAGCCCGGCATTGCGGAAATGGTAGCCGATGGCCAGCAGCCAGTTCGCATCGTCTGTGCCGGGAATATCGCCGAGGACCACCTCGGACAGGCCGGGATGCTGCTCCAGCAGGTTGGTGACCCGCTCGGTGCTGGCGCCGGTGATCTTGCCCTCGACATGCAGGCGCGTGCCGTCCTCGACGCGGAAGGTCGTGGCCCCCGACGTTGCAAACACCAACAGCGCGGCGGTGCCGCCGACGGCGACGATCAGGCCCAGCGCCCAGATAAGCAGCTTCCTAGCCATCGACGCTCGCCACCGCGGCCTTGACCTCGTCCACGCTGCCCACGGGGCGGGTGGCGACGCTGCGGTCGATGCGCCGCACCATGCCCGACAGCGCCTTGCCGGCGCCGATTTCCCACATCTCGGTCACGCCATGGGCGGCCATCCAGCCGACGCTTTCGCGCCAGCGCACGCGCCCCGTGACCTGATCGATCAGGCGCGTGCGGATCGCATCGACCGAGCTGTCGGCCTCGGCCGTCACATTGCCCACCAGCGGCACGATGGGCGCCGAGAAAGCGACCTCGGCCAGGGCCTCGGCCATCGCGTCGGCGGCCGGTTGCATCAGCGCGCAGTGAAACGGGGCCGACACCGGCAGCAGCACGGCGCGCTTGGCGCCCTGTCCCTTGGCGATCTCGATGGCGCGGTCCACGGCGTCGCGATCGCCCGAAATCACGACCTGACCCGGATCGTTGTCATTGGCCGCGGCGCAGACCTGGCCCTTGGCGGCCTCGGCGGCGACGGCACTGGCGGCGTCGAAATCCAGCCCCAGCAGGGCGGCCATCGCCCCCTCGCCGGGGGCCACGGCCTTTTGCATTGCGTCGCCGCGGATCCGCAGCAGCCGCGCGGCATCGCCGAGGCTGATCGCTTGTGCCGCGGCCAGCGCCGAATACTCGCCCAGGCTGTGGCCCGCGACATAGGCGGCGGCGGTCACCTCGACGCCCTCGGCCTGCAGCGCGGCCATCACCGCCATGGAGGTGGCCATCAGCGCGGGCTGGGCGTTGCGGGTGAGCGTCAGATCGTCCTGCGCCCCCTCCCACGATCAGGGTCGAGAGCTTTTCCCCCAGCGCCGCGTCCACCTCGTCAAAGACGGCGCGGGCCTGCGGGTAGGTTTCGGCCAGATCGCGGCCCATGCCGATGGTCTGGGCCCCCTGGCCGGGAAAGATGAAGGCGCGGGTCATGGATGTCTCTCCTCCCATCAACGGGTCGTGGCGATCGGATGGGAGGGAGCTAGCGCAAGCCGCGCGGCGGGGCAACGCCCAAGAACCGCGGCGGGATCAGTCCCTGAGAATGAGGCGCACCTGCACGTCGTTGCAGGTATCGCCGTCGAACGTGCCGACATAGATATCGACCCGCCCGTTCAAGGGCTCCATGTCGCGCAGCCGCAGACGCCCGTTGAGGTCGGGGCCACTGTCGTCGTCGAAATGGTAATTGCCCTGCGCATCGCGCAGCAGAAGAGTGGTGTCGCAGTCGCTGTGGATGCGCACCACGAAACGTTCGAAATCGTCCATCTCGGACAGGTAGAGCGAAAAGGTCGGGTTGGCATAGACATAGCCCGTGCCCGGAATGCCGGGACAACTGTCCAGAGGGGTCTGCCCGCCGCCCGAGGCGTCGAGGCGGACGGTTTCGTCCTCGAGATCCTCGCCCGTCGTGGTGTAGGCCTCGCCCAGATAATCCGTCGAGGGGCACCCGACCACGGGAGAGGTCGGGATATAGGGTGTCACCGGATCGGGATCGGTCGTACCGCCCCCGGTTCCGCCACCCGTGCCACCCGTGCCGCCGCCGCCCGTGCCGCCGGTGCCGCCGCCCCCTGTGCCGGGGTCGCCGGTTCCGCCGCCGCCCGTTCCGCCGGTGCCGCCGGTGCCGGTGCCGCCACCGCCCCCGCCGGTCCCCGGTGCCGCCGCCATTGCCGGGCTCGGTCGGAATCCAGCCGGCGAAATCTTCGGTGTCGTCATCGGGGTCGTCGGGGGGCTGCACTGGGACATAGTCATCCCAGGCGGATTCGAACTCGCTATCCTGCAACTCGCTGTGGATGGTGTCGTTGTGTCCGCTCATCGCGCCCGTGCCGATATCCAGAACCACCATGCCGGCCACGGTCAGGGCCGCGAGCAACACAAGCCAGTCGACCGTCACCACGCCATCTTCGGCGGTGCGGAAATCGGCAAGCTGTCCAAACCGGGTTTTCACGACGATATCCTTCATGCAGCTGCGCCGGCACGCCACGGGTCGCACCGGGGGAGAGTCCACCGTCGCAAGGGTGGCGCGGAAATCGGACCGAATTGCGGCAGAGCCGCGGACAAACTGCGGAATCGCGCCGCCGCTGCGGGCGCGACACGTCAGGCGGGGCTTGTCATCTTGCAACGCCGCGCGTATACGCCCGCAATCTCCGCCTGATCTGAATGCATGGCGTGCTCCCTCGTGGCCGGGGGGCGGAGATGGAACCATCCGGCCTTTGAAAGACGCCCGTAACAGCACTGGAGATGACATGCCTCTCTATGAGCATGTGTTCATTGCGCGTCAGGACCTGTCGAACGCGCAAGCCGAAGGCCTGATCGAGCATTTCGGCACCGTCCTCAAGGACAACGGCGGCGATGTGGTGATGTCCGAATACTGGGGCGTCAAGACCATGGCCTACAAGATCAACAAGAACCGCAAGGGCCATTACGCCTACATGCGCACCGACGCCCCGGCGACGGCCGTGCAGGAGATGGAGCGCCTGATGCGCCTGCATGACGACGTGATGCGCGTCATGACCATCAAGGTCGACGCCCACCCCGAGGGCCCCTCGGTTCAGATGCAGAAACGCGACGAGCGCGAACAGCGCCGCGAACGCCGCTAAGAAGAGGACAGGACAATGGCAGCCAAACCGTTTTTCCGTCGCCGCAAGACCGATCCGTTCGAGGGCGAGAACGCCCCCAAGATCGACTACAAGGACACCCGCCTGCTGCAGCGCTACATTTCCGAGCGCGGCAAGATCGTGCCCTCGCGCATCACCGCCGTGGGTGCCAAGAACCAGCGCAAGCTCGCCCAGGCGATCAAGCGCGCGCGGTTCCTGGCGCTCCTGCCCTACAGCGTGAAATAAGGAGCCCAAGTCATGGACGTCATCCTTCTGGAACGCGTGGCCAAGCTGGGCCAGATGGGCGAGGTCGTCTCGGTCAAGGACGGCTACGCCCGCAACTTCCTGCTGCCGCAGAAGAAAGCCCTGCGCGCCAACGAGGTGAACCTCGCCGCGTTCGAACAGCAGAAAGCCCAGCTCGAGGCGCGCAACCTCGAAACCAGGAAAGAGGCCGAATCGCTGGCCGAAAAGCTGGACGGCCAGCAATTCGTCATCATCCGGTCTGCCTCGGATTCCGGGGCGCTCTACGGCTCGGTCTCGACCCGTGACGCGGCCGACGCCGCCACCGAAGCCGGCTTCAGCCTCGACCGCAAGCAGGTCGTGCTGTCGCGCCCGATCAAGGAGCTGGGCCTGCACACCGTGCACGTCAAGCTGCACCCCGAGGTCGAGGTCGATATCGCGCTGAACGTCGCCCGCTCGCCCGAAGAGGCCGAGTTGCAGGCCTCGGGCAAGTCGATCCAGGACCTCGCCGCCGAGGAAGAGGCCGCCGCGGAGTTCGAGATCGCGGAGCTGTTCGACGATATCGGCGCCGCCCAAATGGACGAGGACGACGAGGGCGCAGCCCCCGCCGCCGAGGACGACGCCGCGGAGAAAGACGAGGACTGATCCCTCGCGTCAATGCCGAAAAACGGGGCCGCTCCTGCAAGGGGGCGGCCCTTTTCTATTGGCGCGCCCCAAACCTCGCACAGCCCCCGGGCGCGACTGTGCCAGCGAAACAACGCTTTGTCTGAAATAGTAGTCAAATGAAACGACTCACCTTGAGCCGATCGCCGGGATTTCGTTCGGTGTGACCAAATCGTGCGCGCGGATATCGCCGGGGAATGGCGGACAGAACGCGGCGCGCGGATGGATCGAGGGGGACATCATGCGATTTTCGACACATGCCGGATTGCCGGGCCGGGCGCTCTACTGGATGGCGGCGCTGATCATGGGGCTTGCACTGAGCCTCGGCCAGCAGGCCCAGGCCCAAACCACGGTCGGAACGCTGGACCTGTCGAATGTCGGTGTCGATGGCGCACAGGATACCGTGCTGACCACGACCCTGCCCGGCGGCACGGTCGACAGCATTTCCCTGAGTTTCACGATCCAGCATTTCGGCATTTCCTACGGAAGCGAAACCTACATCATCATTCAGGCTCCTTCGGGCGATTCAATCACGATCAATAATTCCACCTTCGGATTCCGCAGCGGACCCGGCACATTCACGTTCAACGGATCGGTTCCCTTCCCGCCCAACCCGTCGGCGGGCACATGGACCGTGCGTTTGGGCGACAGCTTCAACGATAGCGGGATAGACCACCGCTATAGCGCCGGCTCGACCCTAGATTTTGTCGGTATCAGCAACGACACCACCCCACCCGAGGCCACCATCGCCTCGACCGAGAGCAGCCCGACCAGCACCGCACCGATCCCGGTCACGGTGAGTTTCACCGAGGATGTCACCGATTTCGACGCCGGCGACCTTGACATTTCGGGCGGCACGGCCACGAATTTCACCGGCAGCGGCAGCGCCTACAGCTTTGACCTCGTGCCGACGCAGGACGGCACGCTGACGGTCGATATCGCCGCCGGCGCCGCGCAGGACGCCGCCGGAAACGCCAGCCTTGCCGCGCCGCAATTCTCGATCGTGCATGATTGCACCTGCCCGACCGTGACCTTGTCGAGCCCGAGCCCGATCCCGACAAACGTGTCTCCGATCCCGATGATCGCGACCTTCTCCGAACCCGTCGTGGGCTTCAACGATGTCAATGTGGTGGTCACCAACGGTTCTGTCAGCGCGTTTTCGGGTAGCGGTGCCGTCTACACCTTTGACGTGATCCCGGATGCCGAAGGCACCGTGCTGGTCGATGTACCCCGGGACGTGGCCGAAGATCTTGCCGGAAATGAGAATATCGCCGCGCAACAGTTCAGCATCCACTACGACGCAACCGGCCCCGGCCTGACCATCACGGGCGTGCCGGACACGGTGCTGCCCGGCGACGAGGTCAAGGTCTTCTTCACCTTCGGCGAGGATGTGACCGGGTTCGACGCCACAGACATCACCGTCACCGGGGCGACGGCAGGGCCGCTGACCGGGGGGCCGGATGTCTACACCATGACCCTGATCGCCGACGGCACCGGTAACCTGACGGTCACCGTGCCCGATGGCGCGGCGCAGGATGCGGCCCTCAACCCCTCGACCGGGGCCACGGCCACGGCCGAGCTGGACAGCGCCGGCATCGCGGGCGAGATGATCGCCGCCTTCATGGAGACCCGCGCGCGTAACCTGATCGCCAACCAGCCCGGCCTGACGCGGTTCCTGAATGGTCAGGAGGGCGGCCAGTTCAGCGCCTCGGTCACCCGAGGCTTCGGCGATATCGACATCCATACCGGCGCCGGCCCGGTCTGGTTCAGCCTCAGCGGCTCGGCCACCGAATTTGACGGCGGCGGCGACAGCGCCTATGCGCTGGCCACCCTGGGCGCCCATGTCGCGGTGACCGACGGGCTGCTGATCGGCGGCATGCTGCAATTCGACCATGCCGAGGACGACATGGGCGGCGGGCTCGAGACGCGCGGCACCGGCTGGCTGATCGGGCCCTATGTGGTGGCGCAACTGGGCGCGCAGCCGCTGTTTTTCGAGGGGCGTCTGCTCTATGGCGAAAGCGACAACGAGGTCTCGCCCTTTGGCACCTTCACCGACGATTTCGACACAGAACGCTGGCTGACCCTGATCGCCCTCGAAGGCGCCTACGAGACCGAGCATCTGCGCTATTTCCCGCGCCTGCAGATCAGCCACGCGGTCGACACGCAACTGGCCTATGTGGACAGCCTGGCGAACCTGGTGCCCGAGCAGACCGTGCGCCTGAGCGAGGTTTCGGCCGGCGTCGATTTCGAGGCCCCCCTCCTTGGCGATGACAGCGGTCACCTGCTGACCTGGGGCATGTCGGGCATCTGGTCACGGGTCGAGGGCGACGGCGCGGCCTCGGCCTTCATCGACGAAACCGAGGGCGGGCGCGGACGCGTCGACCTGGGATACCGCTATGCCGGCAATGGCCTGTGGTCGCTCAGCAGCGATGTGTTCGTGGACGGCATCGGATCGGGCGATTTCACGACCTACGGGGTGGCCTTGGGCTTTGACATGCGGTTCTGAGGCGCGTGGGCGCGACCCGTGTCGCGCCCACATTCGCGTGAGAATCGGGCGTGGCTGTGGCAAAGCCCGACACGGGGCCTAAGGTTTTGCAGCGAGTTGAGAGGACCGCCATGACCCCTGCCCTGCCCCACCGCGCCGCCCCGACGCTGACCCTGACGGTGATCCTGTCGCTGTCGCTGCCCGCTGCCGTACCGGCACAGCCTGTCGCGGACGGTCCCCCGAACCGGCCCGGCACCACCCCCGCCTTCGCCGCGCAGACCGAAGCGCCGGAACAGATCAGCGGCTTTGAACTGGCCCGCGAAACCGTGGCCACGGGCCTCGAACGCCCCTGGGCCGTGGCCGTTCTGCCGGACGGCGCAGGATATCTGGTCACCGAACGCCCCGGACGGGTGCGCCATGTCAGCCGCGCGGGCGCCGTCTCGGACCCGATCGCGGGCGTGCCCGAAGTGTTGGCGCGGCGACAGGGTGGCTTGCTGGATGTGGCCCTGTCCCCCGATTTCATGGACAACCGGGTGATCTTCCTCACCTATGCGCGGCCGATGGGCGATGGCCTGTCGGCCACGGCCGCCGCGCGCGCCGTCCTGTCCGAAGACCTGTCGCGCCTGAACGAGGTGACCGAGATTTTCGTCCAGACCCCGCCATCGCCCACGCCCATGCATTACGGCAGCCGCATCCTGCCCGTGGGCGATCATGTCTTCGTCACCACGGGCGAGCGTTTCACCGATGCCGAACGCGCGCTGGCGCAGGACCCGGCCGCGACCTATGGCACGGTGGTCCGGCTGCTGGCCAATGGCGACATCCCCGCCGGAAACCCCTTTGCCGGGACCGAAGGCGCCCGGCCCGAGATCTGGTCGCTGGGGCATCGCAACATCCAGGGCGCGGCCCTGCATCCCGAGACGGGCGATCTCTGGACGATCGAGCATGGCCCGGCGGGTGGGGACGAGTTGAACCGGATTGAACCGGGCGCGAATTACGGCTGGCCGGTGGTCAGCTACGGCGTGAATTACGACGGGTCGTCCGTTGGTCTGGGCGAGGCTGCGCATGCCCCCGACTTCACCGAACCGCGCTATTACTGGGACCCGGTGATCGCGCCGGGGGGCGATGGTGGTCTATGAGGGGGCGATGTTTCCCGAATGGCGGGGCGATATCCTCGCGTCGGGTCTGGTCGCGGCGGCCATCGTGCGGCTGGACCTCGACGGAGACAGCGTGCGCGGCGAAGAGCGGCTGATGCCGGGCATCGGGCGCGTGCGCGACGTGGCGGTGGACGACGACGGCGCCATCGTCGTGGTGCTGGACAGCCCCGACGCGCCGGTGTTGCGGCTGGTGCGACGGGACTAGGCAATCCCCCGCCCCGCCCCCGTATCGGCGGCAGGACGGTCAAAAGCTTTCGACCGTCAGCGTCGCGGCACAGGTGCGCCCATCATAGGTGCCGACCCAGATGTCATAGATCCCCTCGGGCGGGGTCCACAGGGTGAGCCGCGCGTTCAACCCGTCCGCGCCGTCATCGTCGAACCACCATCCGCCGGCCGGATCATGCAACAACAAGACGGTGTCGCAGGACCCTGCGGCGCGAAAGCTCACCCGGCTGTAGGCCGCCATGTCCCGCAGCCAGAATTCGAGGGTCGGGCGCCGGGCGACATGGCCGGCATCGGGAAACCCGCAGCCCTGCAAGTGAAACGCCCCTCCGGCGCTGACGGTGTAGCTGCGGGCCTGCCACAGCTCGGCCCCCGTGGCGTCGTCATAGCGCGCCGCCGCCATTTGCCAGGTCGGGCAGGCGACGGCCGCACCGTTCACGGCCATCAGCCAGATGCAGCCAAGGACCACCCGCCACATCAGACCCGTCATGTTTTCCTTGCCCATGGAACGGCATCATGGGCGCGTCGGGTTAAGAAAACCCTGCCTTGAAAGCATCGGGGCCGCCAGATAGGCGGCCCCGGTCGTCGTTTTCTCGGCTGCGCGCGCCTTAGAACTGGCTGCGCAAGGCCAGGCTTGCGGCACAGCTTCCGCCGCCATAGGTGCCCACCCAGACATCGACCCGCCCGTTCAGGGCCGCGGTGTTCGTCAGCCGCAACAGCGGCATCAGGCTGCCGGCGCTGTCATCGTCGAAATGCCACTGTCCAAAGGCATCGCGCACCAGCAGGGTCGTGTCGCAACTCGAATTCACCTCGATTTCCAGGGCGCCATAGCGCTGCATGTCGCTGAGATAGAGGCTGAAATTCGGGGCGGCATTGGCATAGCCACGGCCCGGCGTGGTGCACTCGCCCAGGGCCGTGCTGCCGGCTGCGGTGGTCTGCAGCGTGTAGCCGAAATCGGGCCGCAGATTGTCGCCGCTGGCCGTGATCGGCTGACCGCTGAAGGCCGGGTTCGGGCAGCCCTGCGGCGGCGGCGGCGGGGCCAGTTGCGAGGCCTGCAGCGTGAAGGTCGCCGGACAGCTTCCGCCGCCAAAGGTGCCGACCCACACATCGACCCGCCCGTTCAACGCCGCGCCCGGCACCGTCAGGCTGGGCTGCAGATTGCCCGCGCCATCGTCGTCATAGTACCACTGCCCATCGGCCCCATGCACCAGCAGCGTCGTGTCGCAGCTGCCATTGGCCTCGAGCTGCAGCTCGTAGCCCTGCATCCCCGACAAATAAAGACTGGTCTGGGGCATGGCCGTTGCGCTACCGCCCCCGTCGACGCCGGGGCAATCGGCGACGCGGGTGTCCGAGCCGGTGGCCTGGATCGAATAGGCCTGAGGCTGCAGCAATTGCGCGGCCGTGAAGTTCAGCGGCGGACCGGGGATCGCCGGGTTGGGGCAGCTGACCGGCGTCGGTGGCGCCAGCGAGATCGCCTGCGCCGTCAGGGTCGCGGGGCAGCTTTGCCCGCCAAAGGTGCCCATCCACACGCTCAGCTGGCCATTGGCCGCCGCCGCAGGGATCGTCAGACGCGGCTGCAGATCGCCCGCGCCGTCGTCGTTGTAATACCACTGCCCGTCCGCGCCATAGGCCAGAAGCGTCGTGTCGCAGCTGCCATTGGCCTCGAGCTGCAGCTCGTAGCCCTGCATCCCCGACAGGTACATCGTGTATTGCGGCGCCTGCGTGGCGGTGCCGCCGCCGTCGACACCGGGGCAGTCATAGACCCGCGTCTCGCTGCCCATGGCCGTGCCCGACAGGCTTTGCGGTTGCACGAGTTGCGACGCGGCAAAGGTCAGCGGCTGGCCCGTGAAGGCCGGGTTGGGGCACACCACCTGCTGCACGGGCATCGGGGCGGGCGCCGGTGTCGGTGTCGGTGCCGGCAAGGGCAGCGGCACGGGGGTCGGCATGTCGGTCGCGCCCATCCCGCTATCGGGAAGAGGCACCGGCATGGAGCCATCTTCAGGAACGTTGGTCAGGTTCAGCGTCGCCTCGCAGCCGCCGCCCATGAACGTGCCGACCCAGACATGCACCGTGCCGGACATCTGCGCGGGGTCCTCGATCGTGATCGCGGGGTTCAGCCCGTTGGTATCGTCGTTGAACAGCCATTGGCCATCCGAGGTCTGGACCAGAAGGGCCGGATCGCAGTCGCTTTCGACATCGAAGACGACATGGCGCCCCGCCATGTCGGAAATATTGAAGGAATAATCGGGGGCCGACCGGAACTGCCCGGTGCCCAGAATACCCAGCCCGCAGGCCTCGAGCGTTTGGTCCCCGCCAGCGGTCACCGGCCGGCTGAGGGCGGTGAACGGATCCTCGGAAAGACCGGAATAGGTGATCGCATCCGTCGCGAGCAAGCCGCTGGGACAGGCGATCGCGGCGCCCCCCATCGCGACAACTCCGACCACGCTCAGGGTTAATAGACGCATCTTCCTTCCTTCCTCGCTGCGCGCCGACCCGTGAGAGAGACCCCTGCATCGGACCCGCGCCTTCCTTTTACGGCCAGATCCTACCGGCCCGAGGGTCGTGCCGAAATTACGGGAAACCCTCACCTGCATCACTCAACCCAAAGGATACCGCCACCTGCCGGTTTCGCATAGGAAAAACCTTGCTCGACATGACGCAGGTCCTATCGCCGCATTCGGGCCCGGCAGGCCCCCGCGCGCCCCGGGCGGCACACAGGCGGGCGGATACCGGGCCGAGGTGAACGCACAACGAAAAAGGCGGCCCCGAAGGACCGCCTTTCGCATCGCTGCAGCGCCTGTGTCGTGGCTCACTCTTCTTCGAGCGCGTCCACAGCGGCCTTGAGCTCGTCTTTCGAGACCTCCTTTTCGGTGATCTCGGACAGTTCGAAAACGAAATCCACCACCTTGTCCTCGAACAGCGGCGCGCGCAGTTGCTGCTGGGCGGCCTGGTTTTGCTGGATGAATTCGAAGAAGGCCCGTTCCTGACCCGGATACTGGCGCGCCTGGGTCATGACGGCCTGCGTCATCTCGGCATCGGTCACCTGCACATCGTTCTTCTGGCCCAGTTCGGCCAGCAGAAGGCCCAGCTTCACGCGGCGTTCGGCCAGCGACTTGTGCTCGTCGGTCGGCTCGATCTCGGGGTGGTCGTGGCCTTGCACCTCGGGGTTTTCCTCGTGCCACAGCTGATGTGCGATCTGGCCGGCCTCGGCCTCGACCAGGCTGGGCGGCAGCTCGAAAGTCACGATCTCGTCCAGCTGATCCAAAAGCTTGCGCTTCATCACCGCGCGGGCGGCGCCAGTGTATTCGGCCTTGAGGCGGTCGGTGATCTGGCCTTTCAGCGCGTCGAGATCCTCGGCCCCGTATTTCTTGGCCATCTCGTCATCGACCTCGGCGGGGACGGGCTTTTTCACTTCCTTGACGGTCACGTCGAAGACGGCCGGTTTGCCGGCCAGGGTCTCGGCGCCGTATTCCTCGGGGAAGGTGACCTCGACGGCCTTTTCCTCGCCCTTCTTGAGGCCGATCAGCTGATCCTCGAAACCGGGGATGAAGCTGTTGGAGCCCAGCACCAGCGGATAATCCTCGGCCGAGCCGCCCTCGAAGGCTTCGCCGTCGACCTTGCCGACGAAATCGATCACGACCTGATCGCCATCGGCGGCCTTGCCGCCTTTCTTGGTGGCGAAGTTCTGGGCGCTTTCGGCGAGGTTCTTCAGCGCCTCGTCCACATCCGCCTCGGCGGGCGTGACGGTCATGCGCTCGAGCTTGATGGCCTTGTAATCGACCTCGGGGATCTCGGGCAGCTTTTCATAGACCATCGAGACGACGACATCGTCGCCCTCTTTCCAGTCCTCGTTGACCATCTTGATCTCGGGCTGGGCCGCGGGGCGGTCGCCGGTTTCCTCGAGATGACCCTGCATGGCGCCATCGACGGCCTCCTGCATGGCCTCGCCCATCACGCGCGGGCCGAACTGCTTGCGCAGCAGCGCCATCGGGACCTTGCCCTTGCGAAAGCCCTTCATCTGCACCTCGGGCTGGGCCTCGGCCAGTTTCTGGGAGACGCGGGCCTCCAGATCGTCGCCGGTGATGGTGATCTGGTATTCGCGCTTGAGGCCGTCGTTCAGGGTCTCGGTGATCTGCATGGGGCTCCTCACGGGATCGGGGCCGCGGACCCGGCTCCTCCGGGGCGGCACGCGTGGCGTCTTGAAAATCAGGGGTCCTTCTAGGTGCGGCGCGGGACGGGCGCAAGGGGGAATGCCCCGCGATCCGGTCAGGGCGCGCTCAGTAGACGGGGGGCACCCCGTCGGGACGCCGCAGAAAGCGTTCCAGACACCACCAATAGGGCACCGGATCGTCGCGGATCAGGTCCTCGATCGCGACGTTCACGCGGGCGGTGTCGGCCTCGATGTCACCGGATGGAAAGCCGGCCAGAGGGGGGCGGATATCATAGATGAACCGCCCCTCGGCATCCTGCCGGTAGCGCACCGGTACCACGACGGCCCGCCCCATCCCGGCCAGACGCGCCGTGGCGGTCGTGGTGCCCGCCGGCACCCCGAAAAACGGGACATAGACCGCGCCCTTGCGGGCCTTTTCCAGATCGGGTGCGAACCAGACAAGCGATCCGCTGCGCAATTCGCGCACGATGGACCGGATATCGGTTCCGGGAATGATGGCGTCGCAATAGCCCGAGCGCGCCCAGTGCAGCACCGCATCCGCCGCGTCATGGCCGGGTTGGCGATAGACTCCGACCAGCCTGCGGCCCGCGCGCGGCAGTTGGTCGGTCAGGCTGCCATGAACCTCGGGCGCGCCGTAATGGCAGGTCAGCAGCAAGACGCCCTGCCCCGTCTCGAGCGCCGCGGACAAATGTTCGCCGCCGTCGATCCGGGCCAGCGGGTAGGCCGGGCGATCGCGCCGCTGAACGATCCAGACGCGCATGGATTGCAGAAGCGACAGGGCAAAGCGCGTGGTGGTGGCCCGCGCCAACGCGGCGCGCTCGGCCTCGGGCCGTTCCGGCAGACAGACGTCGATATTGCGGCGCGTGACGTGGCGCACCCGCGGCACCCGCCACAGCATCCAGCCCAAGGGCCGCGACAGGGCCGCCAGCGCCCGGTCGGGCAGCGGAGCCAGCAGGGCCGCCAGCCCCAGGACAGGCCAAAGCAGCCAGTTGCGCGGCCGCAACAACAGCTTGACGGGAAATCGGGGGGGCGGGGCGCTCATGACAGGTGCATAGCGCCGTCCACCGGGTCGCGTAAATGGCCTAGGCGACGCGGCGGTATATCCGCGCGGGTCCGACCTTTTTCTTCGCGATCCCGGTCACCGGCGCGAAACCGGCATCGAGCAGCCGCGCATTGAGATCGTCCATGTGGCGCATCGGAACCCGCAGGACGAAAAGCTCTTCGGCCATGTCCATGATGCCGCGTTCCAGGGCGTGGATTTCTTCGACCGTCATCTGGCCGTAGAGATGCTGATGCACGCCCAGGTAACAGACGATGCCATAGCGGGGTCGCCGCAATTTCGGCCTGAGACCGTCCAGACCCCGGGACAGGTCGCCCGTGTCGAAATGCGCGTCGGTGTCGCGCCCTTCGAACTTGCGCCGCGCCTCGGCCACCGCCGCCGGGCTGAGGTCGACCCCGTCGATGAAGGGGCTGCCGGCATCGGCAAAGGCAAGCGCCACCGTGCCGTCATGGCAGCCCACATCCAGCATCGACCGGCCTTCAGCCTCGGCCAGGGCCGCGTCGAGACCATGCAACCGGTCCATCGGACGGCCCGAGACGATCTGGCTGGGATCCTCGATTTCAAGAACCTTGGCGCGATACACATCGCCGTTGGACTTGGGCTTTTTCCACAGCCACTTGCGCAGCGCTTTCATGCTCGATCCCTTTCTGGCGTGCCTCGCAGGTTTCGGCCCGACCGGCGCCGGCGCATCCTGCTCGGATTGCCGAGAGTCCGTCCTGAATGCAACGTGCAGGTCAAGGGGGCATATGCGCCCGACCCGTGATTGACCTTGATGGCGCACGGCATGCCCGCCCCGCCACGGCGCGCCCGCACGGATGTTTCATGGTGTCGTGGCGCTACACCGCGTCCTCGGGATCGTCGACCGGGTCCAGCACCAGCACCAGCCGCGTCTCGCCGCTGCCCTCGATGGGCGGCGAGCGGTGCAGAAGGCCCGACGCCGGGGCCTCGGGCCAGAGCGTGCCGCGCAACAGGATCGGCGCGCCGGTCGGCACGGTGAAGATGCGGCGCGGCTCGCCTCCGTCGGTCGAGATGCCGTATTGCGTGCCGGTGCCGCGATAGGTGCAGACCAGCCGCGCGGTGACCGCGTCGATGTGGAACCGGCGGCAGGCATTGGTGGTGACCACATCCAGCCGCAAACGCAGCCAGCGCGCGCGCATCAGCTCGGCGAACAGGTCCGCAAGCGCGGCGATATCATCAACCAGACGGTCGCGCGCCGCGCAGGCGGGCGTACCGGCGGCGGCGCAGATCCCGGTCACGGTGGAATGCACCGCCTCGGGGCGCAGGATCACGCGCGCACGCGGCAATCGTGCGGGGTCGAGCGTGTCGATCCACGCCTGGACATCGGCGGCCGGGCGGCGACGCCAGATCGCCGCGGCCGCGCCGGGGTGGTGAATGGCCGACAGCCCCTGGGGCGTGTCCGCGACGCCCACCCCGATGGCGGCATCGCGCAGGATTTCGCGGGCGAGGTCTTGGGGTTGCATGGCGCGGCCTTCTGTTGCGCGACGAGAGGGATGATGCCGCCTTCCACCTTGGAGCCGGCCTGTCGGGAATGGCCGGGGTCGGGCCGGGGCGGCGGTCGGGCATGGATGGTTGCCGTTCGCCGTCAGACCGCGGCGCGGGCGCGCCAGACCGGGAACGGATCGGGCAACCCCTCCCATGCGGCCGGTTCGAACGCTGCGCTGTCGATCAAGGCCGCGTTCAGCCGCGCACAGATCGCCTCGCGGTCGAGGCCCACGCCGATGAACACGATCTCCTGCCTGCGATCACCCCATGGCTCGGCCCAGTTGCGGGCGATCTCGGCCTGCATTTCGGGGTGAGTCGGCAGCCGGTCCTCGGGAACCGAGGCCCACCACCGCCCCAGCGGCGTGACCGAAGAGATCGCGCCCGCAAGGCTGAACTCCACCGCCCAGTCCGGCCGCGTGGCGATCCAGAAATGGCCCTTGGCCCGGATCGTTCCCGGCAAGTCCCCGTTCAAAACGTCGTAGAGCCGTTGGGGGTGAAACGGTGCGCGGGCGTTATAGACGAAAGAGGTGATGCCATATTCCTCGTCCTCCGGCACGTGATTGGCAAAGCCATAAAGCTCCTTGGCCCACATCGGGTGTTCATGCGCGGTGTCGAAATCAAACAGGCCGGTATCGAGGATGGCCTCGGCCGGCACATCGGACTGATCGGTTTCGATGATCCTGGCATCGCCATTGAGCGCGCGGATGATCTTGCGCGCGGCATCCGTGCGCTCTGGCCCGGCATCGGTGACCTTGTTGAGGATCACCACATCGGCAAATTCGATCTGCTCGGTCAGCAGGCTGACAAGGCTGCGGTCGTCTTCTTCGCCCAGGCTTTCACCGCGATCGGTCAGGAAATCGTGGCTGGAATAATCCTGTAGCAGGTTCACCGCATCGACCACCGTCACCATCGTATCGAGCCGCGCGACATCCGACAGGCTTTGGCCCATCTCGTCGCGGAAATCGAAGGTGGCGGCGACGGGCAGCGGCTCGGAAATGCCGGTCGACTCGATCAGCAGGTAGTCGAAACGCCCCTCTTGCGACAGATGCCGCACCTCTTTCAACAGGTCGTCGCGCAGCGTGCAGCAGATGCAGCCGTTCGACATCTCGACCAGCTTTTCCTCGGAGCGCGACAGTTCGGTGCCCTCGCGCACCAGATCGGCGTCGATATTCACCTCGGACATGTCGTTGACGATGACGGCCACGCGCCGCCCGTCGCGGTTGTTCAGCACACGGTTCAGCAGAGTCGTCTTGCCCGCGCCGAGAAAGCCGGACAGCACGGTGACGGGAAGGCGGGTGTCGGTCATGGAAAGAAAACCTCGGGAGATCGGGTTGCATCGGTCGTCTCGGGCCACAGGCGGTGCCCGGATCTTCTTGCTATGTTATGACATTACATTTCATAAGCGCAACCCGCCTGCGGGCACAGTGGGGCGCCGGGCCGTGACATACCCGTCGCGACCCGGCCCGGGCGCGGCGCTCAGTCCTGGCCCAAAACCGCCATCAGCGCGTCCGAGGGCGAGCGCCCCAGATCTTGCGTCAGCCCCTCGGCACCGCGTTGCATCGCATGGAACATCGGCCCACCCCGCCAACGGGGAAAGCCGTAGCCGTGGATCTTGACCAGATCGATATCGGATGGCTGGGTTGCGACGCCTTCGGCAAGGATCGCGGCGGCCTCTTCGGCCATTTCGGCCACAAGACGGCGGGCGACGGCGTCTCGGTCCATCTCGGGCCCCGGATGGATCTCGCCGGCCAGCAGTTCGGCCACCGCGTCCGAGGGCTGTGGCGTGCGGTTGCCCGGCGTGTAGTCATACCACCCGCCGCCGGATTTCTGGCCCTTGCGCCCGGCGCGCACAAGGATATCGCCCAGCGTGGGCGGCACGTCCTCGCCGCGTGCGCGGGCGCCCTCGCGCTGGAGATAGGCGATATCGAGGCCGCCCAGATCCTGCGCCTGAAACGGGCCCATCGCCATGCCGAACCCGCGCATGGCGGCGTCGATCTCGGCAATCGGGACGCCCGCGCGCACCAGGTCTTCGGCCGCGGCGCGATAATGCTTGAGGATGCGGTTGCCGATGAACCCGTCGCAGATCCCGGCCTGCACGGGCATCTTGCCCAAGCGCTTTGCCAGGGCGAAGCCGTTGGCCAGCACCTCGGGCGCGGTGTCGGGGGTCGGCACGATCTCGAGCAGTTTCATCACATGGGCCGGGCTGAAGAAATGCAGGCCGATGAAGCGGTCCGGGTTCAGCAGGCCCACGGCAATGTCGCGCGGATCGAGGTAGGAGGTGTTGGTGGCCAGCACCGCGTCGGGGCGGCAGACCGCGCCCAACTGCGCGAAGACGGCGCGTTTGACCGAAATTTCCTCGAACACGGCCTCGATCACCAGATCGACATCGGCCAGACCGCCGTAGTCCGTCGTTGCGGTGACGCCGGCCATGCGGTCGGCCCGCCCCTCGGGCGTCAGGCGGCCGCGCTTGACCGCGCCGTCGAAAATGCCGCCCAGATTGGCAAGGCCCCGCTCCAGCGCGTCGTCGTCGCGTTCCACCATCACGACCGGCAGGCCGGCATTGCGCAACGCGGCGGCGATGCCCGCCCCCATGGTGCCGCCGCCGATCACGGCGGCGGTCGCGACCGGGCGCGGGACGACGCCCTTCAGGGATTTCGGGCGCGGCGCGGCGCGTTCGGCAAAGAACACGTGGCGCAGAGCCGCCGCCTGATCCGAGCCGCGCAGATCAAGGAAAGTCTCGCGTTCAAAGGCCAGCGCGTCGGCGAAATCGCCCGTCACCGCCCGTTTCACGCAGGCCAGCGCCCGCAGCGGGGCGGCCGCGCCCCTGGCGGCCTTGGCGACGGTGGTGTCCTGCGCGGCCCAGAAGCCCTCGGGCGGGGCCGAGGCGGGCCGATCACATAGCGGCGCGGGCAGCGGTGCTTCGATGGCTTCGCGGGCAAAGGCCACGGCTCCGGCCCGCAGATCGCCCTCGATCACCGTGTCGATCAGGCCCAGCGACAGCGCCTTGGGGGCCTTGACCGGCTTGCCCGTGGTCACCATCGCCACCGCCTGTTCCGCGCCCACCAGGCGCGGGGTGCGCACGGTGCCCCCCGCACCGGGCACGATGCCCAGCGTCACCTCGGGCAATCCGACCGAGGCATCGGCGACGGCCACGCGGAAGCGGCAGCCAAGCGCCACCTCGAACCCGCCCCCAAGGGCCGAGCCGTGGATCGCCGCGACCCAGGGCTTGGCCGCCGTCTCGATCCGCGCGACAAGGTCGGGCAGATGCGGCGGCACGGGCGGTTTGCCGAACTCGGTCACATCGGCCCCGGCGATGAAGGTGCGTCCCGCGCAGATCAGTACGACCGCGCGGATACCGGGGTCGGCATCCAGCGTTTCGGCGGCGTCCCACAGACCCTGGCGCAGGGCGTGGCCCAGCGCATTGACCGGCGGGTTGTCGACGGTGATGACGGCGATCTCGCCCTCGCGGGCAATGGACACGACCATGATCAGATCCCCAGATAGGCTTCGCGGATGCGCGGGTCGGCTATGAGATCCTCGGCCGGGCCGTCCATCACGATCTGCCCGGTTTCCATCACATAGCCCCGGTCGGCGATCGACAGCGCGCCAAAGGCGTTCTGCTCGACCAGCAGGACAGTCACGTCCAGCGCCTTCAAGCCTTTGACCACATCGAAGATCTGCTGCACCAACAGCGGCGCAAGCCCCATGCTGGGCTCGTCCAGCAACAAACAGGCGGGCCGGCCCATCAGCGCGCGGGCGATGGCCAGCATCTGCTGTTGCCCGCCAGACAAACCACCCGCCACCTGGTTGCGCTTTTCCTTGAGGATCGGGAACATGGTGAAGGCATCTTCCATGTCGCGATCGACGCGGTCATCGGTGAACAGGAAGGCCCCGAGCCGCAGGTTTTCCTCGACCGAGAGGTTGGTGAAGATCTGCCGCCCCTCGGGCGACTGGGCCAGGCCCAGCTTCAGCCGCCGGTGCGCGGGCACCGTGGTGAAGGGCTCGCCGCGAAAGGTGATCGCCCCCGCGGTGACCGGCTGGACTCCCGACAGGCAGCGCAGAAGCGTCGTCTTGCCCGCCCCGTTGGCGCCCACCACGGTGACGATCTCGCCCGATGTCACGGTCAGGTCGATCCCGTGCAGCACCTCGATCCGCCCGTAGCGCGAGCGCAGTCCCTCAACTGTCAGCATGGGTCGCCTCCTCGGCCTGCGTTCCCAGATAGGCGGCGATCACGTCGGGGTTCCGGCTGACCGTGGCCGGGTCGCCCTCGGCGATCTTTTCGCCGTGGTCGAGCACGACAATGTGGTTCGAGATCCGCATCACCAGTTTCATGTCATGTTCCACCAGCAGGATGGCGACGCCCTCTTTCGCCACCTCGGCGATGAGGTTGTCGATCTCCTCGGTTTCGACGGCGTTACAGCCCGCCGCCGGCTCATCCAGCAGCAGTACGCGCGGGTTCAGCGCCAGCGCGCGGGCGATCTCCAGCCGCTTGAGCGCGCCATAGGACAGGTTGCCGGCCTCCTGCTCGGCCGCGCGCGACAGGCGCACACGTTCCAGCAGGGCATAGGCGCCCTCGGCCGCCGCCCTGGCCCGCTTGCGCGAGGACGGCAGGTTGAACATGTCCGACAGGACATGGCCGCTTTCCTGCAGGTGATAGCCCGCGATGGCGTTTTCCAGAACGGTCATCTGCTGAAAGATCTGCAGGTTCTGGAAGGTCCGCGACAACCCGCGCCGCGCCAGCAGATGCGGGGCCATGCCGGTCACGTCCTCGCCATCGAGCACCACCTTGCCGCCGCCGGGCAGGTAGACGCCCGAGATCATGTTGAACAGCGTGGTCTTGCCGGCCCCGTTCGGCCCGATGACCGAGACGATTTCACCCGGTTTCACGTTGAAGCTGACATCGTGTACGGCGCGCACGCCCCCGAACTCGATGCCCAGCCCTTCGACTGACAGAAGGCTCATTCTCCCCTCCCCCGGAACAGGCGCAGGAGCGACGGTAGAACCCCTTCGCGCATGAAGATCATCACAAGCATCATCACAAGGCCGAGCATCATCATCTCGTATTCGGCAAAGACGGTCAGAACCTGCGGCAGCACCGTCAGGATCGTCGCGCCGAAGATCGCGCCCAGAACCGATCCGGCCCCGCCGAGCACGGCCATGGTCACCATCTCGATCGAGTGCATGTATCCCGCCACCTCGGGCGTGATGAAGCGGTTCTGCAGCGCCAGAAGCGAGCCCGAGGCAGAGGCATAGACCGCCGAGATCACGAAGGCCTGCAGCTTGAGGCGGGCCACATCGACACCGACCGTGCGGGCCGCCACCTCGGAGCCGTGCAGCGCGCGCCAGGCCCGCCCCGTCGGGCTGTTGTGCAGGTTCAGGGCGATCCAGGCCCCGACCAGCAGGGCAAAGCCGCTGAACGCATACCAGAACTCGGAATTGCTGAGGCTGAGGCCGAGATCGTTCAGCAGGCGGCGCAGGCCCAGATCGTTGACCTGGATGCCGTCGGGCCCGCCGGTCACCGCGGCCTCGTTCGACAGGACCATCGCCACCAGAATGCCGAAGCCGAGACTGGCCACCCCCAGGTAATAGCCCTGCAACCGCAGGATCGGACGGCCCACCAGATAGGCCAGCACCGCCGAGATCGCGGCCCCCAGAAGCGCGGCAAGGCCCACATGGATGCCGAAATGCTCGGGCGCCAGCGCGCAGGCATAGGCACCGATCCCGGCGAACCCGGCATGCCCGAGGCTGATCTGACCCGCATAGCCGGTCAGGATCACGATCCCCACGACCGCCAGACCGTTGATGAAGACCAGCGCGCCCACGCGGTAATAGAAGGACGACGGGAAGAACAAGGGCGCCAGCACGATCAGCGCCGTCAGCACCAGAAGGCTGATCTGTTTGGAACTGAGACGCATGATTACACCCGATCCATTGATTTGCTACCAAAGAGGCCCTGGGGCATCACGAAGAGCACCGCCAGGATCACGATGAAGGCCGCCGCGTCCTTGTATTGCGAGCTGATGTAGCCGGCGGTCAGCGCCTCGAGCAGGCCAAGCAGGATGCCGCCCACCAGCGCGCCTTTGGGGTTGCCCATGCCGCCCAGCATCGCGGCGGCAAACCCCTTGAGCGCCAGCGCAATGCCGACGTCATAGCTGGTCAACGTGATGGGCGTGACCAGCACCCCCGCCAGCGCACCGATGGCCGCCGACAGGCTGAAGGCCAGGGTCATCACCCATTTGGTGTTGATGCCGACCAGTTGCGCCGCAAGGCGGTTGTTCGAGGTGGCCAGCACCGCGCGGCCCGTCAGGGTGCGGGTGAAGAACAGAAACAGCCCGATGAACACGGCAACCGCGCCCGCGATCACCCACAGGCTTTGCGGCAGGATCGTCGCGCCCATGATCTGGATCGGCGTGTCGCCGGAAAAGGCCGGAAAGCGGTGCAACTGCTTGTCGAAGACCAGCTTGGTGACACCCTTGATGAAAATGGCCGCCCCGATGGTGATGATGATCAGCGACACCACCGGCGCACCGCGCGCGGGCTCGATCGCCAGCTTGTTCAGGGCCACACCGATCACGCCGGTGACCACGATGGCCAGCACCGCCGCCAGCGGCAGGGGCAGACCGGCGGCATGGGCGAAAACGGTGATCATCCCCCCCAGCATCACGAATTCGCCCTGGGCGAAATTCACGACGTCCGAGGCATTGTAGATGATGGTGAACCCCAACGCGACGAGCGCGTAGACCGCGCCGACCGTCACGCCGGAAAAGAGAAATTGCATGAGTTCAGACATGTCGGGGCACTCCGCAGGCGGGCAACGCTAGGGGGATCCGGAAATGGCCGGGCGCAGGGACGCGCCCGGCCGTGATGTCTCGGGCGATCAGTCGACCAGCGTCCAGCCACCGTCGCGGATTTCCAGCATCCGGAAGGCGGTGATGTCGAGGCCGAGGTGATCGTCGGGCGACATCGTGTAGATGCCGGTGGTCCCGACCAGACCGTCGGTCGCCTCGATGGCGTCGCGGATGTCCTGCGGGTCGCTCGACCCGGCACGCTCGATGGCATCGACGAGGATGCGGAAGGCGTCATGCGCATACCCGCCAAAGGTGGTCACGGGCATGTCATAGGCGGCTTCGTAGGCCTGGGTATAGGCCTGCACCACGTCGTATTGCGGATCGTCCTCGGCCAGCAGATCGGCGACCAGCAGCGCCGTGCCCGGCAGGCGAACGCCCTCGGCGGCATCGGCGCCGGCCAGATCGATGAAGCCCTGCGACGCGACGCCATGCGACTGGTAGAGCGGCATGTCGATGCCAAGCTGGGCATAGTTGCGCGTCACGATCGACGGGCCCTGGCCGAAGCCCGGGTTCAGAACGGCCTGGATGCCCTCTTCGCCACGGATATTGGTCAGCTGCGGGGTCATGTCGGCATCCTGCGGGCCATAGCGTTCGTCGGCCACGACCTCGATCCCGTACTCGCCCACGATCGACAGGCACTGCTCGCGCATCGACGCGCCGAAGCCGTCGGTGCCCGAGATCATGCCGATGCGCATGATCTCGCGCGCCTGCATGTCTTCGAAGATGCGCGCACAGGCCATGCGGTCGGTATGCGGCGTCTTGAAGGTGAAGGGCTGGACCGGATCGATGATCTGGATCGCCCCGGCCAGCGAGATGAAGGGGATCTCGGCATCGTCGACCATCGGCATGATCGACATGGTGGTGCCGGTGGTGGTGCCGCCGATGATGGCCACGACCTCGTCATCCTCGATCAGGCGGGTGGCGAAGGTGCGCGCGCGGTTCGGGTCGCCGGCGTCGTCATACATGATCAGTTCGATCTGTTCGCCGTTGATGCCACCGGCGGCGTTCACCTCGTCGACCAGCATGCGCAGGGTCTTGGCCTCGGGGTCGCCGAGGAACGAGGCCGGGCCGGTTTCCGAAAGCGTGGCGCCGATCCGGATCTCGGCCATCGCCGCACCGGCAAGGCCGAATGCGAGAATACCGGTCAGGGCCGTCGTCGTCAGGGTCTTCGTCGTCATGGGTTCTATCCTCCCTCTGGTACGGATGCAGGCGACCGTCAGGCCGCGCGCGGGCGACGCCACATCGCGACCCGGAACCGGTTCGCGACGAAGGCGGCATCTGTCAGGCTGGCATTGCCGGCCGGATTCGCGCCAGTGACATGAAAGTCACTGAACGCGGCACTTTGATTGACGTAGATATTGCCGGTCAGATTGACCGACAGGTTTACCCCGGCGCGCGCAAAGGCAGCGGCCACGCGGGGGATCCGGTCCTCATCGGTGTCGTAGAGCGCGGCGGTGATGGCCCCCTTGCGCTGCGCCAGATCGGCGGCACGGGCCACGCCCGCCTCGGCATCGTCGACCGCGACGACGAAGGAGATCGGGCCGAAGCATTCCGCCTCGTACGCGTCTGTCTCGCCCGCCTCGACCGCCAGAATCAGGGGGCTGGCGCTGCGCCCCTCGGCGAGGGGTTGGCTATCGCGGATCACGCGGCCAAGGCTGCGGGCCTGCGCGACGCGGTCCAGCGTCGCGGGGTTGGCCAGCGTGCCACACACGCCCGAGGCGCGGGCCGGATCGGCCAGCAGCGCATCAACCGCGCCCGCGATGCCCTTGGCGACCTCGTCAAAGCTCTTGTGGCCCATGTCGGTGTCGATCCCGCCGCGCGGCACGAAGATATCCTGGGGCGCGGTGCACATCTGCCCGGAATAGAGCGACAGCGAAAAGGCGATATTGGCACACATGCCCGCAAAATCATCGGTCCCGGCGATGACGATGCTGTTGACCCCGGCCTCTTCGGTATAGGCCTGCGTGCCCGGGGCGGCATGGCTGCGCACCCAGTCGCCAAAGGCGTTCGAGCCGGTATAGTCGATCATCCGCACGGCCGGGACCTGCACCAGGTCTTGCGTGATCTCGGCGCCAGGCGCGTCGGCGGCCAACAGCACGGCGTCGGCCGGATACCCCGCCTCGGCCAGCACCTCGCGCGCGAGGCGCACGGTCAGGGCCAGCGGCAGGATGGCCGATGGGTGCGGCTTGACGATCACGGTGTTGCCGGTGGCCAGGCTGGCGAACAGGCCCGGATAGCTGTTCCAGGTCGGAAAGGTGTTGCAGCCGATGACCAGCGCCACGCCGCGCGGCACGACCTGCCAGTGCTTTTCGATGACCAGCGGCGCGGCCGTGCCCTGCGGCTTTTCCCAAAGGGCGCTCTCGGGCACGCGGGTCATTTCGGCCCAGGCCATCGCCACGGCCTCGAGGCCCCGATCCTGCGCATGCGGGCCGCCGGCCTGAAACGCCATCGGGAACGCCTGCCCGGTCGTGTGCATCACCGCGTGGCCCATGAGAAAGCTCATGGCGTTCAGCCGCGTCAGGATTTCAAGGCAGACGCCCACCCAGGCCTCAGGCCCGGCCTCGGCCCAGGCGGGTGCGGCGGCCTGCGACGCCGCGATCAGCGCGGGCGCATCGGCAGCCGGATAGGTGATATCGAGCGCAAAGCCCCATGGCGACACCTCGGCCCCGACGCGCTGCGCATGTGGATGGCCGGGGATCTCGAAGGCTGTTCCCAGCGCCGAATCGAACGCCACCTGGCCGTCGTCGCGCGCCGTCTCGCCATAAATCTTGCCGCTGGGGATCTCGGGGAACGGCGTCCAGAACCCGCGCGCGGACAGGGCGCGCAGCGCGTCGTCCAATAGTCCCCGATGCTGGTCGAATAACGTGCCCAATGAAGCTCCCCCCTCGTTGGCATGGTTTATCATTGACCGGACGGTCGGTCTATGCAAGGTTTTTTTTCAGTGCCTGGAATTGCAGCACCGAGGGAGGGATGTGCGATGACCGAGACCGAAACCGTATTGGCCGAGCTGCAACAGGGCGTCCTGTGCCTGACGCTGAACCGGCCGGACAAGCTGAATTCCTTCAACGAGGAGATGCACCTTGCCCTGCGTGCGCAAATCGAGCGCGCGCATGAGGACCCGGCCATCCGGGCGGTGCTGTTGACGGGGGCGGGGCGCGGCTTTTGCGCCGGGCAGGATCTGGGCGATCGCGACCCGCGCAAGGGCGGGCCGGCCCCCGATCTGGGCCATACGCTGGAGACCTTCTACAACCCGACGCTGCGGCTGATTCGCAGCCTCGAAAAGCCGGTGATCTGCGCCGTGAACGGGGTCGCCGCCGGGGCGGGCGCGAATATCGCGCTGGCCTGCGACATCGTTCTGGCCGCGCAATCGGCGCGGTTCATCCAGGCGTTTTCCAAGATCGGCCTGATCCCCGATGCCGGCGGCAGCTGGAGCCTCGCGCGCATCCTGGGCGAGCCGCGCGCCAAGGCGCTGGCGCTGACCGCCGAGCCGGTCGATGCCGAAACCGCCGCCGCCTGGGGCATGATCTGGAAGGCGCTGCCCGACGACACCCTGATGGACGAGGCCATGGCCCTGGCCAGCCGCTTGGCCGCGGGGCCGACACTGGGGCTGGGCCTGACCAAGCGCCTGATCCAGGCCGCCGCGACCAACTCTCTGGATGAACAACTCGACATGGAACGCGACCTGCAACAGACGGCCGGGCGCAGCGCCGATTATGCCGAGGGGGTCGCGGCCTTCCTCGACAAGCGCAAGCCGGAGTTCAAGGGCGCATGACGGCCGCATCCGACATGACCCCGCAGGAACTGGCCGAAGCCTCGGCACAGGCGATGTGGAACGACGACAGCGCCAGCCAACGCCTCGGCATGGTGCTGGACCATGTCGCGCCGGGGGCCGCCACCCTGTCGATGACCATCACCGACGCGATGTCGAACGGGCATGGCAATTGTCACGGCGGCTATATCTTTACCCTGGCCGACAGCGCCTTTGCCTTTGCCTGCAACAGCTACAACGCCGTCACGGTCGCGCAGCACTGCTCGGTCACCTATCTGCAGCCGGTCCGCATCGGCGACCGGCTGACCGCCATCGCGACCGAGGTATCGCGCCGCGGCCGGTCGGGCATCTACGATATCCGCATCATCAATCAGGACGGGGCGCATGTGGCCGAGTTTCGCGGCCATTCGCGCACCGTCTCGGGCACTCATCTGCCGGTCTGACCGGCACCGCGTTTCCAAGGGAGGACAGAATGCAAGACCTTACGCCCCGCAGCCAGGATCTCGACCCGATCGAAATCGCCTCGCGCGACGAAATCGAGGCGCTGCAGTTTCACCGCATGAAGCGGTCGCTGAAACATGCCTTCGAGAACTCGCCCTTCTATCGCAACCGCTTCATCGAGCATGACGTCCACCCCGAAGAGCTGAAGACGCTGGCCGATATCGCGAAATTTCCTTTCACCACCAAGCAGGATCTGCGCGACACCTATCCGTTCGGCATGTTCGCCGTGCCGCAGACGAAACTGGTGCGCATCCATGGCTCGTCGGGAACCACCGGCAAGCCGACCGTGGTGGGCTATACCAAGGACGATATCGACCATTGGTCGAACCTGATCGCGCGCTCGATCCGGGCCGCAGGCGGGCGGCCCGGCGACATCCTGCACAATGCCTATGGCTACGGCCTGTTCACCGGGGGCCTCGGCGCCCATTACGGGGCCGAGCGTCTGGGCTGCACCGTTGTTCCGATCTCGGGCGGGATGACCGAACGCCAGGTGACGCTGATCAACGATTTCAAGCCGCGAATCATCATGGTCACGCCCTCCTACATGCTGTCGATCCTGGACGAGTTCCGCCGCCAGGGCCTTGACCCGCGCGAGTGCTCGCTCGAGGTCGGCATTTTCGGGGCCGAGCCCTGGACCAACGCCATGCGCGAGGAAATCGAAGAGGCGTTCAACATGCAGGCGGTCGATATCTACGGCCTGTCCGAGGTGATGGGCCCCGGTGTCGCGCAGGAATGCGTGGAAACCAAGGACGGCCTGCACATCTGGGAAGATCACTTCTACCCCGAGATCATCGACCCCAACACGGGCGAGGTTCTGCCCGATGGCGAGATGGGCGAGTTGGTGTTCACCACGCTGACCAAGGAAGGTCTGCCGATGGTGCGCTACCGCACCCGCGACCTGACCCGCCGTTGCCGGGCACGGCGCGCACGATGCGGCGGATCGAGAAGATCACCGGCCGCAGCGACGACATGATCATCCTGCGCGGCGTCAATGTCTTCCCCACCCAGATCGAGGAACAGATCCTGAAATGCGAGGGGCTGACGCCGCATTTCCAGATCGAACTGGGCCGCGAGGGGCGGATGGACAACATGACCGTGCATGTCGAATGCGCGCCGAACTTTACCGACGAAGGCGCTCGCGCCGCCTCGGCCAAGGAATTGGCGCATCACATCAAGTCGGTGGTCGGCGTCTCGACCCGGATCGACGTGCGCGACCCCGAGGCGATTGCCCGCTCCGAGGGCAAGGCCAAGCGGGTGGTGGACAACCGCCCCAAGAATTGACCGGCCGGTTGGTGACAGAAAGTCATTAACCCAATATGACAATCAGACCGTGCCTGCGGAAACGCAGGCACGATCAGCAGGGCGAAAGAGAGCGGCGATGGCGCGAACACGGGCGGATGATTTCGAGGACAAGCAGCGCAGCATCCTGCACAACGCGGCTGCGGTCTTTGCCGAACAGGGCATGGACAAGGCCTCGATGTCGTTGATCGCAAAGCAGGCCGGCGTGTCGAAGGCGCTGCTCTATCACTACTACCCCGGCAAGGATGCGCTGATCTTCGCGATCATCCACACGCATCTGCAGGAACTGGACGAAACGATTGCCCAGGCCGATGATGCATCCCTGCCGCCGCGGCAGCGGCTGCGCCGTCTGGTCGGGACGGTGCTGGACTGCTACCGGGGCGCCGATATCGAGCACAAGGTGCAGCTGAACGCGACATCAGCCCTGAACGACGATCAGAAGGCCGCCCTGACCGCGATCGAGCGGCGGATCGTGCGCCGGTTTTCCGCGGTCCTGCGCGACCTGAACCCCGACCTCGACAGCAAGGAACGACCGCTGTTGATGCCGGTGACCATGTCGCTTTTCGGCATCATGAACTGGGTCTACATGTGGTTCAAGGACGGCGGCCCGATCACCCGCGAGGATTACGCCGATATCGCGACGACCCTGGTGCTCGAGGGCGTCAAGGCCGTGCGCTGAGGCGCGCACGTTCCAGGATCAGCGGGTCGTACACCGGCGCGGTGACCCTGCGGCGGTTTTCCTCGGGGGCGTTCAGCGGCGTAGCCGGGCGCAGCTTGTCGCGCGCCTCCATCGCCATTTGCTGATAGACGCCGGTGCCCCGCCGTTTCCAGTCGATCTCATCCTCGGTCAAGGTGCGCACCACCTTGGCCGGCGACCCCACCGCCATGCTGTTGGGCGGGATCTGCGCCCCTGCCCTGACAAAGGCCATGGCCCCGATGATGGTATTTTCGCCCACCACCGCCTCGTCCATCACGACGGCGTTCATGCCGACCATCGCGTTACGCCCGATATGGCAGCCATGCAGCACCGCCCCATGGCCGATATGCCCGGCCTCCTCGATGACGACATCCTTGTCGGGAAAGGCATGCACGACGCAGGTTTCCTGCACGTTCGATCCCTTTTCCAGGACGATCCGACCGAAATCGCCGCGCAGCACGGCACCCGGCCCGACATAACACATCGGGCCGATCAGCACGTCGCCGATCACCACCGCCTCGGGATGGACGAAAGCGGCCGGGTCGATGACCGGCACGATCCCGTCCCAGGCGTAGATGCGGCTCATGCCTGCGGCCATGTCTTGGCGACCATGGTCAGCACGTCATATTGCGCGACGACAGCGCCCTCCTGGTTTGTCACCTGGCAATCCCAGCGCACCTCGCCATGATCGGCGGTTTCGCGGGGATTGATCTCCTTGCAGGTCAGACGCACCTGCAGCGTGTCCCCGAAATAGACGGGTGTCAGAAAACGCAGATTGTCCACGCCATAATTCGCCAGAACCGGACCCGGCGCGGGATCGACGAAAAGACCCGCCGCGAAGGACGCGATCAGGTAGCCATGGGCCACGCGATCGTCGAAGAACGGGTTCGCGGCGGCCGCGTCACTGTCCATATGGGCGTAGAAGGTATCGCCGGTGAACTCGGCGAAATGCTCGACATCTTCCTGCGTGATCTGGCGGCTGGCAGTGACCAGTTGGTCGCCGATCTGCAGCTCGGACAGCGATTTGCGGAACGGGTGCGTGCCCTGCTGCGCCTCGGCCCCCTCGATCCAGCGGCCCGTGACCGCGGACAGAAGACGCGGGGTGCCCTGAACGGCGGTTCGCTGCATGTAATGCTTGACGCCGCGCATGCCGCCCATTTCCTCGCCCCCGCCGGCGCGGCCCGGCCCGCCATGCACCAGCGGCGCCAGCGGCGAGCCATGGCCGGTCGAGGTCTTGGCCGAGCGGCGATTGCCGATCAGAACCCGGCCATGGAAGGGCGCCATGCCGATCACCATCTCTTCGGCGACCGCCTTGTCATCGGTAAAGACCGAGGCGACGAGCGAGCCCTTGCCGCGCCGCGTCAGCTCCACCGCCTCGTCCATCGTGTCATAGGGCATGACGGTCGAAACCGGGCCGAACGCCTCGACATCATGGACAGCCTGCGCCGCAAAGGGCGTGTCGCAATACATCAGCACCGGGTTCAGGAAAGCGCCCTTCTCGGCATCGCCCGACACGATGCGCACATCGTCGGGGTTGCCGGCCACGATCTCGGCATCGGCGCGCAGCGCGGCGATCCGCTCGCGCACCTCGTCGCGCTGGTCAAGGCTGGCCAAGGGCCCCATGCGAACGCCCTCGTCCGCCGGGTTGCCAAGCGCCGCCTTGCCCAGACGATCGGACAGCGCCGCCACCAGCGCGTCGACATGGGCGCGCGGGGCGATCACCCGGCGGATCGCGGTGCATTTCTGCCCCGCCTTGACGGTCATCTCGCGCGCGACCTCCTTGACGAACAGGTCGAACTCGTCGCTGCCCGGTGCGGCATCGGGACCAAGGACCGAGGCATTCAGGCTGTCGGCCTCCATCGTGAAGCGCGTGGCGTTTTCCACGATGGCCGGATGCGTCTTGAGCTTGCGCCCGGTCGCGGCCGAGCCGGTGAAGGTGATCGCGTCCTGCCCGGTGACGTGATCCAGCATGTCCCCGGCCGAGCCGCTGACCAGTTGCAGCGCGCCCTCGGGCAGAATGCCGGTGTCGATCATGCGTCGCACCATCAATTCGGTCAGGTAGGCGGTCTGCGAGGCGGGTTTGACGATGCAGGGAACGCCCGCCAGCAGGTTCGGCCCGATCTTTTCCAGCATGCCCCAGCAGGGGAAATTGTAGGCGTTGATATGGATCGCGATGCCTTGCAGCGGGGTATAGATATGCTGGCCCGCGAAACTGCCATCTCTTGACAGCGGCTCGACCTCGCCATCGGTCAGAACGCGGGCGTTAGGCAATTCGCGCCGCGCCTTCGAGGCAAAGGTCAACAGCGTGCCGATCCCGCCCTCGATATCGATCCAGGCATCGGCGCGGGTGGCGCCGGTGGCGAGGCTCTCGGCGTAGAACTCTTCCTTCATGCCCATCAGGGCCTGGCCCAGCGCCTTGAGCATCAGGGCGCGTTCGTGGAAGGTCATCGCGCGCAGGGCCAGCCCGCCCCGGTCGCGGCCCCAGTCCAGCGCGGCCCGGTAATCGAGCCCGGTCGCATCGATCAGCGCGACCGGATCGCCCGTCGCGGCATCCAGCAGGGGAACCCCATCCTTCGCGCCGCGGGTCCATTCCCCACAGACATAGCTTTCCAGTCGGCGCGGGGCCCTGGTCGTGATGGTCATCGGGTCTTCCTTTGTTCAGGTCAGGTTCAGCGCCGACAACTGCGTGTCGAGCTGATCGGTCCAGGCGGCCAGCAGGTCCTCGTTCGGGGTGCGGCGCAGGCCGAAACGCTTTTGCGTCTCGAACCGCTGCGAGCCGGCAAGCCCGAAACTCGCCGCGACGCGCGGCCGCCAATAAGCGATGGACTGCGCGGCCTCGGCGCGCCCCTCGTCGGTGGCGGCGATGCGGGTCAGCCCCTCGATCCCCAGTTCGGCATGGCGGGCCTCGCGCGGGGCGATCTCGCGGAACACCTCGGCCAGGGGCGCGTAGGACAGGCGCGTCAACTCGGTCATCTGAACGCCGGTGGCCAGCCCCATCAGCACGTTCATCACCACCGCATCCGTCCAGCCGGTGATGGGGTAGTGAAAGACCGACAGGCGCATGTCGCCGCCCGTGCGCATGGTGCCGATTTCGGCGTCGCGCCCGACGCGGGCGGCCCAGTCATGCTGGTTCTGGTAGCGGCCCGTGTCGGTGCCGAAGCTGCCCATCACGTCCAGCACGCGTTCGGCATGGTCGGCCTTTTCCAGCGTGATGCGGCTGGCGGCGATGCGTTCCTTGATGCCGGGGGCATAGTTGATCGAGGCGGCGAACCCGGCCGATCCGGCCAGTTCGCTGTCGACGAACGAGCCCATCAGCCGCAGCAATTCGCCCCGGTAGCGGGCCGGCACATTCGCCGGCGAGGTCAGCACCCCACCCTGTTGCAGGTAGTCTTCGATATTCATCGTGTCGGACATGGGTTCCTCCCTCTCGCGATCATTCGTCGTAGCTGACGACGACCTTGTCGGTCAGCGGGATGGCCTGACAGCTGAGCGCATAGCCCGCGCGCACCTCGTAATCTTCCAGCGCGTGGTTGATCGCCATCTCGACCTCGCCCTCCAGCACCTTGCAGCGGCAGGTGGAACAGACCCCGGCCTTGCACGAATAGGGCGCGTCCAGATCGTTGGCGAGCGCGGCATCGAGAATGCTCATGTCGCGCGTTTCCATCTGGAAAGTGCGGCTGGCACCATCCAGCGTCACGGTCGCCTCGGTCGTCTCGGCGGTGCCATTGGCCTTTTTGCTGACCGGGCGGGCCTTGGCGCGGCCCGGCTGGCCCGAGGCGAACAGCTCGAACTTGATCTGGCTGTCGCTGAGCCCGTGATCGCGCAGCGAGGCCGCGATGGTCAGCATCATCGGCTCAGGCCCACAGATAAAGGCCGTGTCGACCGATTTCGCGTCGATCCAGCGGTCGAACAGCGCTGTCATCTTTTCGGCGTCGATCCGGCCGGTGAACAGGTCGATCTCCTGCCCCTCGGTTTCCAGCACATGGATCACCGAGAACCGCCCGAGATAGAGGTTCTTGAGATCCTCCAACTCTTCGCGGAACATGATCGAGCTGATCTGACGATTGGCATAGACCAGTGTGAATTTCGACTTCGGTTCGCGCGTCAGCACGGTCTTGACGATCGACAGAAGCGGCGTGATGCCCGACCCGCCCGCAAAGCCCAGGTAGTGCTTGTCCGCGTCCGGCTGGATCGGGGTGTAGAACTTGCCCATGGGCGGCATTGCGTCCAACGTCGCGCCGGCGGACAACTCTTCGTTGGCCCATGTCGAAAACGCCCCGCCATCGACGCGCTTGATGCCGACGCGCAGCACGCCCTCATCCTTGCCCGCACAGATCGAGTAGGACCGGCGCAGTTCCTCGCCGTCGAAGTCGCGGCGGAAGGTCAGATACTGGCCTTGGGTGAAATCGAAGGCCTCGGCGTCCTCGGGGCGCGGCCTCAGCGTGACGACGACGGCGTCGCGGGTTTCTTGGCGCACCTCGGTGACCTCGAGGGGATGGAAACGTGCCATGATGCGTTACCTCCGCATCCTCAGATGCATTTGAAATAGTCGAAAGGTTCAAGGCAGTCCTTGCAGCGATAGGATGCCTTGCAGGGGGTCGAGCCGAACTGGCTGACCCGTTCGGTGTTGTTCGATCCGCAATGCGGACAGGCGATCATCAGGTTCGAGGACCCTGACAGCCGGTCGACCCGCGCCATCAGGCGCCCATCGGCGGCGGTGCCGTCGACCGGCGGGGCGATGCCGTAGTCGCGCAGCTTTTCGCGGCCCTCGGCACTGATCCAGTCCGTCGTCCAGGGCGGCGATAGCTGCCGCTCCAGCCGCAGCTTCTCGATCCCCTCGTCGCGCAGTTTCCGCTCGATATCGAGGTTGATCACCGTGGTCGCCGGACAGCCCGAATAGGTGGGCGTGACCGTGACCACCAGCGTGTCGCCGTCCCAGGCCACATCGCGGATGATGCCCAGATCGGTCAGGCTGATGACCGGGATTTCCGGGTCCGGCACCTCGGACAGCCAGCGCCAGACCTGCTCGGTCGAGGGCAGGGTCGACGGATGCATCGCCTTGCCCCCTTACCAGGTCGCGCCGGGATAGGCGCGCTGCAGGAACTGCATGTCGGCCAGAATGTATCCCAGGTGCTCGGTATGGATGCCGCGCTTGCCGCCCTGATGGACATAGGTGCCCTCGGGGCGCTTGAGCGTCGCCTGGTCCAGCACGTCATTCACGACCGCGTCCCAGCCGGCCCGCAGGCTGTCGGGGGCAGGCGCGATGCCGGCCTCGGCCACGGCCGCATCGCTGTCGTCGGAGACGAACAGCTCGCCCGTGTAGGACCAGTTGTCTTCCAGCGACGCCTGCATGCGCTTGTGGCTTTCTTCCGTCCCGTCGCCGAGGCGGATCACCAGATCGGCCGAGCGTTCGAGGTGATAGGCCACCTCCTTGATCGCCTTGGCGGCGATCTCGGCCACGCGCGGGTCGGTCGAGTTTTGCAGCGCCGTCAGCATCTCGTGATGCCAGGCATCGAACAGGAACTGGCGCATCAGCGTGTTGCCGAAATCGCCGTTCGGGCGCTCGACCAGCAGCACGTTGCGGAATTGTGCCGCGTCGCGCAGGTAGGCCAGGTTGTCGGCGGTCCGTTCCTGCCCCTCGACCTCGCCGGCGAGGCCTAGCCAAAGCTGAGTCTGGCCGATCAGGTCCAGCGCGGTGTTGGCCAGCGCGATGTCTTCCTCCAGCACCGGGGAATGGCCGCACCATTCCGACACCCGGTGCCCGAGGATCAGCGTGTTGTCGCCCATGCGCAGCAGGAACTCGACCAGCGCGACCTGCAGATCCGGCGTCATCTCGACCGGGGCAGCGGCGCCCTGCCCGGCCGCGCGTTCGGCGGCCAGGGCATCGACATTCGGGGTTGTCATGTCAGGCAGCGACGGCATCACATGTGCCCCACTTCATCGGGAATGTCGTAAAAAGTCGGGTGACGATAGACCTTGGAGTTCGACGGCTCGAAGAGCGGGCCCTTGTCGGACGGGCTGGAGGCGGTGATGTCGCCCGATTTCACCACCCAGATCGACACGCCCTCGTTGCGGCGCGTGTAGACGTCGCGGGCGTTCTTGATCGCCATTTCGGCGTCGGGCGCGTGCAGGCTGCCGACATGGCGGTGGTTGAGGCCGTGCTGACCTCGGATGAAGATCTCCCAAAGGGGCCATTCGCTGGACATAACTCTCCTCCTCCCGCGAGCGGGTTGCAAAACTGCGTTTGTCTGGCGGTTCAGGCGCCCCGCGGCGCCTGATCTGGTTTACTCGGCCGCGACGGTCGCCGACCGGCGGCGTGCCTCGGCCTTTTCGGCATGGGCGCTGAGCGCATCGCGGAACCACGCGCCGTCGTCCCAGGCCTTGACCCGCGCACCCAGGCGTTCCTTGTTGCAAGGGCCGTTGCCCGCGAGCACATCGTAGAATTCCGACCAGTCGGGCTCCGAGAAATCGTAGCAGCCCTTTTCCTCGTTCCATTCGAGGTTGGGGTCGGGGATGGTCAGGCCGAGGTAATCGGCCTGCGGCACCGTCTGGTCGACGAATTTCTGGCGCAACTCGTCATTGGTGTTGATCTTGATCTTCCACGCCATCGACTGCGCGGAATGGATCGAGTCCTTGTCCGACGGGCCGAACATCATCAGCGACGGGTACCAGAAGCGGTTCAGCGCATCCTGCGCCATCGCCTTCTGCTCGGGCGTGCCCTGGGCCATCTTCATCATGATGTCGTAGCCCTGCCGCTGGTGGAAGGACTCTTCCTTGCAGATGCGGATCATGGCGCGGCTGTAGGGGCCGTAGCTGGTGCGTTGCAGCGGCACCTGGTTCATGATCGCGGCCCCGTCGACCAGCCAGCCGACCGCGCCGATATCGGCCCAGTTCAGCGTCGGGTAGTTGAAGATCGACGAATACTTCATCTTGCCGCTGTGCAGCTTTTCCAACAGCTCGTCGCGGCTGACCCCCAACGTTTCGGCGGCACAATAGAGGTACAGGCCATGACCGGCCTCGTCCTGCACCTTGGCCAGCAGGATCGCCTTGCGTTCCAGCGTGGGCGCGCGGGTGATCCAGTTGCCCTCGGGCAGCTGGCCGACGATCTCGGAATGGGCGTGCTGACCGATCTGGCGGATCAGCGTCTTGCGGTACCCTTCGGGCATCCATTCCTTGGGCTCGATCTTTTCGCCACGGTCCACGCGTTCCTGAAACGCGCGTTCCTCGGGCGTCATCTGGTGATGCTTCTTGATGTCGCTGGCGTCTGTCTTGACCATCTGGGCATACATTTTGGCTATCTCCTGTTCACACGCGTTCCACGATAAGGGCGATCCCCTGCCCCACCCCGATGCACATGGTGCAGAGCGCGTAGCGCCCTCCGGTGCGGTGAAGCTGATACAGCGCCGTCGTCACCAATCGCGCGCCGCTCATGCCAAGGGGGTGCCCCATGGCAATCGCGCCGCCGTTCGGGTTCACATGGTCTGCATCGTCGGGCAGACCCAGATCCCGCAGAACGGCCAGCGCCTGGGCTGCGAATGCCTCATTAAGTTCGATGAGGTCCATCTGGTCAAGCGTCATGCCCGCGCGGTCCAGAACCTTGCGCACGGCGGGTGCGGGACCGACGCCCATGATGCGCGGCTCGACGCCGGCAGCCGCCATGGCCACCACGCGCCCCTTGGGCGTCAGGCCCTGCGCGCGCGCCGCCGCCTCGGAGGCGATGACCAGCGCGCCGGCCCCGTCATTCACACCCGACGCGTTGCCGGCCGTCACCGTCAGGTCGGGGCCGTTCACACCCCGCAGCTTGGCCAGTTTCTCGGCCGTGGTGCCGGGGCGCGGATGCTCGTCGGTATCGACGATCAGCGGCTCGCCCTTGCGCTGCGGCACGTGAACGGGGACGATCTCGTCCCCGAACACCCCGGCTTCTTGCGCGGCGGCCCAACGCGCCTGGCTGCGGGCGGCGAACGCATCCTGATCGGCGCGGGAAATGCCGAACTGCTCGGCCACGTTGTCGGCGGTCTGCGGCATCGAATGGGTGCCGTAGACTTCGTGCAGTTTCGGGTTCGGAAAACGCCAGCCGATCGTCGTGTCATAAACGGCATTGGCGCGGGAATAGGCGGCCTCGGCCTTGGGCATGACGAAGGGGGCGCGGCTCATGCTTTCGACGCCACCGGCGATGACCATGTCACAATCGCCTGCCCGGATCGCCCGCGCGGCCATGCCGACCGCGTCCATGCCCGACCCGCACAGCCGGTTGATCGTCGTGCCCGGCACGGCAATGGGCATGCCTGCCAGCAACACCGCCATGCGGCCGACATTGCGGTTGTCCTCGCCCGCCTGGTTGGCACAGCCATAGATCAGATCGTCGACCTTGGACCAGTCCACCTGCGGGTTGCGCTCCATCAACGCCTTGAGCGGCAGCGCGGCCAGATCATCGGCCCGGACCGAGGCCAGCGCCCCGCCGTAACGCCCGATGGGCGTGCGCACCGCGTCGCAGATGAAAGCATCCGTCATTCAGAACTCCTCCCCTTCCGGATCGGGCCAAGATCTCACTTTGACCGACCGTTCGGTCACCTTATACACGAGAAAACATCACAGACAAAATCTTTTTTTACCGATTTAGTGATGCTTTCGCGCGGGACCAGTCCGGCGCTCAACGGCCCGCCAAACCGGGGGTTTGCCCAAGGCTTCGTTGCGCCGACAGGGTCGCAAGCCGGCTGCGGCTCTGCGGGGTTGCGCCCGGCAACAGGCCCGCCGCGTCGCGAAACGTGGTGCCGACATACGAATCGGCGGTATCGCTCAAGGCAAGATAGAGCGACGCGAAAAGCGCCCGCGCCTGCCGGCTGGGCCAATCCGCCGGCATGGCCGCGCCGGGCAGGCGCGGGTCGCGCAAAACGGCCGCGCGAAAATCATCGACCAGCATGAGACGCGCCACCAGGCTGTCGCGCGGCGACAGGCGCGCGCCCACCGCGCACATCTCGGCGAGGGGGGCAAATCGCGCGATCATGCGCGCATAGGCGTCGGACACGTCGTGCAGGTTCCAGTACTGCGCCGCATAGTCCGGCAGCATCGACGCGCCCTCGGCCAGCCGGCTGTGGAACACCAACCCGGGCGGCAGCGCCTGCTCGGGCCGCAACGGGCCCAGGCACAGCCCCTTGCCGATGGGCGCAAACCCTTCGGGCGCGGGGGTCTCGGGGTTTTCCGGCACGAAGAACACCCAGCCCGCGGCCTCCTCCTGCCCCGAGAACAGCACCCGTTCGGCGGACGCGAACTCGATCCGGGCGCGGTCGGTCAGGCGGTAGTAGCTGCGCCGCCCCACCCGTTCGCCGATCAGCTGGCCCGCCGCCACCAGCCGCGACACGGCCGTGCGCACCAGCGATTCGCTCAGCCCGGCGGCATTGGCGATCTCGATCAGGGTGCCCATCCACAGGATGCCGCCGCGCGGCACGACGACATCGCCATAGATCGTGACGATGAACCGCGCCGCCCGCGGCGGCTGCGCGACCCAGGTGGACAGCAAGGTCGCCGCCGCGCCGCTCGTGTCGAATGTGTCTGACGCCATGCTTGTCGAATTCGCCCTTGGATGGTGTGGTCGAAAGGTAGGGCCGGCATATGCCCGATGCAAAAAAGCTCTGCGTCCCGGGACAGCTCCCGCGCCGTCAGGGAACGGGCTGCGGCCCGTCGCTTTCCGCCCTCACCCCCGCCCGGTTCGGTCGGGGGCCGTCCTTGAGCATCAGCATGGCCGGCGTCAGGATCAGGGTCAGAAGGGTCGCCACCGACAGCCCGCCGACGATGGCGCTGGACAGTTCGGTCCAGTACTGCGTCGATGGCGCGCCGAGGGCAAGCTCGCGCGTGAAAAAGTCGAGCTTCGCCCCAAGAACCATCGGCATCAGCCCCAGCGCCGTCGTCACCGCCGTCAGCAGGACCGGCCGCAAACGCTGCGCCCCGGCCCTGAGCGCTGCCTCGCGGGCCGCCATGCCGGCGCGGCGCAGGTCGTTGTAGGTGTCGATCAGGACGATGTTGTTGTTCACCACGATACCCGCCAGCGCGATCACGCCGATCCCGCCCATCACGATCCCGAAGGGCCGCCCGGTGACAAGCAGCCCCAGCAGCACCCCGGCGATGGAAAAGACGATGGCGCTCATGATCACCAGCGCCTGATAGAAGCTGTTGAACTGCAACACGAGGATCACGAGCATGAGGAAGATCGCCGCGAGGAAGGCGCGGGTCAGAAAGGCGGCGGCCTCGGCCTGATCCTCGGCTTCGCCGGCGAAACTGTAGCTGACCGTAGGGGGCAGGTCGGCGGCCTCGAGCGCGGCCTGCAGGGCGGTCACCTGATCGTTGACCAGAAGGCCGGGGGCGACATTCGCCTCGATCGTGACCACGCGCCGTTCATCGATCCGGGTGATCGTTCCGGTGCGCGCCACCGGCGCGAAGGACACGAAGTTCGAGATCGGCACCAGCCCCGCCGATGTCGGCACGCGCAGATTGACCAGCTCGGACAGCGACCGCTCCTCGGCCGGAAAGCGCACCCGGATATCCAACTCGCCATCGGCGTCGTCGGGGCGGTAATCGGCGACGGCGATCCCCAGGGTCAGCAGTTGAACCGCCTGCCCCAGCAGGCTGACATCGGCGCCAAACCGCGCGGCCTCGGCGCGGTCGACACGAATCGCGACCTCGACCCCGGGGATGGGGCGCGTGTCGGCCACATCGGTAAAGCCGCCGATCCCGTCCATCAGCGCCAGCACCTGCTCGACCGCCGCCGCCTGCACCGACGGGTCCTGCGCCGCGATGCGCAGGTTGACCGGCTTGCCGGTCGTCGGCCCGCCGCTTTCGGTCTGCACCTGCAGGTCGATGCCGGCGATGTCGGCCATGTCGCGGCGGATTTCGGCGCCGATCTCGGCGGCCGGGCGGCGTTCGTCCCAGTCGATCAGGTCCAGCTGCAGGGTGCCGATCGTTTCCTCGTCGCCCTGCCCGGCCTGCATCAGGGACCGGGCATAGATGGTTTCGACCTCATCGTGGCCCAGAAGGCGATCCTCGACGCGGCGCACAAGGTCGTCGCGCTCGTAGATCGAGAAATTGTCGCGCGTGCGCAGCTGGACCTGCATGACCTCGGGCTCGACCGTGGGAAAGAAACTGACGCCGCGGCCGAACTCAGCATAAAGCCCGCCGCCGGCAAACAGCAGCGCCACGGCCAGCAGAACCGTCGCCCCCGGCCGCAGGATGGCCCATTCCAGCGCCCGCACATAGGCGCCGGTCAGCCCGCCGATGCGCCGTGGATCGCCATGTTCGGCCTCGTGCAGACTGCGTTTGGCCGCGGCCGACTTGGGCTGGCGCTTGCCGATGATCCCGCCCAGCACGGGGATGAAGATCAACGCCATGAACAGCGAGGCGAACAGCGTCAACAACACGGTGATGGGCAGGAATTTCATGAACTCGCCCACAAGCCCGCCCCAGAAGAGCAGCGGGAAGAAAACACTCAGCGTCGTGGCGGTCGAGGCGATGATCGGCCATGACATGCGCTTGGCGGCCGCGGCATAGGCCTCGCGCGGGGTGGCGCCCTCCTGCAGGCGGCGATCGGCCAGCTCCACGGTCACGATGGCCCCGTCGACCAGCATGCCGACCACAAGGATCAGCGCGAACAGCACAACGATGTTCATCGTGTAATCCATCGCCCAAAGCGTGCTGACACCGGCCAGGAACGCCCCCGGTATCGCCAGCCCCACCAGGATCGCCGAGCGCAGCCCGAGGGCGAAGACGATGACGATCATCACGAGGATCACCGCGGCGATCACATTGGCCTCGAGATCCGACAACAGGGTTTCGACATACTCGGACTGATCGCCCAGATAGGTGATCTCGACACTGTCGGGCCAGTCGGCGCTGATCTCCTCCAGCAGCGCATGGGTGTCGGCCACCGTGTCGATGATGTTGGCGCCCGAGCGTTTGGTCACCTCCAGCGCCAGGGCGGGCTGACCATTGATGCGGGCAAATCCGGTCGGGTCCTCGAAGCTGCGGCGCAGGGTGGCCACGTCGCGAAAGGTGATGACCGTCCCGTCGCGTACGCGCACCGGGATGTCCAGAACATCGCCCAGATCCTCGATCAGGCCCGGCACGGTCAGCACGATCCGGCCGCCGCCCGTTTCGATCGCGCCCGCCGCGATCAGCCGGTTGTTGCGCTGCAATTGCGAGATCAGTTCGTCAAAGGACAGGTTGTAGGTCTGAAACACTGTCGGATCGATCAGCACTTCGAGAAATTCGTCGCGCGCGCCGCCGATCTCGACCTCGAGCACGCCGGCCAGACCCTCGATCCGGTCCTGCGCGTCGCGCGCCAGATCGTTCAGCGTCCGTTCCGGGATCGGCCCCGAGATGACGACCGTCAGGATCGGGAACAGCGCGGTGTTGATCTCGGTCACGGTCAGGTCATAGGCGTCATCGGGCAACTCGCCTTCGACATTCTCGGCCGCCTCGCGCACCCGGTCGAGTGCCTCGTCGATGTCGCCGCCCGCGGCGAATTCCAGTTGGACGCTGGCAAACCCCTCGAAGGCGTGGCTTTCCATGGTCTCGAGATCGGCGATGCCGGCGAACTCGGTCTCCATCGGCTCGATCAGCAGGCGTTCGGCATCGGCCGGGCTGATGCCTTCGAGGCCCGTGGACACGTAGACCAGCGGCAGCGGCACCTCGGGGGTCGCCTCCTTGGGGATGGCGGAATAGGCATAGATGCCGACCGTCAGGATCATGACCAGGGCCATCATCACGACCTTGGTGCGCGAGAAGGCCGCGTCGATCACCGCGGTCATCGATCGCCCCCGGCATCGCCCGCCGTCGCCCCCGTGTCCGGCGACGCCGGCAGGGCGCGGACCGGATCGCCGTCGCGCACATAGCCCTGCCCGATCGTGATGACCCGCGCGGTCTGCGGCAGGCCGACCACGTAGACGCCGGCAATCTCGGCGCGCACGATCTCGATGGGGTGGAACACGACGCGATCGGCTTCATCCACCGTCTTGACGCCCAACTGCCCCTCGGGGCTGAGCGAAACGGTGGACGGCTGGATGAAATGCGCCTCCCGGGTGCCGGTCGGAATGCGAACCTCGGCCGAAATACCGGCGGGGATGGCGCCATCTTCGTTCGGCACCTCGATCTCGGCCAGGAAGGTGCGCGTCTCGGGATTGGCCGACGTGCCGACAAAGGTCACCCGCCCCTCGACCTCTTCGCCGGTGATGAAGCGCACCGTCGCCACCTGCCCGTCCCGGATGCGGCGCAACTGCTGCTGGGGGACCTGGATGGCGACGGTTAGCGGGCGGTTGTCGACAACGCGCCCGACCTCGGCCCCGGCCTGGACGAATTCGCCCGCGTCCAGCGACAGGGTTTCCAGCCGACCGGCAAAGGGCGCGGTGATGTCCAGCGCCTCGATCGCCTCTTCGGCCGCGGTCGCCGCCGCCGCCGCGGCGGCAAGCACGGCCTGGGCCTCTGCGACCCGGTCCACCGTGCCCACGCCGCGCTCCAGCAACTCGGTCGCGTTGTCGAATTCGCGTTGCGCGCGCGCCAGTTCCTCGCGCGCGCGGTTCAGATCGGCCTCGGCCCGCCGCGCCGACAGCCGTGCGATCACCGCGCCGCCCTCCACGAACGCCCCGCGGGTCACCAGAACCTCGGCCACATCGCCCGAGCCCTCGGCCCGGATGGCAGTATCGCGATCCGGCAGGGCCTGCCCCTCGGCCTGGAAGAACAGCGTCACAGGCTCGGGCACCACGGTCTCGACGGTGACGGCGACAGGCGCGGGGCCGGCCACCGGCGCTGCTGCGCTCTCCTCGGTTGCGGGAAACACGATGCCACTGCCCATCCACGCCACGATGACCACCACCAGCGCGGCGGCCACCCAGACCGAGCGCGAGGCGCCTGGATCGTCGCGGAAGGTCAGGCGGTCACGATCATCACTCATCTGCGTCACTATCCCATGCGCGGGGCCACCGGCCCGGTCGGGCGGGCTGGCGTGAAATCCTGACCGGACGCTAGCGGCCCCCTGCACGCGCAACAAGGCGCGTTCTCGTCACAAGGCCGCGCACGGCGTGCGACCGGCGCCAGGAAAGGGACACACCCGATGCCGTCGACCTGCCACGGATCGGCAGCCGTTTCTCCCGATCGCGACATTCGCGCGGCCAGTGTGACTACGTCACTGAACCGCACGCGCCGTTTCGGTATGCCTTGGAATGCGAACAGGATACCCTTTCTGCAAGACACTGCTTGCATTGGGAAAATGCAGGCATGACGCAGAATCACTCAGGAAACGAGGCATGATCGAAACAGCATTCACCCCCTTTCAATCGCTGGCCGGCGGCGTCCTTATCGGGCTGGCCGCGGTTTTGCTGATGTGGACCCTTGGCCGCGTGATGGGCGCAACCGGCATTCTGGCCGGCCTTCTGGCCCCGGCCTCGGTCTATGACTTCGGCTGGCGCGCGGCCCTTCTGGCCGGCATGGTCACGGGCCCCGTCGCCTATCTGGCCGTCACCGGCGAGATGCCCCCGATCGAAGTGCCGGTCTCGACCCCGATGCTGCTGATCGGCGGCTTCATCGTCGGCGTCGGCGTGACCTTCGGCTCGGGCTGCACGTCCGGGCACGGCGTCTGCGGGATGGCGCGCCTGTCCAAGCGCTCGATCGTGGCGACGCTCAGCTTCATGGTGACCACGGCGGCCACCGTCTATGTCATTCGTCACGTGTTCGGAGGATAAGCGACATGGGCTTTCTGCGTATTCTCTCGATCTACCTGATCGGCCTTGTCTTTGGCATCGGGATCGTGATCTCGGGCATGGCCAACCCTGCCAAGGTTCTGAACTTCTTTGACTTCTTCGGCATCTGGGACCCCAGCCTGATCTTCGTGATGGGCGGTGCCGTGACGGTGGCCTTCTTCGGCTATCGCCTGGTTCTGCCGCGCCCGCGCCCGATCTTCGAGGGTCGGTTCCAGTTGCCCACGGCGACCAGGCTCGACGCCCGGCTGATCGGCGGCTCGGCGCTCTTCGGGGTCGGCTGGGGCATCGCGGGCTTCTGCCCCGGCGGCGCCCTGCCCGCCCTCGGGACCGGCCGTATCGAGGTCATCCTGTTCACCGCAGCCCTCTTGGCGGGCATCTTCGTGGCCAGGGGCCTGCAGGCCCGGCTGCGCAACCGCAATTCGTCTGCCGCCACGACCGGCGCATGACGAGACCGACATCTTTCGGAGGAGACCCCACATGACCGACTATCCCGTTAACATGAACGTCCGCCCCGAGGTCGAACCCTTCTTCGACCCCGCCACCAACACGATTTCCTACGTGGTGAAGGACCCCAACTCGACCAGCTGCGCGATCGTCGACTCGGTGATGGATATCGACTATGCCGCCGGCCGCATCAGCTATGACAATGCCGACGCGATCATCGCCTTCGTCAAGGACAAGGGCCTGACCGTCGACTGGCTGATCGAAACGCATGTCCACGCCGACCACCTGTCGGCCGCGCCCTACATCCAGGAAAAACTGGGCGGCAAGATCGGCATCGGCGAGAACATCGTCACCGTGCAGAACGTCTTCGGCAAGGTGTTCAACGAAGGGACCGAGTTCCAGCGCGACGGGTCGCAATTCGACGCCCTGTTTCAGGATGGCGACACCTACGAGATCGGCGGCATGCGCGCCTTTGCGATCTACACGCCCGGTCACACGCCGGCCTGCATGACGCACGTGATGGGCGATGCGGCTTTTGTCGGCGACACGCTGTTCATGCCCGACGGCGGCTCGGCGCGTTGCGATTTCCCCGGCGGCTCGGCCGAAACGCTGTACGAGTCGATCCACAAGGTGCTGGCCCTGCCCGACAACACGCGCCTGTTCATGTGCCACGATTACGGCCCGAACGGCCGCGACATCAAGTGGGAGACCACCGTCGCCGAGGAAAAGGAATTCAACATCCATGTCGGCGGCGGCAAGTCGAAAGAGGATTTCGTCAAGTTCCGGACCGAGCGTGACGCGCAACTCGACATGCCCAGGCTGATCATCCCCTCGCTGCAGGTGAACATGCGCGCGGGCGAGGTGCCGACCGACAAGGACGGCAACCCGATGCTCAAGGTGCCGATCAACGCGCTGTAACCACACCGATCCGGCCCGCCCCCGCCAAGGCCCATGTCCCGATTGGGGGCCGATGGGGCGGGCCGTTTTCTGACCAGGGTGCGAACGACCACCCGACCGGGATTTCAGGAGGAGCATCCCCCATGGACACCAAGGCCATTTCCGCCAATCTGTCGGTCGCCCCGCAGATCACCGCCCATGACGTCGACACCGCCAGGGATCACGGCTTTCGCGCGATCATCTGCAACCGCCCCGACGGCGAAGGCATGGATCAGCCCAATTTCGAGGAGATCGAAGCCCGCGCCCATGCCCTCGGGCTCGAGGCCCGCTACCTGCCGATCACGCAAGGCAAGGTCACGGACGCCGATGCAAAGGCCTTTGGCGATCTGCTGACCGAGTTGCCGGGCCCGGTGCTGGCCTATTGCCGATCAGGCACCCGTTCGGCCACGCTCTGGTCGCTCAGCGAGGCCGAGCGTCTGTCGGTCGCCGATATCCTGGCCGCGACCAAATCGGCCGGCTACGACATGGCCGGCGTGGTGCGCCGCATCGTCAATGGGGGCAAGACCCCGACCGACCGCGCCGATGCCGAATACGATGTCGTTATCGTGGGGGCCGGTGCGGCCGGGATCTCGGTCGCCTCCAGCCTGAAATCCCGAAAACCGGGCCAGACCATCGCCATCATCGACCCGGCCGATATCCACTACTACCAGCCCGGCTGGACCATGGTGGGCGGCGGCATCTTCGGCGCGCCAAAGACCGCCAAGACGCTGGGCAGCCTGATCCCCCAAGGCGTGCATTGGATCAAGTCGGCGGTCGCCGCCTTCGAACCCGAGAAGGACGTGGTGGTTCTGGATGGCTGCCGCGTGGTGAAATACAAGCGCCTCGTTGTGTGCCCGGGCCTCAAGCTCGACTGGCACAAGATCGACGGGCTGGTCGAAACCCTCGGCCAGAACGGCGTCACATCGAATTACCGCTACGACCTTGCCCCCTATACATGGGAGCTTGTCAGCGGCCTGAAATCGGGCCGCGCGCTGTTCACCCAACCGCCGATGCCGATCAAATGCGCCGGGGCCCCGCAAAAGGCGCTGTACCTATCCGGCGATCACTGGCACCGCACGGGCGTGCTCGACAGGATCGACATCCAGTTCATGAATGCCGGCGGCGTGCTCTTCGGCGTCAAGGATTACGTCCCGGCCCTGCAAGGGTACATGAACCGCTACAAGGCCGATCTGAACTACTTCCACAACCTCACCGCCATCGACGGCGCGGCGAAAAAGGCGTGGTTCGAGGTCAAGGAACCCGATCAGGAGGTGCGCACCGTCGAGGCCGAGTTCGACATGATCCATGTCGTGCCGCCCCAGGCCGCGCCCGATTTCATCCGTGTCTCGCCCCTGGCCGATGCGGCGGGCTGGGTCGATGTCGACCAGGCGACCTTGCGCCACAAGACCTATGAAAACATCTGGTCGCTCGGCGACGTGATGAACGCCCCCAACGCCAAGACCGCCGCCGCAGCCCGCGTGCAGGCGCCCATCGTGGCCGAAAATCTGGCTGACGATATCGAGGGCAAGTCGCCCACCGCACTTTACGATGGCTATGGCTCCTGCCCGCTGACGGTGGAAAGAGGCAAGATCGTTCTGGCCGAGTTCGGCTATGGCGGTGCGCTGTTGCCCAGCTTTCCGAAATGGGTGATCGACGGCACCAAACCGACCCGCGCGGCGTGGCTGCTGAAAGAGCAGATCCTGCCGCCCTTCTACTGGAAGGCGATGCTGCGCGGGAAGGAATGGATGGTGAAACCCGAAAAGGTCTCGTCGAGCTGAGCCCCTGTCGGGGGCGGCGCATCAGGAAACGCCGCGCCGCCCCCTTGCGCCCCGTTTGCGCCCCCGCGCCTGATACCCCTGCACCCGACACCCCCGCCCCAGCCCACCCGCACCGACACGACAAAGACGGCCCAGACCCATGTTTTCTTCTCTTCGCAAGTATGTTCCTGTGCTGGATTGGGGGCGCCGCTATGACCGCGACGCGCTGCAAAACGACCTGATCGCGGCGGTGATCGTCACGATCATGCTGATCCCGCAATCGCTGGCCTACGCGCTGTTGGCGGGTCTGCCGCCCGAGGCCGGTCTCTACGCCTCGATCCTGCCGATCATCCTGTATGCCATTTTCGGCACCAGCCGCGCGCTGGCCGTCGGCCCGGTCGCCGTGGTCTCGCTGATGACCGCCGCCGCGGTGGGCCAGGTCGCCGAACAGGGTACGGCGGGATATGCCATCGCCGCGCTGACGCTGGCGCTGCTGTCGGGCGGCATCCTGCTGGCGATGGGGGTGTTCCGGCTGGGATTCCTGGCGAATTTCCTCAGCCACCCGGTGATCGCGGGGTTCATTACCGCCTCGGGCGTCATCATCGCGGCCAGCCAGCTCAAGCATATCCTTGGCGTGGATGCGAGCGGCCACAACCTGTTCGAACTGGTGGTGTCGCTGGTCGCGCATCTGCCCGAGACGAATGTCATCACGCTGATCATCGGGGTGGCGGCCACGGCCTCCTGTTCTGGGTCCGCAAGGGGCTGAAGCCGCTGCTGATTGCCAAGGGCGTGAACCCGCGGATGGCCGATATCGCGCAAAAGGCCGGGCCGGTGGGCGCGGTCGTGGTCACCACGCTGGCGGTCTGGGTCTTCGGACTGTCGAACTGGGCGGGCGTGTCGATCGTGGGCGAGGTGCCGCAATCGCTGCCGCCCTTCACCATGCCGGATCTGTCGCTCGACCTTGTCTCGGCACTGTTCATCCCCGCGCTTCTGATCTCGATCATCGGCTTTGTCGAGTCGATCTCGGTCGCGCAGACGCTTGCCGCCAAGAAACGCCAGCGCATCGACCCCGATCAGGAGCTCATCGGCCTGGGCGCGGCCAATGTCGCGGCAGGGTTTTCGGGCGGCTACCCGGTCACGGGTGGCTTCGCGCGCTCGGTGGTGAATTTCGACGCCGGCGCCGAAACGCCTGCCGCTGGCGCCTATACCGCCGTTGGCCTGGCCATCGCCGCGCTGGCGCTGACGCCGCTCGTCTTTTTCCTGCCCAAGGCGACGCTGGCGGCCACCATCATCGTCGCCGTCCTCAGCCTCGTCGATTTCTCGATCCTGAAAAAGACCTGGACCTATTCCAAGGCCGATTTCGTGGCCGTCGCCGCGACCATCCTGCTGACGCTCGGGTTTGGTGTGGAAACGGGCGTCTCGGCAGGCGTGATCCTGTCCATCGGCCTGCATCTCTACAAGACGTCCAAGCCGCATGTGGCCGAGGTGGGGCTGGTGCCGGGCACCCAGCATTTCCGCAACATCCACCGCCACGAGGTGCTGACCGACCCGCATGTCGTCACCTTGCGCATCGACGAGTCGCTCTATTTCGCCAATGCCCGCTTTCTCGAGGACCTGATCCAGGACCGCGTGACCGAGGATTGCCCGGTGAAACACGTGGTTCTGATGTGCTCGGCGGTGAACGAGATCGACATGTCGGCGCTGGAAAGCCTCGAGGCGATCAACGAGCGCCTGCGCTCGATGGATGTGCAACTGCACATGTCCGAGGTGAAGGGCCCCGTCACCGACCGTCTGAAGCGGTCGCATTTCCTCGACGAGATGACGGGGCGCGTGTTCCTGTCGCAATATGACGCCTGGGCCGCACTGACAGGTCCCCACCCGGAGGTGACCGCCGCTCAGTGAGCGGCGCGTTTTCCTCGAGGAAAACGGCACGGAAAACTCGAGTTTTCCGCCCCCGCCCGGCCGCTTGCGTTGCGACGGGCGCGCGGGCACTCTCACCCGGATCTCAGGGAGGAGAGGACCATGCCGCAACCCGATCACGTTTCGATCTACGACCTGCCCGACCCGTCCGAGATGGACGAGGACATGCAGCGCTATTTCGAGATCTGCGCCGAGAAACTGGGCCTTGTGCCCAACGTGCTGCGCACCTTTTCCTTCAACCAGGAAAAGCTGCGCAACTTCGCCGCCTATTACAACACGCTGATGCTGGCCCCCTCGGGGTTGAGCAAGCTGGAGCGCGAGATGGTGGCCGTGGTGGTGTCCTCGGCCAATCGCTGCTTCTACTGCCTTGTCGCGCATGGGCAGGCGGTGCGCGCGCTCTCGGGCGATCCGCATCTGGGCGAGATGCTGGTGATCAACTACCGGGTCGCGACCCTGGACGCCCGGCAACGCGCGATGCTCGATTTCGCGTGGAAGCTGACGACCGCCCCGTGGGAGGTGGACGAGCCCGACCGTCAGGCGTTGCGCGATGCGGGCCTCAGCCAGGCCGACATTTTCGACCTCGCCGATGTAATCGGGTTCTTCAACATGTCCAACCGCTTTGCCATCGCCTCCGACATGATGCCGAACGCGGAATATCACGCGATGGATCGCGGCTAGGCGCGGCTCGGGTCACTCGCCGGCCAGCGCCCGCGCCCCGGCCAGCGTGCCGGGGCCGACCATCGCGTCCAGCGCGCCGTCATAAAGGCCGCGCTCTTGCAGGATGCGCTGGAATTCCAGCGCGGTTTCGCGGTCCCAGGGTGGCGTGCGGCCGTTGACCGTGCCGCGCATGCTGGCGGGGTCCACCTCGCCGGTTTCCAGCGCACGAACATATTCGGCGGCCGCCCGCGCGGGGTCGCGCTCGGTGCCGATCCCCTGCTCGAGAAAGAAGGCGCGGGTCGCGATCGCCTCTGGCGAGCCGTTTTCGGCGGCGAAACCGACCCAGCCATAGCGCCGCCGCGGGTCCGGCGCGATGCCCGGTGCGCCTCGGTCATAAAGCTGGGCCAGGCGCAGCGCGGCCGCGACATCGCCATCGCGCGCCAGTTCGGTCAGGATCGGCACCGCGCGGCTGGCATCGGGCAACTGCACGCTGGTGCCGGGCGGCACGTCGTCGCCCGTCAGGTACAGCTCCAGCAGGGTCGAGCGCGCGCGGTGATAGCCCGCCTCGGTCGCCATCTCCAGAAGGCGCAGCATCTCGTCGCCGTCACGCGGCACGCCGCGACCCAGACGATGCATCTGCGCCAGCGTCACCATCGCCTCGGTGTCACCCAACGCGATGGCCTGGCGGTAATAGGCGATGGCCTGCTCCACGTCTTCGTCGACGGGCCGAATCCCCAGCAGATAGTAATCGCCCAGCCGGGAATAGGCCGCCCCCACCCCGGCCTCGGCGGCCCGCTCGTACAGGCGCACGGCCTGGCGCTGTTCGCCGGTGACCTGGGCAATGGTGGCCAGATGGAACAACGGCCCCCCTTCCTCTGGCAAGGCCTCGGCGGCGGCGATGCAATCGCGTTGCGCGGCGGCCAGCGCCTGAAAGATCTCGCGTTGTGCAACCTCGGTTTCGGCGATCTCGGCCGAAGGCTCTCCGGCGGTCGCCATGCAGGCCGCAAGGCGCGCCTGCGCCGCCGCAAGCCGCGCCGCCTCTTCCTCGGCCGCAAGCCGCGCCGCCTCTTCCTCCGCCGCAAGGCGCGCTGCTTCTTCCTCGGCCGCAAGCCGCGCCGCTTCTTCCTCGGCCGCAAGACGTGCCGCCTCTTCCTCGGCCGCAAGACGTGCCGCCTCTTCCTCGGCCGCAAGCCGCGCCGCTTCTTCCTCGGCCGCAAGCCGCGCTGCTTCTTCCTCGGCCGCAAGGCGGGCGGCCTCGGCCATCGCCTCGGTGTCGTCCGCCGGCGTCAAGGTTTCAACGGGGCCGGTCATGGCCTCGCGCACGGCGGCGGCCGCCGCCTCGGCCCCCGGCAGCGCCTCGGGGGTGGCGGCGGCATCGGCCATCTCCGCCGCGGCATCCGCGCCCTCGACCGCGACATAGGGCGCGGGGCCGGTCATCACCTCGCGCAGGGTCTCACCGGCGGCCGACAGGCCCGCTTCGGTCTGGGACAAGGCCGGCGCGGCCGCGCAAAGCGCGAGGGCCGAAACGAGCAGTGCAGGAGCAGGGCGACAGGACTTGGGCAGCGACACGGGCGATCATCCTTGGCAGCGCGGGACAGGGTCGCGCAGGACGATAGCCGTGGCCACCGCCCCTGTCGATAGGGCGAAGATGGCGGCGGACGGCAGAAACCACTGGCCAAGCCCGCGCCCTTGGTGCACCTTCACGCCCGTTTGAAATGCAAGGGAATTTCACGCTGGCCCGCTCCGACGCCCCCGCCCTGCCCGATCCGGACGACCGGTCAGATGCGCCCGCAGCCGATCTGGCCGCCGCGGGGCATGTTCTGGTGGTCGATCTCGACGGGACGTTGATCCGCACCGACATGCTGCACGAAAGCTTCTGGTCGGCGGCCGGCAATGACTGGCGGGTTCCGGCCCGCGCCCTGCACTGGCTCGGCCGAGGCCGCGCGACCCTCAAGGCCGAACTGGCGACGCGGGCACAGATCCACCCCGCCGACCTGCCCTATAACGCCCAGATGATCGCGCGGATCGACGCATGGCGGGCGGCCGGCGGGCGGACCGCCCTGGTGACGGCGACGGATATCCGCCTGGCCCAGCAGATCGCCGGTCATCTAGGCCTGTTCGACGAGGTGCATGGCTCGGACGGCAGCCGCAACCTCAAGGGCGAGGCCAAGGCGGCGTTTCTGACCGAGCGCTTCGGGCATGGCAATTTCGTCTACGCCGGTGACAGCGCGGCGGATCTGCCCGTCTGGCGGGCCGCTGCGGGCGCGATCACGGTCGGGGCCAGCGCGCGCACGCGGGCCGGTTGGCCGCAGACGGCCCGCCCGCCGAACATCTGGAGCGCGGTCACGGCGGCGCGCGCGCCTTGGTCAAGGCGCTCAGACCGCATCAGTGGCTGAAGAACCTGCTGGTTCTGGTCCCGGTCATCGCCGACCCCCTGCATGGCGAAGGCGCGGCGTTCGGGATCTTGGGCGCCTTCGTGGCGCTCAGCCTCTGCGCCTCGGCGGGATATGTGCTCAACGACCTGCTCGATCTGGCCGACGACCGCAGCCACCCGCGCAAGCGCAGACGCCCCTTTGCGGCGGGGGCCTTGTCGGCGGCGACGGGCACGCTCTTGATGCCGGTGCTGCTGCTGACGGGGCTGGCCGTGGCCCTGGCGGTGTCACCGGCGCTGCTGGGGCTTGTGGCGCTCTATTTCGTGGCCACCACCGCCTATTCGGTCAAGCTCAAGCGCCATGCCATCGTCGATATCTGCATGCTCGCCTTTCTGTTCACCTTGCGGGTCATCGCCGGGGGCGCCGCCATCGGCAGCAGCCTGTCGGTCTGGCTGCTGGCCTTTTCGATGTTCATCTTCTTTTCCCTGGCCGCGGTCAAACGCCTGGGCGAGATGAGCGAGGCCGGCGCCGCCGGGCGCGAGGTCACGCGCCGCGGCTACCGGGCCGAGGATCGCGGCATCCTCAGCCAGATGGCCATCGCCTCGGGGTATCTCGCGGTGCTGGTGCTGGCGCTCTATGTCGACCAGCCCGACGTGCAGGACAAGTTCCCGGCGCCCTGGCTGCTCTGGGGGGTCTGCCCGATGCTGATCTTCTGGATCAGCCGCATGGTGCTGGTGGCCGGACGCGGCGAAATGGATGACGACCCGCTGGTCTGGACGCTGGAAAACCGCACCAGCCGGTTGGTGGTGGCCATCATCGCCGCGATGATCGCCGGTGCGCTATGGCTGTGACGGGGCGCACCCTGGTGCTGCGCTACACCGCCTTTGCGGTGATAGCGGTGCTGGCCAATCTGGCGGCGCAGCGCCTGGTTCTGGCCGGCGCCGACCCCGTGGGAGGGCTGCGTTTTGCCGCGGCGATTGCCGCTGGCACGCTGGTGGGCCTCGTGGTGAAATACGTGCTGGACAAGCGGTGGATCTTTTACGACCAGACCACAGGCGCACGCGCCCAGGGGGCGCAGTTCCTGCTTTATGCGCTGATGGGGGTGGTGACGACGGCGATCTTCTGGGTGAGCGAAACCGCCGCCTGGCTGATCTGGGGGACGGATCTGGCGCGGGAGGTGGGCGCGGTGCTGGGCCTGAGCGTGGGGTATGTCACGAAATACCTGCTCGACCGGCGCTACGTCTTTCGAGACGCGAGGGAGATGGCGTGACGAACCTGTCAGGTTGGGGACGGTTCCCCGTGGCCGAGTGCCGGGTGATCCGGGCCCGCACCCAGACCGACGTGGCCCGGGCGCTGTCGCAGGGGCCGCTGATCGCGCGCGGCAACGGCCGCGCCTATGGCGACAGCGCCCTGAACCCGGACCTGACGCTCGATATGCGCGGGATGGACCGGATGCTGTCCTTCGATGCCGAAACGGGTGTGCTGGTTGCCGAAGCCGGCGTGCTGCTGGCCGACATCATCGCGGCCTTCCTGCCGCGCGGGTGGTTTCCCGGCGTCACCCCCGGCACCAAGTTCGTCAGCCTGGGCGGGGCGATCGCGGCGGACGTGCATGGCAAGAACCACCATGTCGACGGCGCTTTCGGCAGTTTCGTGGACTGGATCGACCTGATGGGCCCCGATGGCCGCATCACCCGCGTGTCGCGCGACCATCAGCCCGAGTTGTTCGGCTACACGCTGGGGGGGATGGGCCTGACCGGGGTGATCCTGCGCGCCCAGATCCGGCTGCGCGCGGTGCAAAGCGGCTGGATCGTGCAAGACAGCTACGCCACCCGGACCCTCGAGGAGGCCATCGACGTTTTCGAGGATCACCTCGACTGGCTCTATTCCGTGGCCTGGATCGATTGCGCGGCCCAAGGCGCGCATCTGGGACGCTCGATCGCAATGCTGGGCCGTCACGCAACGCCCGAGGACCTGCCCGAGGCGCGGCGCTCCGCCCCGTTTCAGGTGAAACGCAAACGCAGCCTGACGATGCCCATCGATCTGCCGGGATTTGCCCTGAACCGCTATACGGTCCATGCCTTCAATACGCTCTACTACCATCTGGGTGCGTGGAAGGCCGGCCGCACCCTTGTCGATTGGGATAGCTATTTCTACCCGCTCGACGCGATCCGCGATTGGAACCGCATTTACGGCAAGCGCGGGTTCTTCCAGTTTCAATGCGTCCTGCCCACCGACAGCGCGCGCACGGGCCTGCACCAGTTGGTGCAATGCATCGCCGCCTCGGGGCAAGGCAGCTTTCTGTCCGTGCTCAAGCGCTTTGGCGCGCAGGACAGCCGGTTTTCCTTTCCGCAGGCCGGCTATACGCTGGCCCTCGACTTTCCCGCCAATGACAGGAGCCTGGCTTTGATGAAGACGCTCGACCGCATCACTCTCGACCATGGCGGGCGGTTCTACCTCGCCAAGGATTCGCGCATGCCCTCCGAGGTGTTCGCCGAGGCCGATCCGCGCACCGAGGCTTTTGCTGCGATGCGGCGGGAAACCGGGCTGGACGCGGCCTTTGCCTCGCTGCAATCGCAAAGGTTGGGGCTATGAGCGGCGGGCCGGTCCTGATCCTCGGCGCGACCTCGGGCATGGCGCGCGAGATCGCCCGCACCTTTGCCGCCGCCGGGCATCCCATCCAGCTGGCGGCGCGCAATGTGGGGCGCCTGGCCGATGACAAGGCCGATCTCGAAACCCGCCACGGCATCGCGGTCACCCTGCACGAATTCGACGCGTTTGACCTCGACGCGCACAAGGCATTCGTCGATGGGCTGCCCGCCCTGCCCGCCATCGCGGTCTGCGCGGTGGGCGCGATGGGCCAGCACGAGGAAAACATCAACGATCCCAAGGCCGGGGCGCAGGTCATGCGGGCCAATTTCGAAGGCCCGGCCTCGATCCTGGGGCATCTGGCCAACGCGATGGAAACCCGCGGATCGGGAACGCTGGTGGGCATTTCGTCGGTCGCGGGCGACCGCGGGCGGGCCTCGAATTACGTCTATGGCGCGGCCAAGGCGGGGTTCACGGCCTTTTTGTCGGGGCTGCGCAACCGGCTGGCGCACAAGGGCGTCCATGTCGTGACGGTGAAACCCGGGTTCGTGGCGACCGCCATGACCGAGGGGATGGATCTGCCCGAAAAGCTGACCGCGCAGCCTGTCGAAGTGGCCAATGCGATTCGCAGCGCTGTGCAGTCGCAGAAAAACGTGATCTACGTGCGGCCGATCTGGCGGCTGATCATGCTGGTGATCCGCGCCATCCCCGAGCCGATCTTCAAGAAAACGGACATTTGAGCCGATCGGGCGGGCCGAATCCCGCGCACCAAACCGCCAGAACGGCGGGATTCTGCCCAAGCTGCAACAGCTGTGGAAAAACCGGGTTGGGCATTGTTGCGATTTTAACACTTTGGGCGTACCCCGGTGCCCATGAAAGGGACAGTTTTCGCGCTCAACGTGGCGCGACGTAGGGGCAGTTCATCCAGGCTACTGGACCGGAGTGATATCGTTCTGGCGACCTCGGTCGCTTCGACCTGTATCGCCGCGATCTGCAGTTTCGTCGTGCTTTCCAACGTGTCCGACGCCCGTATCGGGTCTCGGGGCGCAACCGCCATCGAAGAGACAGCCAGCCTGCGGCCCGCGCCGCGCCCCCGCACGGCCGAGGCTCGCCGTTACCCCGAAGCCGAGGCATCGGGGGCGCTGACGCTTGGCGAATTCGACGATGACATCGCGGCCGTGCGCCATGCGCCGCTGCTCACCCCCAGCGCGCGCCGCGCCTGGCCCTGGCCAGCCCGCGGGGCGACCGCCCCGATGCCGCGCCGGTGTCCGTGCCGGTAATGCTGGGCCGCCCCCCGGTCGAGGCCCTGCCGCGACCCGAAATCGGGGTGGAACTGGTGCAGGTGGCGCGCAACATGACGCCGGCCCGCGCGCTGGAATTGCCGACGCCCGCGATCCGCCCCGAGGCGATCGTGGCGCGCGCCGCGCCGCTAAGCGCCCCGCAATCGCCCGCTGATGCCGTGCCCGACGGCGCGACGCCCTCGGTCCTGTTGGCAGCCGTCAGCCCGCGCCCGGCGCTGCGCCCCGAGGGTCTGGCCGAACGCTTCCCCGTGCGCGCCACACCGGGCCGCGCCGAGCCTGCGGTTCAGGTCGCCCGCGCTGCCGACCCCGAGGACGAGATCACCCTCGCCCGTTACGAGGAACCCGCCGCCCCCCGGCTGCTGCGGCCCCGCAGCGGCGCCAACCCCTGCTCGCCCCGTCTGGCCGAGATCCCGCGCCGCCGTGGCAGCGCGCCGGGTGGCGCGGCGGTGATGGCCAGCCTGGGCAACGGGTCCGGTACGGGACGTGACAATGCCATCGCCGATCAGGCGCTGGCCGGCAACGTCCCGGATTTCCTGCGCGATCTGCAGCCAGTCAGCTTCACCGGCATCGCCGGGGGCCGCCAGACCGAGATCACGATCTGCGTGACACCCGATTACCTTGCCATCGGCTCGGACGAAGATCACGTGCGAGTGCCCCTCGGCTTGCCGGCCGCGCTGCGGGTGGCTGACGGGTTCGACATGATGCTGCCGACGACGCGCATGGTCGATGCGATCTATGCGCAGGCCGACCTGCGCCTGTCGCCCTCGCCCATGACGCCGGGGCCGCAGATGTCGTCGACGGATTATTTCCTGCGCCATGACGCCACCGTGGACGGCCAGTTCGCCCGCGCCGGCGGCCGCGGCGGCATTTTGGTCGCCGGTCACAAGAAGGATCTGGTGATCGCCAACCGCCTCAGCCGCGCGCCCGGTCGCGTGGCGATCTACGGCTGGCACCGCAGCAACGGCAACCCGATCCAGCCGCTGTCGACCGTGCATGGCGAATACTATGCCGATTACAGCCATGGCATCCGTCTGGTCAGCCGCACGGCCTATATCGACGGGCGCGCCATCGACCTGCGCAGCCTGCTGACCGATGGGCAATATGCCAGCCTGCTCAACAGCGATGGGCCGCTCAATTCGGCCACCGTGCGCCTGGCCGCCCTGCAATAACCACCGCAAGTCGCAAGACGAGGGACGCGGAAGAGAGAAAGGCCCGCCACCGGCAAACCGGGGCGGGCCTTTTTTTGCGGATGGGCCGTTCAGACGGGGTTTTGCGCCCCGGCGAAGTAGATCAGACGCCCGTCACCGTCATAGATCGGGCGGATCCTCAGGCGGTTGACGAAGGGCGTGCCGTCCTTGCGGTAGTTCAGGATGTCGATGGTGAACCGCGTCTCGGCCCGCAGCCCGTGGCGAATGGCCTCGATCGCATGCGGATTCGTGTCGGGCCCTTGCAGAAAGCGGCAGTTCTGGCCGACCGCCTCTTCGGGGGAATAGCCCGTCTGGGCCTCGAACTCGTCGCTGACATAGATCATCGGGTTGTCCGGCAGCGACGGGTCCGAAAACACCACGCTCATCTCGACCTCGTCCTCTTCCAGCAACGACTTGAGGAAAGCCTTGTCTTCGTTCCGATTTTCCATGTGATGGCGCCCTCTTGTGCGGTTGGGGGTCGATACGTCTTGGCCGATTACTGCCTAGCGCATCCGCGCGCCGCACTCCAATGGCAAATCGAAGACCGATGGCCGATTCGCGTCGATTCGCGGCCCCGGACGCTCGTGCCCGCCATAGACCCGCACGCCACCGCCAAAAACCGGCCGATACGCCCTAACAAGGCCCCTAAACGCGGGCAACGGGGGGCGGATTCGGTGGACGCGAAGGTTCTGGTATGCTATTGCATGCTTTGTGTGAGCGAGGAGTAGATGCAATGACGGCCAGCGATATTCTGACGCCTGCCTGGGAATCCTCACGGACCGTGGCCTTGGCACTGATCGCAGGTTTTGCCCGCAAGACCGGGTTCAGCACCTTGGAAAGCCGCGTCGACGACCTGCCCTTGCGCGGGCAGGCGGTGATCGTGGGTTTGACGCTGGCGCTCCTCCTCGGGTGCAGCCTGTTCGCCGCCCAGTTCGGGCTGCTCGGGTTTGCCCTGTTCCTCGGGGCCGTCGTCGTGATCGTCGGCTGACCCACAGCGCCCCCGTCGCCTCAATTGATCCACGTCACCTTGATTGGTGCGTTGCAGCTATTTTTTTTCGCGGGGGCCATTGCCGGTTTTTGGCATGGCTCTAACTCAAGCTGCACAGACGACCACAGCAACCAATCACGAGGAATGACCATGGAAATCGGTGGCCTTATTCTGAATTTCGGCACGCTGGGTTTTGTTGTAGCCTTTGCCTACATCTCGGCCCGCGCGACCGAAAAATACCGCAAGTCCAATCCGCCCAAATCGGCCCTGTCGAAGGACGGCATCGAAGAGCGGCTTCAGCAGGCACGCGTTGCCGTGAAGTAAAAATCAGGGGTCCGGAACGCCGGGCCCCTTCTGCTTTTGGCCCCTGGTCGGCCGCGCCCCAACCTCCCGAAAAAGTTAAGTGACTGCGTCGGACATGAATTGTGCCGGTGGACATTGGTGTCTGCAGACCAGCATCATCGTGACATCCCATCGGTATAGGAAAGGCCCGCGCCATGAATGACGCGGGCCCTTTCGTGTCAGGTGTTCCGGCCCGTTACGGACCGCTCGCCCCCTCAGATATCGCGGAAACAGCGGAACCCGAGGTGGTAGTTATGGTGGCTCGACGGCGACATTACGCGGCTGCCATGCCAGAAGGGCGCGCGCCAGCGGGCCCAGTGCTCATGCGCCCGGATCGTGTCCCAGATGAACCACGAGCCTTTCATCTCGGTCACACCCAGCGTGGTCGAGCCGCGGCTGGCCATCTGATCCTCGGACAGGGGCAGGTTCATGTGCTCGGCGGCGTTGCCATCGATATCATAAACGCCCAGGGGCGACCGGCATTCGGGGAAAGAGCCCGCCGGATAGGTGTTCGAGCACAGCCCGTGAAGCTGCCGCCATTGCAGCCCGGCGATTTCGACGAGCCCGTGGCGCAGACGCCCGAGCGCCATTGACCGATGGAATAGAGGTTGCGCGTCGAAGCGTAGCGGTTGTTGTGCCAGCTGCGCATCGTGTTCACGGCGGCCGACATGCCCATGCCGCGCACCATGTCGAACGGGTAGTCCGGCGGCAAAAGCTGACCGGCCGCGGCCCCCTCCCACTCATGGGCGTCGCCCATGCGCTTGCCTTCGGCCGCGCACAACATCGCCGCCTCGTTGGCGCGCACCCAGGTCACCGGGTAGGCCAGCGGAATGTTGGGGTATTCGAACATGTCCGCGCAGACGGTTGCATCCGACGGGCTTTGGGTTTCGGGGTCATAAAGCGGCACCATGAAGGGTTCGCCGCAGATGCGTTCGAAGGCACGATTGCGGTAGCTGTCGCGCACCTGCTCGACCGATCCGCCCAACCGCGCGGCCGCCTGTTCCGGCGTCATCGGGTGGCGTGTGACCGACGGGTTGCCCTGCCCCATCCATGGCGCGGCGGCAAAGATTTCCTGGATGCGACGCATCTCGCTGCCCGACACGCCGCGGATCTCGCGCATCTGCTGGAACATCAGCGCGTTGTTTTCGGCCAGGGTCTGGCCCGATGCGGCTCCCGACAGGGTCAGCGCCGCCAGGGCCGCGCCGAGGGTGGTTTTCAGGGTCGTTCCCAATCGCATCACGTCACTCCCTCCGGATCAGGTAGAAAAAATCGCGGTTGTCGGGCGCACTGACGAACCGCGGAATGCGCTGTCCGTTCGACCCGCGCGCGTCCACTTCGGCCATGCCGGTCACGAGGTGCTGGGCCTCGAGCTCTTCTTCCGCGCGCTGGTAGAGCGCCATGTAGGTGTGCTCCTGGCTGTTCATGTCCAGAAGCATGGCATAATCGCATTGATAGGCCTGAAAGGTGCGCGCCATGGCCGAGGGCGTCGCCGTCGAGAAATAGGCGTAGATCAGGAATTGCCGCCCCTCGACCGTGCGCGTGCAGGCCCCGGCGCGCAGGGTGCGCAGATCGGCATTGGCCGAACCGGACCAGTTGCCGCCGCCCCAAGAGGTCACGCGCGACCCCGGAACGCCATTCTCGATGATCGGCACGCCGTTCTGGCGCGCGAATTGCAGCGTTGACAGGACCTCGGGGGAATTGTCCGCCTCGGTCCAGGTGCGCATCACGACCTCGCCGTCATGGGTCATGTAGAGGGTCGAGAGGTTTTCCCACAGCCGCGACAGGATCACGCCATCGACCATGAACCCGTAATGGTTGCCATAGTTGAAGGTCGCATAATCGCCAAAGCGCCAGGCGCCGTGGTCGCGCTTGAACCCGCCGGTGAAGATCGCCGCCACCGATTCCGCGAAGGTCGGGTTCAGCGTACCCGTCCGCACCAGCGGATCGGCCCGTTCGAACCCGTCGGGGCCGCGCCCCTCGTAATGGCGATGGCTGGGGCGCGACGACCAGCCAAGCCGCGGATGATCCGTTCCAGGCTCGTAGCCCAGCGTGAACTCGGCCATGTCGAAGGCGACCAGGTAGACATCGGCGCGGCTTTCCACCCCGTCCAGCCGGTTGGCGCCGCGCACCTGGAACACCTCGTTCGCGATCATGCCCGGTTGCATGACGCTGGCATAGATGCCTTCGGCGCCATCGACCTCGTACCAGCTGCCCGCCTGCATGCCGCCATCGGCATCGACCAGGTCAAACCCCATATAGGGCCGCATCAGGGGCGCTCGATCGAGCAGCGCCTCGCCCAGCAGGGCCACGCCATCGACCTCTTCCTCGATCTCGAGTCCCTCGGACGAGACCATGAAGGCATCCTCGAAAAAGGTGCCCTTGATCAGGTTCACGATCGAGTCGCCGAACATGACATTGTCGCGCAGAAACTCGGCCACGGCCTCGCGCGTGGTGCGATTTCCGGTCACAGGGTTGCGCAGAAACAGCGCCCACTCGCAAAGCGGCGCAAAGGGCAGGCCCGTGTTGCGCGCCTCGGCCAGGCCGTCATTTTCCCAAGGGGCGCAGAGGATCTCTTCGCCCTCTTCGTCCTCGGTGCCCGAAACACGGATCGCCGGGGTGCCGCCGTCCTGCACCAGCGACACCTGCCATTCGGCACGATCGGCGTTCTCGAGATGGTAGTAGCGGCTCGATCCGCCCGGCGGCGCGATTTCCAGAACGAACCACGCGTTCACGTAAGGGTTCATCGAGTTCAGACGAAAGACCGTGCCATCCTCGGCCGTCACCTCGTCGGTGTTGAGAAAGGGCTGCATCGCCCAGATCGATCCGGGCACATCCGCCCCCAGCCGCGCCATGCGCTCGGCGATGGTTGCGCCATCGGGCGGGGCAATCCCCTGGGCCGCCGCCATCGGCGCCGAAAGACCGATCGCGACACCAAGCCCGAGGGCGCAGCCGCGCAATGCAGAACTGGAAACTGGTCGCGGACAGGACGGGGCAGCTTTGGACAAGGAAACGCTCCATGCTTGCAAAATGGCGGCCTGGGTCTGGTCGGCCGGTTCGGAAAATACCTGACAGGGAGTGTTGCAATACTTGTCCGCGTGACGCAACGGCGCGCAGGCCATCGGTGCGATCAATTCCGCCTATTTCGTGGACCTGGGACAGAGGCTGTGGCACCGGGTCAGCTCTGCGGTTAACGAAGTTTTAACTGCGGGACGGATTAGGATTGGTCCTGCGTCCCCTACATGACGAGTGACGCGGAATCGGTCGACATCCTGTCGTCCGAGCCGGGGGGCGTCTGGCACGGCCACGACACGACATCTTTATCGGACAAGGGGGCACCGATGACTGAACGAGCCAAGGCGGACTCACAAAGCGACGTTGCGCAAGCGGCATTCGACTCCGGCGATGCGGGGCTGGCGCGCAAGATGGCCGAGGCCGGACTGAAACGCCATCCCGAGGATCGCGCCCTGCTGCGCCTGCTGCTGCGCGCGCAATTGCGCGTTCAAGACAAGGGCGCGGCGCGCAGCACCGAGGAAAAGCTGGCCGAGGATCATCTCGATTCCGATACGCTGAGCCTGCTGATCGACACGGCCCTGACCGACGACCGCAGCGGCGACGCGCGCGCCATCGTCGCCCGAGCCATGTCCGAGGGGCAGATCGGCGGGGCAGACATTGCCGCCGCGCGCGCCAGAATCGCCTTTCATGACGGGGATGTCGAAGCGGCCAAGGCGATTCTCGTGATGGCGATCGAGGCGCATCCCGAGGCGCCGGGTCTGCGCCCGATGCTGACCGAGACGCTGATGGTGTCGGGCGGCGCGGCCTATGCCCGCGATGTGCAGAAGAACCTCGGAAAGGAACCGGTGAACCCGGCCCCGCAGGATGCCGAGACCACGCCCCCCGACGACCAGACGCCGGAAACCACCGCCAAAGGGGCCTGAACCACGGGCGAGGCCGGCTCAGCCGCCCACATCACCGGGCGCGATGGAGACGGTCTTGACGATGGCATGCACATCGCCGCCCGCGGCCAGCCCAAGCGCGGCCACCGACCGCTGCGTGATCCGCGCCAGTATTCGGCCCGCGGGCGTTTCCAGCGCCACCAGCGCGCCCGGCCCCTGGCCGGTGCGGATCTCGGCGATGCGACCCGATATCACGTTCAGCGCCGACAGCCCCTCGGGGCGGTGACGCGACAGGATCACGTCGCGCGCCGCAATCCGCAGCCGCAGCTCCTGACCGGGGGCGGCCCTGACATGCGGCAGAAACAGGGGCACACCGCCCGCCGCGACCTCGCTCAACCCGTCGGGATGGTGCGCGCGGACGGTTGCGACGATCATCGCCCCGGCCTCGCGCGCGCCCAGGGGCGTGATGCCGGGATCGCCCAGCACCTCGGCCGCCGTGCCCTGCGCGACGACGCGCCCGCGTTCCAGCACCACGACGGTCGTGGCGAGACGCGCGACCTCGGCCGGGGAATGACTGACATAGAGGATCGAGACCTCGCCCTCGTCACGCAGGCGCTCGAAATAGGGCAGGATCTCGGCCTTGCGCGCCTCGTCCAGCGCGGCCAGCGGCTCGTCAGCCAGAATCAGGCGGGGCGAGGACAGCAGCGCGCGGCCAAGGGCGACGCGGCTTTTCTCGCCGCCCGACAGATCCCGCGGCCGCCGCGACAGCAGCGCTCCCAGCCCCAGCATCTCGATCACGCGCGCCACCTCGGGTTCCGGCGCGGGCTGTTTGGAAAACCACCGACCGAAAAGCAGGTTCTGACGGACCGTCAGATGGGGGAACAGCCGCGCCTCCTGAAACACGTAGCCCATCTGCCGCCGCTGCGGCGGCAGGCACAGGCGCCGCGCAGTATCGAGGAGCACCGTGTCCCCCATGGCGACGCGCCCCGCATCAGGGTGAAAAATGCCCGCTACGGCATTGATAACCGTTGTTTTTCCAGATCCCGATGGACCGAATAGCGCCGTGACGCCCGGTGGCGCGGAAAACTGAACATCGACCGTCAAGCCATTGAATCGATGATTTATTTTCACATCCAGGGTCATGCGCCACCGATCCGCCGGGCCACCACGCGGCCCAGCCATTCGGACAGCAGCAAGGCGCCCATGGCCACGCCGACCGACACCAGAACGAGGCGCAGCGCGGCATCCTCGCCGCCGGGAATTTGCAGGAAGGCATAGATCGCCGACGGAACGGTGCGGGTTTCGCCGGGGATGTTCGAGACGAAGGTGATCGTTGCCCCGAACTCGCCCATCGCCTTGGCGAAAGCCAGGATCGCCCCGGTGATGATCCCCGGCAGGATCAGCGGCAAGGTCACGGTCACGAACACCCATAGCCGCGATGCGCCGAGGGTCTGGGCCGCCTGTTCCAGCTTGGCATCGACCGCCTCGATCGACAGGCGGATCGCCCGCACCATCAGCGGAAAGGCCATGACTGCCGCTGCCAGCGCCGCCCCCGTCCAGCGAAAGGCCACGGGCATGCCGAGGGTCGACAAAAGGCCGCCAAGGGCGGTCTGCGGACCGAGGCTGAGCAGAAGCAGGTAGCCCGTGACCACCGGCGGCAGGATCAAGGGCAGATGCACAAGCCCGTTCAACAGCCCATGGCCCGGAAAGCGCCCGCGCGCCAGCGCATAGGCCACCGCGATGCCAAAGGGCAGACTGGCCGCCACAGCGACCGCCGCAACGCGCAAGGACAGCCGCACCGCTTCCCATTCCGCCGGGCCCAGCCAGTCGCCCATCCTAGCCCCCCGGCGCCCGGAACCCGTGCGCCGCCAGGATGGCGGCCGCTGGCGAGGCTTGCAGATAAGACAGGAATGCCCGCGCGGCCGGCGCGTCACCGCCGTCCATCAGCGCCACGGGATAGGTGATGGGCGGGTGGCTGTCTTCGGGAAAGACACCCAGGATGCGCACGCGCGGCTCGGCCATCGCGTCCGAATGGTAGACGATGCCCAGCGGCGCGGCACCGCTGGCCACAAGCATCAGCGCCGCGCGCACATTGTCGGTTTCGGCCACCTGCCCGGCGACCTCGTCCCACCGGCCCAGATGCGCCAGCGCCGCGCGCCCGTAGATGCCGGCGGGCACCGCCTCGGTCAGGGCCATGGCAAGCCGCCCGCCCGCCAAGAGCCCGGACAGATCCAGCGTCGGCGTGATCTGGATCTCGGTTTCGGGCGCCGTGGCCCCGTGCGCGATCAGGACCAACCCGTTCGAGGTCAGATCGAAACGGCTGCCGGGCACGACATGTCCGCGCGCCTCAAGGTGATCCATCCAGGCCGCATTGGCCGACACGAAGATATCGGCCGGCGCGCCCTGTTCGATCTGCCGCGCCAGAGCCGAGGACCCGGCAAAGGACAGACGCAGGGATTGCCCCGTCGCCGCGGTATAGCCATCGGCGATCTCCGACAGCGCCTCGGTCATCGAGGCGGCTGCGAAAACGGTCACCGCGTCGGCGGCCGCAGCGCGCGGCAGGCCGAGACAGGCACAGAGCAGAAAACCGACAATCAAGCAGCGCATGGCACCCTCGGACGCGTGCCATCACGGGTATCTTGGCGCGGCAATCGCGGGCAAGCGTTATTTTCCATCGGACATATCGCCCAACAGATCGGCAAGGGCCGCGATCTCGTCGGCGCCGGCCAGGGCGGCGCGGTGTTCAAGCCGTCGATAGAGGGAGAGCACCTGTGCGCCCTGCCCTGTCAGGGCCGCGCCGCCGCCCTGCGCGCCGCCGCGCACGCATGCCACCAGGGGCGCGCGCCAGGCGTCGTTCATCTCTTCGACCAGGCTCCAGGCGCGTTTGTAGCTCATGCCAAGGCGCCGCCCGGCCGCGGCGATCGACCCGGTGTCCCGGATCGCCTCGAGCAGGTCGGCCTTGCCGGGGCCGAAACGGGCCGCCCCGATCACGAGACGCAGCCGCAAGCGCGGGTTCGGAGCCCGGCTCATCCGCCCGGGTCCGGCCGGTCATGCCCAAGGGTGGGACCACCGCGCATGGGGACCCGTCTTGCACGTCTTTTGCCGATGGTATGTGACATGGGTCGCCCCGTTGGGTTGTGCCGCCCAGTTGGCCTTGGCGTGTTTCTGGCCCCGGCGGGGGACCGCGCGCAATGGGTTTTTCCGGCGTGGCGGGGCACCGGCACCGGATGGCGCGCGTGCGGGACGGGCGGATGCCGCAGGCGCGGCGATGTGATTTCTGTTTCACATCAAGCGCTACACAAAACGCACGGTGCCGCTTATGTGCATGGCTTCCGTGATCATCGCCCCGAGGAGTCGCCCATGTCGTTGCGCCGCCGTTCCCTGTTTATGTGTCTCATCTCGGCCCTCGCCATCTCGGGTCCCGCGGCTGCGCAAGACGACGCGCCCGGTGACACGATCCGGCCCGTGCGCCTGATGACGGTCGGCGACGGGGCCGACGGGATCACGCGACAGTTCTTCGGCCAGGTGGTCGCACGCCAGACGGTCGATCTGGCCTTTCAGGTCGCGGGGCAGATCGAGATCTTCGATGCCGAGGAAGGGGCCGAGATCGCCGAGGGCGCGATGATCGCGCAGCTCGATCTGGAACCGTTCGAACTGGCCCTCGAGCAGGCGCAACTGAACTACGATCAGGCCCAACGCGAGCTTGCCCGCCTGGAACAGTTGACCAGCTCGGTGTCGCAGGTCGCGCGCGAGGATGCCGAGACCGCGCTTGGCCTGGCCCGCGTGGCCCTGCGCAACGCCGAGTATTCGCTGGAAAACGCCACGCTGCACGCCCCGTTCGATGCGCTGGTGGCCAGCCGCAACGTCGCCAATTTCACCACCGTCAGCGCCGGAACACCCGTCGTGCGCCTGCATGACATGTCCGAGATCCGCGTCGAGATCGACGTGCCCGAGGTGCTGTTTCAGCGCGCCGGGCAGGCCGAGAACGTGATGCTGATGGCCCGCTTTCCCGCCAGCGACAGGACCTATCCGCTGGGGTTGCGCGAGTTCAACGCCGAGGCATCGGCTGTCGGCCAGACCTATCGCCTGACACTGGGCATGCCGCGGCCCGACGATCTCGTGGTGCTGCCGGGCGGCTCGGTTACCGTTCTGGCGCGTCTGCCCTTGGCCGAGCGCCAACTGATCGTTCCCGCGGCCGCCATCCGCATCGGCAATGACGGGCGCACCTATGTCATGCAATTCACCCCCACCGGGGCCGATCTGGGCACCGTCCGGCAGGTCGAGGTCGAGATCGCCCCGATGCGCGACGGGGCCTTTGCAATCCTGTCGGGGATCGAGGCGGGCAGCGAAATCGTCAGCACGGGCGCACATGCGGTGCGTGATGGCGAAACCGTGCGCCGCTTTGCCGGCTTTGCGAACTGAGGGGCGGGCCCATGACCATCGCGCGCGCGTCCATAGACAAGCCGATCCTGACCTGGATCGTGATCCTGATTTGCCTGTTCGGGGGAATCTGGGGCTTTCTCTCGCTGGGGCGGCTGGAAGACCCCGCCTTTACCATCAAACAGGCGGTCGTCGTAACCCAATACCCCGGCGCCAGCGCCGAGGAAGTCGCCGAAGAGGTGTCCGAAACGCTCGAGGCGGCGATCCAGAGCATGGGCGAGGTCAGCCAGATCACCTCGATCAACCGGCCCGGCGTGTCGCGCATCGATGTCGAAGTGGACGACACGATCCGGGGCGAGGAGTTGCCACAGATCTGGACCGCCCTGCGGCAAGAGATCGAGAATGTTTCGGGCGCCCTGCCCGAGGGGGCCGGCACGCCGGTGGTCGATGACGGGTTCGGCGATGTGTACGGCATTTTCTACGCCGTGACCGCGGACGGGTTCACCGATGCCGAGCGGCACGAACTGGCCACCTTCCTGCGCCGCGAACTGCTGGTGGTGGACGGGGTGGCCGATGTCGCGGTGGCGGGGCTGCCCGACGAGGCGATCTTCGTCGAACCGGACCTGACCATCAGCGCCCATCTGGGCGTCGATCCGCAGATCATCGCCCAGGCGCTGGCCGAGGCGGATTCGGTCGCCGATGCGGGCGCCATAGATGGCGAGACCGCGCGCACCACGATCCAGCGGCCCGAGGGATCGGACAGTGTCAGCGAAATCGCCGGCCTGTCCATCGGCGTGGCCGGCGAGGTGCTGAACCTGTTCGACATCGCCCAGGTCGGTCGCGGGCGGCAGGACAACCCCGACCTGATCGTGCGTTTCAACGGCAGCGAGGCCTTCACCCTCGGGGTGGCGGGGCTGGACAATGAAAACATCGTCGATGTGGGCAACCGCGTCGATGCGCGCCTGGCCGAACTGGCCCCTGAAATCCCCTATGGCGTGGAGTTGCAGCCGATCTACCAGCAACATGTGGTGGTGGACGAGGCCTCGACCGGGTTCCTGATCAACCTGGCCATGTCGGTGGGCATCGTCGTGCTGGTTCTGGGCGTCTTCATGGGGCCGCGCGCCGCGATCGTTGTCGGCACGACCCTGCTGCTGACGGTGGTGGGCACGCTTCTGTTCATGGCGCTGTTCAGCATCGAGATGGAGCGCATCTCGCTTGGTGCGCTGATCATCGCGATGGGCATGCTGGTGGACAATGCCATCGTCGTGGCCGAGGGGATGCAGGTGGCCATGGCGCATGGCCGAACCTCGCGCCAGGCCGCCGACGAGGCCACCGGCAAGACGCAGATCCCCCTGCTGGGGGCGACCGTCATCGGCATCATGGCCTTCGCCGGGATCGGCCTCAGCCCCGACTCGACCGGCGAATTCCTGTTCTCGCTGTTTGCGGTGATCGGCATCTCGCTGCTGCTGTCGTGGATTCTGGCCATCACGGTCACGCCGCTTCTGGGGCACTATTTCTTCAAGCAGGGCGAGGAGAATGCCGATGACGCCTATGGCGGCATGGTGTTCCGGGCCTATGGCGCGTTGTTGCGCGGGGCCTTGCGGGTGCGCTGGCTGGTGGTTGTCGCACTGATCGCGGTGACGGCGGCCTGTTACGTGGGCTTCGGCCAGGTCAAGCAGCAGTTCTTTCCCAACTCGAACACGCCGCTCTTCTTCGTGCATTACACGATGCGGCAGGGCACCCCGATCGACGTGACGTCCGAGCGCATGGCCATGGTCGAAGGCTTTCTGGCCGAGCGCGACGAGGTGGTCGATGTTTCGAGTTTCGTCGGTCAGGGCGCGACGCGGTTCCTGCTGACCTACAGCGCGGAACGGCCCAACCCGGCCTATGGCCATCTGATCGTGCGCACCCAGACGCTGGACCAGATCCCGCCCCTGCGCGCGGCGCTCGAGGCCTTCGCGGCGGAAAACCTGTCGGATGGCGAGTTCCGGACCGAGCGGCTGGTCTTCGGCCCCGGCGGCAGCAGCCCGATCGAGGTGCGGTTTTCCGGCAGCGACCCGCAAGTGCTGCGCGACCTGGCGGATCAGGCCATCTCGGTGATGGAGAACGCCTCGGACGATATCCTGGCCCCGCGCGTGGACTGGCGCGAACAGGAGCTGGTGCTGCGCCCCAACTATGCCACCGACCGCGCGCAGGCCGCCGGTGTCAGCCGCGATGACGTGGCCCAGATCGTGCGCTTTGCCACCGATGGCGTGCCCGCGGGCACCTATCGCGAGGGCGAACGATCCATCCCGATCATCCTGCGCGTCGCGCCCGAGGCCGGGGTCGGCGTGCTGGACCAGACCGTCGTCGCGCAGGACGGAGAGACGCTCTTGCCGCTGGAACAGGTCGTGGACGGGTTCCGCGTGGAGGCTCAGAACACCCTGATCCGCCGGCAGGATCGCCTGCCCACCATCACGGTCGGCGCCTCGATCCCGCCCGAGCGCACGGCCGCCGAGGTGCATTCCCAGATCCGCGACGCCGTCGAGGCGATGGAGCTGCCCTTTGGCTACCGGATGGAATGGGGCGGCGAGTTCGAGGCCTCGTCTGACGCCAATGCCAGTCTGGGCGCGCAACTGCCGATCACCGCGCTGATCATGGTGCTGATCTCGGTCCTGCTGTTCAACGCGATCCGCCAGCCGCTGATCATCTGGCTGCTGGTGCCGATGGCGGTCAACGGCGTGGCCATCGGCCTGCTGGGCACGGGCTTGCCGTTTTCCTTCACCGCGCTTCTGGGTCTGCTCAGCCTGTCGGGGATGCTGATCAAGAACGGCATCGTCCTGGTCGAGGAGATCGACCTGACACGGGCCACGGGCAAACCCCTGCGCGAGGCCATCGTCAGCGCGTCGGTCTCGCGTTTGCGGCCGGTCCTGCTGGCTGCGGGCACGACCATCCTGGGGATGGCGCCGCTGTTGGGGGATGCGTTCTTCGTCTCGATGGCGGTCACGATCATGGGCGGCCTGGCCTTCGCCTCGATCCTGACGCTGGTTGCAGCCCCGGTGTTTTATGACATCTTCTTCTCGCGCTCGGAACGCAAGGCGCGCGCGTCCGAAGGGACGGCGTCAGCGGCCTGAGCCGTCACGACAACGGCGGAGGACCGACATGGCAAAACGGAATTTCAAGGTACGCGCCCTGGGCGAGATCGCCATTCGCTGCCGCGACATGCCGGCCATGGTCGCATTCTACCGCGACGTGGTCGGGCTGGAGCCGATCCGCGAGCCCGAGGGGCAGCCGATCGTCTTTTTCCGCATCGCCGAAGGGTTGGCGGGCATACGGCGGTTCTGGCGCTGTTTCGCCACGATATCGAGGGCGCGGGACGCACGCGCGGGGGCGCGGCCCCGCCTGCGACCGGCGCGGGATCCTCGCTGCATCATATCGCGCTGACCGTGCCGTGGTCGGAACAGCAGGCCGTCATCGCCTGGTACGAGCATCTCGGCCGCGACTACACGGTCGAAACCTTCGACTGGATCGGCTGGCGCGGGGTGTTCACCTTCGATCCGGACGGCAATACCGTCGAACTCGTCGCCAAGGACCCCGACTGGGTCGCGGCATGATGCCCTGAGCGGGACCCGTGACCACACAGGCAAAAGGGCGGCCGGGTAGCCGCCCTGCCCTGTTTCGGCCGCACCCGAGGGTCAGGCCCCGACCGTGCGGCCCATCATCCGGCGCAAGGTGCCGTCGCGCGATACCGCGTGGTGCTTGATCGCCGCGGCGATATGCAGACCGACCGCGCCAATCATCACCCAGCCGCCAAGCGCGTGCATCCCGCCGGCGCGCGCGGCCAGGGCCTCGTTCGCGACAAAGCCCTCGGTGCCGCGGGTGGCCGCCACTAGTTCCCAGCCGAAGATATCCAGGCCCGACCCGCTGGCCACGGCCATCAGGATGCCCGAGACCGGCATCATCACCGTCCCGATCAGCAGCAGGACATGTACCGCCCCCGCAACCAGGCGCGCGCCCTTGCCCTCATGGCCCACGGGGCGCGGCATGCCATTGGCCAAGCGCCAGAGAATGCGCAGCGCCGCCAGCCCCAGGATGATCAGGCCCACCGACTTGTGCAGCCCCATCAACGCGCCCTTTTCAGGCCCGCGCGGCAGCCCCTCGAGATAAAGGCCAAAGGCCAGCATCGCCATGAAAGCGATGGCGATAATCCAATGCAGCGCCACGGTCATGTGGCTCAGCCGCGCGGGCGTGTCCTTGAAACTCATGATCTTTCCTTTCAACCAGTCCACATCGTCTTGCCCCGCCCGGTCCGGACGGGGTCTGTCTCTGGGGTGGTCGTTCCCCGGACGGGTACGCCGTATCCACGGGTCCCGAAACGCGACCCGTCGCCCCGCATGAACCCCTTTCACGATGGCACCTGCCGTTTCCGTCGCCGCCGGAGTGGATTTTTCGGGCCGCCTGCCCGACAGCCGATGCGCGATCTGCGTAGCAAAGCGGCAGGCCCCATGGCGGGCGGTGACAAAAAACGGTCAAGACGGCGCCGGGCCGCCGCCGGCACGATTTTGCTTGGGGTCCGCTCACGCTGAGTTTACCGTATGGTCAAAAAACAGGGGACCGGGGGATATGCTGGATCTGATCATCACGGGCGCCCGCCTGCCCGACCGGGCGGGCACGGTCGATATCGGGATCAAGGGCGATCGAATCGCCGATATCGCCCCGCATATCGCGGCCGAGGCCCCCGAGGTGATCGACGCGGGCGGGCGGCTTGTGGCCCCGCCCTTTGTCGACCCGCATTTCCACATGGATGCCACGCTCAGCCTTGGGCTGCCTCGCCTGAACGTCTCGGGCACCTTGTTGGAAGGCATCGCGCTCTGGGGCGAGTTGAAGCCGCTGCTGACGCCCGAGGCCGTGATCGCGCGCGCGTTGAAATACTGCGATCTGGCCGTGGCGCAGGGGCTCCTTTCCATCCGGTCCCATGTCGATGTCTCGACCGCGCCGCTGGTGGGCGTCGAGGCCCTGCTGGAGGTCCGCAAACAGGTCGCCCCCTACATCGACCTGCAACTGGTGGCTTTTCCGCAAGACGGCTTGTTCCGCGCCGAGGGCGCCGAAGAGAACCTGTTGCGCGCGCTGGACATGGGCGTTGACGTGGTGGGCGGCATCCCCCATTTCGAGCGCACGATGGAGGATGGCGCGCGGTCGGTGAAACGCCTGTGCCAGATCGCGGCCGAGCGTGATTTGCGCATCGATCTGCATTGCGACGAAAGCGACGATCCGATGTCGCGCCACGTGGAAACCTTGGCCGCCGAGGCGACGCGCCTGGGGCTGGGGGATCGCGTGGTGGCCAGCCATGTCACCGCGATGCATTCCTACGACAATTACTATGCGTCCAAGCTGATCCCCCTGATCGCGGAATCAGGCATGAACGTGGTGCCGAACCCGTTGATCAACATCACGCTGCAGGGCCGATCCGACACCTACCCCCGTCGGCGCGGCCTGACCCGCGTGGCCGAGTTGCGCGCAGCGGGCGTCAATGTCGCCTTCGGGCAGGATTGCACCATGGACCCGTGGTATCCGCTGGGCTCGGCCGACATGCTGGAGGTCGCGCATATGGGCATCCATGCCGCGCCCATGACCTCGCGCGAGGCGATGGGATGGGCGTTCGACAGCGTCACGCTTGGGGGCGCTGCGGCCATGGGCCTGCCCGACCCGACCCTGCGCGTGGGCGGCCCGGCGAACATGGTCGTGCTGCAGGCCCGCGACAAGATCGAGGCCGTGCGCCTCAAGGCCACGCGCCTTGCCGTCATCAAGCACGGGCGCATCCTTGCCCGCACCGCGCCGCGCGTGGCCGCGCTGTCGCTGCCCGACCGCCCGATGCGGCTCGACCCTGCCGACTACGCGCCGCCCGAACAGAAATAACCAAGCAAACCCAACAGGAAAGGATGCTGCCATGTCCCTGAGAACCACCCGCCGCACGCTGATGATGGGGGCCGCCGCCACGCTGGCGCTGCCCGCCTATATCCGCCGCACGAATGCGCAAACCACGATCCGCGTTGCGGGCGTGCATGCCAGCCCCGTGGAAAACGCGTGGAACAGCCGCATCCATCTGGCCATGCAAGAGGCCGCCGCCTCGGGCCTGATCGAGTACGAGTTTTCCGAAGGGGTCGCCGCCACCGACTACCCCCGCGCGATGCGCGAATATGCCGAAAGTGGCGCGCAACTGGTCTGGGGCGAGGCCTATGCCGTCGAGCGCGAGGCGCGCGAAGTGGCCGCCGACTACCCGGAAACGGCCTTCCTCATGGGCTCGTCCGGGGCGGCGGAGGGCGAGAATTTCGGCGTCTTCGGCACCCGCAACCACGAGGCCGCCTATCTGGCCGGCATGCTGGCGGGCGCGATGTCGGAAACCGGCACCTTCGGGTCCGTCGGGGGCTACCCGATCCCCGAGGTGAACCTGCTGATCAACGCCTTCCGCATGGGTGTGACCGAGGTGAACCCCGATGCCACGTTCCTCAACGGCTTCATCGGCGCGTGGTTCGACCCGGCGCGCGCGCAGGAAATGGCCATCGCCCAGATCGACCAGGGCGCGGATGTGCTGTTCGGCGAACGCATCGGCACCGCCGACGGCGCGCAGGCGCGTGGCGTCAAGGCCATCGGCAGCCTGATCGACTATACCCCGCGCTACCCCGAAACGGTCTTTGCCAACGCGATCTGGAACTATGGCCCCACCATCGAGGCCATCGTCGCCGATATCCAGGCGGGCAACCCGGTCGGCCGCGACTATACCGAGTATTCCTTCATGCAATATGGCGGGAACGAGTTGATCTATGTCGCCGACATGGTCCCGGCCGAGGCCGTCCCGGCGATGGAGGCCAAGCAGGCCATGATCCAGTCGGGCGAATTCGAGGTGCCGATCGACGCCAGCGAACCGGCCTGACCAGCCCCCGATGAGCGACGCCACGGCTTTGGCCGGACATATCGCGGCCGGGCGGATTACCGCCCGGTCTGCCATGGCGTCGAGCCATGACGCCGCCGAGGCCCAATCGGGCCTCGGCTCTGTCGCACGCCTGCTGCCGCGCGAGGTGGCGTTGGGCATGGCCGCCGCGCCCGGCCCGTTTTGCGGCGTGCCCATGCTGGGCAAGGATCTGGGCGCGGCGACGCAGGGTCTTGTGGCTTGCGCCGGGTCGCCCGCCTTGCGGTCGCGTTTAAGCGACCCGGACGAGGACAGCCCGTTTTTCGCCCGCCTGCGCGCAGCGGGCGCCCTGCCCTTTGGCCTTAGCACCGTGCCGGAATTCGGCTTTGCCCTGTCGGCGGAACCGCCCGAGGTGCTGCCCGCGCGCAACCCGTTCGACCCCACCCGCACACCCGGCGGATCGTCTGGCGGCGCGGCGGCGGCGGTCGCGGGCGGCATCGTCGCGCTGGCCCATGCCACCGACGCGGCGGGATCAATCCGCGTGCCTGCCGCCTGTTGCGGGCTGTGGGGGTTGAAACCCTCGCGCGGGGCGCTGCCGCAGGGGCCGGGGTTCTTCAACAACCTCATGGGCGTAGCAGGCGACGGCGTGCTGGCGCGCTCCTTGCGCGACGTGGCCACGGCCTATGAATTGACCGCGAGCGAGGCGCGCGGTGTGTCGGCCGACGCCGCAGAACTTCCACTGCCCAGGCGCCCGCGCATCGCCCTTGCCCTGGCCCAACGATGCAGCACCGCCGACCAGGACGCCGCCCGCGCCACCGCCGAGCTGTTCGCCGCAACCGGCTGCGAAGTGATGGAAATCAACGCCCCCGATGCGCTCGGCGCGAAATGCCATGCGCTTGCGGGCCGCATCCTGTCGCTCAGCCAGGCCGAGTGGCTCGACACCCTCGGCGTGCCCGACGCCGAGGTTTCGCCCCTCATCGCCGCATGCCGCGCGCGCGGCGTGGCAATCACCGGCACGCAAGCCTTTGCCATGACGCGAGAGGTGGCGCAGCTGTCCCATTTCGGATGGGCGCTGTTCGACCGCTGCGACGCGATCCTCATGCCCATCCTGTCCGGCCCGCCGCCCGAGATCGGGCATTTCGACTTCACCGCGACAGATGTCGATGCCCATCTGGCCGCGATGGAAGCCATGGCCCCGAACGCCGCCATCGCCAATGTCTGCGGCCTGCCCGCGCTGGCAATTCCAGCCGGGATGGCCGATGGCTTGCCCGTCGGCGTGCAACTGATGGGGCCGATGGGGTCCGATGCGGCGCTGCAGAGGCTCGCCGCGCGGATCGTTGACGCCCTGCCGCCAATCCCCTACCCCGCCCCCATCGCCGGGATGCCGCAATGACCCCTGTTCTGGACCTCGACCACATCACCAAGCGCTTTGGCGCGCTGACCGCCAATGACGAAGTGTCGCTGTCATTGGCCAAGGGTGAGATCCTTGCCCTGTTGGGGGAAAACGGCGCGGGCAAGACGACGCTGATGAACATCCTTTTCGGCCATTACGCGGCAGACGCGGGCGACGTGCGTGTCTTTGGAGAAGCGCTCCCCCCCGGCAAGCCCCGCGCGGCGATCGAGGCCGGTGTCGGCATGGTCCACCAGCATTTCACACTTGCCGGCAACCTGAGCGTTCTGGAGAACGTCATGCTGGGGTCGGAACCGCTGTCGCGCCTGCGGTCGGGCCGTGCGGCGGCGCGGGCGAAACTGATGGCGATTTCCGAGCGCTTCGGCCTGCCGGTGGTGCCCGAGGCCAAGGTGGCGCGCCTGTCGGTGGGCGAGCGTCAGCGCGTCGAAATCCTCAAGGCGCTCTATCGCGACGCGCGCATCCTGATCCTGGACGAGCCGACAGCCGTTCTGGCCCGCCCCGAGGCGCAGCGCCTGTTCGAAACCCTGCGCGGCATGACCGAGGGCGGGCTGTCGATCATCTTCATCAGCCACAAGCTGCACGAGGTGATGGCCGCTTCGGACCGGGTGGCGGTGCTGCGCGGGGGCCGCATGGTGGCCGAGCGCCAGACCGCCCGTACCAACCCGGCGGAACTGGCCGAGTTGATGGTGGGCCGCAAGGTCGAACGCCCCGTGCGTCACGATCACGGCATCGGCGCGCCGGTGTTGCGCGCCGAGGGTGTCAGTGTTGTCGACGAGGGCGAAACGCGGTTGGATACGGTCGATTTCACCGTCCATGCCGGCGAGATCCTCGGCATCGTGGGTGTGTCCGGCAATGGGCAGGGTGCGCTCGGCGCGCTTCTGTCGGGGCTGGCGCATCCGGCCGCGGGGCGGCTGTCGCTTGACGGCGCGGATGTGGGGCATCTGGGGCCGCGCGGCCTGATCCGGGCCGGGGCCGCCCGCGTCCCCGAGGATCGCCATGCCGAGGGCGCGGTGGGCGAGATGAGCGTCTGGGAGAACGCCGTTCTGGAACGGCTGCGCACGGCGGATTTTTCCTCTCGCGGCTTCGTCAGGCAGGCCGCCGCCCGCGCCCATGCCAGCGACCTGATCCGGCGCTTCGACGTTCGTGGGGCCACGCCCGACACGCGCATCCGCCTGCTCTCGGGCGGGAACATGCAAAAGCTGATCCTGGGCCGATGCCTTGCGACGGGGCCGAAGTTCATCCTGGCCAACCAGCCAACGCGCGGCCTGGACGAAGGGGCCATCGCCGCGGTGCATGAGGAATTGCTGGCCGCCCGCGCCGAGGGCGCGGCGATCCTGCTGATCTCGGAAGAGCTGGAAGAGGCCGTGGCCCTGTCGGATCGCATCCAGGCCATCGTGAAGGGGCGGTTGTCAAAACCCATCCCCTCGGACAAGGCGGATGCGCGGCGCCTCGGCCTGATGATGGCCGGCGTGTGGGAGGAAACCGATGCGGCTTGAAAGACGCGAAACCGTGCCCCTGGCGCTGGTCGCCGGGGCGCCGCTGGCCGCCGTTTTCGCCGCGCTGGCGCTGGCGGCGGGGTTGATCCTTGCGGCAGGGGTGAACCCGTTGACCGCCTACGGCGAGATGCTGCGCGGCGCGCTCGGCTCGCGCCTGTCGGTGACCGAGATGTTGACGCGCGCCACGCCCCTGATCCTGACCGGGCTGGCCGCCGCCGTCGCGTTTCGCGCCCGGCTTTGGAATATCGGCGGCGAGGGGCAGTTCTTCATCGGGGCGCTGGTGACGGCATGGATCGGCCATTCGCTGAACCTGCCCGGGCCGATCGGCGTGGCCGTTCTGATGGTCTGCGGCATGGTGGCGGGCGCGCTGCTGCTGGCAGGGCCTGCGTTTTTGCGGCTGCGCTTCGGCGTGGACGAGGTGGTGACGACGCTCTTGCTGAACTTCATCGTGATCCTGTTCGTCGGCCTGATGATCGAGGGGCCGTTGCGCGACCCGCTGGCCTTTGGCTGGCCGCAATCGGTGCCGGTGGATGGCGATTACCGCCTGCCCGACCTGATCGCGCGCACGCGGCTGCATATCGGGTTGCTTTTCGCCATTGCCGCCGCCGGGATCGTCTGGCTGGTGCTGTCGCGCACCGTCTTTGGCGTCGAGACGCGCGCGGCCGGCCTGAACGCGCGCGCCGCCGCCTTTGCCGGGATATCCTTGCCGCGCACGATCATGGGAGTGGCACTGCTGTCGGGGGCGCTGGCGGGGCTGGCGGGGTCGGTCGAGGTGATGGGCGTCACCGGCGGCGTGACCACCACCATGTCGCCGGGCTTCGGCTATGCGGGGATCGTGGTGGCGATGCTGGCCGCGCTGCACCCCGCGGGCGTTGTGGCGGCGGCGATCTTTGTCGCCACCGTGTTCGTCGGCGCCGACGCCATGAGCCGCGCGACCGGCGTGCCCAGCTTCATCGCCGACGTGATCGTGGCGCTGTCGCTGTTAACCATGCTGGTTGCGCTGCTGTTCACCACATACAGGATCCGCCGATGACCGAAGCGCTGGAGCTCTTGCTGAACACCTCTCTCTGGGCTGCCGTGCTGCGCATCGCCACGCCGCTGATCTTTGGCGTTCTGGGCGCGCTCTTGTGCGAACGCGCGGGCGTGCTGAACCTCGGGATCGAGGGGATCATGACAATGGGCGCGATGGTGGGCTGGCTGACGGTCTATCTGGGCGGCGATCTGTGGATGGGGCTGGCCGTGGCGGCGACGGCGGGCGCGGTGATGGGCCTGCTGCACGCGACGCTGACCGTGCCCTTGGGTCTGTCGCAGCATGTCTCGGGCCTGGGCATCACGCTGTTCGCCTCGGCGCTGGCCTATTACCTCTATCGCCTGATCGTCACGGTGGGCGAGACGCCGCCCACGATCACGCCGTTCCAGCCACTGGACATTCCCGGCCTGTCGGACATCCCCGGCATCGGGCCGGTCCTCTTCGGGCAGACGGCCCCGACCTATCTGGCGCTGCTGGCGGTGGGGGTCATGGCCTATGTGCTGACGCGCACGCCGCTGGGTCTGGCCATCCGCATGACTGGCGAAAACCCCCACGCGGTCGAGGCCCAGGGGCTGAACCCGATCCGCATCCGCATCGGCGCGGTGATGGCGGGCTCGGCCCTGATGGGGCTGGGCGGGGCCTTCCTGACCACGGCGGCGTTCAACTCGTTCTTTCCCGAGATGGTGCAGGGGCGCGGCTGGATCTGCATCGCGCTGGTGGTGTTCGCCAGTTGGCGGCCGGGCAAGGCGCTGATCGGCGCCCTCTTGTTCGCGTTTTTCGACGCCTACCAGTTGCGCCTGCAAACGGTGGTCGAGGGCGTGCCCTACCAGTTGTTCCTGATGGCGCCCTACGTGCTGTCCATCGTCGCGCTGGTGCTGGTGGCCCGTCGGGCCGAGGTGCCCGAGGCGCTGATGACCCCCTATCGCCGGGGCGAGCGCTGAGGGTCGGGAAAGGCACCGCACGGGCCGGAGTGTCAGCGTCGCGGTCAGTCGGTATCGCCCGCGTCCGGACCGGCCCCGGCCGCGCGCGAGGTCGCGCTGTCGGGCACGTAGGTCCGCGCGGTCAAGGCCTCCAGGCGCGCCCAGTCCTCCGCCCCGACAGGGCGCGCGCGCCAATCGGGCGGCGTGACGCGATCGGGGGGCTGCGTCATTGTCAGCCTGACCTCGCTGGCCATCGGGGCCGCAAGGTCGCCCGTCGCCACGGCCCCGCCCGGCGCGCAGATGACCGAGGCACCGGCCCAGGCCAGCCGATAGGCCCCGCCCCCGTTTGCACCCCGCAAGAGCAAGGGGGCTGCCAGCAGCAGCGGCGCGGCCACCTGCCCCGTTGGCACGGTCAGCGACGGCAAATGGTCGGACAGGGCCACCATCGCCGACAGACCGCAGGCCGGCAGGGGCACCGGCGCGTCCAGACCGAAACAGGCGCAGGCGCGCGGGGTATCAAACAGCGCGGCGAGCACCGCCACACCCGGCATCCCGTGGCGTTCCAGGACATGCACGGCCAGACCGGCCTCTTCGGCCATGCCCCAGGCACAGCCTGCGCCGCGCGCGGCCCGTGTGGCCGTGGCGCGGATCTCGGACAGGGTGCGGCTGATGTCGGTCATGACACGGGGTCCGAAACGGCCTGCCGGATCGGCGGATAGGCCCAGTCATCCTCGGGCAGGTCATGCAACTCGTCGGGGAACGGGGCGTTTTGATACATTGTGATCCGCACCCAGCGATCCGAGCGCGGGTCAAACCGTGTCGCCCCGAAAAACGCCAGCTTCAACCGCAGCATGTCGATGGGCACCATGTCGGCCGCCAGCAGGTTGCCCCGGATCTCGGCATAGGGGGCCGCGCGGGCCATCTGGACGCGACGCAGGATGCGGCGGTGCTGCGGCCGGGTGGCAAGGAAGTCGCCCACCGACATCTCGGGCGCGACACTGTCCAGCGCGGCGGCCAGCGCAACGGCGCGGTGGGCCATGTCCATCGGGTCTTGCAGGGCGGCGCCGGCGTCGCGTGCCCGCTCGCCCAGACGCGGTTCGCGCTTGGCTGCGGAGACATACCAGAACCGCGCGCGGGCCTCGGGCCGCGCAGGGTTGGCATCGAGCGCCCATCCGTATTGCGCCCGCAGCAGGCGCGACAACGCCCCTACCGTCTCGGCCCCGTCGATGGGAAAACCCGCCATCTCGTCCGCGCCCATGGTCTCGGCCAGATCGTCGACCACCGCGCCATGGGGCTCGATCATCAGGGCCACGACCAGTTCCTGCCCCTCGAGGCTCAGCCCCCCCTCGGCCCACCGCCAAAGCGCCTCCCATGGATGTGGCGACACCAGGCACCCGGCGGCCAGATGCGCCGTCAACCGCGCAAGATCGCGGCGCAGATCGTCGATCTTGCCCCGCTGCACCGGATGCGCCGAAGGCCACTGATCGAGTGTGCCGCGCACCCGCCGAACCGCGCCCTCGAAAGCGGCGCGTGTCCCTTCATCGGCCTCGGGCAAGGCGCGCACACGCGACAGGGCGGTCTCGCGCGCCGTGATCCACGCATCCAGAAGAGCAGGATGATTGACCAGGAACGGCGCCATGCCCAGGCCGGTGGAATTGCCGATCCCGAACCGGCGGCGCAGGGCCGGATCCAGCCGCGCGGCCCCCGCCCCGCCCTGCGCGGCGGCCAGATGCTCGACCAGGTCCATGACAAAGGCCCGGATCAGCCAGACCGTCAGCATTTCGGCCCGAAACGGGCCGTCGAGCAATCCGCGCCCGCGCAAGGCGCCGAAATCGGCCGCCCCGAACTTGCCCGAGCCATACACCGCCGTGGTCCGCATGAGGTAGCCCACCGCATCGATCCGGTCGGGGTCGGGCTGGCGCCCGGCGGCAAGGCGGCTGACGACATGATCCCACAGGCGGACCGAGCGATTGGCCCGCGACAGGACGAGTTCACGGTCGCTGACGCGCCCTGCCTCCTGCAGCGGGACATTGGCGGCCAGCCGGTCCAGATCGGCCGTGCCGGGCGTGCCGTCGACCAGGGCAAAGGTGGCGTCCCACGCCTCGGCGATCACGCGGTCCGAGCGCATTTTCTCCGGCAGGTCATGGGCGAAGGCCACGAGCGAAAAGGCCCCATCCGGCCCATTCGCCCGGTAGACGGCCCGCCCGACGCCACGCGCGTCGATCTCCCACAGGGGGCGATCCACCTGCCAGCCCTGTCGCCGCAGGCCGCGCAGCAGCACCCGCATGAAGCTGAGCCGTGTCTGATGCGCCGCCCCCAGCCGCGGCAGTCCCATGACCTGATCGGGGGGGCGGCATCTGGGTCATGCGGCGGGCCCGAAGCTGTCGTCGAAAAACCGTAGCCAGTTCTCGCCCATGATCGCCGCCACCTCGGCATCTGAAAACCCCTTGGCGTGCAGCCCGGCGGCAAGGCGCGGAAAATCGCGGTTGTCGGCGAAGAAATCGGGCATCGTCGGAAAGCCTGGCGCATCCGCGGACCCTTCGCCATAGTCGATCTTCTTGGTCCAGCGGCCGACGCGCATCCATTCCACGACGCTGTCGGGCTGGTCCTGACACAGATCGCTGCCGATCCCGATCCGCGCGACCCCCATGAGGTCGGCTGTGTCGGCCACCATTGCGCAGAAATCGTCCAGCGTGCACCGCGAGCCGCCGCGCAGGTGATGCGGATAGAGGGAGACCCCCAACATGCCGCCCGTCTCGGCCAGGGCGCGCAGAACCGTGTCGGATTTGTTGCGCCGGGCGGGGTGCCAGCGCGCGGGATTGGCATGGGTGATGGCGATGGGGCGGCGGCTGTGTTCGATCGCCTCGAGCGTCGAGCGCTCGGCGGAATGGCTCATGTCGACGACCATGCCGACGCGGTTCATCTCGGCCACCACCTCGCAGCCCATCCGGGTCAGGCCCGCGTCGCGATCCTCGTAGCAGCCGGTCGCGAGCAGGGACTGGTTGTTATAGGTCAGTTGCATGAAGCGCAGGCCCAGGCGGTGCAGGATCTCGACCAGCCCGATATCATCTTCGATCGGGGCGGGCGTCTGCGCGCCAAAGGCGATGGCGGTGCGACCCGCCGCCTTGGCCGCGCGGATGTCGTCGGCCGTGAAGGCCTGGCAGATCAGGTCCGGGAACCTTTCGAAACGGCGGTTCCACGCCTCGATGTTCAGGACCGTCTCGCGGAACATCTCGTGATAGGCGATGGTGACATGCACGGCATCGACGCCGCCCGCCCGCATCTGGCGGAACACCTTTTCCGACCAGTTGGCGTATTGCAGCCCGTCGATGACATGCGGTGCGGCCATGAGCCCCGTTTCCTGATCGTCCCCGATGCAGCCTCGCCCCCTCACGGGGCGGTTGGCAACGGTTTTCTGGACGGGGCCGCACACCGCGGGGGGCGTGCACGCTCAGATCACCACCGGTCTGCGGCGGCGGTTGATCTCGCGCAGCAGGCTGTAGATCGTGGCCATGGATGTCTTGGCATTGCCGCCCGACGCCGCGTTGTCGATCTGCACCCGGAACCGCGCCACGGGCGAGGTCACCTCGTAGCTGTGGCGGTTGCCGGTCGCGGCGGGGTCCGCGATCAGTTCGACCCGGGTTGCATCCAACCCCGCCCCCGCCAGCGCCAAGGTCGCCGCAACATTGGCGTTCTTGGGGTACGTCAACGCGGCCTCGCGCGCCGAGCCGTTGAAAAAGGCCGTGGGCGCATCCAGCCGATCCAGATCGAGGCTTGCCTCGGCCGCCGTGCCCAGCCAGGCGGCGGGCGGTTTGACCCCTTGGTAGCGCACCGACAGATCACCCGCCGGCGCAAGTGCCGACAGCAGGTCGATGCCCCCGATCGCCCCCGCAGGCAGGATCAGGGGCGCGCCGCCCGCCTCGGCGGCCTGGTGAAGGGACCGGGCCAGGGGCGTCGTCGGCCAGCGCCCCGACCGAGACCACGATCACCGGCACACCCGCCTGCAGGACCTGCGGCACCGGGCCCGAGACAGCGCCATGGCCCGCGCATTCCGCGACCAGATCGGGCGCGTCAGACAAAAGATCCGACAGATCGCCGGTCACCTGACACCGTTCCGCGGCGCGACAGCCTGCAAGGGCCTGCCGTGTCCGTACAACTGTGCCGGGCCGCACCAGCACGGTCAGACGATCCAGCGGCTCCTCCGCCAGGAGATCGGTCAGACCCCACGCGATATTGCCGTATCCGATGAGTCCAAGATGCATTCGCCGTCCCGCGCCCCCGCACATGCCCTGGCTGCCCGGGCCGGATAGCATCATGGGTGGCCCCGATCTGGCAACCGGTTTCGACCTCGCCAGGTGGGCGTTTCATGCTGCGCCGCGCCTCGGGCCACAGGTTTCGCATTGAAATCGCCGCCACCCTGCCCGAGGGTTCGCCACATGGCCAAGGTGGCATCGGGATCGGGCGGGGCAGCATGACGGATGTCGATATCGCGATTGTCGGCGCGGGGATCGTGGGCACCAGTTGCGCGCTCTGGGCGCGGATGCGCGGGCATCGCGTGGTGCTGATCGATCCGGCGCCGCCGGGGTCGGGTACCAGTGCGGGCAATGCCTGCACGCTGGCGACCTATGGCTGCCTGCCGGTCAACGACCCTTCGGTGCTGCGCGACCTGCCGCGCCTGATCTTCGGGGGCGACAGCCCGGTGTCGATCTCGTACCGTCATGCGCTGCGCCATCCCGGTTGGATGCTGGCCTTTCTGGCCAATTGCCGGGGGGCGCGGTCGCGCGCGATCGCGGGGCATCTGGCGGGTCTGTTGGCCCATGCCGATGCCGGGGTGAACCCCTTGATCGCCGAGGCGGGGGCCGAGGACCTGGTGGTTGCCCGCGGGCAGGTGACCGTCTGGTCCACCGCGCGCGCCGCACGCGCCGCCGAGGCCGGCCTTTCCCTGCGTCGCGATCTGGGCGTTGCGCTGACCGAGGTCTCGCCCGAAACCGCCGCCGCCATGGAGCCGGGACTGGCCCTGCCGATCCGGCGGGCCGTCCATTACCCCGAGGCACGCCATGTCACAGACCCCGAGGCGCTGGTGCAAAGGTTTCACGCCCGCTTCACCGCGCTTGGCGGAGAAACGCTGGTCGCGGCGGTGTCGGCCACGCGTGCGGGCCCCGATGCCGTTCGTGTGGTCGCGGGCGACCAGCGGATCGAGGCCGGGCATGTCGTGATCGCCGCCGGGGCCTTTTCCCGCCGCATCGCCGGATCGGGGGCCGAGCACCTGCCCCTTGGGACCGAGCGCGGCTATCACCTGCTGTTCCCCGGCGAGGCGCAGAGGCTGACCCGCCCCGTCGGCTGGGCCGAGGGCGGGTTCTATGCCACACCCATGGGGCGGGGTTTGAGGCTGGCCGGTACAGTCGAAATCAGCGGCCTTGACGCCCCGGTCAATGCCCGCCGATTGGCCTATCTTGACCGCCGTGGGCACGAGATGCTGGGCCCGTTGCCGAAACCGGCATCCAGCTGGCTGGGCTATCGCCCGACCCTGCCCGACAGCCTGCCGGTGATCGGCCCGAGCGTGCAATCGGGGCGCATTCTGCATGCCTTTGGCCATCAGCATCTGGGCCTGACACTGGGCGGGATCACGGGGCGCCTGATCGCGGATCTGGCCGAGGGGCGGCACCCGAACATGCCGCTTCGCCCTTACCGGTCCACGCGCGGTTTCCTGCGCGGCTGAGGCGGCCCTCAGCCCTCGGGCGGCAGCGCCGCCGCCCCGGACAGCGCCCGGGTCAGGGCCACACCGCTTTTGCCTGTCGCGCGCATCGCCTCGATCAGCCGGGCGGTTTGGTCTGCCGCCGCGTCGACGCCCAGCCCCGCATCCCGGATGTTCGAGATGCAGTTGCGCGCGCTGTCGGGTGTCTCGGGCCGCGGCCGATGGGTGATATAGACCCCAAGGCTGTCCGCCGCCGAAAGGCCGGGGCGTTCGCCGAGCGCCATCACCACGGTTTCGGCCCCCAAGGCGCCGGCGATCTTGTCGCCCAGCGCCACGCGGGCCTGCCGCGCCAGCACGACCGGCCCCGTGTGTAACCCGATCCCGGCCAGACGGTCGGCCAGCGCCGCAATGAACGCCACCCCGTTCAGATGTACCGCCGTCGCCGACAACCCGTCGCCCAGGACCAGTGCCACGTCGATGGGGCCAAGCCCCCCCAACGCCGCATCATCAGGCAGGCCGCGACCCAGATCGGGGCGGCGGATGAAGGTGTCGCGCGTGTCGGCCCGGCTGACCACGGCGAGATGCCCGAGCCCTGCCCGGTTCAGCGCCGCGCCAAGCCGGGCAACATCCAGATCGGCCAGAACCGCAGCGCGCGCCCGCGCATGATCCAGCGCGAAATCCAGGGTGCTGCCGGTGCTCAGCGCCGCCCCCGCGCGCCAAAGGTCAATCGCGCCTGCGTGAGCGCGCGGATGTCGTCGCGCGATATGGTGGGCCGGTCACTCATGCTGCGGGCAGGCGCAGCTGGCCCAGCGCCGCCTCGAGCGTCGGCAGGGTCACCTCGGGCGTGCCGATGCCGTTGGCCGCCATCCACCCGGCAAACTCGGGTGCCGGCGGGCGGCCCAGCGTGTCGCGGATGAACTGCGCGTCGTGGAACGCAAGGCTTTGGTAATTCAGCATGATGTCATCGGCGCCGGGAACGGTGATGACGAAATTCACCCCAGCCGCGGCCAGCGTTGTCAGCAGGATATCCATATCCTCCTGATCGGCATAGGAATGGTTGGTGTAACAGATATCCACCCCCATCGGCAGGCCGAGGAGCTTGCCGCAGAAATGATCCTCCAGCCCCGCGCGGATGATCTGTTTCCCATCGGCCAGGTATTCCGGCCCGATGAACCCCACGACCGTGTTCACCAGAAGGGGCCGATAGCGCCGGGCGACGGCATAGGCGCGCGCCTCGATGGTCTGCTGGTCCATGCCGTGATGGGCCTCGGCCGACAGGGCCGCGCCCTGCCCCGTCTCGAAATACATAACGTTCGCCCCCGTGGGCGCGCGGCCCAGCGCGGTGGCGGCATCATAAGCCTCGTCCAATAGGGGCAGCGTCACGCCAAAGCCCGCGTTCGCCTTTTCCGAGCCTGCGACGGACTGAAAGACCAGATCGACGGGGGCGCCGGCCTCGATCGCGGCGATGGCGGTGGTGACATGGCCGAGGCAGCAATGCTGGGTGGGAATGTCGAGCTGGGTGCGGATGGCCTCGAGCACCTCGCAGATGCGGATAAAGTCGGGCAAGCTGTCGGTGGCGGGGTTCACGCCGATCACCGCGTCGCCCGCCCCCATCAGCACCCCGTCCAGCGCGGCCAGCGCAATGCCCCGGCTGTCATCGGTGGGGTGGTTGGGCTGATTGCGCGTCGACATCCGCCCGCGCAGCCCGATGGTCGAGCGAAAGCGGGTCACGACCTCAAGCTTGGCGGCGACCGCGATCAGGTCCTGGGCGCGCATGATCTTGCTGACGGCCGCCACCATTTCCGGCGTCAGGCCCCAGGCAATCGCGGCGATCTGCGCACCGGTGGTGGCGGGGTCCAGCAGCCAGTCGCGAAACTGCCCCACGGTAAAGGCCGCGACAGGCGCGAAACGCGCCATGTCATGTTGCTCGAAAATCAGCGCGGTGACCGCATCGCCATCCTGTTCAAGCACGTCGTCGAGGAAATCGCGCAACGGCACATCGGCCAGACAGACCTGCGCCGCGATACGCTCGACCGGCCCTTCGGCGGCGATCCCGGCCAGGGCGTCGCCGCTGCGTTCGGGGGTTGCCTTGGCCAGAAGCCCCTTGAGCGAGGCAAAGCCGAAGCGTGTCCCGTTGATATCCGTGCGATACCCCATGGCATCAGAGGATCACGCGGAACGCCCTGCGACAAGCCCCCACCGGGCCATCGCGCCACACAGCCGCCTGTTGCCCAAACGCACGGCATATCCTGCGCGCGGCAGCCAAATCGCAGGCAGCCGCCACAGCCCTCAGCGCTGCAGGGTGCCGATATATTCGGCCAGCGCGATCAGCCGGGGCGGCGTGGGCGTCATGACGCCCGGCTCGGTCTCGAACGGTACAAGCTCGCCTTCGAAGAGCAGGCCGAACTCGGGCATGGTGCCCGTATCGCTGGTATAGCCGTCGATCCGCGCCATGACCTCGAGCATCGGAAACGTGCCGCCGTTGCGCGCCGCCAGCAGCGTCAGGTCGGCGGGGCGCGGGGTCACCCCGATCGCGGCCGGCCCGTCCCCCGCCCCGGCGCCGCCATGGCAGGTGGCGCAAAGGGCCACGAAATCCTCTGCGCCGGTCGGCGGCTCTTCGGCCTCCATGCAGCCCGCCAGCGCCAGCGCCAGCGCGACGCCGCCCAGCCCGATCCCGTAACGCATGATCCGATCCTCCCCTCAGTTGCGTCTGCCCGATCCGAGGCCGCCTGTCGCGGGCGGCCTCGTGTGCGATCAGTTTACGGCGTGCCGCGCGTGCCCCGCCTTGATCGGGGTCATGCCGGAACAGCCCCCTTGCGTCGGATCGCCGTTGCGTGTCCCTTGGGGGAAACCGCGTTCTCAGGCATCGCCATGACCCCACATTTCGCCGCCCGAATGGCGCGTGTCACCCCCAACGCCATCGGAGAGTTGCTGGCCCTTGGCGCCGACCCGTCGATCATCTCCTTCGGGGGCGGCTACCCGGACCCCACGCTTTTTCCCGTTGCCGCGTTGGAGGCGGTGTTTTCCGAGGTGATCCGCGCGCCGGGCGGTCTGGCCATGCAATATGCGCCCTCGGACGGCCTGCCGCGGCTACGCGAACAGGTGGCCGACCTGATGCAGCGCGACGGCACGCCCTGCCGCGCCGAGGAGGTGCTGATCCTGCAAGGCAGCCAGCAGGGGCTGGACTTTGCCGCGCGGATGCTGGTGGACCCCGGCGACGTGATCGTGACCGAGGACCCAACCTTTCTGGGGGCCAGGATCGCCTTTGACACGGCACGACCGCGCTATGCGGCCATCCCCGTCGATGCCGACGGGATGCGCATGGACAGGCTGGAAGAGGTGCTGACCACCACGCCGAAGGTGCGGATGATCTACACGATCCCCGAATTTCAGAACCCCACCGGGGTCACCCTGTCGCTGGCACGTCGCCAGCGCCTGATCGACCTGGCGAACCGCCATGACGTTGTCGTGCTCGAGGATTCGCCCTATCGGCAGATCCGCTTTGCGGGTAACCCCCTGCCGAGTTTGAAATCGCTCGACACGCAAGGGCGCGTGATCCACCTGGGGTCGTTTTCCAAGGTCCTCGTCCCCGGTTTGCGCGTCGGATGGGCGCTGGCCGCGGCGCCGTATCTCGACAAGCTCAAACTGCTCAAGACCGCCGCCGATACCCAGACCTCGACCCTGAACATGGCGGCGACCAGCCTGTTTCTGGACCGCCACGATCTCGACGCGCATATCGCCGATCTGCGGCATGCCTATGGCCGCAAGAAAGAGGTCATGCTGGACGCGATCCGTCGGCATTTCCCGCAGGATGTGACGGTGACCGACCCCGAGGGCGGGTTGTTCACCTGGGCGACCTTTCCCGAGGGATTCGACGCCACCGTCTTCATGCGCGATGTCGCCCTGCCCCGGGCGCGCGTCGCCTACGTGCCCGGCGGCAGCTTTTTCCCGGTTGACCCACGCCCCAACCACGCGCGCTTCAACTACTCGGCGCAGCCCGAAGATCGCATCGTCGCCGGGATCGCCGCCCTGGGCGATGCCCTGAAGCGCCATGCATGACGCGGCCAAGTGCAGCGAATTCGGCAAATTTTCATCCAAATTCAGCCGTTTTTTACCGGTAGGGTCCAACGCGACATGTTCAAGAGGTCACCATGGATCGCGACCCTGTCCGACACATGCACACGGCAACACCACGTGCGTTCGCTTTTGACGAAAGCGGCGCGACGGCGGTGGACTGGGCCGTGCTCAGCGCGGCGACGCTGGGGGTCGGGCTGGCCGTCATCTCGGCAACCAGCAGCGGCCTGAACTCGTTGTCGGGCGACATCTCGACCGGGCTCAGCGCGGTCATGGAGGTCACGGAATCGGTCCTGGCCGCCTTCGATTTCGAGACCGGCATCGGGACATGGCTGGGCGGGGTCGTGCTGGATGTGCCCGGCTTCGGCAACATGCTGGTGCTGGATGGCCAGGACAACGCCGGCGGCATCGGCACCTACGCGACGATCGCGCTCGACCCCAATGCCGCCTATGCGGAAATCACCTTCGATCTCGCCTTTGTCGACAGCTGGGACAACGAAAACGCCTATGTCTACATCAACGGCACGGCGGTGGCGCTGGGCACATTCACCCATCTCGACCATCCGCAGTTCGGGACAGGCGATGTGCCGCCCGCAATGACCGAGCTTGGCGGCGTGACGGTGACCTTCGGCGACCCGGTGGCGACGCAGGGCGGGTATTTCGACGCCGGCCATGCGGGCCATTACGTCGATTATACCCAGCCCGTGACCCTTGTGATCGAAACCGGCGGCGCCTCGGAAATCGAGCTTGGGTTCGGCACCACCCTGAACAGCTCCCACACCGACGAGTCGCTGGGAATCGACAATATTCAGGTGATTTCCACCGAAACGCCGTGATCGGAAAAAAGATGGAATTTTCCTCTTGCGGCCCCCGAAACCTCGGACTAAACACCGCCCTCACAGAGCGGGTGTAGCTCAGGGGTAGAGCATTACCTTGCCAAGGTAAGGGTCGTGAGTTCGAATCTCATCACCCGCTCCATTTCTCCGACAACCCACCGGAGAGCCGTTCACTCAAAGCCGTCAACGCACAAAGCACGCTTCTCTGACGTGCGTGCGGTGTTGCAGAATTGCTGCGATCGCCGTGCGGCCTGCGGTCCTGCCTGTCTTTTGGCCCCCATAGATCGTAGCGAGATGCCACACTGTAGCATGCGCGTATGTGCCGCCCGTGCTGCGCCGCCGTCGTTGGATCACAAGACCCGGAACCGCCACTGAATGACCAGCCTTCGCCTCGTCGGATGTGTGAGTCTTGGGTGCCTCGCCCATGTGGCCATCGCCACGGATGGGGCGGCCGATACCCTGTCGAGCATGCCGACCTTGAATTATTACGGCTTGCCGGGGCTGGTCGACATGCCCAGCGCCAACGTCTTGCCGGATGCCGATCTTGCGTTCACCGGATCCTATATCGACGGGACTGTGCGCGGCACGCTGGCCTTCCAGGTGCTGCCCAGCCTGACGGCGACCTTTCGCTACGCGGGCACGCCCGATTTTCAGCCGGGTAGCAGCGCCATTTCGGAACCCTACTTTCTGGACCGCAGTTTCGACCTGCACTGGCAAGTGATCGAGGAAGAAAGCTGGTGGCCGTCTCTGGCCGTGGGCATCCGCGATATCGCGGGAACCGGGATCTATGGCGGCGAATATATCGTGGCGACCCGCCATTTCGGGGCGCGCGATCAACTGGCCGTGACGGCGGGCCTGGGCTTTGGTCGTCTGGGCGGGCGCGACGCCTTCGACAACCCGTTCGGCCTGGGCGATCGACCGGCGCGCGACGTCGGCGAAGGCGGCACGGTCAATGTCGATCAGTTCTTCCGGGGCGACGCGGCCTTTTTCGGGGGCATCGAATACCAGGCCACCGACCGGCTGAGGCTGCAACTCGAGTATTCCTCGGATCTCTATCGCGAAGAGGTCGCCGATGGCGTCATTACCATCGAAAGCCCGATCAATGTAGGGGCGACCTACGATCTGGGCGATTGGGGACAGATCGGGGCGCATTACCTGTACGGCACGACCGTCGGGCTAACCTACTCGATTGCGACCAGCCCGCGCCGCGGGGTGGTGGCGGGGTCTTTCGACCGCGCCCCCGAGCCGGTGCTGCCGCGCCCACGGGCCGACAACGGCTATTCCACGGCCTGGGTCGCCCAGGCCGACGGCCCACCCATCCTGCGCGACAATGTCGAGCGTCTGTTCGAGGAAGATGGCGGCCTGGAACTGGTGTCGCTGGCCTTGGATCCGGGGCGCGCGACCCTGCGCGTGCGCAACATCGTCTATCCGCAGGAGGCACAGGCACTTGGCCGTGTCCTGCGCGTGATGAGCGTGACCATGCCGCATTCGGTCGAGGTGTTCGAAGTCATCTTCACGGTCAACGGCGCCGATGCCAGCCGCGTGCGGGTCAACCGCCGCGACGTCGAGGCGTTGGAGCATGACGTGAACGGCCCATCGCGGTTGCTTGCCGGCGCCGAGGTCGAGGGCGCCGGGCAGGTGCGCGATCCGGCCACGATTTCCATTCCCGGCAGCGCGCCGAACCGTCTGACCTGGGGCGTGGGCCCCTATGTGGAAACCGCGCTCTTCGATCCGGAAACCCCGTTTCGCGCCGATCTGGGCATCGAGGCCGAGGCCCGATATGAATTCGGCGACGGCTTCGTGGCCGAGGGTGTCGTGCGGCTGCCGCTTGTCGGCAACCTCAGCGAGGCGCGCATCGTCGATGGCATCGAACCCGGTGGCCCCTTCCCCGTCCGGTCCGAAGGGGCGCTCTACCACCAAGAGAGCGAGCTTCACATTCCGCGCCTGACCCTGTCGCATTACGGCCAGATCGGCAGCGACTTCTACACGCGGCTGAGCTTTGGATATCTCGAACGCATGTTCGCCGGCGCCTCGGGCGAGATCCTGTGGCAACGCGCCGACAGCCCCCTGGGCCTCGGCGTGGAATTGAACCATGTCTGGCGGCGCGATTTCGACGGACTGTTCGGCGTGCAGGATTATTCGGTCACGTCCGGCCATGTCTCGGCCTACTTCCCGATCATGGACGATTTCAGCGGACAGGTCGACGTCGGCCGGTATCTGGCCGGGGATTACGGCGCCACCTTCCGGGTCGATCGCGATTTCGCGAACGGCTGGAGCGTCGGCGCCTTTGCCACCTTCACCGATGTCAGCTTCGAAGAATTCGGCGAGGGGTCGTTCGACAAGGGAATCGAGCTGACGATCCCGACCACGTGGTTCTTCGGCACCTCGACGCGCAATACGGTCACGACGGTCCTGCGCCCCATCCAGCGTGACGGCGGCGCGCGCCTGCAGGTGGAGGGACGCCTGCACGATCTGATCACCGATTACCATCGTCCCAACCTCGAGGAGACGGAGGGCATGCTGTGGCGCTGACCCGACTGACCCACAAGCGCAGCCGGCATGTGACATCCGTACTGGCCGTGCTGGTTCTTGGCCTTGCCGCCTGTGGCGATGCGGGTAACACCCCGGCCCTGTCGGTCGCGCGCAACCTGACCTCTGCGATCCTGCCGGGGGGCGAGGCCGAGACGACCACGGCCTCCGAGGCGCGTGCCATGCTGACCCGCGACCGTATCGAACGGATCAACCGGCCGCTTCTGCTCGTGGAATGGCCGACCGTTGACGGGGCCGAGCTCTTTTCGCTTGTCGGCGAGAACGGCGGTGTCGAAACATGGCGCAGCCCCGAGGACCGAGGTCTGGCCTTGACGTCGGACGGCGTCCTGCGGTCGACGCGCGGCTACGGCGCCGATCTCATGGCGTCCGAGGCGACCGCGCTGGTGGCCACCTGGTCGGGGCAGCGGGCGGGCTCGTACAACCGCATCATGGTCCATCTCGATGGCGAGTTGCGCGAACAATCCCGGTCGCAAAGCCTGCATGTCTGTTCCGTGCGCGCCACGGGACGGGAAACGATCGACATTTACGACATTCACTACACGGTCACGCGACTGGTCGAGACATGCGAAACGCCGGCTGGCAGCTACGATAACCAGTACTGGGTCGAAGCGAACGGAACGGTCCGGCGATCAGAACAATGGGTCTCTCCCGAAGTCGGCCATTTGCTGATCGAAAGGTTGAATTGATCGTGGCACGCCCGTCGGTCCGCGTTCATCCCGTTGGCAAGAATGGAGGACTTTGCTGAATAGTTGATCTGCCAGTGACCCCTTGCGGTCGTTTTTCTTCGATCCGGCCGGAAACCGTTGATCGATGCAAATAGCTCACGTACAACCAACCCGAATTGCCAATTTGGAGGCCAACCATGCCCAAGATCCTGTCCGCGTCTTTGATGGCGCTGTTGATGGCCACCCCAGTCATCGCCCAAGACATTCGCCCGCTCAGCACCACCGCGTCGTCTCAGGATGAATGCGACCCGGCGGACTTCAACACGCAAGAAGCATATGACGAGTGCGTTGCCGCCCTTCCGATCCTCGGAAGCATCCCCAGCGGGGCCATCATCGTGGGCGGTGTCGTCTTCATCGGGGCCGTTGCAATTGGTCTCTCGTCCTCCTCGGGCACCAACGGCACCTGAACCACGGACATTACAGAAGGGGGCCTGCAGCGGAACGCCGCTGCGGGTCCCTTTTTTTCTGACGGGGAGACACCGCATGCCCGGACGGGACGGGCCGCGCATTGCCATAGTCGGTACGAATGGCGTGCCGGCCCGCTATGGCGGGTTCGAGACCTTGGCCGAGCAACTGATCCGCGCCGCGGCCCTCGAGGGGGTGTCAGACCGGTTCACGGTGTGGTGCCCTGCCCCGCGCGGCACCCCGCCGCCGCCGCAGCGGTGGCTGGGGGCCCGGCTGCGCAGCCTGCCCCTGCGGGCGAATGGCGTGCAGTCGATCCCCTACGATATCGCCTCCATGGCGCGGGAATGCTGGGGGAAGGACCCGGCGACCACGGTGCTGGTCCTCGGCACGTCGGGCACGGCGGCCCTGCCGCTGTTCCGCTGGACCGGCCGCAGCCGCCTGATCGTGAATATCGACGGGCGTGAATGGGGCCGCAAGAAATGGGGCAAGGCGGCCCGCGGTTTCCTGCGCCGGTCCGAAGCAGGCGCGGTGCGCGCCGCCCATGCGGTCATCGCCGACAACAGGGTGATCGCCGACGAGATCGAGGCCCGCTATGGCCGCGCGCCGCGCATCATCGCCTATGGCGGGGATCACGCCCTGAGGCCCGCCCCGGCCGATATCGCGGACCTGAACCTGCCGGAACGCTATGCGCTCGGGATCGCGCGGGCGGAACCCGAAAACAGTCTCGACCTCATCCTCGACGCTTTTGCGCCCTATCCCGACCGGCCGCTGGTGCTGGTCTCGAACTGGCAGGACACCGCGCAGGGCCGCGCGCTGAAGGCGACCTATCGCGGCGCGTCCCATCTTCACCTGCTCGATGCGGAACACGATCCCGCGCGCCTGCGGGCCATCCGCGACCGGGCGCATCTGTATATCCATGGCCACACGGCGGGCGGCACGAACCCGTCGTTGGTCGAGATGATGCATTTCGGCATTCCCGTCGCGGTCTTTGACTGCGCCTACAATCTGGAAACCACCGAGGATCGGGCCGCAAGGTTCCGTGATGCCGAGGGGTTGGCCCGCCTCTATCCCGACCTTTGCGACACGCCGTTGGCGCGGCAGATCGGCACCGCACTGGCCGAGATCGCCAACCGCCGCTACCGCTGGGACGAGGTTGCCGCAGCCTATTTCGACCTGCTGGGTCTCTGAGGCTTTCCCTGCCCCCCGCACGCGCCTATAAGCGCCCACAAGACGACGGAGAAACCCGATGCGCAGCGCTCAGATCACCCGCAAGACCGCGGAAACCGATATCACGGTCGAGATCGACCTCGATGGCAGCGGCCGGTACGACAACCGGACCGGCGTGGGCTTTTTCGATCACATGCTGGACCAGTTGGCCCGACACGCCCTGATCGACATGACCATTTCGGCCGAGGGGGATCTGCATATCGACGATCACCACACGGTCGAGGATGTGGGCATCACGCTGGGCCAGGCGCTGACACAGGCGATGGGCGACAAGCGGGGCATCCGCCGCTATGGCGCCTGCCTGCTGCCGATGGACGATGCGCTGGTGCGCGCGGCGCTGGACCTGTCGGGGCGGCCTTACCTTGTATGGAACGTCGCGTTTCCGACGCAAAAGATCGGCACGTTCGATGTCGAGCTGGTGCGCGAGTTCTTTCAGGCCCTGTCGACCCATGGCGGCCTTACGCTGCATGTCGATGCGCTGCACGGTCTGAACAGCCACCACATCGCCGAGGCCGCCTTCAAGGCGGTGGCACGGGCGCTGCGCGATGCGCTGGACTCCGACCCGCGCAAATCCGACGCGATCCCGTCGACGAAGGGCAGTTTGTGACCCGATGACCACCGTCCTGATCGATTATGACTCGGGCAATCTGCATTCCGCGGAAAAGGCCTTTCAACGCATGGCCCGCGAGGTCGATGCCGGCCGCGTGATTGTCACATCCGACCCCGAGCAGGTGGCCCGCGCCGACCGCGTCGTGCTGCCGGGCGACGGGGCCTTCCCCGCCTGCCGCCGCGGGCTGCAAGGGTTCGAGGGGCTGGAACAGGCCCTGATCGAAGCGGTCGAGACGCGCGGTGTGCCGTTCCTGGGGATCTGCGTGGGCATGCAGATGCTGGCCACGTGGGGCCGCGAGTACGAGGATGTCGCGGGCTTTGGCTGGATCCCCGGCGAGGTTGTCCGGATCGAACCCGATGACGCGTCGCTGAAAGTGCCGCATATGGGCTGGAACGATCTGGTGATCGACCGCCAGCACCCGGTGCTCGATGGCTTGGAAACGGGCGATCACGCCTATTTCGTGCATTCCTTCGCGATGCGCGTCGCAGAACCCGACACGCTGCTGGCGCACGCCGATTACGGCGGGCCGGTCACGGCGATCGTCGCACGCGACACCGTGGTCGGCACGCAGTTCCACCCCGAGAAAAGCCAGCGCGCGGGCCTGCGCCTGATCGCCAATTTTCTGACCTGGCGCCCCTGACCTGGCGCCCCTGACCGGCATCAAGAAGAGCGCCACGCGGCGCTCTTTCCCGGAGAGGCCGATACGATGCGGCGCTACTGCAGGCGCACCCAGTTCTGCCGGGCACAGAGCAACCCGCCCGCCACACAGCCCCGTAGCGACAGGCGATCGCCGTCGACCTCCATCCGGCCGATATAGATGCGGTCGTTCGATGGGCGATAGACCGATCCCTCGTAGCGCCCATCGCCTTGCGGAACCATATCGATCACGATCTGCCGGCCGATATTCTCGGACTGGTATTCGCCGGTTTCGTCGAAGGTGCGAATGATCGTGCCGCATACGGCATTGCCACAGGTCGTCATGCGGACCATGGCAAAGGATCCGTCATCCGGCTCGGTCTGTCAGATCCCTTCGGCGATGTCGGCGGATGCGGGTCCGGCAAGCCCCATCACAAGGGCAAGGCCAACAGCCAGTTTCTTCATCAAGGTGTCCTCCCAAAACTCCCTGAGCATCAGGGTGCGGGCAAATCGCGGCCACTGGCAAGGTTGACGTGGGGGCGTCGGGGCGGCGTCGGGGCGGCGGCACACCCTTGCCCCCGCCACGGACGCGGTGCAAAAGCACACGGAGTTTTTCATCCGATACCGGGGGCCGCGTCATGATCCTTTACCCAGCCATCGACCTCAAGGATGGGGCCGCCGTGCGCCTGCTGCGCGGCGAGATGGACAAGGCCACCGTGTTCAACACCGACCCCGCCGCACAGGCCCGCGCGTTTCAGGACGCGGGCTGCCAATGGCTGCACCTCGTCGACCTGAACGGCGCCTTTGCCGGCGCGCCGGTCAACGGTGCCGCTGTCGAGGCAATCCTCGAGGCAACGGACGTGCCCGCGCAACGTGGGGGGCGGGATCCGCGATCTCGACACGATCGAGATGTGGCTGAACAAGGGCATCGCCCGCGTGATCCTGGGAACCGTCGCGGTCGAGGACCCCGACCTTGTGTGGCAGGCCGCCGCCTCGTTCCCCGGTCAGGTCGCGGTCGGCATCGACGCCCGCAAGGGCCGCGTGGCGACCAAGGGCTGGGCCGAGGAGACCGACGTCATGGCGACCGATCTGGCCCGCAGCTACGAGGATGCCGGCGTGGCCGCGATCATCTACACCGATATCGACCGTGACGGGGCGATGGGCGGGCCGAACGTGTCGGCCACGGCCGATCTGGCGCGGGCGACCAGGATCCCCGTCATCGCCTCGGGTGGCGTTGCGTCGCTGGCCGATCTCGAGGCGCTGCGCGATACCGGCGTGATCTCGGGGGCGATTTCGGGCCGCGCGCTCTATGACGGGGCGCTGGACCTCACGGCGGCGCTGGCCGCCCTGGCATGAGGCCGCCGCGCGTGAACACGCTTCCCCCCTCGGCTGCGATGGCGTAGAGCGTCCCCATGCTCAAGACCCGGATCATCCCCTGCCTTGACGTCGCCGACGGGCGCGTCGTCAAAGGCGTGAACTTCGTCGATCTGATCGATGCCGGCGACCCGGTGGAACAGGCGCAGGCCTATGACGCCGCCGGCGCCGACGAGCTGTGCTTTCTCGATATCCACGCCACCCATGAGAATCGTGGCACGATGTATGATCTGGCCACGCGCACGGCCGAGCATTGTTTCATGCCGTTGACCATTGGCGGCGGTGTGCGCACGGTCGAGGATGTGCGCAACCTGCTGTTGGCCGGGGCCGACAAGGTGTCGTTCAACTCCGCCGCCGTGGCCGACCCCGACGTGGTGGCCCGCGCCGCCGACAAGTTCGGCAGTCAATGCATCGTCTGCGCCATCGACGCCAAGACGGTCGCCCCCGGAAAATGGGAGATCTTCACCCATGGCGGGCGCAAACCCACGGGCATCGACGCCGTCGAATTCGCGAAAACCGTCGTGGCCAAGGGTGCGGGCGAAATCCTGCTGACCTCGATGGATCGCGACGGCACGAAACAGGGGTTCAACATCCCGCTGACCCGCGCCATCGCCGATGCCGTGCCCGTCCCGGTGATCGCGTCGGGCGGGGTCGGCACGCTCGACCACCTTGTCGAGGGCGTGACCGAGGGCCATGCCAGCGCGGTGCTGGCCGCGTCGATCTTTCACTTCGGAACCTACACCATCGCCGAGGCCAAGGCCCATATGGCCGCGGCGGGCATCCCCATGAGGCTGACATGAGCACGCTGGAACGGCTGGCCGCCACGATCGAGGCGCGCAAGGGCGCCGACCCGAAATCGTCCTGGACCGCCAAGCTGTTGGCGCGCGGCCCCAAGAAAGCCGCCGAGAAATTCGGCGAAGAGGCCATCGAGGCGATCATCGAGGCCGCGCGCGGGGACCGCGAAAAGCTGACTGCCGAAGCGGCCGACGTGCTGTATCATTTCCTCGTCATGCTGGCCTCGCGCGACGTGGCGCTGGCCGATGTCTATGCCGAGCTCGAACGGCGCGAGGGCACCTCGGGCATCGAGGAAAAGGCCAGCCGCTAGATTATCGTCACAGTTTCGAGCTGATGATGCCCGTTGCGAACCCGCCCATGCGCAACTCGCCGAACAGGCGCTGATACTCGATTTTGGGACAGCGATTCTGGATGACAATCAGGCCCGCGGCCTCGGCCTCGGCGGCGGCCTCGGGGTGCTCGACGCCGATCTGCATCCAGATCACCTTTGGGCGCGGCTGCATCTGCAAGGCGGCCTCGACGATGGCGGGCACGGCCTCGGGGCGGCGGAAAATGTCGACCACGTCCACACCGCCCGCGATCTCGGACAGATCGGCCACACAGGTCGCGCCGAACATCTGTTGGCCCGCCTGCCCCGGATTGACCGGCACCACGCGATACCCTTTCAGCCGCAGATAGCGCGCGACGTAATGGCTGGGCCGGACGGGATTGGGGCTGACCCCCACGCAGGCAAAGCTTTTTGACTGGCGCAGCACGCGCCGCAAAAGGTCATCTGAAGGCTGTGTCGTCATGCCCGCTGCATATCACGACAAAAAAGCGCCCGCAGCGGAAATCCGGCGGGCGCAAGTCACGGAACGAGGGACAGTGATGGGTGCGCGGTGTTCCGTACCGCCGCACCTATGAAACAGATGGGGCAAGATTGCGGGAATTGAAGGGGTGGCACAATTTCGTGATCACGCCACATGGCGGTTCTGCGCTTCCCAAATGGTCTGTTCAGCCCAGAATCCCCGGCCAGTTCGCGTCGCCTTGCGCGATGACATCGGGCAATTCCGCCCGCCAACGGCGCAAGACCCGCATCGACGCATTCAGGAACAACCGCCCGTCATGGATATGCCATGCCTCGGGAATGGTGGGGGCCAGATACCCCCGCGCCGCGGCAAAGGCGCAATACCCGCCGAATGCAGGCGCGAAGCTTTCGGGCGCGGCCGCGAAACGATCCCTGTGATCCGCCTCGGCAAACGCCCATCGCGCGCCCTGCCAGTCGTGGACCAGCGACGGATCGCCGGCAAGCGGCTGTGCCTGCGTGAAGTAGGCCACGGGGTCCGTCCCCCCGAGGGCAAACCCGCCCTGCTGAAAGACCGGCGGTTCGGCCGCGTCCGCGGGCCGGGCCACCACAAGCGCAATCGCAGATCCGGCGGCGATGACCCCCAATGCGCGGCGGCGGTCGTATCGGTCAGCTGACTGGGACAAGGGCGGCCTCCTGTGCGATCTGCCTGGTGCGGGGCAGACAGACGTCAATCGAAAATGTCCTCGAGGAAATCGAACCCCTCCTCGAACACCTCGCGCAGCAGGCCCTTGCGCTTTTTCCGTTTTTTCTTGCGCCGGTCAGGCCGATCCGATTTGGGCGGCTTGCCATGGGGGGCGGGCTGGGCCGGGCTGCGCTTGGCGGCTTGTCGCGTTTCGGCCGGCTTCAGCCACTTCATCTCGTGCAGGGGGGCGCCGCAGGCCCCACAGGCCAGTTCATGTCCGTCCCGCGCCGTCAGACGCAGGGTCTGTCGACGGCCACAATAGGAACAGGTGGCGATCTTGGTCTGATGCGGCATCGATTACTCCGAAAACTCCCGTGTCATGGCATATAGGGACACGGCCGCCGCATTCGAGACGTTGAGCGAGCCAAAAGCCCCCGTCGCCGGGATTCGCGCCAACAGATCGCAAAGATCACGGGTCCGGGCGCGTAGACCCGGCCCCTCGGCACCCATCACCAACGCGACGGGGCGCGTTCCGGCCTGCGCCGCCGCCGCGCCGATGTCGACATCCCCGGCGCCATCGAGACCGATAAGGACAAAACCCATGTCGCGCAGACGCTCCATCGTGTTTCCCAGATTCGCCACCCGCAGATAAGGTTGGCGTTCCAGCGCCCCCCGAGGCCGTCTTGGCCAGCGCGCCCGTCTCGGGGGCGGAATGCCGGGCGGGGGCAATCACGGCGCGGGCGCCGAACACCTCGGCCGAGCGCAGAATCGCCCCGACATTGTGCGGGTCGCTGACCCGGTCGAGCAGAACGACACAGGGCGCTCCGCTCCCGGCGGTGACCAGGTCGTCCAGTGCCCCCCAATCCAGCGGCCTGACCTCGAGCGCCGCACCCTGGTGCACGGACCCCGCATCCAGTGGAACCGGGAACTTGCGGGCGTCGGCCAATTCGGGGCTCAGGCCGCCCTGGGCGATGGCATCGCTCAGCTTGGCCTCGGCATTGCGCGTCACCACCAGCCGCAGCTTTTCCCGTTTCGGATTGAGCAAGGCATCCCGCACGGCATGCAGACCGAACAGCCAGACCGTTTCGGCGGCGGCGGCCCGCTTGCCCCGTTCCTTTTCGATGACCCAGGTGGGTTTTCTGGCCATGGCGCGATCCTTTTGCGTGACGGATAGCTTGGCGTTACGGGGCGCGACACGGAATGCCAAGCCCGAGGCGCGGATTCGCGCGATTTGCAGTTGACGCCCCCCCAACGCCCCATTATCCAGCCCATCGCGTCGGGCGACGTGCTGCAAGGTGCGGCAGCGGACTGTAACTCCGCCGGGGAGACCCATGCCTGGTTCGATTCCAGGGTCGCCCACCACTTCCCCGCTTCCGGGTCGTGCATCTCCGAGATGGTTGCGTTGCGGCCCTCGGTGCGGCACCGGCCTTGACGAGATGCCTGAGCCTTTGCCGCGAGAGCAATTCACAGGTTGTGGCATTATTATGACACCTGTGGTTAGTTTCCCGATCACCGGCCCCGACATTGACGGCAATCCGTCTAGGATGCCATGCAGAACAAGCGGCTGACCGACGCAGGCTGCCACCGAGCGACGGAAAACCGGGGGATTTTGGAGGTGTCGCGTGACGCTGGTACCTGATGTCAGTGGTTTCACCGAGTCGCGCAGCAGAACCTTGCGCGCGCGGACATCCGATGCCGTGTTCCGCATCTCCAAACGGGCCTTCGATCTGGTCTTTTCGACAATCGTTCTTTTACCGGCGATGGTTGTTGTGGGTCTGGCGCTGCTGATCCTGAACCCGATTTTCAACCCGGGCCCCCTCTTCTTTCGGCAAATACGGATGGGGCGCAATTGCCGCCCGTTCTGGGCCTACAAGTTCCGCACCATGCGGCAAGCCGCGCCAGGCACGGCCCGCTGCCGCCCGCTGAACGCCCCGCTCGAAGTGGATCGCATCACGAAGATCGGTGGCTTTCTCAGGCGGTCCCGCTTTGACGAACTGCCGCAGATCCTGAATGTCTATCGCGGCGAGATGAGCCTGATCGGCCCGCGCCCCGATTATTTCATCCATGCCCATCGCTACATCCGCGCCATTCCCGAGTATCGTGCCCGCCACGCCGTGCGTCCGGGCATCAGCGGCCTTGCCCAGATCGAAGTCGGGTATGCTCAGGGCCTCGAGGCGACGCGCCTGAAAACCGCGGCCGACATGGATTATATCCGCAGTGCGGGTCTGCGGCTCGACACGTGGATCCTGTGGCAGACCATCCGAGCCGTCATCGACATGCGCGGCGAGTAATCAAGCCCGTGGCCACGCGTCGGCCTTGACGTTATACCGGGGCCAATACGAACAAGAACGCGGCGGAGGTCGAGCAGCCATGTCCCGCATGCCGGAGCCTGCCCAAAAAGGGTCCCCCGCGCCCCCCCGGACGCACCCTTTCAACGTGGTCATCGTTGGGCAATCGGGCCGGCTCCAATACGAAGCGGCCCTGTTCGCCGTGTCCTTTCGGGCGGCGAACCCCGATTTTCCCGGCAAGCTTTTGGTGGCGGAACCCAACGATAGTGACGCATGGTCGCGATCACCGCGCATGTCCGACGACGGGGTGCGTGGCCTGCTCGAGGCGTGCGGCGCGTCGATCATCCCGTTCGAGGCGCGCCATTTCGGCGAGCGATATCCCTATGGCAACAAGATCGAACTGTTGTCGGCGCTGCCCAAAGGCGAGCCCTTCGTCTTTTTCGACAGTGATACGCTGATCCTCGACGATGTGACGCGGGTGCCCTTCGATTTCGACCGCCCCTCGGCCAGTCGTCGGGTCGAGGGGACATGGCCCCAGATCGAACTTTATGGCCCCGGCTACACCGAGACGTGGAAATCGCTGTACGACAAGTTCGGTCTCGACTTCGAAACATCGCTGGACCTGTCGCAGCCCGATGAGTACTGGCGGCGGTATCTCTATTTCAACGCCGGGTTCTTCTACTACCGCTGCCCGCACGAATTCGGCGCACGGTTTCTGGACTATGCCCTGGCGATCCGCGACGACCCGCCGGCAGAACTGGTTTGCCAGTCCCTCGATCCGTGGCTGGATCAGGTGGCTCTGCCCCTCGTGATTCACAGCCTCGGCGGGGGACGTGACGCGCTGAAAGAGGGATGGCTGGACGGACAGACCAGTTGTCACTACCGGCTGCTGCCGCTGCTCTATGCGCGCGAAGATCAGCGGGTGATCGACATTCTGGAGACCGTGACGGCGCCGAACCGCGTCAAAAAGGTGCTCAAGGGTTACGACCCGATGAAACGCATGATTTATCAGGGGAAAGGCGCCAAGGCGCGGGCGCTTTTCGATCAGGCGAACCTGCCGCGCCGGGAACAGGCCCTGCGCAACACCCTCAAACGCGAAAAACTCTGGTTGCGGTGATCCGCGCCGCCCACCCTAGGATTGGACTCAAAGAGATCGGAAAACGACAACGGCGCCGTCCTGTAAGGGACGACGCCGCATCACATCCATCAATCTGGCCCTGCGGCCGCCAGCGCGGCCCGCTCAGCCGGCGGTGGCCGGCTCGCCCTTTTTCCGCTCGGCGTAGATCATCAGCGGCTGCGCATCCGACGTGACCGCCTCTTCGTTCACCACGATCTCTTCGACGCCCTCGGCACTGGGCAGTTCGAACATGGTATCCAGCAGGATATCTTCCATGATCGAGCGCAGGCCACGGGCCCCGGTCTTGCGCGCAATCGCCCGTTTGGCGATGGCCACCAATGCATCATCGGTGAATTTCAGCGCCACATCCTCAAGCTCGAACAACCGTTGGTATTGCTTGACCAAGGCGTTCTTTGGCTCGGTCAGGATCTGGACCAGCGCCTCGGCGTCGAGGTCCGTCAGCGTCGCGATCACCGGCAGGCGGCCGACGAATTCGGGGATAAGACCGAATTTCAACAGGTCCTCGGGTTCGAGCTCGGTAAATACCTCGCCGATGCCGCGGCTGTCATTGTCCTTGACGTCGGCGCCGAAGCCGATGGCCGACCCCTTTCCGCGCTGCGCGATGATCTTTTCCAGACCGGCAAAGGCACCGCCGCAGATGAACAGAATGTTCGTCGTGTCCACCTGCAGGAACTCCTGCTGCGGATGCTTGCGCCCGCCCTGAGGGGGCACGCTGGCGACCGTGCCTTCCATGATCTTCAAGAGCGCCTGCTGCACGCCCTCGCCCGACACGTCGCGGGTGATCGAGGGGTTGTCGGACTTGCGCGTGATCTTGTCGACCTCGTCGATATAGACGATGCCGCGTTGCGCCCGGTCGACATTGTACTCACTGGCCTGCAACAGTTTGAGGATGATGTTCTCGACATCCTCCCCGACATAACCGGCTTCGGTCAGGGTGGTGGCATCGGCCATGGTGAAGGGCACATCGAGGATGCGGGCCAGCGTCTGGGCCAGCAGCGTCTTGCCGCAGCCCGTGGGACCGATCAGCAGGATATTCGACTTGTTCAGCTCGATATCCGATTTGCCCGCGTGGTTGAGGCGTTTGTAGTGATTGTGCACCGCGACCGAGAGCACGCGTTTGGCGTGAGCCTGGCCGATGACGTAATCGTCCAGCACGTCGCAGATCTCCTGCGGGCTGGGAACGCCGTCCGTGGCCTTGAGGCCGCTGCTTTTGGTCTCTTCGCGGATGATGTCCATGCACAGCTCGACGCATTCGTCGCAGATGAACACCGTGGGTCCGGCGATGAGTTTGCGCACCTCGTGCTGGCTCTTGCCGCAGAACGAACAATAGAGCGTGTTTTTCGAGTCGCTGCCGGATGAACTTGCCATGTCGTCTCCCTAGACGGGTCGTCGGGGGGCGTTTGCCCCGTTTTTCCGGCGCCGGGCCGGACCTTAGAAAGACTAAAACAGCCCCGGCGCCTTCACAATCTCAAATTCCCAGGGCGCGAAACCGTGTCATTTTCGCCTCGGCCCTGGCAGGGGCGCTTACCCCTCCGCGCCCGCGCGGCTTTCCACGATCTCGTCGATCAAGCCCCATTCCTTGGCCTGCTCGGGATCCATGAAGTTGTCCCGCTCGAGCGCATCGACCACGGTCTCGAAATCCTGGCCCGTGTGCTTAACATAGATCTGGTTAAGGCGATCTTTAAGTTTCTGCGTCTCCTGGGCGTGGATCATGATATCCGTCGCCTGCCCCTGATAGCCGCCCGAGGGCTGGTGCACCATGATGCGGCTGTTTGGCAGGGAAAAGCGCATGCCTTTTTCCCCCGCCGTCAGCAGCAAGGACCCCATCGACGCCGCCTGCCCGATGACCAAGGTCGACACCTTGGGCTTGATATATTGCATCGTGTCGTAGATCGACAGCCCGCTGGTCACCACGCCGCCGGGCGAATTGATGTACATCGAGATTTCTTTCGACGGGTTTTCTGCCTCGAGATGCAGCAGCTGCGCCACGATCAGGCTGGACATGCCGTCATGCACCGGACCCGAAACGAAGATGATGCGCTCTTTCAGCAGACGCGAGAAAATGTCGTAGGCCCGCTCGCCCCGGCTGGTCTGCTCGACGACCATGGGAACGAGGGTATTCATGTAAAACTCGTGGGGATCTTTCATAACGCCTGCCTCACCTGATGCGCGTTGCTTTCGACAGAGTCTTAGGGGGGCATCGGGGGGGCTGCAAGGGCGCGCGACGTCTCATGGTCGGGCGCGGCACGCGCCCTAAATGACGCCGCCATGACAGAGCAGCAGACATTTCCCCCGACCCGTGCGGCCGCACTTGGCCGCCTGAAATCCTTTTTGCCGCAGGCCGGTCGCGATTATGCGGCCATGCGCAACCACGATTTGCCCGATCATGGCCACCCGCATGTTTCGCGTCTGTCTCCCTATATCCGCCATCGGCTGCTGACCGAAGAGGAAGTCGCCCAAGCCGTTTTGGGCCGTTTTTCATTGGCTTCGGCGGAAAAGTTCATCCGAGAGGCCTTGTGGCGCACCTACTGGAAGGGCTGGCTGGAAATGCGGCCGGCCGTCTGGTCAGACTATCGAAGCGGCCTGTCGGCGGCGCTGGATGCGATGGCGCGGGACCCGGCGCTGCATCAGCGCGTCGCCGAGGCCGAAGCCGGAGAAACCGGGATCGCGGCCTTTGACGGCTGGATGCGGGAATTGGCCGGGACCGGCTATCTTCACAATCACGCGCGCATGTGGGCCGCGTCGATCTGGATCTTTACCTTGCGCTTGCCATGGGAGATCGGAGCGGACCATTTCCTGCGTCATCTGATCGATGGGGACCCGGCCTCGAACACGCTTGGCTGGCGATGGGTCGCCGGGCTGCAGACACGGGGGAAACATTACCTGGCGCGGCCCTCGAACATTCGGAAATACACCGGCGACCGGCCGATCGACGCGGGGCTGGAGCGCCTGGTTCAGGAGGCTGCGCCCCTCTCAGGGCCACCCGCGCCCGAACGCCGGCCCGCGCCCAGGGGCAGCGACCCGCAGCCGGGGCGGCGCACGGCCGTGCTGCTGACCGAGGACGATCTGTCGCCTGGTTTCGTCCTGGAGCGCCTAAAGGGCGTGGCCGAGCCCGTGGCCCACGCCACGCTGTGTTCGGTCGAGGCCCGCTCGCCCCGCGGGGCCGCCGCCCCCGTCACCGCCTTCACGCGCGGTGCGATCGAGGATGCGCGCGCGCGATGGGCGGACAAGCTGGGCAGCCGCGGACCGGCGGACGCCACCGCCGACGAGATCACGGCCTGGGTGGCAGAGACCGGGATCGAGCAGCTTGTCACGGCTTACGCGCCGGTCGGGCCGGCCGCGTCCGCGCTGAAACAGATTGACCGGGCGATGGCGGATCTGGGCGGCACGGTCGTGCAGGTCCTGCGCCCGTGGGATGCCGCCGCCTGGCCGCATGCGACACACGGGTTCTTCCGCTTCAAGGAGCAGATACCGGGTTTGGTGTCACACCTGATGCGATAAAGACAGGGTTGCCACGGTGACGTTCGAAAAAGACAAGCCCGCTTGCGGAGAAACGCCGATTGCGACCCCACAGGCCGTCAAGCATATGGGTTTTTCAAAAGCGCCGCAGGGTCGACACGACTGTCACGCAGAGTTATCCACAGGGCTCTGTAATGGCCCGTCCTGCACAGGGCGATAACGAAACACACCGCTGGTCCTGGCCAGCACGACGCCCGTTTCGTCGCGCAGGTGACCTTCGGCGAAATAGGTCGATCTGCCCCCGCCGGTGCGTTGGCCCTCGGCGATCAGGTGCTGACCGGCCGGGCGCGCCAGGAAATTCACGGTCAGGGAAAGCGTCAGCGCCATTTGCCGAACCGCAGGGTCGCCGGTGTAACACCCCGCATAACCCATCGCGGTATCCAGCAAGGTGGCGTGGACGCCCCCATGGGGCAATCCCTGACGGTTCATCAGATGCGCGCCCAAGGGCATTTCGACCCGCGCCCAATCCTGCCGCCACCCGGTCAGATCGAACCCCAAATGCGCCTGCAGGGCATAGGCGGGCTCTTGCAGGTCAGGCCGCAAATCGGTCATCGCAAAGCCTCCTCGCCCGCGGCAGCGTAGACCGGCACCAAGGCACCGAGGTCCAGCCCGCGTTCGGGATTCGACGCGTTGCCATCGAGCGCCCGTTTCTTCACGCCCTGCAGGATCGCCCCCATGCGGAAAAAGCAGAACGCGACGTAGAATCCGAAATCCTGGATCTCGTCGAGCCCCATCCGCGCGCAATAGGCCGCCACAACGGCCGCGTCCGATGGCAGGCCTTGTGCCTCGCGGTCGACACCCGCCAGGCCGCGCCCCTGGGCCCCCGGCGGCATCTGCCATTGCATGATGAGGGCGGCGAGGTCGGCGAACGGATGGCCTAGCGTAGAGAGCTCCCAGTCGAGAACAGACACGATATCAGGGCTTTGCGCATCAAAGATCAAGTTGTCGAGGCGGTAATCGCCATGCACCAGGGTCACGCGCCCGTCATCGGCGGGGCAATCCCTGTCCAGTGCGGCCATCAACCGATCCATCGCCGGGATCGCGTCGGTTTCAGTGGCGCGATACTGTTTGCTCCACCGGTCGATCTGACGCCGGAAATAGTTGCCCTGCGGGCCGAAATCAGTCAGGCCCGTCGCCTCCAGATCGACACGATGGATCGCCGCCAGAACGCGCACCATCTCCATGATGTACCCGTCCCGCTCGGTGCGCGGGATCTCGGGCAGCCGGGGGTCATCAAAGCTGCGCCCGGCGACATGGCCCATCAGGTAGAAGGCCGAGCCGATCACGCGCTCGTCCTCGCACAGGGCGTGCATCCGCGCGACAGGCACGCCGCTGCCGGCCAGCGCGCGCTGCACGCGATATTCGCGCTCGACCGCATGGGCCGATTTCAGCAATGGCCCCGGCGGCTTGCGGCGCAACACATAGGCCGCTCCAACCGCAGGCCGCAGCAGAAAGGTGGGGTTCGACTGCCCGCCTGCGAACTTGGTCGCGGCCACAGGGGGCGGCAGGTCGGGGGCATGGGTGGCCATCCACGCCCCGATCGCCGACAGATCCAGATCGCTCATGGGGCGGCGTTGGTGTATTTGCGCAATTCGGCGCGCGCGACCTGCCTGCGGTGAACGGCGTCGGGCCCATCGGCAAAACGCAGCGTGCGCAGATCCGTCCAGATGCCAGCCAGCGGCGTGTCCTGGCTGATGCCGGTGGCGCCGAAGATCTGCATCGCCTCGTCCACCACCTTCAAGGCCATCAGGGGGGCCTGCACCTTGATCTTGGAAATCCATGGCTGCGCAGCCCGCACACCGGCATGATCCATCATCCACGCGGCCTTGAGACAGAGCAGACGGGTCATCTCGATCTCGATCCGGGCATTGGCGATGATGTCATAATTCGCGCCCAGGTCGGCCAGCGGCTTGCCGAAGGCCTCGCGCCCCAGCGCCCTTTTGCATGCCAATTCAAGGGCATACTCGGCCCGACCGATGGCGCGCATGCAATGGTGAATGCGCCCCGGCCCCAGCCGGCCCTGCGCCACCTCGAAGCCGCGCCCCTCGCCCAGAACGACCGCATCCAGCGGCACGCGCACATCGGTGAAGCGGATATGCATATGCCCGTGCGGCGCGTCGTCATGGCCGAAAACCTGCATGGGGCGCAGCACCTCGATGCCCGGTGTATCGGCGGGTACGAACAGCATGGTGTGGCGGCTGTGTTTCGGCGCGTCCGGATCGCTGCGCGTCATCACGATATAGAGCGAACATCGCGGGTCACCCGCACCGGTTGCCCAGTATTTCTCACCATTTAGGACGTAGTCTTCACCGTCTCTTTCGCATTTTAGCGAAATCTGGACGGCATCCGAGGAGGCCACGTCAGGTTCCGTCATCAGGTAGGCGGACCGTGTCCGCCCCTCCATCAGCCCCGGCAGCCAGCGATCTTTCTGGGCCTGGGTGCCGTAGCGTTCGAGCACCTCCATATTGCCGGTATCGGGCGCGTTGCAATTGAAGATCTCGGGTGCGATGGTCACCGCGCCCATCTCTTCGGCCAGATAGGCGTATTCGACCGTGCTGAGGCCATAGCCCTTGTCGCTGTCAGTCAACCAGAAGTTCCACAGCCCTCGCGCCTTGGCCTTGTCCTTGAGCGACGCCAGGATCTCCAATTGCCGCTCGGTCATCGCGAACCGGTCGCCCGACGGGTGGCGGCCCACCTCGGCGTGATATTCGGCATCCAGCGGCGCGATCTCCTCGCGGACCATCTGGCGCACCTGTTCGACCAGCGGGCGCACGCGCGCCGTCTGGCCAAGGTCCATTGCGGGTTCCATGGCCCCTCCTCCCCAAAAATCTCCCTTGTTGGGCTGACGCTAGACGGCGCATCCGGCCCTCGCAAGCTGAGAGGCTTGCACAAACAGTGCAAATGGGATGAGTTGCGCGCAAGATTTGAGGAGACAGACATGCCTGACGGACAGACGCGCCATACCGGCCCCTCGCTTGCGCCCTTCGACTGGGCCGACCCGTTTCACCTGACCAGCCAGTTGTCGGAAGAGGAACGCATGATCGCCGACAGCGCCCGCGCCTATGCGCAGGACAAGTTGCTGGCGCGCGTGACCGACGCCTACCTGAACGAGACCGTCACCCCCGAGGTGTTCGCCGAGATGGGTGAGATGGGCCTCTTGGGCGTCACCATCCCCGAGGCATACGGGGGTCTTGGCGCGGGCTACGTCACCTATGGCCTCGTCGCGCGCGAGATCGAGCGCATCGATTCCGGCTATCGCTCGATGATGTCGGTGCAATCCTCGCTGGTTATGTACCCGATCAACGCCTATGGCACCGAAGAGCAGAAACAGAAATACCTCCCCGGCCTTGCCAAGGGGGAGTTGATCGGCTGTTTCGGCCTGACCGAACCCGAGGCCGGCAGCGACCCGGCGGGGATGAAGACGACCGCCAAAAAGGTCGATGGCGGCTACGTCCTGTCCGGCGCCAAGATGTGGATCTCGAACGCACCCATCGCCGATGTCTTCGTCGTCTGGGCCAAATCCGAGGCGCATGGCGGCAAGATCCGTGGCTTTGTGCTTGAAAAGGGCATGACGGGTCTGAGCGCGCCCAAGATCGGCGGCAAGCTGTCGCTGCGGGCCAGTGTGACGGGCGAGATCGTGATGGACGCGGTCGAGGTCGGCGAAGATGCGCTTTTGCCCCATGTCGAGGGCCTCAAGGGGCCGTTCGGCTGCCTCAACCGTGCCCGCTACGGCATCGCCTGGGGCGTGATGGGCGCGGCCGAGGATTGCTGGCACCGCGCACGGCAATACGGGCTGGACCGCACGCAGTTCAACCGCCCGCTGGCGCAGACGCAGCTGTTCCAGAAAAAGCTGGCCGACATGCAGACCGAGATCGCCCTGGGCCTGCAAGCCGCGTTGCGTGCCGGTCGCATGATGGATGACGGCACCTGCGCGCCCGAGGTCATCAGCCTGATCAAGCGCAACAATTGCGGCAAGGCGTTGGAGATCGCACGCCAAGCCCGCGACATGCATGGCGGCAACGGGATCATGGCGGAATACCACGTCATGCGCCACGCCCAGAACCTCGAGACGGTGAATACCTACGAGGGCACTCATGACGTCCACGCCCTGATCCTGGGGCGCGCGCAAACCGGGTTGCAGGCGTTTTTCTGACGCTGCGCGCGCGGCGACGTCGCGTCGGACTGGCCCGGCGCGGCGCGCGTGTTAGTCTTTTCCCCAAGGCGGTGCAGGAGGGCACCAAAGGGGGAGAAGACACCATGGATCTCGACTATTCCCCGCAGGAGCGGGCTTTTCAGGCAGATCTGCGCGATTTTCTGGCCGAACACCTGCCACGCGACATCGCCGCCAAGGTGACCGCGCGCCGCGAGGTGAGCAAAGACGACATGGAACGCTGGCACGCGATCCTGAATGCACGCGGCTGGCTGGCGGGCAGCTGGCCCAAGGCGTTCGGCGGTGAGGGCTGGGGTCCGATCGAGCAGCATGTTTTCGAAGAAGAATGCTGCCTTGCCGGTGCCCCGCGCATCGTGCCTTTCGGCGTGAAAATGCTGGGTCCTGTTCTGATGCAATTCGGCACGCCCGAACAGCAGGCCGATCTGCTTCCCCGCATCCTGGATGGCACCGATTGGTGGTGCCAGGGCTATTCTGAACCCGGTGCTGGCAGCGATCTGGCCAGCCTGAAAACCCGCGCCGACCGTGATGGCGACCACTATGTGATCAACGGGCAAAAGACGTGGACGACGCTGGGCCAATACGCCAATCGCATCTTCTGTCTCGTGCGCACGAAGGTCGACGGCAAGCCGCAGGAAGGGATCAGTTTCGTCCTCGTCGATCTGGACAGCCCCGGCATCGAAATGCGGCCCATCCGCCTGATCGAGGGCGGGTACGAGGTGAACGAAGTGTTCTTCACCGATGTGCGCGTGCCGGTCGCCAACCTTGTCGGCGCGGAAAACGAGGGCTGGACGATCGCCAAGTTCCTGCTCGGCCACGAACGAACGAACATCGCCGGGGTCGGGTTTTCGGTGCAGGCCCTCGAGCAGGTCAAGTCACTGGCGCGCCAGATCACGCGCAATGGCCGGCCCCTGATCCAGAACACGCTGTTTGCTGCCCGCCTGGCTCGGATCGAGGCCGAACTGGACGCGATGAAGATCACCAACCTGCGCATGCTGGCCCGCGCGGCCCAGGGCGGACGGCTGGGCGCCGAACCCTCGATGCTCAAGATCAAGGGCACCGAGATCCGGCAGGCCATCAACGATCTCGCCCGCCGCGCGCTCGGGCCGGCGGCGGCCCCTTTCCCGTCCGAGGATCTGGACGGCAACCTGTCCATCGCCCCCGAGGGGCACGCCCATGACGCGGCCAGCTATTTCAACAACCGCAAGATCTCGATCTATGGCGGCTCGAACGAGATCCAGCGCAACATTCTGGCCAAGGGGATGATGGCGCGATGAATTTCGAGATGAGCGATGACCGCCGCATGCTGGCCGAGACGCTGCGGCGCTACCTGTCCGAGCAATACGGATGGGACCACCGGCTGCGCGTCGCCTACCAGGCCCCCTTTCACGACCCGGAGAAATGGGCCGGAATGGCTGACCTCGGCCTCTTCCATGCGCTGGTGGGCGAGGATCGGGGCGGCATGGGGGGCAGCGGATTCGACATCGCCGTGATCTTCGAGGAGATCGGCCGCGCGCTCTGCCCCGAGCCTGTCCTCGGCGCGGTCATGGCGGCACGGCTGCTGTCGGCGACGGGCACGCCGCTGACGGCGCTTCTCTCGGGCGAAACCCGCTACGCCGTGGCCATTGGCGAGTTGGACGCGCCCTATGATCTGGACGGCATCGCCTGTCGCGCAGACCGCACAGGCGACGGATGGCGTTTGACAGGGCGCAAGAGCGTCGTTTACGGCGGCGGCGTGGCCGACCGGCTGCTTGTCGCGGCGCGCGCCAACGGGCAAATCGCACTGTTCGACCTGGCGGCAGCCGAGGCCGACCTGCACCCCTATGCCATGATCGACGGCGGCCCCGCCGCGGAGGTGCTGCTGGAGGACACGCCCGCCACGCCGATCCTGCCCGCCGCCCAGGCCGCACTGTCCGACGCGCTGGACTGGGGCGCGCTGGCGCTCTCGGCCGAGGCGCTAGGGGCGATGGAGGCGACGAGCGCGGCGCTGATCGACTATCTCGGGACGCGCAAACAGTTCGGCCAGCCCATCGGCACTTTTCAGGCCCTGCAGCATCGCGCCGTCGACCTGACCATCGACATCGAACAGGCCCGCTCGATCGTCATCCTCGCGGCCAGTGCCATGGGCACCCCGGTACAGGCGAAACGGGTTGCACAGGCCAAGCACCTCGTCGGGCGCGTCGCGCGCAAGCTGGCCGAAGAGGCGATCCAGATGCATGGCGGCATCGCCATGACATGGGAGTATCCGGTCAGCCACTATGCCAAGCGGCTGGTGATGATCGACCACCAGCTTGGCGATAGCGATCATCACCTGGGCCGGCTGATCGAGACCCTGCAAACCGCCTGACCTACCCCACGCGCGCCGCGCCAGGAAACCGGCGCGGCCTTTACCCGATCTTTATCCTGAAAATATGCAAAGGCGCGCAGCGCCCCAAAGCGCGCAAAGGGGCTCGATGCCCCTTTGCGCGCTCCGCCCGGGCGACGCGCGACAGCGCGGCGCAATCCCTCAGCTCGACAGCCGCGCCACGATGCTTTGCGGCGTGACACGCCCGATCGGCCTGTCGCCCTCGGCCACGGTCAGGACCGCCTCGCCTGCTGCCAGCCGATCCATCAGGTCGCGCACGGGCGTTTCGGCGCCCACACGCGGCCCGGCGCCTGGCCCGGCCTCCATCACGTCGCGGCCGTCAGCACGCCAAGCGGGTTCATGTTGGCGACGAACTCGGCCACGTAATCGCTGGCCGGGGCCGAGAAGATCTCGCGCGGGGTGCCCACCTGCACGATGCGCCCGCCCTCCAGGATCGCGATGCGATTGCCGATCTTGAACGCCTCATCCAGATCGTGGCTGACGAAGATGATCGTGCGTTTCAGATCGCGCTGCAGGTCCAGCATCTCGTCCTGCAATTTCGTGCGGATCAGCGGATCGAGGGCCGAGAACGGCTCGTCCATCAACAGGATCGGCGCGTCCGTGGCAAAGGCGCGCGCCAGCCCCACGCGCTGCTGCATGCCGCCCGACAATTCGCCCACCTTGCGCTCGGCCCAGTCGGACAGGCCCACGAGGCTGAGTTGCCGGTCCACCGCCTCGGCCCGCGCACTGGCCGGCAGACCCGCAAGCTCCAGCCCCAGACCCACATTTTCGCGCACGCTGCGCCAGGGCAGCAATCCGAATTGCTGGAACACCATCGCCACCGTGTTCTGACGCAAACGGCGCAGCGCCGCGCCCTTGGCCTCGGTCACGTTGACCATCGTGCCCCCGGCCGCGATCTCGACCGATCCGCGCGCCACCGGGTTCAACCCGTTCACCGCCCTCAGCAGCGTGGATTTGCCCGACCCCGACAGGCCCATCAGCACCAGGATCTCGCCCTCGGCCACGTCGAGCGAGCAATCGTGCACCCCCAGCACATGGCCGGTTTCCGCCTGGATCTCGGCCCGGCTCTGGCCGGCATCGGCCATGCTCAGGGATGGCGCGGGATGGGGCCCGAACATGATGCAGACCTCGTTGAACCGGACAGCGGTCATTTCGTGCGCACCCTCAACAGACGATCCAGAATGATGGCCACCACCACGATGATGAAGCCCGACTCGAACCCAAGCCCGGTATCGACGCGGTTCAGCGCGCGCACCACCGGCACGCCCAACCCGTCTGCGCCCACCAGCGCGGCGATCACCACCATCGACAGCGACAGCATGATGGTCTGGTTCAACCCCGTCATGATCTGCGGCAGGGCAAAGGGCAATTCCACCTTCCACAGCAGCTGCCGCGGCGTCGCGCCAAAGGCCTGTCCGGCCTCGATCAGCGATTGCGGGGTCGAGGCGATACCCAGATGCGTCAGGCGGATCGGGGCGGGCAGCACGAAGATCACCGTGGCGATCAGGCCCGGCACCATGCCGATGCCGAAAAAGACGATGGCCGGAATGAGGTAGACGAAGGTGGGCAGCGTCTGCATCAGGTCGAGCACGGGCCGCATGGCCGCATAAAGACGCGGGCGATGGGCGGCGGCGATGCCGATGGGCACGCCCAGCCCCATGCAGACCACGCAGGCTGAAACGACCAGCGTCAGGCTTTCGGTCGTCTCCTCCCAATAGCCCTGGTTCACGATGAACAGGAACCCGGCGGCCACCAGCGCCGGCACCTTCCAGCTGCGGTGCAGCCACCAGGCCAGCCCCGTCAGCAGCGCGATGATCAGGATCGCGTGCGCCTCGGGGGCGTAAAGATAAACCTCTTCGCCACGGCCGACATCGCGGATCCAGCCGGTATTCGGCGGTTCCTGCAACAGGGTCAGGATCGCCTCGATCAGCACCTCCAGCATGTCCGATATCCAGTCGAACACCGAGGCCCCGTTGGCCTGCAGCCAATCGAACCCGGCCTCGGCCGCGTCGCCGATCCGGATCTTGCACTCGGTCAGATACCCCAACGGGCCCAGACCGGCGGTGTCCTCGGGCGTTTCACATTCCGTCAGCCAGCTCAGCATCGGACGGTATCCTTTTGTCTTGAGGCGACTCGGGCGCCGGGCGCAGGCTGGGCACGCTCCCTGCCAAAGGTAAGACCATGACCGATCTGACGCTTTACACCCACCCGATGTCGCGCGGTCGCATCGCCCGCTGGATGATGGAAGAGGCCGGACTGCCCTACACGGTCAAGGTCGTGCAATATGGCGACGAGATGAAATCGCCCGCCTATCGCGCGATCAACGCGATGGGCAAGGTGCCCACGCTGGTCGACCGCGGCATGGTCGTGACCGAGGCGGCGGCGATCTGCGCCCATATGGCCGATCTTGCGCCGCAGGCCGGGCTGGCCCCGCCGCCCGGCACGCCCGAACGCGGGGCCTACTACCGGTGGCTGTTCTTCGGCGCCGGCGCCGTCGATCCGGCGGTCAGCGTCGCGTCGCTGGAGGTTTCGACCGACGATCCGCAGGTTTACCGGCGCGTCGGCTGGGGCAGCCTGACGGCGGTGGCGGCCACACTCGAGCATCTGCTGGAAGACGGTCGTACACATATCCTTGGCGAAGCCTTCTCGGCGGTTGATGTCTATCTCGGTAGCCAGATCGCCTGGGGGCTGCAATTCGGAACCCTGCCCGAGCGCCCCGGTTTTGCCGAGTATGTCGCCCGCATCCTGGACCGCCCGGCCGCGAAACGTGCGGCCGAGCTGGACGACGCCTTGATGGAAGAGGTCGGCATGGGCGGGTCCGCGTAAGGCCCCCGCCCTGACCGTCCCTGGGATCAGAGCCCGAGCGCCTCACCCACGGCTGCTTCGGCATCGCCGCCGTCGATGGTGGTCACGCCATCCAGCCACCCCATGACGAGGTCGGGATTTGCGCTCATCCAGGCGCTGGCGGCATCGACGGGATCCTCGCCATCGTTCAGGATCGCGCCCATGATCTCGTTTTCCATGGCCAGCGTGAATTGCAGGTTGTTCAGGAAGGCGCCAAGGTTCGGGCATTCGTCGACCAGGCCCGCGCGGGTGTTGGTAAAGACGGTCGCACCACCCAGATCCGGTCCGAACCAGTCGTCGCCGCCGGTCAGATAGGTCATCTCGAAATTGGCGTTCATCGGGTGCGGTTCCCACCCGAGAAAGACGATCGGCTCGTCCCGGTCGGTCGCGCGGGCAACTTGCGCCAGCATCCCCTGTTCGCTGCTTTCGACCACCTCGAAGTCGGCATCGCCCAGACCAAAGGCGTTGTCCGCGATCATGTCCATGATCAGGCGGTTGCCGTCATTGCCGGGTTCGATGCCATAGATCTCGGCGTCCAGCTCTTCGACCGCGGCGGCGATATCGGCGAAATCGGCGATCCCCAGCGCCGCGCCGGCGGCATTGGTGGCCAGCGTGTATTTCGCGCCCTCAAGGTTGGCGCGCACGGTGTCGACGGTGCCGGCCTCGCGGTAGGGGGCGATGTCGGCCTCCATCGTGGGCATCCAGTTGCCAAGGAAAATGTCCACATCGCCTTCGGCCAGCGAGGTGTAGGTCACCGGCACCGACAGGACGAGGGTTTCGGTCTCGTAACCCAGCGCCTCGAGCACCACGGTGGTGGCCGCCGTGGTGGCGGTGATATCGGTCCAGCCGACATCCGAGAAGGTGACGCTGTCGCAATCGGCCATGGCGGGGGCCGCGGCCAACGCGGCAATGGCGGTGGCGGTGGTCAGGCGGATCATTCGGAACACTCCCTTGTGTTGTTTTTCATGTCGTCTCTCCGGCGCGGAGTTGACCACCCAGCTGTCATTGGTGCAAGCGGCACGTCCGGATTTTTATTGATTGATGAGTCAATCAAAACGTCTTAGATCGAGGATTGCAAGCAGATGGTGGTCCGAATGCCCAAACTCGGAATGGAAGCGATCCGTCGCGGCGAACTGGTCGAGGCGGCGATTCATGAAATCGGTGCGCGCGGCTCGCTCAACGTGACCGTGGGCCAGATTGCCAGGCGCGCGGGTGTCTCGCCGGCGCTGGCCTTTCACTACTTCAAGGGCAAGGACCAGAGTTTCTGGCCGCCATGCGCGCGATCCTGACGGTCTACGGGGCCGAGATCCGCGGCGCGCTGGTGGCCGCCAAACGCCCCGAGGACCGGCTCGAGGCGCTGATCCGCGCCAGTTTCGGACCTTCGAACTTTCGCCACGAGGTCGTTGCGGCCTGGCTGAATTTCTACGTGCTGGCCCTGACCGACGCGGGGGCGCGGCGGCTGTTGACCGTGTATCAGCGGCGGCTGCGCTCGAACCTGATCCATGAGTTGCGCCCACGCGTCGGCCCGCGCGCGCCCGAGGTGGCCGACCGGATCGCGGGGCTGATCGACGGCCTGTATCTGCACGCAGCACTCGATACCGGCAACACCGATGGGCACGCGGCGGCAGATCAGGTGTTGGCGGCGCTGGCCAGTGACCTGAAAGAAAGGGACAAGCGATGAAGGGCATGCAACCCAAGGCCAGCCATTTCATCAACGGCGCCTATGTCGAGGATGAGGGCGGCGCCGAGATCGCCCTGACCTACCCGGCGACCGGCGAAACCCTGGGCCGCGTTTATGCCGCACGGCCCGACATGGTGGCCGAGGCCGTACGCGCCGCCGAGGCCGCCCTGCCCGGCTGGTCGGCCATGACCGGGGCTGAGCGTGGGCGCATCCTGACCCGTGCGGCCCAGATCATCCGCGAACGCAACCGGGACCTCAGCGCGTTGGAAACGCTCGATACCGGCAAACCCCTGTCGGAAACGCTGGTGGCCGATGCCGCCAGCGGCGCGGATTGCCTGGAGTATTTCGGCGGCATGGCGGCAACGATCACGGGCGAGACCGTGCAGCTGGGTGCCGATTTCGCCTACACGATTCGCGAACCTCTGGGGGTTTGTGCCGGGATCGGGGCATGGAACTACCCGATCCAGATCGCCTGCTGGAAGGCCGCCCCGGCGCTGGCCTGTGGCAACACGATGGTGTTCAAACCCTCGGAGGAAACGCCGCTGACGGCACTGAAACTGGCGGAAATCCTGCTCGAAGCGGGCGCACCGCCGGGCGTGTTCAACGTGGTGCAGGGCGCAGGCGAGACGGGCGCAGCACTGGTCGATGACCCGCGTGTGGCCAAGGTCTCGCTCACCGGGTCGGTGCCCACGGGCCGCAAGGTCTACGAGGCCGCCGCGCGCGATTTGAAGCATGTGACAATGGAACTGGGCGGCAAGTCGCCCCTGATCATCTTCGACGATGCGGAGATCGAGGATGCAGTGTCCGCCGCGATCAACGCCAATTTCTACTCGACCGGGCAGATCTGTTCCAACGGCACGCGGGTCTTCGTGCAGTCGGGCCTCAAGGACGCGTTTCTGACGCGGCTGGCCGAACGGACCGAGGCCGCCGTGATCGGCGACCCGATGGACGAGGCCACGCATCTTGGCCCCATGATCAGCGAGGCGCAGCGCGCCATCGTGTTGTCCTACATCGCCAAGGGGCTGGACGACGGCGCGCGTCTGGTCACGGGCGGGGCGGCCATCGACGGCCCCGGCTATTTCATCCAGCCCACGGTCTTCGCAGATGTCACCGATGACATGGCCATCGCGCGCGAGGAAATCTTTGGCCCGGTCATGTCGGTGCTCGATTTCGACACCGAAGACGAGGTGACGCGCCGCGCCAATGACACGGAATTCGGGCTGGCAGCGGGCGTCTTCACCCGCGACCTTGCCCGCGCGCACCGCATGGTCCGCGCCCTTCAGGCCGGCACCTGCTGGATCAACCAGTACAACCTCACGCCCATCGAGATGCCGTTCGGCGGGGTCAAGGCCAGCGGCATCGGACGCGAAAACGCCCGCGCCGCGATCGAGGCCTATAGCCAGCCGAAATCCGTCTATGTGGGCCTGAGCGCGGTGGAGGCGCCGTTCTGATGCAAGCCGATTACATTGTCGTGGGCGCAGGCTCTGCCGGGTGCGCCATCGCCTATCGCCTGGCCGAGGCGGGCAAACAGGTCATCGTTCTGGAACATGGCGGCACCGATGCGGGGCCCTTCATCAAGATGCCCGCGGCCCTGTCCTACCCGATGAACATGGCCCGCTATGATTGGGGCTACCAGACCGAGCCCGAGCCGCATATGGCCGGCCGCCGCATGGCCTGCCCGCGCGGCAAGGTGATCGGCGGGTCGTCCTCGATCAACGGGATGATCTATGTGCGTGGGCACGCCCGCGACTATGACGCCTGGGCCGAGATGGGCGCGCAGGGATGGTCCTATGCCGATGTGCTGCCCTATTTCCGGCGCATGGAAAACTGGCACGGCGACGATGGCTGCGGCACCTGGCGCGGCGACGACGGCCCCTTGCACATCACGCGCGGGCGGCGCGACAACCCGCTGTTCGAGGCCTTCATCGAGGCCGGATCGCAAGCGGGCTATGGCCGGACCGAGGATTATAACGGCCACCGGCAAGAGGGGTTCGGCGCCTTCGAAATGACGATCTGGAAGGGGCAACGCTGGTCCGCCGCGGATGCCTATCTGAAACCGGCCCTGAAACGCGAGAATTGCACCCTTGTCAGGGGTTTGGTCGAACGAATCCATATCGAGGACGGCCGCGCGACGGGGGTCTGGATCAGGCGGGGCGGGGCCGAGGCCCAGTTGATCCGCGCGAATGCCGAGGTCGTGCTGACAGCCGGCGCAATCAACTCGCCCAAGCTGTTGATGCTGTCGGGCATCGGGCCGGCGCACCATCTGGTGGAGCATGGCGTGCCGGTGGTGGCCGACCGCGCGGGCGTGGGCCAGAACCTGCAGGATCATCTGGAACTCTACATCCAGTATGCCGCAAGGCAGCCCGTGTCCCTCGCCCCGTATTGGAGCCTTTGGGGCAAGGCGCTGGTGGGCACGCAATGGGTGCTCACGCGCTCCGGCCTTGGCGCGTCGAACCAGTTCGAGGCCTGCGGCTTCATCCGCTCGCGCGCCGGGGTCGAGTATCCCGATATCCAGTTCCATTTCCTGCCTATTGCCGTGCGCTATGACGGCTCGGTCAGTGCGGCGGGCCACGGATTTCAGGCCCATGTCGGGCCGATGCGCTCGAAAAGCCGCGGGCGCGTGGCGCTGACGTCGTCTGACCCGGCGGCCGTACCGTCGATCCTGTTCAATTACATGAGCCACGAGGACGATTGGCGCGATTTCCGCAAGGCGATCCGGCTGACGCGCGAGATCTTCCAGCAACCGGCCATGCAGGCCTTTGCGGGCGACGAATTGCTGCCCGGCGCGGATGTGGCCAGCGACGAGGCCCTTGACGACGTGATCCGCGATCATGCCGAAAGCGCCTATCACCCCTGCGGCACCTGCCGGATGGGGCGGCGCGACGACCCAGACGCGGTGGTCGACCCGGAAAATCGCGTGATCGGGGTCGAGGGGCTGCGGCTGGCCGACAGCTCGATCTTTCCGCAGGTCACCAATGGCAACACCAACGCGCCGTCGATCATGGTGGGCGAAAAGGCCGCCGACCATATCCTTGGCCGCGATCCCCTGCCCCGCGACAATCGCGGCCCGTGGATCGCCCCGGATTGGGAACATGCGCAACGCCAGGCCCCATTGCCGACCGCCGCGCAATAGGCCCTCAACCTGCCCCGATCCGCAGCACGCGACCAAAGGGCGGATCGTCCAGCGGCGCGGATCCGGGCACGGCCCAGAGCACCGGAAACCCCGGCATCGGGCCAAAGGGCGCATCGAGATCGGTCAGCATCACGGAGATCGACGGCTGAAGCCGCGCGGCCTGTGCGAGAACCGGGGCGAAATCCGTGCCGCCGCCGGTGCGCAGCGGCAGGTGATGCAGGTCGCGCCACGATCCGACGTCCAGGCGGTGGGCCTCGAATACCTCTTCGTCGAAGGCCAGCAGGTGCGCCTCGGCCCCGCTGCGGCGGGTGATCCCCTCGGCCTCGGACAGGAATAGCGACAGAGTCAGCGGGTCGATGGAACTGGACGTGTCCAACCCGATCACGACACGCGGGCGGGTGTCGAGCCGCGCCATGCCCGGCTGATACGCCGGGTCGGGCGTATGCGCGGCCTGCGCCTGCGCGGTCATGGCGATCCAGCGCGCGGCGGGGCGGCGATGGCTGAGATGTGGGCGATGGATCAGGGCGCGGGACAGGAGGCCGCGCAACTGCATCTCCCACGAGACGGCGGGCGGCGACATATCGGCCAGCACCGCCCCCAGCCGCCCGATGCCGGTGCCGGCCTTGCGCCCTGCCTCCATCGCGCGCAGCAACTGGTTGCGCCAATCGGCGGTTTTCTGGCGCTCTCCCTCGGGGTCGGGTTCGCCCAGCTCGACATCCTGGGCAAAGCCGCGTGTCACGCCAAGTTCCCGCGCATTTTCAGCGCGTTTCGGGTCGCTGTGCAGGTACATGGCCAGCCGGTCGGCATCCCAATCGGCCAAGGCGGCAATGGGCGAACGGGCCGGCTCCCCGATCTCTTCCAGCAGATCGGTCAGGGTCACGGCGGGGCGTGGCAGGGCATGACCGGCCAGCAGCAGGGTTTCGTTGATGATCCCGTCGGCGGCGAGACCAAAGAGCGATCCGTCGAACCGCGCGCCAAGTCGTTCGGCCAGCGCCGCCTGCCGGTCGGAATGGCGCAGCGCGACGTGCAGAATATGGTGCGCGGCCAGACCGACCGCCTGTGCCAGCGGCAGGCTGTCGAACCCGGGACCGTAGAGGATGGTGTCGCCCTGTGTGCGCGTCGCGCCCGAGGCGTCCCTGTGTCGGCACCACAGCGACAGAACCGCCAGCGCGGGATCGACCTCGCCCAGGTGGGCGAGGGCTGTGGCCGCGCGGGTGGCATGGGCGGTCATGGCAGGCCCGCCGCTTCGCGCGCGCGGGCATACTCGGCATAGGCCTCCGAGGTCGCGAACGCCTCGTGCCAGTCGTGTTCCATCGCCTTGGAGATCAGCAACTCGAACCCGAAACTGGCCAGTTCCGACAAGGGCAGCGCGCGCTGCGCCGGGTCGCCCAGCCCACGCATATCGGCCAGGATCTCGATGGCGGCGGGCATGTTTTGCGCGTTCGCCGCGCCGATCAATCCGTAAATCAGGGCTGTCAGCCCGTGCAGCGTTTGAGGATAAAGCTCCGCCCGCTTGGCGCGCGGGGTCTCCAACATCTCGGCCACATGGACCGAGGCTTCGATCTCGTCGGCGATTAGGGCGAACTCGGCCGCCGCCGCCTCGCCCACGGTGCCCGCAACCATGACCTGCCGGGTCTGCCGGTCGGGCACCGCCTGCATGATCCGGCTGACGCGCGCCCAACTGCGGGGGGTGCAGGCGATGGTCTGACCGCGCCGCAACGCATCCTCGGTCGTCTCGAACAGGTCGGGACGGGCGCGCAGAAAGGCCGCGACAGCGGGGTGGATGCCCGCCGCGGCGGCATAGGTCTTGAGCCAATCCTCGGCGTCGGCCTGCACGATCATGTGGATCAGCCGGTCCGACAGGGCGGTGCCCATGTCATAGGCGATGGCCCCGTCCTCGACCATGTTGCCGGCAGCGACGATGAAGACGCTGTCGGGCAGACGATGGCGCCCGACCCGACGCTCCTGCAGCAAGCCGTACACGGTGGGCTGCAATGTCGGCGCGGCGGCGGTCAACTCGTCGAGGAACAGGATCGCCGGACGCGCGGGATCATCGGGCAGATCCTCGGGGCGGTACCAGACGGTGCGCCCGGCCGCATGATCGTAAAAGGGCAGGCCCCGCAGGTCCTGGGGTTCGATCGTGGTCAGGCGCAGGTCATGCAGATCGGCGCCGACCTGTCGCGCCAGGGTTTGAACGATCTCGGTCTTACCGACGCCGGGGCGGCCATGCAGCATCCAGCTGCTGGTCAGATCGCCCCTTGCTTGCACAGCCCAGGCCGCCCCCAACACGCGCAACGCCTCGCCCGCCGACACCGCGTTTGCATTCACTGTCATGCCTCAAATCTCCGCCGTCTCGGTCTGTGCCATGGCCCGCTTTTCCATCCAGGCGGCCAGGCGGGTATGGGCCGAAATGCCGCGTGCCTCGATCCGCACCTCGCGGATCATCTGCCCGTCGCGCAGGTTGGCGTGATGCACCATTTTCTCTGTCAGATCAGGCCCGAACAGTTCGGTCTCGATCAACTCGCGTTCCTCGGGGCCGAGGTCGAGCACATGGGGCTGGGGCCGGGCCGACTGGATCGACACCAGCGTCAGCGGGGTCACGCGCGCCAATTCGGATTGCTCGATGACCAGGGCCAGTTCGCCCTCGGCGACATCGCGATAGGCCGCGATCTTGCGCAGTACCGCCTTGGCGCGAAAGGCCAGGGTATCGAGGCGGCGCGCGGCCTCGTCCTCGGACATCAGGCGCGCGCGCCCCTTGTCCGACAGGCGCAGCACCTTCATCTCGACGAACCCGATCAGCAGCACCATCGCCAAAGGGGCCTGCGTCACCGGCAGCGCCATGCGTGACGACGAAAAGGCCAGAAAGACAAAGGGAATGAGCGCCGCGAGATAGCGCAGCAGCTGCATTTCCACCAGCAGGCGCGCCCACAGCCCCGGGCGCGCCTGTCGGGGGATCAACGCCACGCGGCCAAAGAACTTTTTCGGAAGCGAGCGTGTTTCCAATACCCCCGCATTTCGTATCGTGTCCTGCGTGACGACCAGCATCGGCAGCCCCCGTGTTGCCTCGCATCCAGAGCCTAGCGTAAATCGTCGCCGGACCAAGGGCTGCGGGTGGTTTGTGGGCAAGGCGTTGGGTATACCGCCCCTGACGCTTGCCCACCATGGAAGGACCCGCCCCTATGGCATTCGACGCGCTGACGCTGACCTGTTTCAAGGCTTATGACATCCGCGGACGTCTCGGCGACGAGTTGAACGAGGATATCGCCTATCGCATCGGGCGCGCCTTTGCCCAGGTGCTGGGGGCGAAACGTGTCGTTCTGGGCCGCGATGTGCGCCCGACCTCGGACAGCCTTGGGCAGGCCGTGGCGCGGGGGCTGATGGCCTGCGGCGTCGAGGTGCTGGACCTTGGCCTGTCGGGCACCGAAGAGACGTATTTCGCCGTCACCCATCTGGGGGCCGATGGCGGGATCTGCGTGACCGCCTCGCACAACCCGATGGATTACAACGGCATGAAGATGGTGCGCGCAGGCTCGGCCCCGATCGGCAAGGCCGAGGGGATGGCGGAGATTCAGGCCTTGGCCGAAACGGGCGAATTCGCCCCCGAAATCGACGGCGGCACGGTTGTGGACGCGTCCGGCACGCGCGACGCCTATGTCGAAAAGCTGCTGGAGTTCGTCGAGATCGACGCGCTCAAGCCGCTGAAAATCCTTGTGAATGCCGGAAACGGCGCTGCAGGCCCCAGCTTTGACGCCCTCGCCGACGGGTTGGCGGCCGCTGGCGCGCCGCTGCAATTCGTGCGCATGCATCACGATCCCGACGGGTCCTTTCCAAACGGCATCCCCAACCCACTTCTGGACGAAAACCAGCCGGTGACTGCGGATGCCGTGGTGGCCGAGGGTGCCGATATGGGCGTGGCCTGGGACGGCGATTTCGATCGCTGCTTCTTCTTCGACCACGAGGGCGGCTTCATTCCCGGCGAATATGTGGTCGCCCTGTTGGCCGAGGCGTTCCTCGCCAAGGAGTCGGGGGCCAAGATCATCCACGACCCGCGCATCATCTGGGCCACGCAGGACATCGTCGCCCGAATGGGCGGCGAAGCCATCCAGTCGCAATGCGGCCATTCCAACATCAAGCAGGTCATGCGCGACACCGGCGCCGTTTACGGCGGCGAGATGTCGGCGCATCACTATTTCCGCGATTTCATGGCCTGCGACAGCGGCATGATCCCGTGGCTGCTGGTCGCCGAACTGGTCAGCCGCCGTGGCGAAAGCCTGAAAGACCTCGTGGCCGAACTGCGCTGCTCTTACCCGTCGTCGGGCGAGCGGAACTTTCGCGTCGATGACGCGAAGGCCATGATCGCGAAAATCGATACTGCCTACGGCGCCGCTGCGAAAGACCGTGACGAAACCGACGGCCTGAGCCTGAGCTTCGGCGATTGGCGTTTCAATCTGCGGGCGTCGAACACCGAACCCCTGCTGCGCCTGAACATCGAGTCCAAGGGCGACCCTGCCCTCGTTCAGACAAAACTGGCGGAAATGCAGGACCTGATCCAAAGCTGAATCATAGCATGTGGATAACTTGTGGATAGGTGGGCTTTGAATCAGGCTGACCCGTCCTTGACCCCTTTTTATGTCGATCAAGGCGGTGAATCTACAAGGTACGACATCCATGGGCATGCAGCGGCACCCGGTGTGCACGCCGCTTGGTCTTGCCCATCGCGGCCCCCTGCCCCATGCTCGCGCCAGCGCAGCGTGCAGGGTGCCGGATGAGCCATGACCTGATGATCCGCGGCGGTCGCGTTATCACCGCCGACGGCCAATTTACCGCCGATATCGCCGTGTCGGCCGGGCGCATCACCGCCATCGGCCACGGGCTGGGCATGGCGACCGAAACGATCGACGCGACCGGATTGATGGTGACCCCCGGCGGCGTCGACCCGCATTGCCATATCGAGCAGATGTCGGGCATGGGCCTGATGAATGCCGACACGTTCGAAACCGCCACCCGATCCGCCGCGATGGGGGGCACGACCAGCGTCATTTCCTTCGCCGCGCAGGGCAAGGGGCAGCGTCTGTCCGAGGCGGTGGCCGACTATGCCGCACGGGCCACGCGCGGGGCGGCCATCGATCACGCCTTTCACCTGATCGTCGCCGACTCTGCGGCCCCCGATCTCGAGGCCGATCTGCACAGCCTGATCGCCGCCGGGCATCGCTCGATCAAGGTGTTCACCACCTACAATATCGGGCTGGGCGATGCCGAGATCCTGCGCGTCCTGCGTATCGCACGCACGGCCGGCGCGCTGACCTGCATCCATGCCGAAAACGATGCGATCATCGCCGAGACACGCACCCGCCTGCTGGCCAAGGGACGCACGCGCCCGATCGACCACGCGGCCTCGCGCCCCCGCGCGGCCGAGATCGAGGCCGTGGCGCGCATGTGCCGCCTGGCCGAATTGGCACAGGCCCCGGTCATGATCTTTCACGTCTCGACGCAAGAGGCCGCCGCCGAAATCCGCGCGGCCCGTGCCCGTGGCGCACCGGTCTGGGCCGAAACCTGCCCCCATTACCTGTTCCAGACCGAGGATATCCTCGACAAACCGGGGATCGAGGGGGCGAAATGGATGTGCTCGCCGCCGCAACGGACCGCCCGCGATCAGGCCGCCCTTTGGCAGGCGCTGGCGCTCGGAGACCTGCAGGTCGTGTCCTCGGACCACGCACCCTATCGCTTCGATGACACGGGCAAGCTGTCCGCGGGGCCGGACGCCCCCTTCCCCGCCATCGCCAACGGGATGCCGGGTCTGGAGTTGCGCCAACCGCTGATGTTCGAGGCAATGGTCAGCCGCAGACGCCTCGGCCCCGAGTCGTTCGTGGCGCTGACCGCCACCCTGCCCGCGCGGCTCTACGGCCTTGACCGCAAGGGTGACATAGCCCCGGGCATGGACGCCGATCTGGTGCTGTGGGACCCGACGCGCGAGGTCACCTATGGCGCGAACGATCTGCATGACAATGTGGGCTACAACCCGGCCGAGGGCACGACCGTGCGGGGCTGGCCGGTGCGCACCATCCTGCGCGGGCGCACGATCATGCAGGACGGCACCTATCTGGGCCAACCGGGAACCGGCGACTGGATCGCACGACCGCGCATCGGCACCCACCCCACCGCCATCACCGGAGTTCCGACATGACCACCACACGCCCCGAGGCCCCAAACCAGTTGGCCATCACCTTTCTTTACTACCGCGACCTGCCCCGGGCCGAGGCGTTCTACCGCGACGTGATGGGGTTTCCCCTGGTGATCGACCAGGGCGGGCTGGCCAAGATCATGCGCATCTGCGACGGCGCCCATGTGGGCCTGGTGGACGAGGCGCATGGCATGCACAAATGGGCCGAAACGCGGCCTGTGCAGCTCTGCGTCCGGGTGCCGGATGTGGATGCGTGGTACACCTATATCGAGGCGCAAGGCGTTGAAAACCTGTCGCAAATGTTCGTCAATGACGCGATCGGCATTCGCGCCTTCGTCTTCGACGACCCCGAGGGCTACCAGGTCGAAATCCAGCAGGCCACGCGGGCGGGCGCATGAGCCGGCTTTACGTCATCAACCCCAACTCCTCGCAAAAGGTCACGGACGGGATCGCCGCCGCCCTCACCCCATTGCACGGATTGGGCGTCGAGATCGCGTGCCGCACCCTGCCCGAGGGGCCGCCCGGCATCGAATCCCAGGCGCAGGCCGACGAGACGATCCCCCACATGCTGCGCCTCGCCGCCACGCTTGAGGCCGACGCGGCAGCCTTCGTCATCGCCTGTTTCGGCGATCCTGGCCTGCATGCCCTGCGCGACCGCACCGCCAAACCGGTGCTCGGCATCCAGGAAAGCGCGGTCATGACGGCGCTGACCCTCGGACACCGGTTCGGCGTGATTGCCATTTTGCCCGCCTCGATCCCGCGGCATCTGCGGGCCTTCGGGGCGATGGGCGTCCGCGATCGGCTGGCCGGTGACCGCGCGCTCGGGCTCGCGGTGGCCGATCTCGCCAACGAGGCAGCCACCCTGGCGCGCATGACCGAGGTCGGGGCAACGCTGCGCGACACTGACGGCGCCGATGTGCTGATCCTGGGCTGCGCCGGCATGGCGCGGTTCCGCGATCCCCTGGAACGGGCGCTCGGCCTGCCGGTCGTCGACCCCTGTCAGGCCGCTGCGGCCATGGCCATCGGGCGCATCGCGCTCACCCAATCCCACAGCGTCGGAGTCGAACATGCTGGATGAAACCGCCAAGGGCGTCTTTACCATCGCCGTCACCCCCTTTCTGCCCGATGGGGCCCTCGATGAGGCCAGCATCGACAGCATGGTCGCCTTTTACGAGGACAAGGGGGCCACCGGCCTGACGATCCTGGGCATGATGGGCGAGGCCGGCAAACTGTCCGCCGAGGAATCCGTCACCGTTGTGCGCCGCGTCATCGCCCGGGCCTCGGTGCCCATCGTCGTCGGCGTCTCGGCCCCCGGCCTCGCCGCCATCAGGGCGCTGGCCGACACCGCGATGGAGGCCGGCGCCGCCGGCGTCATGGTCGCCCCGCCCGCGGCCCTGCGCACCGATGACCAGATCACCGGCTATTTCCGCAACGTTTCGGAAACGCTGGGAAAAACCCCTTGGGTTTTACAGGATTTCCCGCTGGTGACGGGGGTGCAGATGTCGCCCAAGGTCTGCCTGCAGATCTTCGCCGAGAACCCCAGCTGCGTGATGCTGAAACACGAGGATTGGCCGGGCCTCGAAAAGATCTCCGCCCTGCGCCGGGCCGAGGCCGAGGGCGCGCGGCGCGTCTCGATCCTGTGCGGCAACGGGGCACAATTCCTGCCCGAGGAAATGCTGCGCGGCGCGGACGGGGCGATGACGGGCTTTGCCTATCCCGAAATGATGGCCGAGATCGTGCGCCTGACAGGCGCGGGCGAGGTCGAGGCCGCGCGCGATCTCTTCGACATCTACCTGCCGCTCGTCCGCTACGAAAGCCAGCCGGGCCTTGGCCTTGCCATCCGCAAATACACGCTGGCCAGACGTGGGGCCATCGCGCATCCCACCGTGCGCAAACCGGCCCCCGCCCTCAGCGACGCCACGATTGCCGAGGTCGAGGCGCTGATCGCCCGGCAAGAGGGCCGGCTGAGCGCCCGGACCTGACCCCATCCTTATCCTGAAAACATGCCTGCGCGCGGCACGCGCGAGAGCGCGGCAAGGGGCTCGATGCCCCTTGCCGCGCTTGCCCGGGCGACGTGCGCAGGCACGGCGCAACCCTTTGCCGGATCAACAGGCCAGCTGCACCTCGCTGGCCGGGGCCTGTTGCACGATCCCCTGATCGAACAGCGCGGCGATCTCGCTATCGGGCAAGCGCGCCACGTCGCCCAGGATCGCCTCGGTATGCGCGCCGAGGGCCGGCGCCGCACGCGGCGCCTCGCGTGGTTCCGAGGAAAAGGAGAACGGCGTGCCCGGCACCTTGAAGGTGCCGATGCCCGGCTGCTCGATCCGGCTGAACATCGGGTTGTCCAGCGACAGATCCGGGTCCTCGGCCACGGCGCGAGCAAAGTCGCGAAAGATCGACCACGTCACCCCGGCCTCGTCGAAATGCGCAGCGAAATCGGCCAGCCTGCGGGCGGCGAACCACGGGCGCAGCACCTCGGTGATGGCGTGGCGATGGCGGAACCGCGCGCCTTCGTCGCGCAGGCTTTCCCCAAGGCGCGTTTCCAGGGCGGCCATGTCTTCGGTCGTGCCCGTCACGTTCAGCAGGCCGCGCCATTGCCGGTCGGTCAGCCCGATCACCATCACGCGCTCGCCATCGGCGCAGAGGAAATCCTGCCCGTAGGCGCCGTAAAGCGCATTGCCCGATTTGGGCCGCGACACGCCGTTCACCTCGACCTCGCCGATGATGCCCAGATGCCCCAGCATGGCGGCCGCCACATCCTTGAGCGACAGGTCCACGGCACTGCCCTGCCCCGTGCGCAGGCGCTTGCGTTCGGCCGCCAGCAGTGCGCTGACCACCATGTTGCCGGCAATGCAGTCCCAGGCCGGCAGGGCATGGGCCACCGGCTCGGTCGAGCCTTCGGGGCCGGTCGCCTCGGGAAAACCGATGGCCGGGTTGACGGTATAATCGACCGCCGGACGCCCGTGGCGGTCACCCATCAGCGTGACCATGCACAGGTCGGGGCGGCGGGCCGACAGGGTTTCGTGGTCCATCCAGCCGCGCACGCGCAGGTTGGTGATGAACAGGCCGGCATCCTCGCCTGGCGCGGTGATGATCTCGGTGATGATCTCGCGCCCGCGCGGGTGTTTCATGTCGATCGCGATAGACCGTTTGCCCTTGTTCAGGCCGGCCCAGAACAGGCTTTGGCCGTCGCGGGTCACAGGCCAACGGCCCGCATCGAGGCCCCCCTGCAACCGGTCGAAACGGATCACATCCGCCCCCATCTGCGCCAGCGTCATACCCGCCAGCGGAACAGCGACAAAGGCCGAACCTTCGACCACGCGCATACCATCGAGAATTCCCATCAGTCCCACTCCGCCGTTGCTTGCATGCCGAGGTAGCCCTCGGGCGCTGCCGTTCCCAGATCCATCGATTTCCCACCTGGCGCGAGGCGCCCCTGAAGCCGCAGATCATGGCTGTGGAACATCGGATGCACGCCACGAAAGCGAAAGCGCCTTGGCGGTTCTCCCACATGACGCTTGGCCGTCTCCATCAGCATGATAGCCTGCATCGGCCCGTGTGTGACAAGGGCCGGATACTTCTCGACCTCGCGCGCATAGGGCAGGTCGTAATGGATGCGATGCGCATTGTAGGTGGCCGCCGAGAAACGGAAAAGCCGTGCTTCGTTGATTGGCACGGTCTCGTCGAAATCGGGCGTTTCCAGTTCGGGAATGCGTTTTGGCGCTTTGAACTCGTCGGGGATGTGCAGGTAGACGATATCCTGCTCTTCCTCGACGAAGCAGCCCGTCTCGCCCTCGATCTGATGGGTCACCGTGACAAAGACCATATCGCCGGTGCCCCCCGTCTTGGGGGTCACCGACTTGATGGTCGAGATGCGCCGCAGGCGTTCGCCGATGCGCAGCGAACCGGAGAACGACAGCTTGCCCGCCGCCCACATCCGCCGCTTGAAGGCCAGCGGCGGCAGGAAATCGCCCAGTTTCGGATGCCCGTCCTCGGCCAGTTGGCTGAGCGGCACGAATTCCGGAAAGGCCGCCCAGTGCCACAGCCGAGGCATCAGGCAGCCACGCCGCACATCCCGCCGCAGCGACAGCGGGTGCGAGACGGCGGCGCTCATCATGCCGGCCAGTTCCGGCGTCAGACAGCCCCAGCGTTCTTCGGTCCGGCCGACCCACTCCTCGGCCTCGCGCATTGCGACCATGGGAAATGTCTCCACGCGGCTCATGCGGCCGCCTTTACACCAAGAACACGTGCCACGGTCTCACCCATGACCGAGGGGTTGGGCGCAACGGTAATGCCGGCCTCCTGCAGGATCTCGACCTTTTCCTGCGCACTTTCGCCAAAGGCCGAGATGATGGCCCCCGCGTGACCCATCTTGCGGCCCTTGGGGGCGGACAGGCCCGCGACATAGGCCACGACCGGCTTGGTCATGTGCTCGCGGACGAATTGCGCGGCCTCGGCCTCTTGCGGGCCGCCGATCTCGCCGATCATCATCACGGCGTCGGTCTCGGGGTCGGCCTCGAACAATTCGAGAATGTCGCGGAAGGACGAGCCGTTGATCGGGTCGCCGCCGATCCCGATGGAGGACGAAATACCGATGCCGAGCGCCGACATCTGGCTGGCGGCCTCGTAGCCCAGGGTGCCCGAGCGGCCCACGATACCCACGCGGCCGGGCTTGTAGATATGCGGCGGCATGATCCCCATGAACCCCTTGCCGGGGCTGATGATGCCGGCGCAGTTGGGCCCGATCAGGCGCATCTTCTTTTCGCGCGGGTAGCGGCGGAGAAAGCGCTTGACCTTCATCATGTCCTGCGCGGGCAGACCGTCGGTGACGCAGACGCAGGTCTTGATGCCCGCATCGGCGGCCTCCATCATGGCGTCGGCGGCAAAGGGCGGCGGCACGAACAACAACGACGCCTCGGCCCCGGTGGCCTCGACCGCCTCGCGCACGGTGTCGAACTGGGGCCGGCCAAGCGCGGTGGTGCCGCCCTTGCCGGGGGTGACGCCGGCCACGACATTCGTGCCCTCGTCGATCATTTCCTGGGTGTGGAACTGGCCGATGCGGCCGGTCATCCCCTGCACGAGGACTTTCGTGGTCTCGGTGATCAGAATAGCCATGGTTCTGTCTCCTTATTCGGCGGCAACGGGATGCGGGCGGGCGGCCACGGCGGCCTCGGCCGCGCCGGCCAGTGTCTCGGCCGAGATCAGTGGCAAGCCCGAGGTCTCGATGATGCGCCGCCCCTCTTCGACATTGGTGCCCGACAGGCGCACCACGACGGGAATGGTCAGGCCGACCTCCTCGTAGGCCTGAACGACCCCTTTCGCGATCCAGTCGCAACGATTGATGCCGGCGAAGATGTTGACGAGGATCACCTCGACCTTGGGATCGGTCAGAACCGTGCGAAACGCCGTCACGACGCGTTCCGGGCTGGCCCCGCCGCCGATATCGAGGAAATTTGCAGGTTCGCCGCCGGCCAGCTTGATCATGTCCATCGTCGCCATGGCCAGACCGGCGCCGTTGATGATGCAGCCGATGTCGCCATCGAGGCCGACATAGGCCAGGCCGTTATCGGCGGCCATCGCCTCGCGCGCGTCCTCTTGGCTGGTATCGCGCAGCGCCTCGACCTGCGGGCGGCGGTAAAGCGCATTGGTGTCGAAGCTCATCTTCGCATCCAGCGCCACCAGATCGCCGGTGCCGGTAATGGCCAGCGGGTTGACCTCGACCATCATGGCGTCGAGATCGCGATAGGCGCGGTAGCAGGCGCGCAGCATGGTCACCATCTGGCCGATCTGCTTGCCCTTGAGCCCCAGCTTGAACGCCAGTTCCCGTGTCTGGTATTCGACCAGGCCGGTGGCCGGATCGATCACCATGCGCACCAGGCTGTCGGGGTCGCTTTCGGCCAATTCCTCGATCGCCATGCCGCCATGGCCCGAGGCCACGATCATGATCCGTTCGGTTTTCCGATCGAGCACGAAGCCCAGGTAGATCTCCTGTGCGATGTCGGTCGCTTCCTCGACCCAGAGGCGATAGACCCCCTTGCCGCCCGCGCCGGTCTGCTTGGTCACCAACTGCGTGCCCAGCAGGGATTGCGCATAGTCGCGGATCTCGGCCTCGGAGCGGCAGACCTTGACGCCGCCGGCCTCGCCACGGCCGCCCGAATGGATTTGCGCCTTGACCACCCAGGCGTCGCCGCCCAGTTGCCGGGCCTGATAGGCCGCCTGTTCGGGCGAATAGGCAAGACCGCCACGCGGGACGGGAACCCCGAACCCCGCAAGGATTTCCTTGGCCTGGTATTCGTGAATATCCATCTTCTTTCCCTCCGATCCGGGCGCGCGCATCGGGCGCGCGCCGCCGCTAGGTTAAGACTTGGCCGCGATGGCGCGGGCCACGTCGATCACGTTCTGGGCCATCTTCTCGCTGGCCGCGTCGATCATCTTGCCGTCGAGGCTGGCAGCGCCACGCCCCTCGGCCTCGGCTTTCTTGAGTTCTTCGATGATGCGCTCGGCGCGCGTCACCTCGGCCTCGGGCGGGCTGAAGACCTCGTTGGCCAGTTCGATCTGGCTGGGGTGGATCGCCCATTTGCCCTCGCAGCCCAGCGCGGCGGCGCGGCGCGCGCCGTCCTTGTAGCCCTCGGGATCGCTGAAATCGCCGAACGGGCCATCGACGGCGCGAAGCCCGTAGGCACGGCACGCGATCACCATCCGCGTGATCGAGGCGTGCCACTGATCGCCCGGATAATCCGGGTTCAGCCCGCCGATATTGACCGTTCGCGCCCGCATCGACGCCGCATAATCAGCCACCCCGAAATGCAGGCATTCCAGCCGCCCGCCGAATTGCGCGATGGCCTCGACATTGGCCATGCCAAGCGCGGTTTCGATCAACGCCTCGAGGCCGACGCGCTTTTCCTGTCCGCGGGCCTGCTCGATCTGGTTGACCATGGCCTCGACCATATACAGGTCGGCGGGCACGCCCACCTTGGGCACCAGGATCGTGTCCAGCCGGTCGCCGGCCTGCTCCATGATGTCGACCACATCGCGATACATGTAGTGGGTATCGAGCCCGTTGATGCGCACGCTGACCGTCTTGCCCTTGGCGTTCCAGTCGATGTCGTTGAGCAGTTGCACGGCGTTCTTGCGCGCCTGTTCCTTCTCGGGGGGCGCGACGGCGTCTTCGAGGTCGAGAAACACGACATCGGCGGCGCTTTCGGCTGCCTTTTCGACCATCGCGGGGTTCGAGGCCGGCACGGCCAGTTCGGAACGATGCAGCCGTTGCCGCCGCAGCGGGTGAAGCGTGTGAGACACGGGTTTCTTCCTTTTTACAGTCTGTTACTCGGCCGCGATGCGCAGCCTGGGTTGCGCCGTCGCCACCCCTGTGAAATGCCTCTGCGCCTCGGCCACGCCGGCGCCCATCGGGATTTGCGCGCCTGCGCGCACCAGCGCCATCTCGGCGATGGACAGGGCCGTCAGGCACATCCCCTCGTTCAGGTCACCCAGATGCCCGATGCGGAACGCCTTGCCCGCCAGACGCCCGAGGCCCGAGCCGAAACTGGTGTTCATCTCGTCATAGGCGATCCGGATCACCTCGCGCGCATCGACCCCGTCGGGGGTGCGGATTGTCGAGACGGTGTTCGAATAGAGCGACGGGTGCTCGGCCACGAGGTCGAGACCCCAGGCATGGATGCCCCGGCGGATGCCCTCGGCCAGGCGGGCGTGGCGTGCGATGACCTCGTCCAACCCCTCGGCGAAGATCCGGTCGAGCGCGGCCCGCAGGCCATGCAGCAACATGGTGGGCGGCGTGTAGGGGAAATAGCCCCCCGCGTTCATGGCGCGCATATCCTCGAACTCGAAAAAGGCGCGGCGCATGGTCGAGGTCTTTGCCGCGACGGCCGCCTTGGCGCTGACCGCCAGAATACCCAGACCGGCGGGGCACATCAGCCCCTTCTGGCTGCCGGTCACGGCAAGGTCGACGCCCCAGTCATCCATGCGGAAATCGATCGACCCGATGGAGCTGACGCCATCCACGAAGAGCAGCGCATCGTGGAAGGACGCATCGAGCGCCCGGCGCACGGCCGCCACATCCGACACGACGCCGGTCGCGGTTTCGTTATGGGTGACGAACACCGCCTTGATCTCGTCGCGCGTGTCGGCGCCGAGGCGACGCTCGAACTCGGCCACCGGCACGCCTGCGCCCCAGGCCACGTCGATCACCTCGACCTCGAGGCCAAGGCGCTGCGCCATCTGCACCCACAGGTCGGAAAACTGGCCGTAGCGGGCCATCAGGACCTTGTCGCCAGGGTTCAGCGTGTTGGTGATTGCTGCTTCCCACGCGCCGGTGCCGGACCCCGGCAGCAGGAACACCTCGCCGGTGCGGGTGCGAAAAACCTGCTTGAGATCCTCGAACAGACCGATGGTCAGATCCCCGAAATCCGACGCGCGCATGTCCTGCTGGCCGATATTCATCGCGCGGCGCACGTCATCCGGCACATTGGTGGGGCCGGGAATGAAGAGATGGGTCTGACCGGTTTTCATGGGCTGAGTCCTTTTTCGCCTGTGGCTTGCACCCACGTTTGCCCAATTTGCGGGCGCGAGTGAAATCTTTCCGGGTCCTGCTGTAAATGCGAGAATTTACATGCTATAAAATCTGTAAACTTGTGAAATTTTCTGGATACAAAGGCATGCTGAAAACCTTCATCGGCCCCCGTCTGCGCCGCCTGCGGCTGGACCACGATCAGACACAGGCCCAGATGGCCAAGGCGCTTGGCATCTCGACCTCCTACGTTAACCTGCTGGAAAAGAACGAACGCAGCGTCTCGGTGCCGGTGCTGCTGAAACTGTTCGATGTCTATGGGGTCGACTGGCGCGAGATCGCGGAAGACGACGACACCGCCGTTCTGGCCGATCTGCGCGCCGCCTTGCAGGACAGTTTCTTCGAGGCCAATCGACCCGACCTTACACAGATGCGGGCCGCACAGATCCACGCGCCGGATCTGGTGGCCTCGTTCCTGAAGCTGCACCGCGCCTATCTGGCCGCGACCGACCAACTGGCCAGTGTCGCGGGCGGCTCGGGCGATGCGGCGCAGATGCTGACCACCTCGCCCGAGGCGGCGGTCCACAACTTTTTCCGGCGCCATCACAACTATTTCGAGGCGCTGGAACAGGCGGCGGAAACCTTCTGGGACGGTCGCCGCGTCGAGCCGGACGATATCTACGCCGCCCTCAAGGCACGTCTGATGGACAGGCTGGGCCTGCGCGTGCGGCTGGTCACCGTCAACGACATGCCCGATTCCTTGCGCGAATACGACGAAGACCGGCGCGAGGTGCTGCTGTCCGAGGCGCTGGACCATCCCAACCGGGTATTCCAACTAGTCCATGTGGCAGGTCTGATCGAACACAAAGGGATGCTGGACACGATCCTGGCGCAATCGGGTATCGACGATGCGCATGGCCTGGCGCGCTGTCGGGTCGAACTGTCCAACTATTTCGCCGCGGCCGTGCTGATGCCCTATGGCCCATACCTGTCCGAGGCGCTGAGCTGTAAATACGATTTCGACCATCTGGCCACGCGCTTCGGGGTCAGTTTCGAACAGGCCTGCCACCGCGCGACCACGCTGCAGCGCTCGGGCGCGCAGGGCGTGCCGTTCTTCTTCCTGCGTGTGGACAAGGCCGGAAATGTCACCAAGCGCTTCAACGCGACCGATTTCCATCTGGCCGAATATGGCGGCGCCTGCCCCCGGCTGGACGTGCACACCTCGTTCCGGACACCGGGGCGCATCGTGCCGCAATTCGTCGAGATGCCCGATGCCAGCCAGTTTTTCGTCTTTTCGCGCACGGTCGACCGCCCCAGCGTAACGCGCCACAACCAGGATGTGCGCCTCGCCGTCGCCATGGGCTGCGCGACCGAACATCTGGACCAGATCGGCTATGGCGAGGATCTGCGCGCCAGTCACACGCATCCGACGCCGATCGGCATCAACTGCCGTATCTGCCCGCGGGTGAATTGCGACCAGCGCGCCCATAACGCGGTGGTCCTTCGGAACCGGTCGACGAAAAACGGCGCGGCGCGACCCGGTATGCCAGCTAGAGACCGGCGGCAGCGGCCGGGGTGGCCGGGATCGCCCGCGTTCAGGCCGTGGCGGGGGCTGGCCCGGCGCGGTTCAGCATGCGCGTCGTCGCGATGGCCCCCAGCCACATGCAGAACACCGCCGTCCAGGCCGTCAGTGACAGGACCGCGCCCCCCGAGACACCCGCGCCCACGGCGCAGCCCCCGGCCAGCATGGCCCCGAACCCCATCAGGGTCGCCCCGATCAGGTAGCGCTCCATCGGCGTGTCGGGGCCGAAGCGTTCCAGCTTCCACTCGCGGGCCAGCAGGGCCGACGTGCCCGAGCCAACGAAAACGCCCGGCACAAGGCCGATCCCGAAGCTGAGCACGACCGAGCGTTCCGTGACCAGGGCCATCAGCGTATCGGTGGCCGGGCCCGTGAAGGTCACCGACAGGACCGGCACGATCTCGAAGGAATTGGAGGCGATGGCATAGGTCGCCACCCAGCCCAGCGTCACGGCGGCGCCCACGAAAAACGCCGCGATCATGACACCCAGGCTGACCGCACGCCGCCAGGCCAGAACCACGGCCCCGAGCAGCCCAAGACCGGCCACCGCCGCCACCTGTCCATGCGCCAGCCCCAGCACCGGGCCAAGGTCGCGGGCGCTGCCGCCGACCAGCCACATTTGCGAGATCTGTTCACGCAACGGCGCAAGCACGCCGGTATAGCTGGCCTGCGCCACAAGGGTCACGACCAACCCGGTGACCAGCGCCCGCAGGTTGCCCGTCGCCGACAAGACCAGCAAACGGCTGGCACAGCCGCGCGCAAGCACCATGCCGATCCCGAACATCAGCCCGCCGACAATGGCGCCCGACAGGCTGCCGGTCGCGGCCAGTTGGCGGGCATCGCGCACGTCCAGAATGCCGGTCGCGATGGCCAGTTGCGTCAGCATCACGGCGGTGGCGAACACGATCAGCCAGATGGCCAGTTTCGAGCCCGCCTGCCCCTCGGCCACCTCGACCGTGGCCGCCCGCAGGCAAAACCGCGAGCGTTGCGCGGCCCAGCCGAAAAGCAGACCTGTCAGCGCCCCGGCACCACCCAGCACCAGCGGTTCGCCCCATGTGATCAGCAGGTTTTCCAACATCAGCGCGTCTCCAGATTGGAGCGTGTCTTATACCATCCGACCGGCGCGTGCGTTGATTTGGCTCAAGGTGCGCAGATCACCGGCCCGGCCTCACTGGGCCGCGACCGGACGGCGCGCAAGCTGGCATTGCGCCCAAAGATCGCCAAGCGCGTCGACGAGACGGTCCACCTCCGCCGGGCCATGCACGGGCGAGGGCGTGATGCGCAGACGCTCGGTGCCCTTGGGCACCGTGGGGTAGTTGATCGGCTGGAGATAGATGCCGTGATCGGCCATCAACCGGTCCGAGATGAAACGGCATTTCACGGGATCCCCGACCATGACGGGGATGATGTGGCTGTCATTGTCCAGATGCGGGATGCCCAAGGCATCCAGCCGCGCGCGCACGTCGGCTACGCGCGCCTGATGCTGCGCACGTTCGCGCTCGCTTTGCTTGAGATGACGCACCGCGGCACAGGCCCCGGCGGCCACGGCTGGCGGCAGCGCTGTGGTGAAAATGAACCCACTGGCAAAGCTGCGCACGAAATCGACCAGCGCGGCCGAGCCGGCGATATAGCCGCCCATCACGCCGAACGCCTTGCCAAGCGTGCCTTCGATCACGGTCAGGCGGTCCATCAGCCCCTCGCGCTCGGCGATGCCGCCGCCGCGCGGGCCGTAAAGACCCACGGCATGGACCTCGTCGAGATAGGTCATCGCCCCAAAACGATCGGCGATATCGCAAATCGCCTCGATGGGCGCGATATCGCCCTCCATGGAATAGACGGATTCGAAGGCGACGATCTTGGGGCAATCGGCGGGCAGCGCGGCCAGCTTGGCCTCGAGATCCACCAGATCGTTATGCTTCCAGATCAGCTTTTGCGCGCGGGAATGGCGGATGCCCTCGATCATCGAGGCATGGTTGCCCGCATCCGACAGCACGACGCAGCCCGGCAGGCGCGCCGCCAAGGTCCCCAGCGCCGCCCAGTTCGAGACATAGCCCGAGGTGAACAGTAGCGCGGCCTCCTTGCCATGCAGATCGGCCAGTTCGGCCTCAAGCGCGACATGGGCATGGGTCGTGCCCGAGATGTTGCGCGTCCCGCCCGCGCCCGCGCCGGTGGCGTCCAGCGCATCATGCATTGCGGCAAGCACGTCGGGGTGCTGCCCCATCCCCAGGTAGTCGTTCGAACACCACACGGTGATATCGCGCGTGCCGCCCTCATGCCGATTGACGGCGCGCGGAAAAGCCCCGCGTTTGCGTTCAAGCTCGGCGAACCAGCGATAATTCCCCTCGTCTTTCAGGGCCTCCAGTTCGGCGCTAAAAAATCCGTCGTAATCCATTCCCTCCGTCACTGTCCGCGCGCCTCGAGGATGATGGCGTCAAGCACGGCCTCGACCTCTTGCATGGGGCCGTCCGGGTAGTCGCGGTGGCCCAGCAGGACCTGCCCGTCCATCTCCATCACGAAGATCGAATAGGGGCAGTGCACGATATTCATCGGGTCGGCTTCCATCACCCGGCGCGACATCGCCGCCGAGCAGAAAAGGTAGATATCGGCATTGTCGAATATCGGCTCGGCATCGCCCGCGCCCACATCCTCGGCGGTGCGGTTCAGCATCTCGCCGACATGGCTGGTGTAGTCGATGACAAGGCCGCGATTGATGATCGCATTCTCGACCGCAAAGGTCGCGTCTTCGAAACTGCCATCGAAGGGAAAGGTGATCGCGTGCTGTGCCGAAGCTGCCGTCGCGGTGGCCATCATCGCCGCGCAGAATGCCAGTGCCTTCTTCATAGGTGCCGTCCCATGGGTTGGGGGACCGGGCGGCGGTGTTTCCGCCACCGCCCGGCCGATGAAAGGGGGATCAGGTGAACATGTCCTCGACGATCGCGTCGTACCAGCCGAGGCTTTCGCGGTAGGTTTCGGCGCGGGTCTCGGGCGTCTCGTCGACCTGGCTGATGAAGCTGTCGACGCTGGCAATGCCATCATCGGTCGCCTCATAGGTCGCGCCGACCTTGACCCCGTCATCGGTCGCGATCAGCGACCAGCAGGTATTGGCGAAGCGCGGCGGGAAGGCCCGCCCGTCCGTCAGCGCCGCCACGATAGCGTTTGCCGCCACCTTGGCCTGGCTGTTGGCCGAGAAGCCCGATTTGGGCATCGCGCCCTGCGCGGCCGCATCGCCCAGAACGTGGATGTTCGGATCGATCCGGCTGGACAGGTCATAGGCCGAAACGGGGGCCCAGTTGCCCTCGTTAATGCCGGCGGCGAATACGATGCCCCCCGCCCTTTGCGCCGGGATGACGTTGCAGACATCGACCTGCTCGACCTGGCCGTCGATATTGATCGTCATGGCCGCCGGGTCCACGGTGACGTTGCCGCCGCCGAAATCCGGGCCGATGCGCTGGATCATGCCGGGGTAATGGCGTTCCCACCCGTCCTCGAACAGACCCTGTTTTGAAAGTTCTCCTTGGGGTCGGCGACCAGGATCGTCGCGGTCGGGTTCATCTCGGACAGCAGATGCGCCACCATCGAGATCCGCTCATACGGACCCGGCGGGCAACGATAGGGGTTGGGCGGCGCGACCATGGCAAAGACGCCGCCTTCGCGCATGTTCATGATCTGGTTTTTCAAAAGCTCGGTCTGGCTGCCGCCCTTGTAGGCATGGGGCATGACGTTCTGCGCCGCCGTCGACCAACCCGGCACGCTGTCCTCGACGAAATCGATGCCGGGGCTCAGCACCAGCCGGTCGTAGGGCAGCACGTCGCCACCGGCCAGCGTGACGGTCTGCGCCTCGCGATCGACGCCGGTGGCCCAGTCATGGACCACGTTGATCCCGCCCGCCGCAAGGCCACCATAGGTATGCCCGAGGCTGTCGAACTCGCGGAAGCCGCCGAGGTAGAGGTTCGAGAAGAAGCAGGTGTAATAGGCGCGTGTCGGCTCGACCAGGGTGACGTCGATGGCCCCGCGCGACCCGCTGGCGACGTAGCGCGCGGCCGTGGCCCCACCGGCCCCGCCGCCCACGACGACGACACGCGGCGCGGTCTGCGCGCGCGCAATCATCGGCGCACTCAGCGTCGCGGCCAGGGCGGCCGTCGTGCCCAGAAAAGCACGTCTGTTGATGGTCATGGTGTCTTCCTCCCACTTCCCCGGCCGGGTTGCACCGCCGGGGCGTTGCGTGAACCCGTCCCTCCTCGGCCGGGTATGCGTCCGCTCTCAGTTGGCGGCTTCGAAGTAAGCAGCCAGCGCGGCGATCTCCTCATCGCCGAGTCGCGCCGTGATCGTCTGCATGACCTGATGATCGCGTTCTCCGGAGCGATACGCAACAAGTCCGTCGATGAAATCGAGCGGCGCCAGCCCCGCGATCGACGGGATGTCGTCTCCGCCCTCGGGCCGGTGGCAGGCCGTGCATTCCGCCGACAGGTATTCGCCGTAATAGGCGTCGCCCTGGATCCGCAGGATGCCCAGCACCTCGTCGCTGGGGGCCAGCAGCACGGCGGTGGCATTGGCAAAGACCGGGTCGGGGGTGCCCCCCTCGGCCCTGAGATAGGCAATCAGGTCGTCGCGATCCTGTTCGTTGTGGATGCCGCGAAAGACCATCCGCAGGCCGGCGATGTAATCGTTGGGCTCGGCAAGGAACCGGTCCAGTTCGGCCGCCGTCCAGACCAGCCCCTCGGACGCGGCGTCGATCAGGGCCTCGGAATAGCGGTAATCCATGGCCACGCCGGCCGGACGCCCGACGATGCCGTTGAGATGCGGCCCGATCCGGTTGATCGCGCCATCTCCGATCATGTGGCACGCCGCGCAGGGGCGGTAGAGTTCCCGCCCCCGCTCGGGGTCACCTTCGGCCAGCGCGGGGGACCCCATGCCGGCCGTCAGCAGAACGATCGCTGTCAGAACGCGTGCGCCCATCGGATTACTGCGGCGTTTCCGACATGATGTAGGCCAGAACCGCGCGGATATCCTCATCGGCCTCGATCCCGTTGAACACCATCCGGCTGCGCGGCATGAAGCTGCGCGGATCGTGCAGATAGGCGATCAGGTTTTCCTCGGTCCAGACCAGGCCGTCCTCGGCCGCCTCGCGGAAGGCGGGCGAATACCGGAACCCCTCGCGCGCGCCGGCATCGGCGCCGACGATCCCGTTCAGGGCCGGGCCGACGCGGTTGCGGGCCCCTTCGCCCACCTCGTGACAGGCCTGGCACTGACGCCAGATCCCGGCGCCGGCGGCGATCAGCTCGGGGCTGGGTCCGGTCTCGACGGGGTTTTCTTCGACCACCGGCTCGGCCGCCGCGGTGTCGTCGCCCTCTTCGTCGGGGGTCACGTCCAGCACGGTGGCCCGCATGGTGATCTCGACGGCCCCGTCGGTGCAGTCGGTCATGCAGGGCTCGCGCGTCCAGGCCGCCACCTCGGTCTCGTCGCGGTCATCCATGAAGAACCCGCCCGCATTGGGCATCTCGACATCGTGGAACGTCTCGTTCGACAGCACGAAATCGTCGTCCACGACATTGTTGAGGTTCAGCAGATAGGCGACGATGGCGTATGTCTCGTCCGGGGTCAGCGACTCGGCCTGGCCGTAGGGCATGGCGCGATAGACATAGTCGACCACGGTCGAGAGATAGGGCCAATAGGACCCGATCGTCTTGGTCGGGTCCTCGTGGGTCAGGGTGCCCTGCCCGCCCGCCAGAACCGGCCAGCGGCCGACCGCCTCGCCGAAATCGCCATGACAGGCCGAGCAGTAATCGACGAACAACTCCTCGCCAGTCCAGACATCGCCCTCGCCCACCGGCAGGCCCGTGCCATCGGGGCGCACGTCCCAATCCCAGGCCGCGACCTCTTCGGGCAGCGCCGCACGCCCGAGGCCAAAGCCCCCCTCGCGCGAGGCGGCGCTGTCCTGGGCCACGGCGATCGTGGCGGTCCCGGCCAGCAGGGCGGCCCCCAGCGTGAGTGTTTTCAACATATCAACCGACCTCGACATTTTCGGCCTCGCCATTTTCGTTCACGAACCAGGTCTGGATCCCGTTATTGTGGTAGATCGAGTTCTCGCCCCGGAACTCGCGCAGCTGTTCCTTGGTCGGCTGCACGTAGCCGGTGGAATCGATGGCCCGCGATTGCAGCAACAGCGGCGAGCCGTCCCAGTCGAACTCGTAGTAGAACCGGTGCATCGACTTATCGAGCGACGGGCCCGACATGCGCGCCTGGTGCCAATTGCGCCCCCCATCCAGCGTGACGTCGACGCGCGGAATGGTGCCGCGGCCCGACCACGCGATGCCGGTCAGAACGGTCGGCCCGGGGCCATGCAGGATCGGGGCCTGCGGGCTGGGGTTGGTGATGACCGACTTGGCATCCATCACCCAGGTGAAGCGGCGCGCGTCGCCATCCTCCAGCAGGTCGGTGTATTTCGAGGTTTCCTCGCGGTGGTGCCAGGGCTCGTCGCCCACTTCGAGACGGCGCAGCCACTTGATCCACATGTTGCCTTCCCAGCCAGGCACGACCAGGCGCAGCGGATAACCCTGTTCGACGCGCAGCGCCTCGCCGTTCATCTTGAAGGCCACAAGGCAGTCGTCCAGCGCCTTTTCCATCGGGATCGAACGGGTCATGCCCGCGGCATCCGCCCCCTCGGCCAGCAGCCAGCGGCCATTCGTCTGCACCCCGGCCTCTTCCAGCAGCAGGCGCAGCGGCACGCCGGTATATTCCACGTTATGGATCATGCCATGGGTGAACTGGCAGCCGTTGAGCTGCGCGCCCGCCCATTCCATGCCGGTATTGGCCGCGCATTCCAGGAAGTAGACGTGGTTCTCCCGCGGGAAGCGCATGATGTCTTCCATCGTGAAGACCATCGGCGTGTCCACCAGACCGTTGATCATCAGACGGTGATCGGCGGGGTCGATCTCGGCCGCGCCGCCGTGGTGACGCTCGAAGCAGATGCCGTTGGGGGTGATGATCCCGTCCAGCTCGTGCAGCGGCGTGAAGTTGATCGAACTGACCAGATCGGCAGTCAGCCATGGCACCGTGCGGCGCACCACCTCGCTTTCATAGGGCGAGGGCATGCCATAGGGGGCCGCATCGACACCGGCGCCGAGATACTGGCGCCAAGGCTGGGCCTCGGTGATCAGCGGATCGGGCGTTGCGGCCTGGGCGTGCACCAGTTGGCCGCTGGCCAATGCGCCGCCTGCCGCCGCCGAAGCGGTCAGGAAAGTGCGGCGCGACGGAGAGAAGGATTTCTTGTCGGACATGACGACTCCTTTTCGATGGGCGGTCGGGGCGGTCAGCCCGACACCACGTCCACGGTGTTGTTGGGGTCTATGTTCACGGTACCGACCTCGCGGATATGGCTTTCCACCACATCCCAGATCGCCGGCCCCTCGGTGCCTTCGTTCACGCTTGCCCAGCCGGCAACGACGTAGGTTTCGGCGGGGTCGATCGGCTCGCCGGTTTCGAGCAGGGTCATGTTGGTGATGCGGTTGCCCTGTTCGGCCAGCGGGTCGATCCGGTAGCCCATGCCGCCGACACGCACCATGTCGCCGCCCTGCTGGTAGTAGGGGTCGGGGTTGAAGATGTTGTCGGCCACATCCTCGAGCACGATCTTGAGGAACTCGCCGGTCATCTCGTTGCGGTAGGCCTCTGGATAGCTCATCGCGGTGGCGTTGAAGATATCCTCGCGGGTGATGTCCTGGCCCGGAATGACACTGGCCCCCCAGCGGAAGCCGGGGCTGAGCGCGATCTGTGCATCCCGCTGCGAAATCAGCGCGTTGCAGATCACGTCGTCCCAGGTGCCGTTGAAATTGCCGCGCCGATACAGCAGCGAGCCCGCCTGGCCGATCACCTCGGACATCTCGGCCTCGAAGGGCGCGCGCGTTTCGGCCACCAGCGCCGACATCTCGGGATCCGGCGCGATCACATCCGAGAAAACCGGGATCAGGCGATGCTCGATGCCGCGCATCGCACCGTCCTGAACGTCCAGATCGACGCGGCTGACGAATTTGCCGTGGCTGCCCGACGCGATCAGGAAGGTATTGCCGACCTGCACCGGTTCGGGCAGCGCGTCATGCGTGTGACCCGTCAGGATCACGTCGATGCCGGGGACGTCCGCGGCGATCTTGCGGTCGGTGTCAAAGCCGTTGTGGGAGAGAAGGACAACGACCTCGGCGCCCTCGCCGCGGACCTGTTGCACAACCTCGGCCATGCGCTGACGGCGCAGGCCGAAGCTGAGATCGGGGAACATCCACGAGGGGTTGGCGATCGGCATGTAGGGAAAGGCCTGCCCGATCACGGCAACGGATGTGCCGCCCCGTTCGTAGATGCGGTAATCCTCGTAGACGGGTTCATCCCACATCGCGTCAAAGATGTTCTGGCCCAGGAAGGCCGGGACGAGGTTGCCGCCCTCGACGATTTCGTTCACGCGATCGGCGCCGAGGGTGAATTCCCAATGCGAGGTCATGGCGTCGACGTTCAGCGCGTTGAACAGATCGACCATGTCCTGGCCCTGCGTCCGCAGCGCGGGCAGCGAGCCCTGCCACGTGTCGCCCCCGTCCAGCAGCAGCGCCTCGGGGCGGTCGGCGCGGATAGCGTTGATGACCGTGGCGATGCGATCCAGCCCGCCCATGCGGCCGTAGGTCCGCGCGAGCGAGGTGAAATCGCTGAAGGTCAGCGCGTAATCCATCGCGCTGCCCTGCTCGATCCCGTAGGCGGCGCGGAAATCGGCGCCCACGATATGCGGCGCAAGGCCGGTCATCTCGCCGACACCGAGGTTGAACTCGGGCTCGCGGAAATAGATCGGCTGGGTCTGGGCGTGAATGTCGGTGATGTGGATCAGGGTGACATTGCCCGTGCCACCGCCGCCGATCAGGTCATCCTGCGTCAGTTGCTGTTGCGCGGCCAGGCGGGCCCAGTTGCCGAAGCCCGATGCACCGTAGAGCGCCGAGGTGGCGAGCGCGGCCTGGAGAAAGTGGCGGCGGGAGATCATGATTCACCCTCTGGTTTTATTCAGGTTTTTGAATGTTTTTGGGCGCAAGGCCCGCCCCGGATGTCTCCGCGGCGGGCCTTTTGTGGCGGGTTAGTTGCGGACCGAAGGGCCTTCGACCGTCAGGCCGTTGCCGCGCGAGGCGACATACAGCTCGAGCGCGATGAACTCGGGGCTGCCCTCGGCAAAGGTATGCGCACGGGTATCCCGGATGCAGCCGCGGAAGCGCGAATGCGTCGAGTTCAGGCGGGCGTTCTTCAGGCGATAGGTCGGAAAGCCGTTGATCTGACCCTGGCTCAGATGGTCTGCGCGGATGTAGTTGCCATAATTTACCTCATGGCAGCTGGCACAGCTCATTTCGAGAATACCGTACTCGGTATAGTAGATCTCGCGGCCCCGTTCCCAGGTTTCGCGTGCCGGACCGTCGATGGCGACATTGACCACCTGACCCCGACCGACCGAGGAGATCAGCGCCTCGAGATTGACCATGTCGCGGCTGGACCAGCCCAGGGGCTCGGCGTTCATCCGTTCGGTCACGCATTCGTTGATCTGCATGGTCAGCGTCTGGACCTCGCCACGCTCCTCATCCCACTGGGGATAGACGGCGCGCACGTCCGACAGGCTTTCGGCGTTTTCATGGCATCCCGCACAGCTGGCGCCATCGGGCCCCATCGCCGTGTTGAACAACGCCTCGCCCTGCTCGACGAACAGCATGGCCGGGTTGTCGAAATCGTCCATCTGCATGGCCTGGGTCTCGTTCGACCGGAAGGTCCAGCCCGAGTAGATCATGTCGAGATGTCCATCGAGGTGATCGGGTGCATTCGTGCGCACGATCATCTCGATCTCGCCGTTCACGGTCAGATCCGCGTCCTCGTCCGCCGACAGCGTCACCGCCGAGGCCGCAAGGGCCATGGCTGCCACGCTGCCGAGCGCGAGTGCTTTCTTCATGGTTTTCATGGTCGTTCGCCTCCTCCCTGCGATGACCGGCGCGTATCAGGCGACCGTGATGTCGGCGGTTTCCTCGTAGACGGACCCGTCGTCGTCATACCAGGTGAAGTTGAAGGTGCCCGTCTCGTTCACGACCGCCGAAAACTGGAAATACGGGTTGGTCGAGATCGACGGCTCCATCGTGACGTCGATCACGTTCTCGCCGTTGAAATCGCAGGTGAAGCGATTGATGATCGAGCGCGGAATGACGTTGCCGTCGCCATCACGGCGCTGACCGCTTTCCATCGGGTGGCTGATCAGGGTGCGGATCGACACCACGTCGCCGGCCGAAGCCTCACGCGGGACACGCACACGGGGGGTAACATTGTCTGCCATTTCTCGTGTTCCTTATGCCTGACCTCAGCCGCCGCAGCCGCCGATGGTGACTTTCACTTCCTGCTGGGCGCGACGGAACGTGCCGTCGGGCATGCGGGCGATCGCGATCACGTCCTGCTCGCCGGCCAGACGGATCCGGGTCGAGGCCGCCTGCGCGCCCGAGGCCGGGCCGAAGTTGAACGTGGCCACGCCGGGGTTCGGGTTGCCGGCGGCCAGCACGATGATCGCCTCGGCGCCGGGGGCATCGACCTCGATCGGGACGGTATTGCCGTTCTCGGCGATCTCGGGCGCGATCAGGGTGATCCCGTCGCTGCCCGCCTCGGCGCCGCCGGTAAAGGCGTTGATGGCGTCGTCGACCAGCGCGGCGCTTGCCATGCCGGGCAACAGCGTGATCGCGGCTGCGGCGCCAACGCCGGTGCCCACGAATTGCCTGCGGTTCATTTCCATTCTCTCAGTACTCCTTTCTCGGCCCGACCTTATTCGGTGAGCGTCATCAGATAGGCGATCACGTCCTCGATCTGCTGCGGCTCGAGGATCGGCGACAACGGCCCCTCGGCCGCGCGCCCCGTGTAGCCGTTGCCGGGCCGGACAAAGCCGCTGACCCGATAGAACGAGGGCATCACCGAGTCCGGAAAGATGTTGTCGGCATTCACGAGCATGCCGCGCAGGGCGGCCTCGGTCCAGCGATCGGCCGCACCATCCAGCGTCGGCCCCACCTCTCCATGAAACGGATAATCGTCCAGCGCGGTCACCTGGTGGCAGGCAATGCAGTTGCCCAAGCCCCGGTTGGTCATCACCTCTTCGCCGCGGACCGGATCCCCCGGTACGCCGGTCAGAGAAACCTCAACCTCGCCATATTCGTTTGCAGCGACATCATCCGGTGCGATCACATCGGCATGAAGCGCCGTTGCGGCCACGCCCAGAGCGGCCGCCAAAAGCAGTTTGCGCGTCAATTTGTCCTCCCTAGGCGAGTTCCGCCTTGCATACGACCGTAGACGAACTAACGCCGTGATTGCAACAACACATTTCGCTTTGTGAATACAACCTGCGCGAGAATCACCCGAAGCTCACTCCGTGCCCCCGATGCGCAGGCCGGCGGCGGCCCGTTCGTTAAACATTCTCGCGTGATAGCGCTGAAAATCCTCGTCGCCGTCATACCCTTCGTCCAGCACCCATTGCAGCAGGTCGTACATGGTCGGCGCCCCGAATGCGCCCGGCATGGTCACCACGGCGGCCTCTGCCCCCGATTCGCCCGGCGGCACATCCGATTCGAAAAACAGAATCGTCGGCGTGAACATGTTGCGCCACCGGCGGGCGATATCGCTTTCGGTCATCACCTCGCCGTCGAAATCCGTTACCTCTGTCGCACCGTGCATGTTGATGCGCACGAAAAAGAAGTCGTCTGACAGCATCTCTTCGATCTCGGGGACGACGAAGACCTCCTCGTGCATGCGTGTGCAGTAGATACAGCCGCGCTGTTCGATGATCACCGCGAAACGTTTGCCCTCGGCCGTGGCATCGCCCAGGTCCTCGCGCAGGTCGCGAAATGTCTCGTGCAGCCAGTCGGCCTCGTGCAGGCCATCGCCGGTCAGGGCCTGCGCGGCGGCAATGGATGGCGCGATGGCAACAAGCGCAGCCGCCATGACGGTTCTCAGCATTCCGAACTCCTCCCTTTTTGCGTGTGCCCGTCAGCCCATCTGGCGGAACACCTCGAACGACTCGATCATCCATTGCCCGATGTAATTCAGGGCATTGGTGGCGATCAGCACGCCGAAGACGACCAGCAGCGCGCCCATCGTCTTTTCCACTGCGCCCAGATGGCGCCGGAACCGGCCCATCAGGCGCATGAACGGCCCGACAAAGGCCGCCGCGCCGATGAACGGCAATGTCATGCCAAGCCCGTAGGCCGTCAGCAGGATGGCCCCCTGCCCCGCCGTCTCGGTGCCGGCGGCGGTGAACAGGATCGCCGCCAGCACCGGCCCCACGCAGGGCGTCCAGCCAAAGGCAAAGGCCAGACCGATCAGATACGCGCCGCCGAGGCTGAGGTTGCTGACGCTGCCGGTCTCGGCGCGCCATTGCCGATTGAGAAACCCGATCTTGAAAACGCCGAGGAAATGCAGCCCCATCACGATGATCAACGCCGCCGCGATCCAGCGCAGAATGTCGAACCAGTCGCGTAGCATCTGCCCGAACACCGAGGCCGAGGCTCCAAGCCCGACAAAGACCGTCATGATGCCGGCGGCAAAGATCGTCGCCGCCACGATCGCCCGCGCGCGCACGGCGGGTGTCGCGCCTTCGCCCGCTGCGACCTGATTCACGCTTACGCCGGCAAGGTAACTCAGGTAGAACGGCACCATTGGCAGGATGCAGGGTGACAGAAACGACAGGAGGCCTGCCCCAAACGCCCCCCAGATGGTGACATCGAACATGACCGCCCCTTTTGTTTCATATTCAACAATTCAGATTAGAAACGATGACAGCGACGCGTCAACCAAAACGCGATTCTGGCGCCGTTGCCGACACGCGATGGTGGTCGCCGCCCTGGCGCTCGCCCCCCTCCCCGCCCCAGGCCGATCTGGAACTTGTGATGATCGAGCAGGCCGGATGCTTCTATTGCGAGCAATGGCACGAAGAAGTCGGCGACGCCTACGCACAGACACCCGAGGGGCGGGCCGCCCCCTTGCGCCAGGTGCAGCTGTCTCAGCCGATGCCGGACGACCTCGCGATCACGCGCCGCGCCGTTTACACGCCGACATTCATCCTGGTCTCCGAGGGCACGGAAATCGGCCGGATCGAAGGATATCCAGGTGAGGACTTCTTTTGGGGACTTCTTGAGCGTATGATCGTGGAAACCGGGGTAGATCTGGAAACGGGGGCGGACCCTGTCACCAACTGACGCGACAGGGCGGAAAAGACATTTGGCACGTACGGCATCAAGGTTCAGCGATATCGCGCATCTCGTCGGGACAGCGCCCGCCGACGAGGCCCGCGAGGCCGAGGCCCGCGAGACCGGGGCGCGTGCGCACAGGCCGCTCAACCGGCCGACGATCTTGCCCCGTGCAGGTGAGGCTATGGATGACGCGACATGGCGTCTGTTGCGCGACCACGCGCAGGAGGCGTCGGATTTCCTCAAGGCGATCAGCCACGAAGGGCGTCTGATGATCCTGTGCGCCCTGGCCGATGGCGAGAAATCGGTCACCGAGATCGAACAGTTGCTGTCCTCGCGGCAGGCCGCGATCAGCCAACAACTGGCCCGGTTGCGCCTCGAGGGGCTGGTCACGGCCCGACGCGAGGGCAAGCAGATCTTTTACAGTTTGACAGATGATCGGGCCCGCCGGATCATCGAACAGGTTTACGAGTTGTTCAGCAGCTAGACGCCGGCCCTGCGGGAGAGGAGCCCGCAGCCGACCGGGCGTTCAGCCACGCAGGGAGGGAACATGCTCGACATTCTCGGGGAAACCGGGGCCATCCTGCTGATCGGTCTGGTCGGCGGGATCGTCCTGGGACTTGCGGCGCGGCTGGGACGGTTCTGCACGCTCGCCATGATCGAGGATGCCCATTATGGCAACGATCTCAGCCGTCTGTGGCTATGGGTCATGGCCCTCGGCACGGCCCTTGCGGCGAATTTCGCCCTCGATGCCGCCGGATTGATGGAGATCAGCCAATCCTTCTACATCACCAATGCCTTCCCGGTCCTGGGCGCGGTCCTGGGCGGGCTGATGTTCGGCTACGGCATGGCGCAGGCGGGAAATTGCGGCTTTGGCCACCTGGCCCGGATCGGCGGGGGCGATCTGCGCTCGCTGGTGATCGTCCTGGCGATGGGCGTCACCGCCATGGTCACGATCTCGGGCCTGCTGGCGGCGCTGCGCATCCGCCTCTTCCCCGTCACCTTTTCGCCGGACCGTCCGCAGGGTCTGGCCCATGCCGCCGAGCGGATCACGGGCATCGATGCCTCGCTGATCGGCATGGCCCTGGGCGTCGTGATGATCCTGGCCGCGATCCGGTTTCTGCCGACCGAGCGGCGGGCCTCGCACCTGTTCTGGGGCGGACTGGTGGGCCTGACCGTGACCTCGGGGTTTTTCGGCACCTGGTGGGTGGCGAATACCGGGTTCGGGGCTTGGCCCGTGGTGTCGCACGCCTTTACGGCGCCGGTCGGCGACACGATCCACTACGCGATGTTCTCCAGCGGGCTCGATCCGAAATTCGGGATCGCATCGGTTGTCGGCGTCATCATCGGTGGCGGCATCGGCAGCGTGATCCGCTTCGGCCTGCATTGGGAGGCGTGCGACGACCCCCGCCAACTCAAACGGCAACTGGCCGGGGCAGGCCTGATGGGCGTGGGCGCGGTTCTGGCGGCGGGATGCTCGGTCGGACAGGGGCTATCGGGCTTTTCGGTGCTGGGCTATACGGCGCCGCTGACGGCGGCAGCGATCTGGGCGGGGGCCTGGCTGGGCCTGCGCCAGTTGATCGTCGGCTTCGCAGCGCAACACTAGGCCCGGCCGTTAGCGCGAAAAGCGGACGATCCCACCCCCCGGCGCGTTGCTGGCGGCCCCGATCTCGGCAAAGCGCATCTCGAATCCGTCTGGGGCGATGTTCACCTGAACGCGGACGCGGTCGCCCACATCGAACACGGTATAGTCCGGCGTGACGCGGCCGGTGATCGTGAAATCCTCGGGCGTGTCGCTGCGCAGATGCCCGGTGCCGCTGACCCGCGCGCCCGTCTGGCGCAACGCCCACGTCCCGTCAAAGCGCCCCTCGACCGAGGCGCAGGTGATCTCGGCGTGCCAGCTTTGCGAATCGGGTGTCGTGCCACTGAGGCGGCAGCGCAACCGGGCCGAGGCCCCATCCTCGCGGATGATGCGCCCCTCGCCCTGCCAGTCCCCCGCAGTCGGGGAACGGGTCGGCGGCCGCCGGCATGGCCAGCAGCAGGGCGACAAGGATTGGGGCAAGGCGGGTCATTGTTTGAGGATAAGCCGCAGAAACGCCGGAAGGAACAGCACATCGACGATCAGCGCCACGACCAGCGCCAACCCCACCAACAGCCCGAACATCGGCAGGCTGGGCACCGCGCTGAACAGCGTGGCGCCCAGCCCGGCCAAGAGCAGCACGGTCGTTCCGATCATCGGCCGCCCGGCACTGGCCAGCGCGTGATGCAGACGCGCAGGCACATCGCCGCGCGCAAGGCGCAGCCGGTTGAGATAATGGATCGTGTCGTCGACCGCGATCCCGAAGGCCATCGTCATCGCGATCGCCCCGGTCAGCGTCAGGCCCGTCCCGCTGAGCACCATGGCGGCCTCGACCGCGACGATGGGCAACGCACTGGATAGCGCGCCGATCAGGCCCAGCACCATGGACCGCAGGTGTACCGAGACCAACACCACCACCGCACCGAGCGCGAGGTAGAAGGCCAGCCGCATGTCGGCGATGATCTGCGGCACCAGTTCGGCGGTGAGCAACGAGTAGCCCGCGATCTGCGTCACATCGCCCAGGCCGGCCTCGGCAAGGGCGGCCGCCAGAGGGGCCACCTCGGCATCCAGTGGCGCGCCCTCGAGCGGCAGGGGCAACAGCACCGGCAGGGCATAGGACAGTCCGTCCGCGGCGACGAACGGGCTGTCCCGATCCGCCAACAGGGTCGCAAAGGACCGCGTGTCGGGTCCGTCATAGATGACCGCGGCGGCCCGGGCGAGGCGGTCTTCATCCGGCGCGGACAGGCCGGGGGTGCCATCGGCATCCTGCACGACGAGATACAGACTGGCATTTCCGAGGCCCGCATCGGCCATCAGGTGCAGGCCGCGCCCCAGCGTGCTGTCGGCCTCGACATGTTCATCAAGGCCAAATCGCGGATCGGCCGCCCCCAGAAAGGGCAGCAGCGCCAAGGCCGCACACCCGGCCATCACGGTCGTGCGTTTGGGTCGATCCAGCCAGCCCTGCGCCGCCTGCACAGCCGGGCCGAAGGCATCGCGCCGGGGGGCACGCTCGACCCCCAACGCGCGGTGGATCACGGGAAAGGCCAGCAGAAAGGCCAGAAAGACCAGCACCATGCCCAACGGCCCCCAGACGGCAAAGGCGGTCAGGGCATCGGTCCCAATCACCGCGAATGCGACAAAGGCCATGGCCGATGTCGCACTGGTCATCGCCGCCGCAGGCAGGGTTTCGCGCAGGGCCGGGCCAAGGGCCCCGTCCGACGCCCCCGTAGCGGCCGCGTGACGCTGGATGGCATAGTGCAGATGCATGCAATCGGCAAAGCCCAGCACGATCAGGATGGTGGGGATCACCGACAGGAACGGGTCGAGCGGCGTGGCCGTCGCCGACAGCAGCCCGAGAAACCACAAGGTGCCCATCAGGGGCGGCACCGCGCAGGCCACGGCCGCCCGCCACGACCGCAGTGCCAGCATCGTCGCCAGCACGCAAAACAGGATGGCCAGCGGCGTGACCACGACCTGATCGCGCAACAGCGCACTCGTCACGGTGCGGTCGATCTCGGCCTGACCGACGATCTGGATATCCAGCGGGGGAACGGCCCCCAACAGAGGCACAAGATCGGCCGCTATTGCACCCCGATCGGTCCCCCGCTGGGCAATCAGATGGATGAGGGTCGCGCCGATCTCGGGCGCGACCAGCCGGTCGGCATAGGCCGCCTGATCGACAAGGGCCGCCAAGCGCTGCTCGGGCGGCATGGCCAGGGCCGCGGGGCTGCCCATGAAGCCCGCCGTGCCGTCGGCGGCGGGCACGGTGAAAAGGCTGACCACCTGAGACACGCCCGACAGGAACTGCAGGTCGAGCACGAGGTCTTCCAACGCGCCAAGACCCGCGTCGCTGCCCAGGATGTCGGACCGGACCAGCAGAACCTCGTCGGCCTCGCCAATCGAAAACGCCTGAGCGAACCGGTCGTAGCGTGCATAAGCCTCGGACGGGCCGGCCAGGGCACGCACAAGATCGGAACTTGCCGACAGGCCCCGCACGGCCCAAAGCGACATCAACACCGACAGGATCAGCGACAGGGTCAGCAGCCCCCGCCAGAGCGGCCGCGACAGGACGCGGAGCATCAGGCCCGCGACCCCGCCGATCTTTGCGCGCTCTGCTGGTTCCGCCATGCCGCCCCCGCCCCCGCCGCCGCCCGGTGACCTCAGGCGTCCCAGGCGATGGTGCTCTGACGCTGGGTGCCCAGGCCCTCGACGCCGCAGGCGATCTGCTGGCCGGCGCGCAGGAACACCGGCGGCGTCTGCCCCATGCCGACGCCCGGCGGCGTCCCGGTCGAGATGATGTCGCCGGGCTGAAGGCTCATGAACCGGCTGATATAGCTGACGAGGTGGCGCACCCCGTAGACCATCGTCGCGGTCGATCCGTCCTGATAGCGGTGGCCGTCCACCTCAAGCCACATCGCCAGCGCCTGCGGATCGGCGATCTCGTCGGCGGTGACCATCCAGGGACCTGTGGGGCCAAAGGTATCGGCCGATTTGCCTTTGACCCACTGGCCCGCGCGTTCGATCTGGAACTCCCGCTCGGACACGTCGTTCACCACGCAATAGCCCGCGACATGCTCCATTGCGCGGGCCTCGTCGACATAGGACGCGGGCTTGCCGATCACGATGCCCAGCTCGACCTCCCAATCGGTCTTTTGCGCACCGCGCGGGATGCGGATATCGTCATTCGGCCCGCAGATTGCGCTGGTCGCCTTGAAAAACAGGATCGGCTCGGGCGGGATCGCCATGCCCGCCTCGGCGGCGTGATCGGCATAGTTCAGGCCGACGCACACCATCTTGCCGATGGCCCCGACGCAGGGCCCCAGGCGCGGTGTTCCCTCCACCCGGGGCAGGCTGTCGGGGTCGAGGGCTGCCAGACGAGCCAACCCCTCGGGCGTCAGCACCGCGCCCGCGATATCGGTCGAATGGGCAGAGAGGTCGCGGATCTGCCCCGCCGCATCCAAAAGCCCCGGCTTCTCGGCGCCGGCCTCGCCATAGCGCAGCAGTTTCATGTCTCGCCCTTCCCTGGTTGCAGTTCTCCCGCACGGGTGTGCCCAAGCGTGACCTCGGGTTCAAGACGGAACTCGGGCATGGACGCTGCCGCGTGGCTGGGCCAGTCTGCGCGCACCCTGGTTTCGAGAGGCCGCCCATGAGCCATGACATCGTGATCCTCGGCGTGTTCGTCGCCGATACCGCCTACCGCGCCGCGCGCCTGCCGCGCATGGGCGAGACGCTGATCGGGTCGGGCTTTGCGCTGGGGCCGGGGGGCAAAGGCTCGAACCAGGCGGTCGCCGCGGCACGGGCGGGCGGGACGGTCGGCTATCTCACGCGGTTGGGCGACGACGATTTCGGCGCGATGGCGCGCGAGATCTGGGCCGAGGCCGGGGTCACATCGCTGGCCACGGTCGATCCCGAGGGGTTCACCGGCGCGGCCTTCGTCTTTGTCGACGAGGCGACGGGCCAGAATGCCATCATCATCAGCCCCGGCGTCGGGGGCGAGATCTCGGCGGCCGACGTCGTCGCACGGGCCGATCTGATCCGGGGCGCCAAGGTGGTGATGACCCAGCTGGAACAACCCCTGGACGCGGCCGAGGCGATGCTGCGCACGGGGCGCACGGGGGGCGCGATCACCATTCTCAACCCCGCCCCGGCAGCCGACGTGCCGGACGCGCTGTTGGGCTTGTGCGATTACGTCACCCCCAACGAGACCGAGGCCGAGGGGCTGACCGGCCTCGAGGTCACCGATCTCGCCAGTGCCGAGGCCGCGGCGCGGGCGTTGCTGGACCGTGGTGTGGCCAAGGCCGCGATCCTGACACTGGGGGAAAAGGGTGCGCTGTGGGTGGATCACGCCCGTGAATTCCACACCCGGCCCATGGACGCCGGGCCGGTGGTCGACACGACTGGCGCGGGGGATGCCTTCAACGGCGGGCTGGCCACCGCGCTGGCCGAGGGGCGCGGCCCCGAGGAGGCGATGCGCTTTGCCACCGCCACGGCGGCGCTGTCGGTCACCCGCCACGGCACGGCACGGGCGATGCCGACCCGCCCCGAGATCGAGCGGCTGCTGACCGGAGCGTGAGGGCTAGATCACGACCTTTTCTAGCAGCGGGCGGTTTTCAAGGATGCGTTCGACCCCGAAGGCACCGAGGTCGAGGCTGCGATAGCCGCCATGCACGATCAACTCGGCCACGGCGCGGCCCGTGGCCGGGGCCTGTTGCAGACCGTGGCCGGAAAAGCCGTTGGCACAGATGAAATTGGGGCATTCCGGGTGCCGTCCGACGATGAGGTTGTGATCGAGCGTGTTGTAATCGTAATGCCCGGCCCAATGACGGATCGGCTTGATCGCCTCGAAGGCCGGGGACCGTTCGGCGAGCGCGGGCCAGATGATCTCTTCGAATTCCTCGTGACGCGGGTCAAAATCGTCCCAGTCGACGGCGGGGTCCTCCAGCGGCGGCGCCCCGGTCAGGAAATAGCGCCCCTCGGGGCGACAATAGACGCCGCTGGGGTCGATCATCAGCGGCAGGCGGCCGCCATTGACCGTGGCGGTGCCTTGTGGTGTCCGGGCGCAGTCAAAAACGAACACCGTGCGTTTGCGCGGCTCGACCGGCAGCTCAAGGCCCGCCATGCGCGCCACCTGGGCCGCTCGTGCACCGGAGGCGTTGACCACGGTTCCGGCGGACACATGTCGCCCTGACGTGAGGATGACCTCGGTGACGCGGCCCTGTGCGGTCACAAGGTCCACGACCTCGTCGTTGATATACGCGGCCCCTTGGGCCCGGGCCTTGGCGCGAAACCCCTGCATCAGGCCGGTATTGTCGAACCACCCTTCGCCCGACCGGCCATAGGCCGCCAGATGGATGTCCGCGACATTGAGGTGAGGAAAGGCACGGGACAGCTCGTCTTGATCCCACAGCACGACATCGGCGCCGCAGGCCGACTGCACGGCGTGGTTCTCGCGCAGGATGCGCGCGGCCGTTTCGCTATTGGCCAGCGTCAGGTACCCGCCCTCGTGAAAATGCAGATCCGGGCCGGGGGCATCGGTTGCCGCGATCGCCGCGAAGTCGCGGATCACCTGAAGGCCATACTGGCTGATCCTGACATTGATCTCGTGCGAGAACTGGGTGCGGATGCCCGAGGCCGACAGGCCGGTCGAGGCGAAGGCATAGCTTGGGTCACGCTCGACGACCAGAACGCGCCCCCCGAAATCGGGGTCCGAGGTCAGGTAACTCGCCACCGCCGAGCCGATGACGGCCCCGCCAACGATCACAACATCATACTTGTCGGCCATGCCCACCCCGCCTTGTCCGCACGTGCAACGGCCTAGCGCGGGATCGGGCGGGCTGGCAAGACGCGCGGGCGGCTAGCGGTATTTCTCGATGAAAGCGTCGATGGACAGCGCGCGGAAATCGGGCAGCGCGGCCCCGAAGACATCATGCGACCAGTCCCACCAGGCGATCTCCATCAGCGCATCGGCCTGTGCGGGCGAAAACCGCCGCTTGAGCGGCTTGGCGGGGACGCCCCCGACGATCATGTAGGGGTCGACATCCCTCGTCACCACGGCCCCGGCCCCCACCACGGCCCCGGTGCCGATGGTGACGCCCGCCAGAACCGTGACGTTATGCGCAATCCACACGTCATGACCGACGGTGACCCAGTGATCCTTGCGCCATTCGAAGAACTCGGCCTCGTCCTCGCCGAACCCGTATTGCTCGGCGCGATACAGCGCGTGATGCTGGCACGCGCGCCATGTCGGATGGTTACCCGGGTTCAGCCGAACCATGTTGGCGATGTTCGTCCATTTGCCGATGGTCGACCAGATGACGTGGCCGAACTCGCAGATGTAGGAATAGTCGCCCATCTCGCAGGCGGCCATTTTCGTGAAGCGACCAACCTCGGTGTAGCGGCCAAGCGTCACGTCCGCGCCCAGCTCGGCCTCGGGGTGGAGCGTCGGTGCCACCCCGAGTGTCTTCTTGCTCATGGCGTCATCCTTCAATCGTGGCGTACGCCGATCACCCAAAGGCGAATGCGTTTCGACAGCCAGTCGATGGCAAAGATCAACACCAGCACATTCAACACCACGAAGGCCACCTGATCATAGAGCGAGGCGCGGAAGCGTTCGATGATGATCATGCCGATACCGCCCGCGCCCACGATGCCCAGAATGGTGGCCGAACGGGTGTTGGACTCGAGGAAATACAGCGATTGCGAGATGAAGACCGGCAGAACTTGCGGGATATAACCATATCGGATGACCGCCAGCGGCCCCGCCCCGGTCGAGCGGATGCCCTCGACCTGCTTGCGGTCGATATTCTCGATCGCCTCGGAATAGAGCTTGGACAAGGTGCCCAGATCCGACACGAAGATTGCCAGCACACCGGCCAGCGGGCCAAGGCCGACCGCCCGCACGAAGACAAGCCCCCAGACCAGTTGATCCACACCGCGCAGGATATCGAGAAATCGGCGCACGAGATGGCGGACCAGCGCGATGCGCACCACGTTCCTTGCGGCGAGAAACCCCACGAACAGCGCCCCGATGGTGCCCAGAAGCGTGCCCAGGAACGCCATCGCCAGCGTCTGCGCAATGCCCTTGTAGATGTTGGCGTATTGCCAATCGGCCATGTCGCGCCACACCACGAAATTGCGCAGCAGGTCCCAGACCCGCTGGGACGCGTCGGCCAGTTTCCAGATCTCGAAATACCACAGAGACCCGATCACGTAGACCAGGGCGATGATCCACGGCGTCCAGCGACGCACCGTTTGCCCGACCCCGCCGAAGGCGCCGGGATGTGCCGCGCGGATGCTGTCGATCTGTGCGTCGTCCATTATGGACAGCGAAGCGATGATCATCAGAAATTCTCCCGCCCGATGAAGCCGTGGCGCACCCGCTCGGAAATCAGGTCGATGATGGTCACCGTCGCGATCACGAGGATCAGAACCGCCAGCACCCGGTCATCCGAGTAGAACGAGATGACGCGGTTCAACTCCTGCCCGATGCCGCCCGCGCCCACGAAGCCGATGATCGACGAGGCGCGCACGTTGATCTCGAAGCGCAGCATGGCGTAGCTGAAGAAATTGGGCGCGACCTGCGGCACGACCCCGTAGGCGATCTTTTCGGCCCAGGTCCCGCCGACTGCGGTGATGCCCTCGACCGGGCGGGACGAGGCGTTCTCGTTGACCTCCGCGAACAGCTTGCCCAGGGCGCCGGTGCTGTGGATGGCAATGGCCAGCACGCCGGCCAGGGGGCCGATGCCGATCATGAACACGAAGACCAGCGCCAGCAGGATCTCGGGAATGCCGCGGCAGATCTCGAAGACGCGGCGCGAGATCCAATAGGCCCAACGCGACGGCGCGAAATTGGCCGAGGCCGAAAAGCTGAGGATGAAGGCAAAGAAGGTGCCCAGGAGCGTTGCCGTGATCGCCATCAGGACCGTCTCGAAGATCAGGCCCATGTAGTCCCAGAAATCCGTGTACCAGTAGATCAGCGAGCCGGGCACGGCGCGGCCGTCCTCGGTGCGCCCCTCGAACAGGAGATCCCATTGCAGATCGGGAATGATGGTTCCGAAATATTCGAAGATGCGCGGCACGCCATTGGCCAGCCGGTCGGGGTAAAACTGGCTGATATAGACCGACAGCCCGAGGCATAGGGCGAAGCCGACCAGCAGGACGATGTTCCACACCCGTTTCGAGGCGCGCAATTCGGCGCGATGGCGTTCAAAGGCATGCACGGCGTCGTGCGGGGCGTCGCCCGTTGCACCGGCCGAGCCGCCCATCATGCTGATGTCAGACATGGGATGCTCCGTCAGGCCAGTTCTCGCACGCGCGCTGCGGCCGGGATTGCGGTCGAGGTCGCGGCCTCGTTGAAGGCTTCATTCGCCTCGGCGCCGTAGATCTCGCGCGCCATGCCGGTGGTCAGCAGATCGGGCGTGCCGTCAAAGACGATACGGCCGTCCTGCATGCCGATGATACGGTCGCAATACTGCCGCGCGGTATCCAGCGTGTGCAGGTTGCAGATGACGGTGATGCCATCCTGGGTGTTGATGTCGCGCAGGGCGTCCATGACGATCTTGGCATTCATCGGGTCGAGCGAGGCGATGGGCTCGTCGGCCAGCAGGATCTTGGGCTCTTGCGCCAGAGCGCGGGCGATGGCGACGCGCTGCTGCTGGCCGCCCGACAGCGTTTCGGCCTTTTGCAGCGCCGTATGCGCCATTCCGAGGCGATCGAGCGCCTGGATCGCAAAGGCGCGTTCGCGCGGGGTGAAGACCTGCGCCATCGAGCGCCAGGTGGGGATGGTGTGCAGACGGCCGGTCAACACGTTGGTGATGACATCCAGACGCCCCACCAGGTTGAACTGCTGAAAGATCATCGCGCAATCCGAGCGCCAAGCCCGCAGCTCCTTGCCCGAGAGCTGGGCAATATCGGTGTCGCCGAACAGGATCTGCCCCTCGGAGGGGTCGATCAGGCGGTTCAGCAGGCGCAGAAGGGTCGATTTGCCCGCGCCCGAGCGGCCGATGATGCCGACCATCTGCCCGTCCGGGATTTCGAGGTTGGCGTTCCCGACGGCGATGGTGTCGCCGAACCTGCGGGTCAGTTTTTCAAGCTTGAGCATGGTGCGTCCCCTTTTCGCGCCTTGATGCGGGCCAATAGCCATGGCCAAGGGGCCGGTACGCACAGGCACCGGCCCCCCGTTCGGTCCGGTCGGCGCTCAGCGCTGACCTTCCAGTTCGCGACGCATGTTGATGATCGGCTCGTAGAAGGCGTGGTTGATCGGCCAGTAGCCCATCGCCTCGCCATCGTTGATCGCGTCGAAGCAGGCCCGATCCTCGACCTGCAGCTGCATCATGGCGCCCATCACCAGGTCCTTGAGGTCCTGCGGCAGGTCCGAGCGGATCACGCGCGGGCCGTTGGTGATCAGGTTCGACTGCCAGATGATCTGGATTTCCGACATGTCCAGCATGTCACGATCCACCATCGAACGCAGGTTGCCACGCGAATAGCCTTGGTTGATGTCGCCCACACCCGAGGTCCAGGTCACGCCGGCATCGTACTGACCGTTCAGCACCGCCACAACGGCCTGCTCGTGGCCGCCGCCAAACCCGGTTTCGCCGAAATACCCTTCCAGCGGGCCGCCCAGTTGCTCGGCCAGTTCATAGGAGGGCACAAGGTAGCCCGAGGTCGAGTTCGGGTCGGCAAAGGCAAGGCTGCGGCCTTCCATGTCCTCGAGCGTCTCGATGCCGCTGTCGGCACGGGTGTACATGACCGAGTAATAGCCCAGCGAGCCGTCGATCTGCATGGTGGTGTAAAGCGGCTCGACCGCATCCTTGTCCTGCAGGTAGATGCCGGCATAGCCGGACGAGCCGAGGCCCGCGAATTCCAGCTGGCCGGCCAGCAGGCCCTGCAACACGCCCGCGTAATCCGATGCGGGGAACAGTTCGACGTCAACGCCAAGACGTTCTTCCAGGTAGGCTTCCTGGCAGGCGTGGTCGCGCAGGCGGTCGGCTTCGTTCTCGCCGCCCAGCAGGCCGATGCGGAACACCGGCACCTCGTCGCGCCAGTCGGCGTCCTGGGCCAGTGCGGCGGTGGAGGTCAGGGCCGTCGCGCCCAGGGCGAGCGCGGCAATCGTCGGTTTCATCATGGGTTTGGTCCCTATGGCTAGTTCCGGTGAAATGATCCGGTGCGGGGCATCACCGCGACCGTCGCAGCCCACCCCGTCGCCTCGGGGTGCTAGGGATGTTTTGTGACCGCTCGGCAAAATCCATGTGAAAGCTCTGTAACCACAGGCCAAGCCGTTGATCCGCCCGGCGCTTTCGCCGATCGCCCAGTGACAGGGTGGCCATCACACGCCGGATCGCCGCATCGACAACCCCAGAATTTGTTGAGTTTAGCACCCCAGGCGTGGATCGCGGGGCGGGCCACTCAACCTGAAGTGTCGGAATCGCCCGATAACCCTTCGGCATCCTTCAGACCGCACCGGCGCCCTGTCACCAAAAGATCATCCCGCTGGCATGTACCCGTTACAAACCGCGCCTTTGTCGGGGCATCCCTGCCGCAAGGAGACATGCGATGTTCGATCAGGCCGACCCTGCCCTGCTGACACTGTCCAATGCCCGTATCGTCACGCCCGACGGCATCGTCGAGGGCGGTCTCGCCATCGAGGCGGGGCGCATCGCCGGGCTGACCCGGGCCGCTGGCGACCGCGACCTCGGCGGGGCCTTCCTGATCCCGGGTATTGTCGATCTGCACACCGATCACGTCGAACGTCACACCCACCCTCGGGTCGGTGTGATCTGGTCCTTCCTGCCCGCGCTCATGGCCCATGACGGCGTGGTGGTTTCCGGCGGCACCACCACCGTCTTCGACAGCCTGTCCGTCGGCGCCTCGATGAAACGCCCCGAACGGCGCGAGATTCTCGGGCCGCTGGTCGCCGCCCTGATCCACGGGCAGGATCGCGGCCTGTTCCGCGCCGACCACCTGCTGCACATGCGCTGCGAGATCTCGGACCCCACCACCATGGCCCTGACCGACGCCATCATCGTCCTGCCCGTGGCGCGGCTGGTCTCGGTTATGGATCACACGCCCGGCGACCGCCAAAGCCCGGATGTGGAAAAATGGTTCAACCACATGATCCACGAGATGGAGGTCGACGAGGTGACAGGCCGCGCCATGATGGAGGACCTGTTCGCGCGCTCGCGCAGCTGCGGACCCGAGGTGCGCGCCCATGTCATCGCCGCCGCCCAGGCCAACGCCCTGCCCCTGATGAGCCATGACGACCGGACCGAGGGTCATGTCGATCAGGCCGTCTCCGAGGGCGTCCATATCTCCGAGTTTCCCACCACGCTGGCCGCCGCCCGCCGCGCGCGCCAAGCGGACCTGTCCATCGTCGCCGGTGCGCCGAACTACCTGCGCGGTGGCTCGCAATCGGGCAATGTCGCTGTGGCCGAGTTGCTGGCCCATGGCCTCGTGGATGCGCTGGCCTCCGACTATATCCCGCGCTCGCCGCTGGATGCGGCCTTTGCCATCGCCGCCGATTCCGCCCTGCCGCAGGATCTGCCCGCCGCCATCGCGCTGGTCACGCGCGCCCCGGCCCAACTGACCGGTCTGAAGGATCGCGGGGCCATCGCCGACGGGCTGCGCGCCGATCTGGTCGCTGTGCGGCTGCAAGATGGTCAGCCGGTCGTTCAGGCGGTCTGGCGCGCCGGCCGGCAGGTTTTCTGAGGGGATCGACCATGACACCGCTCAAGATCGGGGCCGCGCTGATGGTGGCCGACCTGCCCCGCTTCCGTGATTGGCTGATCGCCGATCAGCGCGATCTCGAACTGCAGGACTTTCTGCTGCCCGAGGTTCTGCTGGGCGACTGGCCGGGGCGCGTGGCCGCCGCCCGCACCCATCTCGACGGGTTCGAGGGGCGGTTGGGCATCCACGGGCCGTTCTACGATCTGGCCCTCGACACCGCAGACCCCGAGATCGCGCCCATCGTCGCCCGGCGCTACGTCAGCGGGGTGCGCGCTGCCGCCGCGCTCGGGGCGTCACAGATGGTGATCCATTCCCCCTATTCCACGTGGGATTGGTTCAATTTCGGAAACAACCCGCGTATCGGGGCCACGCCCGCCGCCGCCGAGCGCAAGATCGACGCGGTCCACGCCATCCTGCGCGAGGCCGTCGCGCTGGCCGAGGCCGAGGGCATCACGCTGGTCATCGAAAACATCGAGGATATCGACCCGCGCTTTCGCCGCGATCTGGCCAGCAGTTTCGGGTCGGACGCGGTGAAACTCTCGATCGACACCGGCCACGCGCACTACGCCCACGGCGCGACGGGCGCACCACCGGTGGATTACTTCATCGCCGATGCCGGCCCGCTGCTGGCCCATGTGCATCTGCAGGATGCCGATGGGTTCGCCGACCGCCATTGGGCACCGGGGCGCGGAACGGTGAACTGGCACGCGGTCTTCGCCGCCATCGCCGCCCTGCCGCAGCGCCCGCACCTTGTGCTGGAACTGCGCGAGGCCGCCGACATTCCCGTTGCCATGGACTACCTTTCGGGTCAGGGCCTTGCCCGCTGAGGGCACCGCCGCGCGCCGCCCCGCGCCCAAGCGCCGAGGCGGGTTCAAGGCCCGCCGAGGCGCTGCCCCCTCACGCCACGCGCGTGCCCGCCGACCACACACCGCGCAGGGCCGGCACGCCCTTGACGGTGGCGAAGCGGATCACGTCGGCGCGCATCCCTTCGGCCAACCGCCCGCGATCCATCAGCCCCGTGGCCTGCGCCGGCGCGGCCGAAACCGTGGCCATGGCCTGCGCCATGTCGTCCCAGATCTCGCCCAGCTTCACCGCCGCATAGAGCAGCGCCGCGGGCACATAATCCGACGACAGGATATCCAGAAGGTCGGCCTCGGCCAGGTCCCGCGCCGCCACATTGCCCGAATGCGACCCGCCCCGGATCAGGTTGGGCGCCCCCATCATGACCTTGATCTTGTGCTGATGGCAGGCGCGCGCCGCCTCCTTGGTGGTGGGGAACTCGGCCAGTGCAATCCCGTGCCCGGCCGAGCGCACGACATGGCTCAACGTGGTGTCGTCATGGCTGGCCAGCACCGCGCCCAGGCGCTGTGCGGCCTCCACAGCCGCGGCCTCATGCGCGTCGCGCACCCGATCGCCGAGGGCCTTGCGGGTCGCCACATGGTCCATGAACACCTCTTCGCTCAGGCCATGCTTGCCCTTCATGTAGGTGCGGTACTGGTCGATATCGGCGAATTGGCGCTGCCCCGGCGTGTGATCCATCAGGCTCAGGATACCGACGCGATCCTCGGGCGAAAACTGCGCCAGTTCCTCGATCAGGGTTTCGGAACAGATCTCGGCCCGCAGGTGGATATGGTGGCTGATCTTCAGCGCCGCGGCCGCGCGCATCTCGAGCAGTTCGTGCGCCAGGTCGCGGGCATAGCGCGACCAGCCGATTCCGCCCTTCCCCTCGATCGACCCCACGCGGATCGCGTCGAACACCGTGGTGATGCCGCAGGCCGCCAGTTCCGCGTCATGGGCCACGATCGCCGCGTCATGCGGCCAATGCGCCGAGGGGCGCGGGCGGATGTGACGTTCAAGGTTGTCCGTATGCAGCTCGATAAGGCCGGGGGCCACGTAATCGCCCGCGCAATCCACCGCACCCGGCGGCACACGCGGCCCGGTCGCGATCTCGACAATTTCGCCGCCGCGCAGGGTGATCGCCCCCGTCACCGCCCCCGAGGGCAGGATCAGGCGGGCATTGGCAAGCGTCAGCGTGTCGGGCATCAGGGCGTGGTCCTTGGGCATGTGTGCATCAACCGGAGCAGGGAATATGGATAGGTTCAAGCGATACGGCATCTACGCGGTCCCCGAGGGGCCGCTCTATCGCGCCGGCGCCCAATGGCTGGGCTGGGACAGCGTGACGGGCACCAGCCTCGCGCAGCCCGAGGTTGCGGGTCTGACCGCCACAGCGGCCGCCCTGACGGCCACGCCGCGCAAATACGGGTTTCACGGCACGATCAAGCCGCCCTTCCGCCTGACCCATCCCGACGAGGCCGATGCGCTCGACGCCGCCGCGCGCGCCTTTTGCGCCACGCGGTCCCCCGTGGTGATCGACCGGCTGGAGCTGCGTCGCCTGGGCTCGTTCATCGCCATTGTGCCCGCAACGCCCGATCCGGCGCTGTCGGCCCTGGCGTCCGCGACCGTCGAGGCGCTGGACGGGTTCCGTGCACCGGCATCCGAGGCCGAGTTGGCCAAGCGCCGCAAACCGGGCCTGTCCGACCGGCAGGAGCATTACCTCAGGCGCTGGGGCTATCCTTACGTGATGGACGCGTTCCGCTTTCACCTGACGCTGACCGGCAAACTGCCCAGCGCGCAGGCCGAGGTCACGCGCGCCGCCCTGGCCACGCATTTCGCGCCGGTGCTGACCGCCCCTTTCGTTCTGGACAGCCTGTGCCTGATGGGCGAGGACGCCGAGGGCATGTTTCATCTGCTCCACCGCTATACCCTCGCAGGGTAGAGCGCGGCCATGGCCTGCGCCACGGCCTCCGAAAGCGGGCCGGAGTTGTCGATCTCGGTGACCGTCAGGTCGGTGGGCATCTCGGGCGCTGGCCGCGACAGGCGTCGGGCGATGTCTGCCGCGCTTTCGCGGGCGCGCCCGGCCAGACGGCGCTTCAACGCCTCGGGGGTCGCGGTGATATGCAGCACGTGGACATCGTCGAACGCGCGGCCTGCCTTGCCCAGGACTCCGCGCGAGAGGTTGGCCAACACATCCCGACCGCCGCGTAACACGGTCTGCACCTCGCGCGGGATGCCGTAGCTCAGCCCATGCGCCTGCCAGTGCAGCGCGAAATCCCCGCCAGCGGCCCGCGCCGCGAACAGGGCCGGGCTGATCCCGTCGAACGCCTCGCCGCCCACCGCTTCGGGTCGGGTGATGACGCGGCGCGCGCGATAAAGATCGGGGCGCGCGGCGCAGAGCGCCTCCATCACGCTGTCCTTGCCGACGCCTGACGGCCCGACCACGGCGATGAACCGCCCCGCCATCACGCCGCCCTCGGGGTAAAGGCCGACACGTCGATCTCGCGATCGGCGACACGGGCGCGCGCCTCGAGATCGTGAAAGATGCCGACGATGGCCGCGCCACCAGCCTTGGCCTCTTCGATCAGGGACAGGACCGTCTCGCGGTTGGTGGCGTCCAGGCTGGCGGTGGGTTCGTCCAGCAGCAGGGCCGGGTAGCCATGGGCAAAGCCGCGCGCGATGTTCACGCGCTGCTGTTCCCCGCCCGAAAAGGTCGTGGGCGACAGCGACCACAGCCGTTCGGGGATGCGCAGCCGCGTCAGCAGATCGCGGGCGCGGTCGAGCGCCGCGTCTTCGCTGCGCCCCAGCGCCAGCAGCGGCTCGGCCACCACCTCCAGCGTGGGCACACGCGGTAGGACGCGCAGGAACTGGCTGACATAGCCCAGCGTCTCGCGCCGCAGCGCCAGGATCTCGCGCGGCGCAGCGCGGGTGATGTCGATGCCATCGATCCGCACCGACCCGCCCTGCGCCGTGTAGTTGCCGTAGAGAATGCGCATCACGGTGGATTTGCCCGCCCCGCTTTCGCCGGTTAGCGCCACGCATTCACCGGGGGCGACCGAAAACCCCGCCCCCTCGATCACCGGGATGACGGCGCCGCCCTGATTGTGGAGCGTGAAATTCTTAGCGAGATTTTCGACCTTGATCATCGGGGGCCTCCTCAGACGTGCAGAACCGAGCTGACGAGCAGCTGCGTATAGGCGGCCTGCGGATCGTCGAGCACCTGATCGGTCAGACCGGTCTCGATCACATGGCCGTCCTTCATCACCATAAGCCGATCCGCCAACAGGCGTACGACAGCCAGATCATGCGTCACCACGATGGCGGAAAGACCCATGCGCCGCACAAGCCCGCGGATCAGGTCCAACAGCCGGGCCTGCACGCTCACATCAAGGCCCCCGGTCGGTTCGTCCATGAACACCAGCCGGGGCCCGGTCACGAGGTTGCGCGCGATTTGTAGGCGTTGCTGCATCCCGCCCGAAAAGGCCGAGGGACGGTCGTCGATCCGCTCGCCCGCGATCTCGACCCGGCCCAGCCAATCCAGTGCCTGATCGCGGATATCGCCGTAGTGCCGCGCCCCCACGGCCATCACGCGTTCGCCCACATTGCCGCCCGCGCTGATCCGCATGCGCAACCCGTCGCGCGGGTTCTGGTGGACAAAGGCCCAATCGGTGCGGCCCAGCATGCGGCGTTCGGGTTCCGACATCCGCAAGACATCGCGCGGCCCGTCGGCGCGGGTGTCGAAGACCACCCGCCCCGCGTCCGGCGCCAGATGCCCGGCAAGGCAATTGAGCAGCGTGGATTTGCCTGATCCGCTTTCACCGACGATCCCCAGCACCTCGCCGGAGTACAGGTCGAAACCGACATCGGCGCACCCGATCCGTGCGCCATAGCGTTTCGTCAGGTCCTGAACGGACAAAAGCGGCGTCATCGGTGCATCTCCAGAAAACGGGTCATCATCGGGTCGATCGTCTCGGCCGCATCGAAGGGCAGCATGTGGCCGGCCTCGATCTCGACCAGTTCGGCCTTGGGCAGGGCGGCATAGGCATGCCGCTCCATCTGCCCGGTCAGCATGCTGTCGCGCCCCAGCAGGGACAGGACCGGCATGGTCAGCTTGGGCAATAACGGGCGACCGTCAAAGCGCGCGGTGGCCACCATCGCATCCTGAAAACCGCCACGGTCCATTGCCTCGATCCGGTCACGGATCGCGGGGCGAGCCGTGACGTTTTCAGTGCGCCGCGCCATCATCCGGGCAAAGCCGCGCGGGCCGGGAAACCGCGAAAACACGGGCGCGGTCCAGACACCCAGACGTTTCGGCATCCAGTCGGGCAGCGACAGCGGCACGTCGATCAGGATCAAGGCGCGGCAGCGGTCGGGGGCCCTTGCCGCCAGCGCCATGGCCACCATGCCCCCCAGCGAATGGCCGACGATGGCAAAGCGCGGCGGCAGGCCCGGCACCAGTGCCTTGGCATAGGCCGCGACCGTGTCACCGGCGCGCGGCGCGGCCCCATGGCCGGGCAAATCGGGCCAAAGACCCGTCTCGGCCTGCGGCCCCCAGCGCAGCCCGTTCAGGCCGGTGCCATGGATCCAGACGGTCTCGCTCATGCGGGCACCGCCTCGCCCAGTTTGCCCACATGCCCCTCCGCACGCCGCGAGGCGCAGAAATCGGTGTCGGAACACACGAACATGCGACTGCCCCGATCGTCGGTGATGACCTCGTCCAGATAACTGTCCTCGGCCCCGCAAAGCGCGCAGGCATGCGGCGCCTTGGACGGATCGAAGGGGTAATCCTCGAAATCAAGGCTGACGACCTTGGTGTAGGGCGGCACGGCGTAGATGCGCTGTTCCCGCCCCGCACCGAAAAGCTGTAGTGCCGCGCTTTCCAGCTTGGGGTTGTCGAATTTCGGGATCGGGGATGGGTCCATCACGTAACGCCCCTCGACCGTGACCGGGTAGGCATAGGCGGTCGCGATCTCGCCGTGGCGGCTGATATCCTCGTAGAGCTTCACATGCATCAGCCCGTAATCCTCAAGCGCGTGCATCTTGCGCGTCTCGACCTCGGAGGGTTCGAGAAACCGCAGCGGCTCGGGGATCGGCACCTGATAGACGAGGATCTGATCCTCGGTCAGTGGCGTTTCGGGGATGCGGTGGCGGGTCTGGATCACGGTGGCCTCGGCCGTGTGTTCGGTCGTGGCCACCCGGGCGGTCTTTTCAAAGAACTTGCGGATCGAGACGGCGTTGGTGGTGTCATCGGCCCCCTGGTCGATCACCTTGAGCCTGTCATCCGGCGTGAGGCAGGCCGCGCTGACCTGAACCGCCCCCCGTCCCCCAGCCGTATGGCATGGGCATTTCACGGCTGGCGAAGGGCACCTGATAGCCCGGCACGGCGACCCCTTTCAGGATCGCGCGGCGGATCATGCGCTTGGTTTGTTCGTCGAGATAGGCGAAGTTGTAGTCAGACATGAGAGCCTCGGAGGGCATTGGCGATGGAATGGGTGCTTTGGGGGTTTTGGCGGTCTCGTCGCCGTGGTGGCCGCGATCATCGGCGCGGCAGTGTATACCGTACTGATCCGGGACCGCGACGCCCCGAACCAAGGGCTTCGCAAACACCCCCGCCCCGGCCGGATCCCCCGATCCGACCCCCGACGCGGCGTGCCCAAATCACGGTGAGGATCAGCGCCGATCATTCCGCCGCCTCTTGCGCGTCGGCCTGCATTGCCTCGGCCCGCAGCCGACGGATCAACTCCAGTTCGGACTGGAAATCGACGTAATGCGGCAGCTTGATGTGTTCCAGGAACCCCGTCGCCTGCACATTATCGGCATGGTAGAGAACGAACTCCGCATCCTGTGCGGGCGCGCCGACATAGTCCTCGCCCAATTCCTCCCACCGCAGGGCACGATCCACCAGCGCCATGGAAATCGCCTTGCGCTCGGTCTGCCCGAAGACGAGGCCGTAGCCGCGCGTGAATTGCGGCGGTTCGGTCCTGGACCCGGTGAACTGGTTTACCGTCTCGCATTCGGTCAGCACGACGTCTCCCAGCTCGATGGAAAAGCCCAGCTCGGGGATCTCCATCTCGACCGGCACGGTGCCGATGCGCAACTCGCCCACGAACGGATGGTTTCGGCCATAGCCGCGCTGCGTGGAATAGGCCATGGACAACACGAATCCCTCGTCGCCACGGGTCAGGGCTTGCAGGCGCAGGGGGCGGTCGGCGGGTAACTCCAAAGGCTCGCGCGTCAGGTCGCGCGGGGTCTCGGCACCCTCGGGTTCAGGCTGGATCAGGTCCTCGCGCGCGAGAAAGTCGGTGACATGCGGCAGCGGGTCCTGCGCCGCCGTCCCCTCACGTGCCGCGGGCGGCTGCAGCCCTTCGGCCGCCAGGGCGAAATCCAGAAGCCGATGCGTGTAGTCGAAGGTCGGGCCCAGCACCTGCCCGCCCGGCAGATCCTTGAAGGTCGCGCTGATGCGCCGGTCGCAGGCCATCGCGCCCGTGTCAACGGGATGGGTCGCGCCGAAACGCGGCAGGGTGGTGCGATAGGCGCGGATCAGGAACACCGCCTCGATCAGGTCGCCGCGCGCCTGCTTGATCGCCAGCGCGGCGAGATCGGGGTCGTAAAGCGAGCCCTCGGCCATCACCCTGTTCACGGCAAGGCTGAGCTGTTCGCGGATCTGCGCCAGGCTCAACTCGGCCACATCGGTGTCGCCGCGCCGTTCCTCGGCCAGCCAGGCATGGGCATTGTCGATCGCGCGCTCGCCGCCCTTTACGGCCACATACATGGATCAGCCCTCCTCTAGGCGGGTGGAGCGCGGCAAACCGGCCACGCGGTCGCCGCAGGTAAAGTAGGTATCGAACCCCAGCGGGAACTGCCGGCGGTTGGCCTGAAAGGCCGCGACGTCAGGCACCGACAGGCGCGCGCTGTCCTCGATGCCGGGGCCGGTCAGGGTCGCGCCCGCATTGTCCAGCGCGTCCAGCTCGACGATCAGGGTCGCCGCGCGGTCGGGGTATTCCGGCGTGCCGATCCGGAACCGCGTCACAGGCTGCAAACCCGACCACGTGCCCAAGGCAAAGGCCGCGTGCTCGGGCCCGACGACAGGCGCGGCGGTGTGAAAGGTGATCCAGCCGCGCAGCGCCTCGGTGTCATGGGACGGGGCCAGATAGAGGCCCGTCGTGCTGTCGCAAAGCGTCAGCAGCAGCGCGCCCGCCGCGGGCGAGGCCGGCGCGGGGGGCATCGCCCCGGCCATGGTCTCGATCCGCCCGGGACGCGACAGCGCCGACAGGGCCGCGCGAAAGGCATGTGCGGCGTCGCGCGGCGGATCGGCAAAGCCGCCGTCAAGAAACTGGGCCTGCATCAATTCTCTCCCCGGACCATGGTGAAGAACTCGACCCTGGTGGCCGCCGCCTTGGCCGCGCGCGCGGCCTTGGACGCCACCGCCTCGTCGCGCAGGGGCGCCAGAATGGCGGTCTCGATCGCCTTGGCCTCGCCGGCCTCGGACAAGGCGTCGATCAGCGCGGCCGCCAGCGCCGCGTCACGATCGCGGCCCTGCACATGGCCGTGCCCCACGGCACCGCCCGTCAGACGGACGGAACAGCGCGTCACGGTCATTTCGCCCAGGTTGAACGGCGCACCAGTCGCACCGGCGCGACCGCGCAGCATGACCGTGCCGACCTCGGGGGGGCGCAGCACCTCATGCGCGGGCGGGTCCGCCCGGTACGCCGCCCACAGCGCGCACAGGCGCTCCGACGGCGCCTTGGCCAGCGTCGACAGGCGCAGTTTCCGGGCCGCCATCGCCGCCGCGTCCGATACCTCGGGGGAAGAGATCGACATATTTTCGAGTTGTCCATTTTTCTATACAACTATACAAATCATACGAGGCCACCCGAGGCGGCACAAGCCCACGTGACATGAAGATTTGGTGACAGAATGGGACGCTCCCCCCTTTGGACCGCGATCCGCGACCGGTTGTCGGAAGAAATCGCCGATGGGCACTACGCCCCGGGCGACAAGCTGCCGACCGAGGCGAAATTGGCCGAACGCTTCGGCGTGAACCGGCACACAGTGCGCCGTGCCCTTGCCGATCTGGCCGAGACCGGCACGATCCATGCCCGGCGCGGCGCGGGCGTGTTCGTGCGCCATCGCCCGACGCCCTACCCCATTGGCCGCCGCGTCCGGTTCCACCAGAACCTGACCGCCGCCGGCCGCGTGCCCGAAAAACGCATCCTGCATCTGGAAACGCGCGCCGCCGGCCCGGACGAGGCCGAGGCCCTTTCGCTTGATGACGGGGCCGAGGTGCATGTCTACGAGGGGCTCAGCCTGTCAGACGGCGCACCCATCGCGCTGTTTCGTTCGGTCTTTCCGGCGGCGCGGTTCCCGCAGATGCTGCGCGCGCTGCAGGCCACGCAATCGGTGACCCAGGCGTTCAAGGCCAATGGCCTTGACGATTACACCCGAGCCCGAACGACGATCACGGCCAAGACGGCATCGCCCACCCTTGCCACGCATCTGCATCTGCCCGGTGGCGCGGCGATCTTGCGCACCGTCGGTGTGAATGTGGATGCCGCGGGCCGCCCGGTCGAATACGGGCGCACATGGTTCGCCGGCGACCGCGTCGCCTTGACCCTGGGCGAGGACGGTTGATCGCCGACACCGCGCAGACCACACTCGGGGATCAGATGGAATGAGGGAGGACACAGATGGGCACGTTCGACGAGGATCTGTTCGAAAAGGGGATGGAACGGCGCAAGGCCACGCTTGGCGAAGATTATGTCGCCAAAAGCTTCGAGAGCGCCGACGACCTGACCCAAGGCTTTCAAGAGGCGATGACCGCCTGGGCCTGGGGCTTTGGCTGGGGCGATGACGCCATCGACGCCAAGACCCGTAGCCTGATGAACCTGTCCATGCTGGGCGCGCTGGGGAAGATGCACGAATGGGAAATCCATTGCCGCGGCGCGATCCGCAATGGCGTCACCCGCGACCAGATCCGCGCCGCCGTGCATGTCGTCGCGATCTATTGCGGCGTGCCGCAGGCGCATGAATGTTTCCGTGTCGCCCGAAAGGTTCTGGCCGAGGAAGGGATGCTCTGACATGGCGCAGGGCGTTACCCTGCACCCCATCGGGCGGGTCGTCTCGAACCGGGCCGCGCCGGTCGATGACGACTGGGACAGCATCGCGGCCCGGATCGAGCTTGACCCAGCCCGGTTCACGCCCGAGGCGCTGATGGGCCTCGACCGCTTTTCCCATGCCGAGATCGTTTTTCTGTTCGACCGCGTGACGCCGGCGCAGATCGAAACCGGCGCGCGGCATCCGCGCGGCAACCCGGACTGGCCACGGGTCGGAATCTTTGCGCAGCGTGGAAAAAACCGCCCGAACCGCATCGGTGTCACGGCCTGCCGGGTGCTGGGGGTCGATGGGCTGGCGCTGCACCTTGCCGGTCTTGATGCCATCGACGGCACGCCGGTGCTGGACATCAAGCCGGTCATGTCGGGCTTTGCGCCGCGCGGGCCACTCAGGGAACCGGATTGGGCCAAGGTCCTGATGCAAGGCTACTGGCGCGCCTGATCGCCCTGCCCCTGCAATATCCGAACCAAGGCCGCGACCTGCGGCGACAGGTCGTCGGAACCGGGCAAGGCGATCATCAGGTCGCGCGTCGCCCAGGGCTCGTCGATGGGGATCATCACGATGCTGCCATCCCCAAGATAGGCCTCGACGGCGCCGAAGGGCAGGATCGCGATGCCAAGCCGCGCCTGCACCATGCGCCGCACGCCATCGAAGCTTTTGACTTCGACCGTGGTGCGGATGGTGATGCCCAGATCCTCGGCGCGTTTGTCGACATGGGCCTGCAGGGAACTGTTGCGCTGAAGGGCCACCACGCTGTGTCCGTCGAGATCGCGCAGGCGCAGCGTGCGCCGCGCGCTCAGCGGATGATCGGCCGGGGCGCAGACCACCAGCGTGTCGCGGCGATAGGGCAGCACATGCAGCCCCGCCGCCTGGGTGAAGGCCGAGAATATCCCCAGGTCCACCGCGCCGCTGCGCACCGCCTGGATGATCTCGACGCTTTCCATTTCGGCCATCTGAAGGCTGATGCCCGGATTGGACACAAGGAACTCGGCCAGGTCTTCGGGCAGGAACTGCGTGATGGCCGAGGTATTGGCCGCCATGCGGATCGCGCCGCGATGGCCGGCGGCGTGGTCCTCCAGCTCGGATTGCAGCCGCGCGACCTGCCCGGCCAGCACCTCGGCATGCCTGAGCATCAGCCGCCCGGCCTCGGTCAGGGTCACGCCGCGCCGATGCCGCCGGATCAACGCCACACCGGCCTGTTTTTCCAGATCCGAGAGGCGGCGGCTGGCGGCGGAGGCGGCAAGGCCCAGCTTGGCCGCGGCTGCAGCGATGCTGCCCTCCTGCGCGAGGCTGCGAAACAGGGCCAGCGAGGTCAGGTCATAGGCCATGGACACGCCCGCCCTTGCGTCACCCTTCCATGGTGCGCGATTGCGCCTGCTTGTGGTCGCGCATCGTCAGCCAGACCGAAAGCCCGAGGAAGAACACCGTCATCACATATAGCGTGATCGAGATCGGGCTGGCGATCAGGATGCTCCAATCGCCATCGGAAATCGACATCGCCCGGCGCAGGTTCCGCTCCATGTCGCCACCCAGCAGCAGCCCGAGAACCAGGGGCACGAGGCTGACGTCCATCTTGCGCAGGATGTAGCCTATGACCCCGAAAAACACCATCATCTCAAGATCGAAGACCGAGTTCGAGATGCCGTAGACCCCGACGAAGGTGACCGCCGCCACGATCGGCATCAAGGCCCAGGTCGGCGTCATCATCAGCCGGGTGAAGATACCGATCATCGGCAGGTTCAGGATCAGCAGCGCGATGTTGGCCATATAGAGCGAGGCGACCAGACCCCAGACCAGATCGGCCTGCCGTTCGAACAGCAACGGCCCCGGTTGCACGTTAAGCGAAATGAGCATCGCCAACAGCACGGGCGGTCGTGCCCGAGCCGGGAACGCCAAGGCTGAGCATCGGGATCAGGGCGCCGCCCGAGGCCGCGTTGTTGCCCGACTCCGGCGCCGCCACCCCGCGCGGATCGCCCTTGCCGAAGGTGCCGTTCTTGTTCGAGGTCTGCTTCTCGGCGACATAGGACATGAAGGACCCGAGCGAGGCCCCCGCCCCCGGCAGAACGCCGGCGACAAACCCGACGCCGGACCCGCGCAGCATCGCCCAGCGGGTGCGCCAGATCGCGCCCCATTGCGGCAGCCAGCTGCCCACCGGGATGGCCTTGGGCCGGTCCTTGAGATGCTTTTCCAACAGCATCAGGATTTCCGAGATCGCGAACAGGCCGACAAGGGCCACGATCGGCTCGATCCCGTCATAAAGGTGGAAACTGTCGAAGGTGTAGCGCGGCACGCCCGAGATCGGGTCGAGACCCACGGTCGCCAGCATCAGGCCGATCAGCGCGGACAGAAGGGTCTTGCGCGGATCGACCCCGGCGATCCCGCCAATGGTGGCGAAGGCGAGGATGTAGAGCGCGAAGTAATCCGCAGGGCCGAAATGGATTGCCGCGCGCGCCAGCACCGGCGCAAACAGCGACAGACCGATGACCGCGATGGTGGCCCCCACGAAGGACGCGACACCGGAAATGGCCAGCGCATTGGCCGCCTGGCCCTGCACCGCCATCGGATAGCCGTCGAGCGTGGTCATGATCGCC